>JBAYIO010000023.1:0-55126 GCA_041665605.1 Victivallaceae bacterium | reverse complement strand
CAATCTGGCGTTGCTGTCCGGTGATTATTACGTCAAGGTCGCTCCTGCCGACGGCGGCAAGGGCATCGTCAGCAACACCGTTTACACGCTGAGCAGCAAGGTTGATTATTTCCCGGAAGATACGGCCGGCAATACCGCCGCTTTTGCGCAACCGGTGACGGCAAAAGGCCCGGTCAGCGAATGGCTTGGCTTCGGCGACAAGGACGATTATTACACGTTTGAACTGCAAGCCTCGACGGCGGTGACGCTCGACCTGACCGGCATGAATTCCAACGTCAACTTGTATCTGTACGACAGCAAAAACAAGCAGCAGGCGGCATCCGCGAAGAACGGCAACACCGATGAGAGCATCACCAAAACGCTGGCGGCAGGCAAGTATTACGTCAAGGCCACGCTGGCCGGCAAGGAGAATACGGACTACATTCTGAATTTCAATATTGATCCGTCGGCATTCAAGACCGGCAGCCTGGGGCTGTCAGGGGCATTGACCGGCAGCGCGGATACCGGCGGCAGCGATCCGCTGAAGAAAAATAACGGACTGCTGGCCGGGTAATCGTCCGGCGCTTTTGATGCGGAAGATATCGGTATAAGATTGCGATCAGATATTACGGGCGCAGGAGGCGGAAGCCGGTGGCGGCGTCAAGGCGGCGTCTGGCGGTGCAGCCGGTAAGCTCTGTCATGATGATTTCCAGAACGTGCCAGACTTTGACTCCGGCTCTGACGCAGCCGGTGACCGTATGTTCATTCCTGCCGCAGGCCAGATGCATGTGCAGAACAGGATTGCCGTCGTCGTCGGGGAAGACGGTGCCGCAGCCGGTGACTTCATAGACGTCGTCCAGGACATATTCCATCGGCGTGATTCTGGCGGCGCGGCCGTTATCCGGCCCGACGATCAGGCGGCTGCCTTTGTCAACGCCGCCGACCGCGGTTACCGCGGCTGCGGCGACAGACTGTTCGCGGGCGAATTTTTCGATGGATTCATGCAGGATGTCTCCATCTTCAAGCCTGATTATAAAAACTCTGCCCTGGCCGGCCTGTGAATACTGCATAAGTTCCTGCGGGTTAAATTATTTGCCGCCGCTCGCGGGGTCAAGCAGAACGACGTTCTCGCCGAGCCTGAAAGTAGATTTGGCGATCAGTTCAGGGGACAATTCCGGAACGACTTTCAGCGGGAATTTAGCGTCAATCGTCGCGTCAATCGAACCGTCTTCCAGAATTTCCCATTTAACCCGGAGCTTGCCGTAAATGGTCGGGATCAACGCATCCGCCCAGGTCAGCGAGGTTATCGCCGGGTTGAAATATATTGTCGAGAAACCGGGTTCGGCGACCCGCACTCCCACGGCTTCGCGGATTAAAAACATGTTCGGGGAGATCGTGCTGCCGCCGGCAAGTTCCAGCGGGCAGATTACCGCGGATTCCGCCGACTGTTTCCAGGCTTTGGCTTCGCGGTCGATTCTTCTGCCCCAGAAGTCCTTCAGATACTTCAAGCCCCATTCGCTTTGTCCGAGCGCAAACAGCGTCTCCAGGAAAAGGAAGCTGAAGTATGGATGTTCAGTTTGCTCCGGGACCTTGGAATACGGCTTGTCGAAGTTGAAAAATTCGAAGAACACTTCCTCAAAGGATTCAATTTCACCGACCCCGGAATAGATCGCCAGGAAGTTGGTAAGCGCGTCTTTTTCGTCGCTCTGCCGGCCTTCGCTGAAAAAGCTGGAGAAAAGCATTTTATTCTGATTCCAGCAGTATTCTTTGAGCTTCAGCGCGATTGTTGACGCAATGTCAATACAGCGCAGCGCCGTTTCCGGGCGGCCGATGGAACGGTATATTTCGCTGGCGGAAAGCAGGAACCGGCAGTAGAGCGAATTCATATCCGCGGCGATTCCCTTGCGGTTCAGCGAACGGTACGCCAGCGGACACTGCAGATTGAATTTTACGCAAATGTCGGTCAGCAGGCCGGTATGTTCGTCAAGCATCGTTTCATAAAATTCGAACAGCAGGTCGAGATGGGGGATCATTTTGTTGAGAAAAGCTTCGTTGCCGCTGGTCTTGTAATGAAAATTCATCCATACCGGGAAGAAAAACATGTGATTGATCTGCGACTTGGTTTCAGAGCCGAAAGAGAGGGTCGGAATGTCGCCGTTTTCAAACTGTGATCCGGCGAACTGGGTCAGCTTGATTTCAGAAAGCGAATAGTCGCCGAAAGTCAGGATCATGTTCATGCTTTGGACATAGGCGTCAATTATATATGAATTCTGGCTGTTGTAATGATCGTCGGAAACGACATAATTCGCGCTTCTCTGGAGAACGGCTTTGCCGATATCCCATATCTCATTCAATTCCTCGTCAGAACAGCGGAATGTACTTTCATTGCGCTGGACGCGGTAGAAATCAAAGAACGCTGTCCGGCTGATTTCGATTTCGCTTTCCGCGCGTCTGGCGGAAATCATGATATAACAGCAGTCGCCCGGTTTGAATTTCAGAAATTCATTGACGCCGGGACGGAGATACAGTGAATGGGTATTGCGGCATTTGTCGCTGATCATCGGGAAACCGGTACTGCTCAGACAGGTGCCGATGGAAATATCCACGATATCACCCGCGCTGCCGCTGAATTCAAAAACCGGGAAGCCGTATTTCAGCTCCTCTGATTTAAACAGGATGTACTGGCCGGCCGAAATCCTGAGTACCGGGTCTTGTTCATCGCAGGTCAATTCACATGCGCTGAGGAAAGACGACGCGTTAAGCAGATTGCGGATGGAAGGATTGAACGATTTCGATTCCAGCCGTTCAAATTTAAGCGACGGCGTGGCGTCGCGCAATGGCAGTTTCAGCGGCCCGGCGATGTTCCAGCAGGGCGGCGAATCTTCGATCGTATCCTGGAGCAGGAGGATTTTGTCCGGCTTCGACTGCGGGAATTGCAGCATGAAGCCCATGCTGAACTGGGTGACCTCCTGGATAAAGAGAAAACTGTTCCAGCCCTGTCTGATCGGAACGGTGACAATATCATTCTGGATGTCATTCACAGTTTCGTTGTCGTCCCCGGGCAGATCTGCTTTAATCAGCCGGTTGTTGCAGAAAAACTTAAAATGATTGTCGGAAATAACCTTGATCTGCAACATATTTTCAGTTTCGCTGAACAAAAATGACTTGGCCGCATATATTCCGGAATATCCGGAAAAGATTTCTTCAAAATTAACATGCGATCCGGCAATTTTATTTTTTACTTTGCCCTTGTGAAGTGCGGCAAAACATTCGCTTTCCTCGCAGTTGTTTGGCAGAAACGGGGATATTTTCAATCCTGCGCCAAGCACACTGGGCGAGACCATGGAATCGGCGTTCTGCCAGTTTTTAGCCGGAGAATAGTCCGCTTCCTTCCAGCCGAACGGATAAGCGTTGAGGTTGACGGTTTCACTCATTTCGAAGCCCCGCTCAACCATGGGGCGTCCGAAATCAAAGCAGTTGCTCTCAAAGACTTTCCAGGATTTGTCCGTCCACAGAATCGGCTGTTCGTTGATGTGCAACTGGCACCATACGCCCTGCGGCTTCAAATCTGTTCCGGAGTGTATGGAATGGTGATAGACCAGCACCGAAACCACATTCTGCCCCGGCTGCAGATAGTAGGAAATATTGTATTGATCCGCGTAAGAGGTATTAGGTTCGGTGGTCATCGGCCCGAAACCGACGAAACGGCCGTTGATGAACAATTGATATGAGCAGTGGGCTGTAATCCAGAGTTCGGATTCCATTCCGCTGTAATCCAGGTTGAATTCCCTGCGGGCAAACAGATAAGAGTCAATTCTGTTCTTCAGCGATTTCTTCCAAATCCATTCCCCGTGAATAGTTTCCGGCAATTTTACTCTGTCCATAACATCCCCCTCATATCAATCAAACCGGACAAAACCCGATGAACCATATAAATACATTAAAGTATCGAACTCACAACTCTAATATGCAGTTCAGAGATTATTTTGTCAACTGGCGGAATCATTTAAACTGTCAACAATTTTCCAGAATAACTGTCGCGCAGGCATATTCCTGCTCATGGCTGATCGAAATATGGATTCGTGTCACGCCCGTCGCCGAGGCGGTCGCCAATGCCGGGCCGCTGAGAATGGCTTCCGGCCGTCCCAGTTCCAGGTTGCGGGTGGACACGTCCTTCCAGCCGCATTTTTCGCCGATGCCGCAGCCCAGGGCTTTCGACATGGCTTCCTTCAGCGCCCACCGTCCGGCGTAGTATTGAGATGGGTCGCGCCGTTTCGCCGCCTCGGCGCGTTCATCGTCCGAAAACACTTTTTCGATGAACGGATCGCCGTAGCGTTCGATCATTTCCCGTATCCGCGATACCTCAACTATGTCTGTTCCTAGTCCGGAAATCATTTTTTATACTTGTAATTCGTGCGATTTCTTATAGATTTAAGCTTATGAAATAATAACAGCAATTAATAAACAGGAATTTTTGATAATGTCAATCTCGAGAGCAAGAATAGTTATCACCGGCATCGGCCTGACCGCACCGAACGGCAACACGCTGGATGAATTCAGACAGGGACTGCTGAACCGCCGGTCCGGCATCGGCACAATGACCCACCGGTATATCGGGGATGTGTTTGCGGGATTGTGCAATTTCAATCCAAGGACTTACCAGGACAAGAAAGACATCAGAAACGGCACCCGCGCCGGTTCAATCTCCATTTTCTGCGCCAATGAGGCGGTCCGCGACGCCGGCATCGAGATCACCGACCGCAACCGCTCCAGAATCGGGGTTTTTATCGGGACCACCGAACACGGCAATGTTGAAACGGAGAATGAGGTATACAATCTCAGCCAGTTCGATTACGACATCAATCTGTGGAGCCATCACCACAATCCCCGTTCCGTGGCGAATAATCCTGCCGGAGAAGTGACCATTAACATGAAAATCACCGGTCCGCACATTTGCGTCGGCGCCGCCTGCGCCGCCGGCAACTGCGGCATTATCCAGGGCGCGCAGCAGCTCATGCTCGGCGAAGTTGACATGGCCGTCGCCGGCGGCGTTTCCGAAAGTCCGCATACTTTCGGCATTTTCGCCAGTTTCAGAAGTCAGGGCGCGCTGGCCAGACATGCCGACCCGGCCAAAGCCAGTCGTCCATATGACATGGACCGCAACGGAATCGTTATTTCCGAAGGCGGCTGCCTGTATACCCTGGAGCGCCTGGAAGACGCGCTGAAGCGCGGCGCGAAAATCTATGGCGAGATCGCCGGATATTGCATGAATTCAGATGCCGCCGATGCGGTGCTGCCGCTGGATATCCGTCAGGCTGAATGTCTCGAAGGCGGTCTTGCCTCCGCAAAAATTACCGCGTCCGACATCAACATATTGAACACCCATGCCACCGGAACCAAGGTTGGCGACGTCCAGGAATGCAACGCCGTCCGGAAGGTATTCGGGGCATCGTCCAGGCTCTTCATCAATAACACCAAGGGTTTCATCGGGCATGCCATGGGCGCCGCCGGCGCCCTGGAGCTCGCCGGCAACATCCCGGCATTCAAGGACGGCATTGTTCATCCCTGCATGAATCTTGACAGCATCGACCCGGAATGCGCGATGAACCATCTGGTCGCCAGTGAACCGGAAAACGCCGGCCAGGTTAATTATATCGCCAACAACTCTTTCGGCATGCTGGGCAATAATTCGGTTTTGATCGTCAAGCGGTTTGAATAAGCAGAACCATTATATGAATCTTGTGATCCTTTACGAAGAGGAACTTGCCGGTAACGGGATGGCTGCCATCTGCGATTCCCGGCGGTTGCTGCATATTCAAACGGTGCTGAAGGCGATGCCCGGCGAACAAATCAAGGTCGGCTTGCTGAACGGCCGGACCGGGGAAGGGAAGATTGTCAGTTCAACCCCGGAAAGGATGGAATTTCAAGTAGAATTTTCATCCGGTCCGCCGCCAATTCTGCCGGTGACGCTGATTCTGGCTTTGCCGCGTCCGAAGACGTATAAGAAAGTTCTCCAGGCGGCAACCGCCATGGGCGTTAAAAAGTTTATCGTGATCGAGTCCTGGAAAGTGGATAAAAGCTACTGGAACAGCCCGGTACTGTCTGAGCAGGAAACCAGAGAGCAGTTCATTCTGGGGCTGGAGCAGGGGGTGGATACAGTTTTGCCGGAAATCAGTTTCAAGCGGCGTTTCAAGCCGTTTGTCGAAGATGAACTGCCGGATATCATCAAAGGCAGACTGCCATTGCTGGCACATCCCGGAGCGGTTAATGCCTGTCCCCGGAATGTCGCCGGACCGGTTGTCCTGTGCGTCGGACCGGAAGGCGGTTTTACTGAATATGAAGTTGCGCTGCTGGAAAAAAGCGGCATGCGGCCGGTAAATATCGGGGACAGAATCCTGCGGACCGAATTCGCGGTTTGTGCATTATTAGGAAAAATTTTCTAATTAACAGAGGGGAATGTAATTATGAATAAAGAATTTGCTGAACTGAAAGAGCGTCTCGTGGAAATTCACGATCTTCATTCTTCCATTGCGGTGCTGGACTGGGACCAGCAGGTCAATATGCCGGCCGCCGGCGCGGAGGGCCGCGCCAATCAGATTTCGCTGCTTTCCCGCCTGTCGCATGAGAAATTCGTTGACGGCAGAATCGGCGAACTGCTGGAGAACCTGAAAGCATTCACCGACGGCCTTGATCCGGAATCCGATGAAGCCTGTCTGGTCAAAGTAACCCGGCGCGAATATGACCGCAGTGTCAAAGTCCCGTCGTCATTTGTCGCCGAATTTGCCAGAACCGCTTCCAACGCCCATGTCGAATGGGAAAAAGCGAAATCCGACTCCAATTTTTCATTGTTTCAGCCGTGGCTGGAGAGAATATTCGATCTCAGGCGGCAATACGCCGGATTTTTTGCTCCTTACGATCACATCTACGACCCGCTGCTGGCAGAGTTTGAGCCCGGACTGAAAACTGCCGACGTCAAGGAAATCTTCGAAAAAGTTCGTCCCGCCCAGGTGGAGCTGATTAAAGAGATTGGCAGATGTCCGGAAGCGGACGATTCCTTCCTGCATCAGGCGCTTGATCCTCAGAAACAATGGGAGCTTGGTGTTGAAGCGGCAACCGCAATCGGATTTGACTGGTCGCGCGGCCGCCAGGACAAATCAGTGCATCCGTTCACGACGACCTTCGATCTTAATGACGTCCGGATTACGACCAGGATAATGCCGGATAACTTTGCGTCAGGATTCTTCTCGACGATGCACGAAAGCGGACACGCGATGTACGAACAGGGTATTTCGCCGCCGCTGAGGCACACTCCGCTCTGCACCGGGGCGTCGCTTGGCATTCATGAATCGCAATCCCGGCTGTGGGAGAACCTGGTAGGCCGCTCGTTTGATTTCTGGGTATTCTTTTATCCGCGCCTCCGCAGCAAATTCCCCGGCTGTTTTGATAATGTCAGCCTGAAGGACTTCTACCGCGGCATCAACCGGGTCAAGCGTTCGCTGATCCGCACCGAGTCCGACGAAGCCACTTACAATCTGCATATCATGCTGCGGCTGGAAATAGAAATTTCCGTGCTGGAAGGCAAAGCAGCCGTCCGCGATCTGCCTGAAATCTGGAATGCACGCATGGAAGAATATCTGGGCGTGGTTCCGGATAATGACGCGCACGGCATTCTGCAGGACGTCCACTGGGCCGGCGGCGCGGTGGGATATTTCCCCACCTATGCGCTGGGCAACATGATTTCCGCGCAGATATGGGAATGCGTCACCCGGGATATCCCGGATCTGCCGGAAAAGATACGGCAGGGCAGTTTCAGCGAACTGCACGGATGGCTTGCTGAAAAGATATACCGCCACGGCGCGAAATTTGAGCCGCAGACACTGGTTCAAAAAGTCACCGGTTCGAAAATAGACCCCGCGGCTTATATCCGCTACCTGAACCGCAAGTACAGAGAAATCTATTCGCTTTGAACTTCAAATGCTGATTTCGGCCGTTTGCGCCGCATCAATGTCTGTTGGCGCGCAAATGAACCTTTTAACGACCGCGGCATACTGGTCGCGGCAGTCGAAATAACATTCGTCGTGAGCCCCGGTCAGTTCCATGAAGGTTCTCGGCTCATTGGCAAGGTTGAATAATTTCAGTCCGTGACTGAACTTGACAACTTTATCATCGCCGCTATGAATTATCAGTACCGGGCATTTTACCTGTTTAAGAAAGTCCCCGGTCGGGAAACTGTAGCGGGAAAGCCACTTGACCGGAAAGTACGGATACATGTCGCTGCCGGTTTCCTGGATCGAAACGAACGATGATTCACAGATCAGGCGGCCAGGTTGTTCTTTCGCGGCCAGCCGTGCGGCGGCGGCTCCGCCGAGGGAACGGCCGATAAGCACTATTTTGTCCGGAGAGATTCGCTTTTCATTTACCAGATATCGCCAGGCGGCTTCCGCATCCAGATACAAGCCGTTTTCTGAAGGTTTGCCGCTGCTCAGGCCGTATCCGCGATAGTCGAAAATGAAGAAGTTTACCCCGAGTGTATGATAGAGTTCAATTGTTTCGACCCGGTGGGCCAGGCATCCGCCGTTGCCGTGGCAGAAAAGGATTGTGTATTCGGCGTTGTCAGCCGGAATGAACCATGCATTGATTTTCACTCCGTCGGAAGTCGTCAAAAAAATATCTTCAAAGGGGATTCCGAAATTGAGCGGAGTGGCGAAAATCTCTTTGGTCGGGTAAAAGACCAGACGGTGCTGCATGAAGTAAAGCGTTGCCGCCAGCAGCAGATAGACGGCGATGGCAATTATTGCAATATAGAAAAACATATTTTAACACTTATCCGGGACGTCAAATTCACATTCTCGGCGGGAAGTCAAATTCAAACTCAAACAATCCGGAAATTTTAGCACAGGCATTTTCCTCGTCCGCCCCGGATACGCGCAGGGTAATACGGTCACCGCTTTGCAGACCCAGTGCGATCAGACTGAGGATGCTGTTCAGTTCGGTATCTTCTCTGCCCGGAAGGGAGACGATGAATTCATGGTCCGGAAACTCGCTTATCGCATTGAGGATTGCGCTGGCCGGCCGGCAGTGAATTCCCGCCTGATTGTTTATTTTTACGGTTTTTTCTTTCATCTCGTTTTTTCTGTTATGATAAGAATAGTATACTATATATATTAAATGATATAATTCAAAACAGAATGAGACAATAGTGATATCAATAAACGGTATTTTTACCAAAAAGACATATTTACTGCTTTCAATTTTGCTGACGGGATTGATTCTGCGCATAATATACCTGTGGCAGTTTTCGGGATCGCCCCTGTTTGCCATTCCGATCGGGCCGGACGTTCAGGAATATGACGACTGGGCCAGGGAGATTATTTCCGGAAAGATTATCTGGGAGGCGGTACATATTCACGGACCGGCTTACCCGATGCTGCTGGCGCTGCTGTATAAGCTTTTTTCCTTCAGTCTGCCCGGGGTCCGGTTTATGCAGTTGCTGATCAGCCTGCTTTGCCTGATGCCGCTGTTTTATGCGCTGAAAATGCTCTGCTCAAAAACAGATTTCCTGATGCCGTATCTTTTTCTCGGAATTGCCGTACTGTATCCGCCGCTGATTTATTACCAGGCGGAACTGATCAGCGAAGCTCTGCTGGTGCCGCTGCTTTGTCTGACGGTGGCGCTGCTTTATTTTGGCGGGGAGGGACCGGAATTGCGGGAAAACCGGAAATTCCATGTTAAATATCCATGGTTTGCCGGAGCCGGATTGACCGCCGGACTGGCAGCGGCAACCCATCCGACGGCGCTGATTTTTATTGCTGCCGAGTTTGTGCTGCTGCTGGCCGTCGAGTGGAAAACAAGTTCAGGAACATTCAGGAAGTCGCTGCCGGCTGCGCTTTTCATTATTTGCGCGATGATGATCATTGCTCCTGTATGTATTCATAATTCGATGCTCAGCGGCCGGATTGTTCTGATTCAGAACAACAGCGAATTGAACCTTTTTATCGGCAATAACCCGGATGCCACCGGGACTTGCTATGTGCGTCCGGGGCCGCAATGGAACACGCTGTACAATAATGCCGTAGCGGAGGCGGATAAACTGAAAGTCGGCAATGACCGGATTTATTCGAACCGCACCATTGATTTTATTCGCGGCAATCCGGGGCAATGGCTGAAGCTGCTGGCGAAGAAGGCGGTTTATGTATGGAATTTCCGGGAATTAATTTCAGGCGCGGATGCCGCGCCGCTGCGCTGTTTCACCGCGCTGCAGCGCTACTCCGCCTGGATGTCCGGAGTGATTATGGTGCTGGCGCTGGCCGGACTGGCGCTGGCCGCCGGTCAGCGGCGGACGCTGTACTGTTACCGGCATTTTATTCTGCTGGCTGTCGCTTTCTGGCTGGGGCAGACGCTCACCGTGACCAGCGGCAGATACCGTCTGGCAATGCTGCCGGCGTTATTTGTTTTTGCCGCGTTCCTGCTTGCCAGAATTATTGCGGAAAGGCGCAATCTCCGCAACACTTTGAAACCGCTGACTTATTGCGGATTTGCCGCGCTGGTGGTTTATCTGCCGTCGCCGCCGGTAAATACTGTGAGTGAACAGGCGGAGAGCGATTCAATACTGGGCGAAGCGTATTTCAAGCAGAACAAATATCCGGAAGCGGAAAGGCATTTAGCGGCGGCGCTGAATGCGCTCGATGACCGCGCCCGCTGCCTGAACATGCTCGGAGTGATCGCCGAGGCCAAAGGGGATTTCGGCGCGGCGGCAAGGTATTTCATGGATGCGGTGAAAGCCGATCCGGAATCGCCTGAAGGTTACATGAACCTGGCAATCAACGCCTCGAATATCAAGGATTTTGATCAGGCGGAAAAATTATTCGCGCAGGCGCTGGCCAAAGGTTCCGGCAAACCGGACGTACTCTATAATTACGGTTACTATCTGCAGCGGCGCGGCAATATCCCGCTGGCGGAGAAATATTATCAACTCTGTCTTAAAGCGGCACCTTATGACCGCCGCGCCCTCAATGGCATGGGGATCATTGCGATGTCCAGAAAGTCATTCAAGGATGCGATCGTTTTCTTCAGCCGCGCGTTATCCATTGCCCCCGGCAATGCCGGACTGATGCTCAATCTTGCCGCGGCAAGCGCATCCGACGGCAGAACAGAGAAGGCATTGGAGATTGTTCAGGAAATTCTGGCGAATGAGCCGGAAAACCGCAACGCTCTGATCATGAAACAGATGCTGACCAGAGTTCCGGCCCAGCCCTAGAATTAAAATTTAACGCTCTTTGGTCTGTTCAATTGCCGCCGGAGCGTGATTTGGCGGTGACGGGGATATTTTATGCTCAAGAACCATAGTGACGAATCCCATGATAACAATCACCACACCGACTATTTTATTTACCGTATGAAGGCAGGAAAATTCAAATTTCGAGCGGATAAATCCGAAAATTATAACCAGTGACAGCCACCAGATGCCGGACCCGGCGACCACGCCGGAAACCAGAATCGACGCATCCATAAAGCCGCGATGCGAATCAATCAGGTTCAATCCGGCAAAGATGGCCAGAAAGCCCATGATGGTCAGCGGGTTGGTAATGGTGATAATAAAAGTGGACAGAAAATCCCGTCCAAGCGTGTTGGGAACTTCGTCTTCAATATCTGTTACCGGCTTGGTGAGATACATTCTGATGCCGATGAAAACAATAAAGATGCCGCCGATCAGGCGAATCCAGAAACTGCATCCGATCAGGAAATCCGAGATAAGCGTTAACCCGAAAGCCGCCACCGCGCCGTATAATCCGTCCGCCGCCGCCGCGCCAAGCCCGGAGAATAAACCGGCCAGCCGTCCCTTGGCAATGACGCGGTGGACGCATAAGATTCCGACCGGACCGACCGGTATGGCGATCAGCAGCCCGATAAAAATACCTTTCAAAAATAACATGAAAATCCCGTGATCCCGGCGTTGATTAATTATATAAACAGTCCTGATAAGTTAGCGGAACAACCAGTTTTTTCAAGTTGCCAATCACCGCGCCGACTGGCGTACGGGTGAAGATGTCATCCTTTGTCGTGCTGCCGCGGGAAGGGGCGGAGATTTCCGGATTTGGGGTTGATTTATACACAATATAAAGCATATTTTAAAAGCAAAATATATCATTAATATATAGTGGAGGCAATAATGGCAAAATTAGTTATTGGACTGGATTACGGAACGGACAGTGTACGGGCATTACTGGTAAATGCGGAAAACGGAGAAGAACTCGGCAGTTGTGTTCATCACTATGAAAGATGGAAACACGGCAAATACTGCGATCCGGTGAAAAACCAGTTCCGTCAGCATCCGCTGGATTATTTGAGCGGACTGGAGATTACGGTAAAAGGCGTACTGGCGAAAGCTCCAGCGGGGGCGGCAAAAAATGTCATCGGCATTTCGGTGGATACTACCGGTTCAACGCCGGTGGCGGTCAACCAAGCCGGAGTTCCGTTGTCCATGACGCCTGCTTTTGAAAATAATCCCAATGCGATGTTTATTTTGTGGAAAGATCATACCGCGGTTGCGGAAGCCTCCGAGATTAACCAATATGCAAAAGCCTGGGGCGGCGAAGATTATACCAAATACGAAGGCGGCATTTACTCTTCAGAATGGTTCTGGTCGAAGATTCTGCACACATTGCGCAGTGATAAGCAAGTGCGGCAGGCGGCGTTCTCATGGGTTGAGCATTGTGACTGGATTCCGGCGGTCCTTGCCGGCAATACTGACCCGTTGAAGCTAAAACGCAGCCGCTGCGCAGCCGGTCACAAGGCCATGTGGCATGCAAGCTGGGACGGGCTGCCGGCGGAAGAATTTCTCTCCGGACTCGATCCGCTGCTGTCCGGACTCAGAGACCGGCTTTACACAAAAACATTCACCTCTGAAACAAAAGCGGGAACGCTGTGCGCGGAATGGGCAAAGAAGCTCGGCCTTCCTGCCGGCATCGCCATCGGCGTCGGCGCTTTCGACTGTCATTTCGGCGCGGTTGGCGGCCAGATTGAGCCTTATTATTTAAGCAAAGTCATGGGGACTTCCACATGTGATTTAGTGGTGGCGCCATTGAAAGACCTCGACGGCAAACTGATCCGCGGTATTTGCGGCCAGGTTGACGGTTCCATCATTCCTGGAATGCTGGGCATGGAGGCGGGGCAGTCGGCGTTCGGCGATGTTTATGCCTGGTTCAAAAATCTGATTGCCTGGCCGCTTCATATGCTGGACAAAGAGGAAGCCGAAAAGATTGCCGCAAAAATTCTTCCGGCCCTTGAGAAAGAGGCGATGAAAATACCGGTCGGCGAATCCAGTGTGCTCGCGCTGGACTGGATGAACGGACGGCGCACTCCGGATGCCAATCAGGCTTTGAAGGGTGCCGTTACCGGCCTTAATCTGGGCAGTTCCGCTCCGATGATCTATCGGGCACTGGTCGAGGCGACAATATTCGGAACAAAGAAAATTGCCGACCGTTTCACCGAGGAAGGCATTCCGGTAAAAGGGGTCATTGCCATGGGCGGAGTTGCTAGAAAATCTCCGTTTATCATGCAGATGTGCTCGGATGTGCTGGGAATGCCGGTTAAAATAGTCAAATCGGAACAGGCTTGCGCCCTGGGTGCCGCCATGTTTGCCGCGGTAGCCGGAGGACTGTATAAGAATGTGCAGCAGGCAATGAAAAAAATGGGCGGCGGCTTTGACAAGACCTATGAGCCGGTTGCGGAAAGCTCCAGAAAATACGCCGCCTGCTTCAAGCAATACAGCCGTTACGCGGTACTGGTGGAGAAGGAAACCATGCGCAAAAATTGACGCGTATTTGGATTTTAGCCTGATGCTGAAAATAATGCCATCGGCGATTTCAATAATTGCTGATGGCATTTTTCTGCCAGGCTGTGATTTGTGGATGAATTTGAAAAAAACATTTGAAAATAATAAAAAGCATTGTAGAATATGGTGGACGGGAGTATCTTGTGTTTGTTAATAGTTGGTTAAAAGTGTATTAGCATTTTGTTATAACTGATTTTGCCGGAGAAAGTTTACTATGAGTAGTGATTATTCTGAAGAGTATTTCCGCAAAATTTTGATAGAGGCTATTTACCCGAGCCTGCGTGAAAACCGCCTGGATTTGAACAATATCACCGTTGATGAGAATAATCCTGTTCCTGATGAAGATTTGAGCTGGGCGATCCAAACGATGGAAGCCAACGGCTTATTACAGTTAGTCGACGCCTCCAGCTATGATCTGACTGAAGCCGGACAGGGTTATATTCAAGGATTATTGCAGGTATCATCCCCGGCAGAACCGCAGGCGGAACAATCACCGGAGCCGGAAGTGCAGTCACCGCCTGCGCAGGAAACGGCATCGACGGCTCCTGCTCACCCGAAATCTCCTGAATTTGAAGACCGTCCGGCAGCGTTGAATCATTTAATCTATGAATCTTTTATCTACAATAAAACCCTTGAATTAACTTCATTCGGCCCGTTGATTCTGAGAGATCATAAACCGGAAGTTTACGGGAAATACAAGTTTACCAAGGAGGAGATAGATTTTGAGCTTGAGTCCAAGGCTCGGCAGGGAATTCTGTTTTTCCGGCAAGTTGAAGAAGACGGACTCGACGGCGGCCAGGATTCGTACCGGGTTCCGCATAAAAAAGAAAATGAGACACTTAATCCCGAAGACTATATTCCGGATGATATCAGGGATTTGTATATTTCGCTGCGGGATGATTTTGCGGCCAGCGAAGCGCTGGAGCATAGACTGATAAACGCCGAGATGCGCTCACAGTACAAAGCGGAAAGAAGCGAGCTTTTTCTGATGACAGAGCTGCCTCTGGATACGGAGAAGTCAAAAAGGATAATGGAGAAATTTATCCATATTGTAAGCTTTTCCGAAACTCTGCCGGAGCACTTGCAGAAAGATTATCTCAACAAGGCGATCAGAATAGTCAGAGAATATTATAAGCCGGATTACTTGCTGACTGCCGAGGAAAGAGTCCAGAACGAAATTGACAGAATTCGCATTATTGAAGAGCTGAACCAGAAATATTACAAACTTCATCAGGATTATATTGCCGAGCAGGAGTCGAAAAAAGTTGATGATGATTCAAAGAAGCATACTTTCAAATACAAAATGAGCCATACTTTTCACGATTTGACCAGCATCCTGAATAAAACCAACAAGCATCAGGAAGAAGGCATCAAATAGTTGAGACGGAGCGGTTTTTATGTCCGCTCTTTGTCGGCGGAAAAAGATTTTTCCATAAAGTCCAGAAAAATCGGGAAGTATTTTTGAATGGAATATTCAGAAGAAGACTTTTTCGCGGCAGCGGCGACTCTTGAATACAAGGCATGGTCGGAATAAAGTTTTTTCAATGCCCCCGCCCATTCGTCAGGAGAATCCGCCAGAAAACCGTTCTCGCCGCTATTGATGACATTGCAGTTTTCACCCACCGGGCTGGCAATAACCGGCAAGCCGGCGGCCAGATATTGAATAATCTTAAAAGCTGATTTCCCCCGTGAAAAATCGTCATCGGTCAGCGGCATGATGCCGACATGGCTGCGGGTCAAGTATTCTGCTTCAATGGCCGGGTACCAGTTGACAAATCGCATATTCACGCCCGGGATGCGGTCTTTCTCAAGCGAGGCGGCGGACAGGATCAACAGTTCAAAGTCCAGTTCCCCGGCCATCTGCCGGAAAGTGCCGGCAAACTGAAGCACATATTTGTAAGTGACCGGAGTCCCTATCCAGATAATTGTAAAGCGTTCAAATTTAGGATATTCCGCCTGATATAAATCCAGATCGATTACCGTGGGAATTTTGATTACGTTCTGATTGTGTTTTTTGATTATTTCATAAAGATATTCATTGGCGGCAATTATTCCGGCGGCATTTTTGATCAGGCGGTCATATTTGCCTTTGAGCCACGGTTTGCCGGAATACTTGGTCCAGACGTTATCATCGAAATTGAGGACGTATTTTTTCCCGGCAAGAAACAGCCTGCTGAAAAAGAAAGGCAGATAAGGGAACAATTCATATTCCAGCAGAATGTATTTTGAGCTGAAAAACGCCTTGTACAGACGGCGGATATATGAACGCAGAATCATTAAGGGATTGATTCTCCGGCTGCTGTAAAGCCGCGTCAGGTAATCATTGTCCAGAAATGAAGAAATCCGCACCTCATAACCGGCTTTGACCAGTCTTTCGGCATACATGTAAAACCGGTAGCGGCTGGAAGCGCCTAACGTGTTATATCTGGGAAAAATTGATATTTTTTTCATTTTAAAATGTTCTTGAAATTGAAAAAGTTAAAGTTTCCAGGCACTCTTTGCTTAACCGGCAATATCCAAAATAATAATTTCATCTTACCCTTATTATTACCTCTATAAAGAGATATTACCCTTTTTACGCCAGAGGGAGCCGGGGCCGCGTCCCTCACAGACCAGCGAACCGTCTTGTCTGCCTTGTTTAAGCACGGCGCGAATCATGTCGCGGCTGACGCCTGGGCATTTCGATTCAATTTCACGCAGGGCAAAGGCATCTGGCATGGCATTGATCACGCTGAGAATCAGTTCGGTCTTGGCGCCTTTGGGAGAGCGCATTCCCTCAACTCTGGCTTCAAATTCCTTATAGACATTTTTTATCACGAACAACAGGTAATTGATATAATGCCATGGATCGTGTTTTTGTTCATGCCAGTTTCGGGATGACAATTCCAGCGTTTCGTAGTATTGCGCCTTGGTATCTTCAATCGACTTTTCCAGGCTGATATAACGTCCGGCCTCAAATCCATGATGATAGAGTTCCAGTAGCAGCAGCAGGCGCGATACTCTGCCGTTGCCATCCCTGAACGGGTGAATACAGAGGAAGTCCAAGTTAAAAGCCGCCAGCGCAATTAACGGGGGAATGCGTTGTTCGCTGGTAAATTCATGGTAAAGTGAAAGCGATTTGGCTAGACTAGCCGGGGTATCGGCAGCGGATACGGTGCGAAAACGGAGTCGCTGCCGACCGTCCGCATAGGTTTCAATGATATCGCCGTCTTTGTTTTTCAACTTGCCGGAGTCCCAGATATCCCCGCGTGACAGCCGGTGAAGCTCCAGGATCAACGCTTCGCTCAAGGTCATCTTACAGGAACAAGCGTGAATTAAATCAAGCGCCTGACGATAACCGCGTATCTCCTCCTCGTTGCGGTCTTTCAGGTTATTACAGCCAAAAATCACGGTACCGATACGTTTATCATCGATCTGTATACCTTCGATACGGTTGGAGGAAACCGTACTCTCAATAATCGCATGTTCCCGGAGGACTTTGAGTTTTTGCGGCGACTGCTGAGTAAAAAGCTGCTGGCGACCTTTCATTTCGGCAATATCATTAAGCATCCAGGATGTTGCCAGCGGCAACTCCCGCAGTCCTCTTTGAAATTGGATAAAGGTATTCATTTAAGCCTTTTTTTCATTTCTTCAGTTGCCAGTTTCTAATTATATTCGGACTGTTTTTGATAATTTTAAGCAGAAACAGCGGATATGCAATGGTGAACGGCTGACCGTATTTCAGTTTTACACGCAATTCGTCTTTGAGCGCGGGCAGAATGTTTTGCGACGCCAGACCGCCGGGACGGAAGAATGCAACCGGTTCATGCAGATAGAGCGGTTTAATGCCGTATTTATGAATGGCGCGGTACATAAAGTCATAATCGCCAAGCAATTTATAGTCAGTGGAGTAGACGCCGATGCGGTCGTAAATCCGCTTCGGGCAGAACATGGACGGATGCGGCGCAAATGCGCCGCGTTTGAGATTCCATGGACGCCAGCCCGGAGTCAGGTCATCACCCTGCATGATATCACCCCAGAAAATATACTGGTCAAGACTTTCATCAACGAAAGCATCCGCGACTTTTCTGAATGCCCCGGGGAAGTAGTAGTCGTCGGAATTGATGATGCCGACTATATCGCCTGATGCGCGGACAATGCCTTTGTTCATGGCGTCATACATTCCGCAGTCAGGTTCGCTTATCCAGTATGCCAGGTGTTTTTCGTATTTCCTGATGATGTCCAGGGTGCTGTCGGTCGAACCGCCGTCAATGATGATATACTCGAAGTTTTTATAATTCTGCGAAAGCACACTCCTGATTGTCTCTTCAAGATGTTTCGCGCTGTTCAGCGTAACGGTGATAATAGATATTTTAAGCCCTCTGTTCATAAATTCAGCCCTTGATAGCAATCATTCCAGCGTAAACTCATAGTAATGCATCGGGGAAATCAATTCCGGCGGCGCGATCTTCTTAACCAGATATTTCCAGAATCTGTTTGAACGCTTGAAGAAAACGTAGCGAGAGAACTTCAAACCCGCACGGCGGCTTAGTTCCAAAGCCATAAAAGGAGATACCCAGATTACATGTTCAAGATTAGTCATGGATGTTCCGAACTTAATATTTTCCAGTGAGAATTTATAATAGAACGGGTTGGGAGTCGTTACAATAATTTTACCATTCGGCAGCAAATGTCTTTTGGCGAATTTCAATAAATCCGCAGGGCGGTCCACATGTTCAATGACATCTCCGATAAAGACCACATCAAACTTTTCCCCTAAAAACATATCCGAGGTGGCGTCGGCGTATTTGATATTGTATCCCTGCCGGTTCAATTCGTCAATCATTTCCTGAAGAATGTCAACCCCGAGGCAATAAGCCGAGTTCTCTTTAATCACTTTATGCCGCCAGCGTTCTTTGGCAAGATATGAAAAATCGTGTTCGCAAACACCGATATCCAGAACTCTTTTTCCGGCAACCTCTTTTTTAACATGTTCAATAAAAAGATCGTCGATTTCAATTCGGATGCTTTTTATATGGGCATAAACCGCTTCCATGGCTTTGCTGTCCATGGGGTCTTTAGAAATTTTTGTCCAGTCCATTTTTGTCTCTGCTTTGTATTTTTGTTAAGGAAAATATAGTGAGCCGTGAGGCTTTCCGCAAATGGATTTTATTGAATATGCGGCAAGCCTGCGAATGCCGCCTTTGAATATCCGTAACTTATTATGAAGGGAGATGCTTTTTCTTTCGCGAAAGTCGGGGCCGCGATAGTATTTATCCAGGAGCAGTTTGGCATGTCCCTGGAGATGCAGGGCGTGAAACCGTATTTCACGGTTATCGGACTTCCTGATGGCGTAAGGCTGATTGTTGTTCCAGATAATCTTCTTTTGTCCGCGAGTCTTGACGAATTCATTATCCTTCAAATTGCTTGATTCGTTGATATTCAGATCAAATGTGGCATCATCTTCAATTTTCAGCAGATTTTGATATTGAACATGAGCAGCCTGGCTGTTAAAAAGGCATAATGCGGTCATATCGCAAATTCCGCCGGCCAGTTTATTGCTGATATGGTGCGTCCATTTCTGCTGATATTTCTCTATTACTTCCGGCAGGCTGTAAGACTCAAGCAGGAACTGATTGAAGCTGGACAATGTTTGTTTCTGCCAGAAGATTACATGAGGCGACAGCGATGATTCTCCGGTTACCGCAAAACCATTATTTCCTGAGTCCGATAAGTTCTCCGCCATGGCGGTCAAGTCAGAATAAATCATTACATCGGTGTCGAATACGAATGTTCCATGCAATTGGTGCTGTATCATGAAATCTTCTAGAATGAACCATCGCTTGAAGCAAATCAATTCAAACTCGTAGGAATTGAAAGACATGTGTTTGTAAACCCCGGCGAAAGCATCGGCATTCCTCTGATAATCCTCTGCGCGGTAGTGTTTTACAAAGTCGAATTTATCATTTGATTCGTCGCCGATCAGAATGATTTCCGCGTCCGGATTGGAAAAATGCGCCTGCCGAAGCGTATAATTCAGATAATCATTGTAACCTTGATGAATGAAAATCAGCGGTATCTTCATAATATTTCCCTGTAAACATCAGCGGTTGCGGCGGCGGCTTTCCGCCAGGAAAAAGCATTCAGCTGTTTCCGGCCTTTCAGCCGGAGTCCGGTTTTTAAGTTTTCAGCATTCAGCATTTCCCGCATTAAAGCGGATAATTCCGGTGAGGAATCGGGATTGAAATAACTTGCGGCATCACCGGCCACTTCCCTGAAGCACGGAATGTCCGACAATATGACCGGACAATCGCAGCCGAACGCTTCCAGCACCGGAATTCCGAACCCTTCGCATAGTGATGGATAGACGAATGCTGCCGCCTGATGATAAACATGGAACAGTGCCCCGTCCGTAAAATTTCGCTGCATTATTTTACCGGAAAGCCCAAGCTGGTTGATTAAAATATTTTCGTCTTTGGTAATAGTTCCGCCGCCGCAGCATAACAGTATTACTTTAGAATCCGCAGTAACAGTTTCGGCAAAAGCTTTTAACAGCAGCGGAAAATTTTTGTAGTATTTCCGCTGTCCGACGTAAAGAAAATATTTTTCCGGCAGTCCCGGACTGGCTGAGTCCTGTTGAACTTGAGTAAATCCATGATGAACGACATGAATTTTCTCTGACGAAGTCCCCAGCAAGTCGATTAAGTCCCGTTTCGTACTTTCGCTTGGAACAATGATTGCCGATGCTTGTTTGACGGATGCCGCTTTGTCACTGCATTCTTTGTCTCTGGCCGGCAGATTTTCGAAACGTTCGTGGATCATGTCATGCACTGTAAGGACATAAGGTTTTTTCCCGAGATGGTCTATAAAATAAGGGCTGTAATAAGTGGGATGAAATACCTGTACCTGCTGCTTATTATTACTCAGGAACGAAATAACTTTCCGCCGGTTGATAAACTCCAGAATCCGGTCTCTGCCACGGAAGTTGTGATCCCTGAAAAAATAATTCAAATTTGGATAGAGACCGGGTTCGTGAATATAGCTGTTGTTGGAGAAAAGCAGTGGAACCGTAAATTCAATTCCGGAATCATTTTTCGTAAACTCCTGCAGCAGAGAGCAGAAATAGCGAGAAATGCCGCCAAACGGCTGCGAAGAGAAGATTTGATGATCGTAAAGTATTTTCATTTGTTTACAGTATTTTACCTGAAAGTCCGGAATCGCTAAAAGTTTTGGATTTCATTTTACGGCAGATGTATTCATTTATTGGAATCAGCATCAACCGGTGCGCGGAAAGCAGAAAGCGGAGAATTGTTTTGTGCTTTATCGGCTTCCGAGAGAACAGATGCAGATTTTTATTATTGGACACCAAATTTAGATTTTTATTTGACGCAATATATTCCAGCGTCCTGATAGAGAAAAATGAAATATGTTGTCCGTGCGCCGGCGCAAAGTAGTACCAGTCCTGCTGCCGGGCGGGAATATTTTTCTCAGAGTACAGTTCCGTTGAAAAGAGGAGCGTATCAGATGTTTTTAACATTTCGTCAAGTTGTGCAAGTGGATCAGGCAGATGCTCGAAAACTTCAAAACAGGTAATCAGTTCAATCATCTCCTGATGACATTCGAATCCTCTGGCAAACAGATTTTGAGCGTATTGATCGTGCCAGCGGAAATCAAAGCCGGTATCACGCATCAGCCGGACAAAAAGCCCGTATCCTGCACCCCAATCCAGATAAGTGTGATCTTTGCCGAACAGGAAATAAAGAACCGGAGCGATCCTTGCCGCCAGCGCGGTGTTGCGGCTGATAATCCCGGTGTCATTCAACGTCAACGCTGACTCATAGGCCTCTTTCAGCCAGAAAGGGGACTCCGTCTGTAAATGACCGCATTCCCGGCAGTAGAAGTAACCGGTATCATATTTAGCCAAAATCCTGCCCGTGAACGCCGGTTCCGCTAAATTGCTTCCGCAAATCGTGCAATTCATTTGAATACTCCTACGATATGCCTTTTGATTCTTGCCAGAATAGAACTGTCATACATTATTCCAAAGACGACTTTATCCGCTGCCTCATCCGGTATTTTCTGCATCGGGTGAATCAGTGCTTTTGCGATTGATTCTGCCGGAATTTCAGCGAACTCGCTGTCTTTTTTCAAGGTGTGAGTTCCCGAGCCGAACCCGATATTGGAAATCATATTCACATTGGGAGTAACTGCCAGCCCATTATGTTCAAACAGCGTATAGCTCCATTGAAAATCCCATGTATTGAAGTGCGGATTCATATTTTTTACTTCCTGTAGTATTTCCAGCCAGCGCTTGCTGATTTTTTTTGAATTGAAAGTATTTTGGAGTACAGTAATATCGAGTTTTTTCAGGTCCGCATCGTAATATTGCCATGCGCGCCGCCAAGATGCCCACCCCCATATATGCGCATAGCTGGAGAAATAATAACTGGCATCGCCGCGTTTCAACCCTCGCTGAAAATTACTGCCGCTGATGTGCATTACGCGTTCGTCATTACGGTAATATTCCAGCAATTCCTGACAGTACCGGAAAAAATCCGGATGCGGAAGGCAGTCATCTTCTAGAATGATTCCTTCTTCGACATTTTCAAAAAACCAGTTGATCGCGGAACTGACGGCATCGCGGCATCCTAGATTGTGTTCCCGGAAAAGGGTTTTGATTTCACACGGCCAGTCCACCGCATCGGCGATCTTTCTGACTTCGGCGCACTTCTCTGCTTCTCCGGGTCTGTCCGGGCGCGTTCCGTCAGCGGCAATAAACAACTGTTGCGGACGGTACTGCCGTATCGCCTCAAACACCTTTATGGTCGTTTCAGGCCGGTTGAAGACCAGAAACAATATTGGCACAGTGCATGTAGAAGTTTTCATCAGCTTATGCCTTGTAAAATATTCCGATATACTGGTCCCGGAAGTGAGGGATAAAGTAGAAACATCTGATTATAAAAAGCTTTATTTTTACTGACAGGGGTTTAATCTTGAATCTTTCATCATGTCCGTCAATGAAATAATATTTTACTTCCTCCAGTTTTTCATCTGCCATAAGTTGACGGATCTCACCGGCATCATACAGCCTGATGTGCGGGCGCTGTTCCGGGATGGAGATGGTCGAGGCTTCCAGCGGCGGGAAGTTGCTTTTTTGGGTAAGCAGACGGAAAATATTACCGATATAGCATACGTTCGGGGTTGTCATAAAAAGTATGCCGTCTTTTTTCAACACTCTGGAGATTTCCTTAATGAAGTGAATTGGAGAAGAAAGATGTTCGAATACCTCGCCGGCGATAACCAGGTCTATCGAGGCATCCGGGACTTGAATTCTTGAAGATGCCGCATTGCTGTCATAAAGGTAATGCAGTGGATCCAGGTCAGCATCATGAATTTCGGCGTAAGCTTTCGAATCCAGCAGTTCCTGTATTGTTCCCGGCGTACTGCCCATACCCGATCCGGTCAATCTTATTTTATCACCGAAGATTTCGCGCAGAATGATGCCTAATGCTCCGGGATAATATCCGATATCCAATATCGTTAACGGCAATGTTTTGTTTTTTTCAAGCGCGGCCTCAACCGTTTTGACAGCATGAAAATATCTTTCCTGATGCGAGTGGTGATAAAGCGTTCCCGGTTTCCAACCTCTGCCCATTAGAAACCTGTCCGGCCATTTGATGTTATTTATGATTTGGCAATATTTTTTATAAGTTATGCTCATGTTTACCTCTATTCGCGTTTAACTATTCGCTGTCAGGCCATTTTGTTCACTGATTAACACGGATTTATGTTTTCTTGAAATCGATAAATACTTCTTTTGATACATTAGACGATTATTTTTGCAGATTCAAGATAAATTTATTGACGAACTTCAGCCAGATCATTTTCAGCCGGGATATGACTGGAATCCGGTATCTGGCGATCAAGGCTTTAAGCTTGTTGACTGCATTTGCTCGCGCTTCAATTTTACTCAAATCATATTTCTCCATGACGGCAATGATCGCTTTTTCCGCAAAAAGGTTATTTTGTTCCATATAACCGTAAAGACTTTTCAGCCGGTCGGAAATATCCAGATGCAGTCTGAAGTTAAGCGACATCAAATCTTCAAACAGGAATCTGGCGTAGGCGGTTTTATCAATCCATTCATGCCGGTATGGCAGTCCGGCGATTTCCGCCATATGAAAAAAATCGCTGACGATGGAGTTAGACACCGTCACTATTGGCAATGGCGCAAATTTAACGGTATCTTCAAACGCCAGATTCATATCGGCGAGGAAAGATTGCGCCATTTTCCCATGGAATTCACTGCTTATGCCGTTGCTGGGGGCACCCGGATGCAGGCGGTTGGTCAGTCCGGTATAATAATGGACTTCACGGCAATTGAACAACGTCATGTAGCCGGCGGTGTAATCCGGCGCGAGAGGGAAGGTCATGCGCCCGAATTTTGCTTGAACTTTTCGCACAAAATCTCTGGA
The DNA here is from genome assembly GCA_041665605.1 of Victivallaceae bacterium. Classification (GTDB taxonomy): domain Bacteria; phylum Verrucomicrobiota; class Lentisphaeria; order Victivallales; family Victivallaceae; genus CAIPAT01. The sequence goes on along the minus strand of JBAYIO010000023.1, from coordinate 30,859 downwards.
AAGAATCGCCTTATAACCGATTGGCGCCAGTGAGCAGAACCCTATGAAATCAAAATTCCGGATTTTTTCAATAATCACTTCGGACGGAATGGCCGCCCAGCCGTCACGGCGGTATTTTACCCCTTTAACTTTTGCGCATGGATACCAGTTCACGGCCAGCACTTCGGGCGAATATTGTTCGATTCGACGGCGCAGTCGCGGCAGCACAAACGGATTGATGATGACTTTGTCGCCGATCAGGAAGATATATTCGCCGTTTGCTGCGCAATATCCGGCCTCCCAGTTGTCCGGCATGGAAAGCTTGCCGGTTCTAACGACCCTTAACCGTTCATTCTTGATTTGAGCCAACGCCTGCGATGTCGTTTCTGTGTCGCTGTTATCGATTACGACCACTTCCATATCCTGAAATTTCAAACCCAGAATTTGCAGGACTGTCTGAGTTATCAGTTCTGGACGGTTTTTGGTCGGAATTACAATGCTGAATAGTGGCATTTGACTACCTGCAAGTTTAAGGTATTCGTTTCAGGAAACCTGACGGCGCCACCGTAATCAATAACTTATTTTCGATGGCCTGATCTGTTTCAAAATGCAGCGGACTCCCGTCCGCGGCGCTCCGGCCCTCCGCCTGCAAACAGCGCAAATACTCCCAAACTGCAGTCTTGGGATTATTGCCCTTGCCCCATGGCCGGTCTTGAAAGAAGTCTTCCGGCATGTCTTCAACGATGGTATCGAACACCACCAGATAGCTGCCGGCGGTAACCAGCGGCGCATAAAGTTCCAGTTCTTTTAGAACGTGGTCATGCGTATGATTCGAGTCCAGGCACACCATTATTCGTGCCTTGCCTTCGGCGGCTTTGCGCACCTGACCGGCAATTGCTTCATCGATGCTGGAACCTTCAAGCATCGTGATCCGTTTGTACATCGGGTGTTTGACAATTTCCTGCCGGTTGTGTTCGCGAATATCAATGTCGATTCCCAGCACAGTTCCGGAGCCGCCGAGCAGTTCCAGCATCGAGGCATAAAAAATCAGGGAGCCGCCATGAGCAATTCCTGTCTCAATAATCAGATCCGGCTTAACGGCCCAGATAATCTCCTGCATCGCCATCATGTCCTGCGGATATTGAATAATCGGCCTGCCCATCCACGAAAAATTGTAGGAATAATTTGCTTTCAAAGTTTCAATCATAAAGGCATTGCCAGTTTCTTGCAGCAATACATTTTGTGGAATATTTTTGATCCGCTGCTCCCGCTCATGGATAAATTCTAGATTTTTGTTCATTTTGTAACCTCGATTATTGTAGGATGAAGATTTTTTGTCAAAGAAGCGATTTCATCTAAGTATAACGGATTCATGACAATAACATTAGCTTTTTCAAGTTTTTCGGCATTGTCCGGAGAGACTATTCTGGCTGCGGACAACCCGATAAAACGATTCTGTTTTTTAGGATTGATGTCAATCATCGCTTCCACATGAATCCCCCTTTTAAAAAGTAAGTTAACCAGCGTGGCTCCTTTGGCGCCTGCGCCCCATATATAAGTTGGCAATGAAAAATCAGTTTCATTGATAATATGGTTCAATTGACCAAGGATATTCAACTTGGAGTAGACATGGACATTTTGGCGTTGCGGATATTTAAAAGTAGAGAGATTTGCTACAATATAAAGGTATTGTCCACCGAAAAGATGTCCGGCGTCCAGTACTTCGGTGAAACATTCTTGCAGAATCTCTGCCGAAAAGTAGTTGGAGTGTTCATAGAAAATGTCATAAAAGGCTCGATTTTTTATAATCCAATCAAAACATGGCACTTCAATATAGATATAGCAATTACCATTAGTGTCCTGTGATATTTTTTGGAGAAAGCTGAATGGATCATCAATATGTTCCAACACATGCCGCAAAATAACATAATCGGCATGATATCCCAGCGTGCCATTATAATATTCTTTTATCACATATGGACTATTTCCTTGATATGCAGGGTCGAAACCTGTAATATTCAACCTTTCGCGGCGCAACATTTCCAGAAAAAAACCTTTTCCGCAACCGATTTCAGCGCCTTTATTCAGATGTGCAAAATATTTTTTAACCAAACTCATTACATCTTGCAGATGGTTTCTAAATATTCCCGACCCGGCTTGCTCATTCTGATAGGATTCATCGTATTCAAGAATATCCGGTCGGAAAAGATGATTATGGACTAACCCGGTATGCAGATCTTGAATAAGTTCGACATCTCCGACGGTTGCCTTCCTTGCCTCTTCCGGAGTCACATATGTTTTGTTTTGAAACGCAGGAAGCCCAATTTGACTGTATATGGTTTTCATGGCATTATTATCTTCTTAATTTTATCAGAATTTCCCCAAAACGCCATCGGTTCATATTCTGGATAAGGATAATAGCCGAGATTTAAAGCAATCCCGGCATTAAGTTCTTTAATCCTGCTCTCGACAAGATTTTTTATCGAAACCGGGTTGCCGGAACAGCAATTGACGATACCGCGGATTTTGTCCTGCAGAGCGATTTTACATATATAACCAGCGGCTTGTTCCACCGGAAGATAATCCCGCAACTGCGCGCCGCCGGACATGTTAAACACCTTCTCTCCGCGCTGAACGGCATGCTCCAGTAGCGGAATGAGCGCCCTGGAATTTTGACCAGGACCATATAAATAGAAGATTCTTATCCAGTTAAACCGCACTGAGCTGTTGCCGATCAATAATTCCAGGCTGCGCCGGAGAGTATCTTTGGCCAAGCCATACATTGTCACCGGGTTCGACGGCGCATCTTCCGCCAGGCAGCCTTCCTGCAAGCCGTACTCGTAGCAGGTGCCGGCGACGGCTATTTTTTTTACCCCGTTTTCAATAAAACTTTTTAGAAATGACAGATTCGCAGGGAGATTCTCTTCAATATGAAACGGCGCACTATAGTTCGGCAACCCGCTCCAGGCAAGATGAATCACCATTTCCGGGCGGTTGAATTTCTCGAAAAAATTAACTTTCTCTTTGTGGAAATCACAAGCTATATAATTCACTTTATCAAACCAGTCAAACGTTCCGGCTTTCTCCGGATTGGCGGATGTCGCGATTATATCGCAGTCTTTCGCATTCTCCAGCAGACAACGAAGAACATGGTTTCCGATAAAACCGGTTGCGCCTGTGACCAGTATTTTCATGATAAAGCTAAAATATTTCCTGTTCGGGTATTACAGTCAGAAATTTTCCACCCCATTGCCTGATGTACGATAGCTGGTGCTCAATTTCATCTCGAATATTCCACGGCATGATAATCACGAAGTCCGGTTTCTCGTCCCTGATCTTCTGCTCGGAATAAATCGGGATATGTGAACCGGGCAGATATTTACCTTGCTTGAACGGCGAGGCGTCAACCGCAAACTGGATGAGACTGTCTCCTTTAATGCCGCAGTAATTCAACAGAGTATTGCCTTTGGCAGCGGCGCCGTAAATCGCCACTTTCTTTTCAGCCCGCCGCTGCTCCAGCAGAAACATGATAAATTCATCTTTTATTTTATCGGCTTCATGCTGGAACTGGCGGTATATATCCAGCGAATTAAGGCCGAAATCAAATTCCTTCCGGATGAGCGTCTTCACATTTTGGGAGACAGGAATGCTATCATACTCCTGATGCCTGCCGTAAATCCGCAGTGATCCGCCGTGCGTGGGTATCTCGTCGACATCATAAAGTGTAATCCCGTGCGACGAAAAAACATCCAGCAGGGTATGAAAGGAAAGATAGGAATAGTGTTCGTGATAGATGGTGTCAAACTGATGATACCTGAGCAGATTCAGCAGGTGCGGAAACTCCATGGTGATGGTTCCGTGTTCTTTCAGTGCGATTTTCATTCCGGCGATAAAATCATGAATATCCGGCACATGCGCCAGCACGTTGTTGCCGATGATCAAATCCAGGGTGCCTTTCAATGCCACAATTTTTCTGGCGGAGTGGAACCCGAAAAAATCCTCGATGGTTTCAATCCCTTTCTCCCTGGCTGCTTTCGCGGTGTTGGCGGTCGGCTCGATGCCGAATGAAGGAATGCCTTTCCTGGCGAAATATTGCAGCAGATAGCCGTCATTCGATGCTATTTCCATGACGCTGGAATCAGGAGTGAGCTTCAGCCGCTCCGTAATCATTTTGACATATTCTTCGGAGTGTTTCAGCCATGACTTGGAAAATGAACTGAAATATGCGTAATCCTGAGAGAAAATTTCATCATGATGCTTGTATTCGTCGATCTGGACTAGAAAACACTTTTCGCAGACAAAGACTTTCAGCGGGTAATATACTTCAATTTCATTCAACTGCTCCTCAGTCAAATAAGAATTGGAGGGTGGGGCGTTAACCATGTCAATGAAGACAAATTTCAGCGGATTACTGCAATGCCGACAATTCATAATTGCAACCTTTCAAAATAATGACAACAGTTCATACGGCAATCCCCTTGAACGCTTCGGTCAGTTGGTTAAAGCCGCGATCCCTTTCGGACAGTCCGGATGGAATCAGCGGCCAGCGTATGCCGGGCATGGCGTCGTCGTGCCTGATTCCTCTTTCGTAATGTACCATGTAATCCGCGGTATGCAAGTACAGCAGCTCGCAGTTATCCTCCAGCGCCTGCATCCCATGAGCGCAGCCTTCCGGAAGTATCTGCATCATGCCCGGAACCAGTTCCGTGCCTACCCACTTGAGAAATGTCGGCGAACCGGACCGGAGGTCCAGCGCCAGGTCCCACACCCGGCCCCGCAGGCAGGAGATGAATTTCATTTCCGCATAAGGAGCCAGTTGATAATGTATGCCGCGCACTGTGCCGCGGGCCGCAGTCATGACATGGTTGACCTGGCGGATAGTACGCTGTCCCATGATATCATTCAATTCTTGAGTGCCGAATATTTTGCATAGCGCGCCACGTGCATCACATGCTGTTTTCAGGTCGACTACTTTTACTCCGGTGATGGCAGTTTCCCGTATCATTTTATTCCCTTGCGTGTATTTGTTTTTCAGGCGGATTATCGCCGTGCGCCAGGTTGCTGAAATCCGGATTCGAGCGGACCAGTTCGTCAAAAGTACCGCTTCCGGCGATTTTTCCGCCGCTTATGAAAAATATCCTGTCGCAGTTTTGCACGGTAGTCAGGCGATGTGCGATGCAAATGATGGTTTTCTGTCCGGCCAGTGCGCGAATTGCCGCCATGAAACTGCGTTCCGTTTCATTGTCCAGCGCGGCGGTGGCTTCGTCCATGACCAGTATCTCCGGATCGCGGTAAAGTGCGCGCGCAATACCGATACGCTGCCGTTCCCCGCCAGACAGTTTGATGCCGCCCTCTCCCACGCGGGAATCGAGACCGTCCGGCAGTTGTGCCAGCAGCGGTTCAAGCTGGGCGGTCCTGACCGCCTGCATGACTTTGGTGTCATCAATCTCATCAGGCGGCAGCCCTAACGCTATATTGTTGCGGATGGTATCGTTGAATACGAAGATCTTTTGAGGAATATAACCGATTTTGCGCTGCCAGCCGCGCAAGTTTTCGCGGATGTCCCGGCCGTCGACCAGGATTTGACCGGAGTCCGGTTCCAGCAACCCCAGCAGCAAGTCTGCCGCGGTAGTTTTGCCGGAACCGGAATGGCCGACGAACCCCCCCCACTGGTTCCGGGATATTTCCAGCGAAAAGTTTTTCAGCGTCGGGAGATCCTGGCGGTAACTGAAAAACACATTGCGCATCTCGATTTTTGTTTTAAATTCAAAATTGTCCGGCGGCGCGGCGGCTGATTTTGCTTCCGGTGCGGCATTGACTACTGATATCACATCATTGTAAATTTCGTTAAAAGCCGGAACATAGATGCGGATGTTGCCGATGGCAACGCTCATGCGTGTTACCGACGGCATCAGTCTGACAGCGGCCATCCCCAGCAGCGTCAATTCGACTAATATCGTCTGTCCCGGACGCCCCAGCACCAGCATCAGCACCATGATCGCCAGAACAGTTACCGCCGTCAGCGATTCGATATAAAACCGCGGCGAAACGCTCAGCAGATCGGCTTGCACCCCCAGTGTTCCGATATGCCGGATATTTTGATCGAACTTTGCCTGGAAGAAACTTTCCGTACCCAGCAGCCGGGTTTCTTTAATGCTGCTGAGACTCTGCGTCACTCCGCTGATGAGGTTTTCATCGCACGCCAGCCGACGCTCTCCGAGCCGCCGGGAGAATTTTTTCACAAATGCCAGCCACAGGCCGGCCATGCCGCCCATCACCCCGGCAATAATCAAGGCTTTTACCGGGTCGATGCATAGCAGAAACAGCAGTATCGTACTCACGGTTATCATCTCCGCCAGCAGATTCAATACCGGAGTCAGCATCCCTATTGCAATGGATTGGACAACTTGAACATTGCGCAATAATTCCGAAGTTGAACGATTGAAGAAAAATTTATACGGGCTGAAGATATAAGTGGCGTAAAGCCGGTCTGCAATGTTGATATATTTCCGACGGAGAAACAGTTGCTGACAGGTAAACACCCCGAGCATATAGAGATTTTTTGCGATGAAAAATCCAATTACCAGCAAGGCCAGCATGATCATGAAGTTCCGGTGCGAGCCGGGATTCAAAAACCGGTAAAGGATGCTCATAAAACGGTTATTCTCCACCGCCTGAGGATTGCTCAGCATAAGAATGAACGGTACGATTGCACCAATACCCGCCACTTCCAGCAGCGAGCAACTGACGTTCAGCAGCAACAGTCCGCACAATGCAACTTTCTCGCGGGCAGTGAACAGAAAAAGCAGTTGCCGCAGCAATTTAAGTTGCAACATATTGGTCAGCCGCGGCTTTTCGCTGCTCCTGGCCGTTCCGGCATCATGCAGTCTGCTCATTTCTGATATCCTTTAAAGTAAATCCTGGTGTCAAGACTGTAAAAAATCAGTTTCGTATGGCCGCTTCTGGACCCGTTGACCGGTATTAGCAGCGACCACCGCCATTTGCCGTTATCCAGCTTGATTCGTTCAATTGGCGTTTCCGGATTTTGCAGGTCATAATTGACGTGATTCTGCCGGGAACCGTAAACTGCCGCCGCCATGACCGGCGACAACCGCGGAAACGCTTGTTTGCCGGCAAAATATTTCAGCACCGGCCGAAAACATTCATCGGTCATAACAATCAGGCGCAGATACCTCAGAACGCCAAGGCCCTGCTCTGTTCCGGTGACTTGCACTTCCAGCCATTCCTCTTTCACTGTTCCTGCCGGAACATCTGAGACAAGAACCATTCTGACGCCGTCGATCCCGCTGATGGACGGAATTCTCTCTTCAGACGACAATTTATCCGGATGCCGCCGCATGAATTCCCGTACTTCAGGAAGAGACGGCAACAACCTCACGCTGCGGAGATCAAAGGAATTACTTATTTCAAGATTGACTCCACCGTCGGGAAGATATGATATATCGGGCAGACAGATTTTTTGCGCCGGCCATGCGCTTACGCTAATAGGAGTGACTGATATGTCTTTTCCTTTGCCGCTTTTATAATCATCATGCCGTTTTTGCATTTGCGCGGCGTAAACGTTCAGGCTGCCGTTAAAAATATTCTTCCACAGGCCGAACGTGTTGCCTGTAACAAACAATGCCATCACCGCGATCACCGGTAAATACGGCGCGAATTTCAAGCGCTTTATTACCATCGCCAGTTTGTCGGAAAAAATGACGGCAAGCCATATAAGTCCGATCCAGCTTATAATCAGCAGACTGTCGCCAGTACGGCCGTTGAAGACTATCGGATAGCGCGCCAGCACATGCAATACCGCAATCGTCACCGGCACACACAGTGCAAACAGGAGGAGTATGGACCGCCGTTTTGTATTCAAGGAGCGACCGATGGAATCAGCCGGGGAATCATAGCTGGCAATGAATGCGGGGATGGCAAACAACCACGGGGAAAATATGGTATGAAAGCCGATACCTGCGATGGCCCTGCTGCTCATGAATAGAGATTCCAATATGGAATTTGCCGCCTGGTGTATTACCTGCCGATGCAGGTTTCCGGGAGCAAGTATCATTATTCCAACCCAGATAATGCTCCAGGCGGACAGCACGGTAAATGTCTGACGGCGGCGTTTCAGCCACCATGCGCACAACAGCAAGCTAACGGCGAAATAAAATTGGGCAATCGCCGCGTGTTCATAAAATCCCGGCGAGATGAATGCCGCAAGCATGGCGATTAGGAACGCCGGATAAGAAAATCTTTCTCTGCGCCATAAACGGCAGACCATCCAAATACTGTATAACAAAGCTATCAGGCCCAGCGTGGCGGAGAAGATGTTTGAAACCCAATAAAATGTCTGTTCCAGGCCGGCCAGTGCGGAATATGCGGCCGCCAGGCAAAGTAAAGCCCAGAATAAGTTTTCTCTGAAGCTTTTTTCCTGTCCCAGCTCCAGCATGATACCTAAAATCGGGATAAACGCAATGATTCCGGTGAAAATACAACAGCCGACATAGGCGGCATGGTGAAGCATAAACAATATCATCAACTGTTCGCTGGCGTAACACAGATAGCGGCCGCCCCAAGTCAAATAAAGATGCCATGCGTCTGCAAACGCCTGAATTAAAGAAAAACCGCCATGCTTCGTCGCAGACCATCCATAATCTTCAGCGCAAGGCCATGAGAACAGCTTGGCATAATAAAACGGCAGCAGATATAAAATCAATACTGCAGTCAGAATGCCCCACCGGTTCGATTTTTCACTTTTATTCATTATCAATACCAATATATTTTAAGATATTAAAAAATCTTAACTACTATGCCGCCTCTATTCTAACCCTTTGAAATCCACGCCCGGAACTTCCCGGAAGTGCATATCCAGTCTCGGATTTTTAATAAGAAGCGGAATATGTTCAAAACGTAAACCTTTCACCGCCAGAGACTGGGAAAGCCTGTCATACGCCGCTCCCGCCTCATCACCACGTCCAATTTCTTTTAATGTATTATAATAGAAATACCAGTTTACCGAACTTAGCGGGAAATTTATGGTTTCCTGGCGAAAATATTGCAAAGATTCATGACGATGCCCCTGTAAATAAAGCGCCTTTGCTTTAAGCCCGTTATTGTTGACATAATTACGGAATGCGGTCAAATCCTCCATCCGGTCAAGATAATGTTGACAAAGCGAAGGATTTTTTAAATCGTAGAAAGCAATTAAAGCTGCCTGATAAATACTTTCCGGAGTCGGCTTGTGAGCGATACTCTTATTGTAAAATGCGAGTGCGGTATCCGCGGCATCCACCTCTCTGGCAATATGCGCCTCACGGAAATAGTACGAACTTAAAGAATTACGGTATAGTTGAACCGCCATGGCAGCCATTAAAATGATAAAGCAAATTATCGCGGCCAGGCGAACTGTCCGCCGAGCAAACAATATCTCCATTCCATTTGACGGCATCTTCCAGCAACGCCCCCAGAAAACACCTGATATTACCAGGAAAATTATATTCATCGGCCATACTTCCACCGTCATATCCAATAACCCGTGGAAAAATAAAAACAGCATAACAAAAAAATATAACTTCATTCGCAAGCTACCGGTCGGAGCTGAACGTGAAGCCCACTTCCATATCGGCAGAATAAGCAGAATCAGCCATGCAATGAATGCGAAAATACCGTTTGACACAAGAAAAAGCAGCAAATGATTGTGAGGGTGGGGATTTCTGTCTGTAGCAAAGAAATTCAAATAATATTCCACCGGATTATAGGACGCGTAAGCGCTTTCAAATAACGGCTGACCAACTCCGAAGAGAAAATTATCCCCAATAAGATGTAACGTGCCTGCCCACAATTGCATCCGCACATCCCGCAGCATAAAAGCGCCGAATCTTGAAATCCCCCCGGAATATAAAAATATTACAGCAGCAATAACAGCAATCAGAATAACCCACAGGAGCCGGCGGATTGAATTTTTATTTCTATATTGAAGGGCAAGGAACAATAGCAGCGCCATTGCAAGCGCACACCAAACCCCTTTTGAATCACATAAGTATATGTAATAGAAAGCCAGAATCGCAATTAAAATATTCAAAACTCTTCCGGCAATTAAATTCCATTTCAACAGGCATCCCAGTTTTGTAATGGAAAGCATAAGAAAAGGCGTGGATATTATCAGCAAAGCGCCATTCCAGTTCCAATTGCCGGAGATACCGCAGAAGACCACGCTTGAGAACAAGTCTTTAGTCGATTGGATGTAGTTCAGCAATGCCAGCAATGCCAGAAAGTATGGCAGATACTTTTCAAAGAATCTATGATTAAGAGCCGCAAATAAAGGAATCGAAATCCATATCAGTGAACTGAAAAAATAGTCCAGACTGTAATTGGGATTAAGCAGAAAATGCAAGAGGCATACAACAGCTATAATGCCCATGAGCATAGTCGGCAGAAAATTATTCCGGCAGAAATTCAGCGTTTGTTTATAATCTAAAAAGCACCCGGCCAAAGCCATCACGGATAATGTTCCGGACGTGAAAAGGATAAGGTAGCTGTGATATGCCACCGGAAACAGCAGGCCCGGCAGCATCAATGGATAAAAAAATAGCGACGCAATCAGGAACGAGCAGGGGAACATAAAATGTTTGTTTACGGTCATTTAAGCTCCTGAAAGAATTTTTCGGCCATTTTATATGATTCCGGCGTGCCGATATCAATAAATCTGCCGTCCGATTTTCTCCCGAACAGCCGGTTTACGGCGGCAAGTCCGGGAAACACGTCTTTTTCCATGGAATACTTCACATTTTCTGGAATATCTGTTAATATTTTCTTATTAAAAAGATACACCCCGGCGTTAATCAATCCGCGGCCTGCATGTTCTTTTTTCTCATCGAAGCGGATGATTCTTCCATTATTATCCATCGTGACTTTGCCGTAACGGGACGCGTCTTCCACTTCGGTTAAAATAATTCCGGCATCAATTCCGGCCTGTTCAAACCAGGAGAAAAAAACAGCAAAGTCGGTGTCCATATAAGAATCGCCGTTCATCACCAGCAGATAATCAGTTCGGGCTTTATCCAGCGCCAGCCGTACAGCTCCGGCAGTGCCTGACGGATGTTTTTCGACTGAATAACTTAGTTTCAACCCGGAAAATTCGCTGCCGAATTCCGCTTCAACCATTTCCGCTTTATAACCCGTGCAGAGTACAGCATGCTTAATGCCTGACCGGATAAGCTGGCGGAACAGATAACTGAGAAACGGGCTGCCGTTGACTAGCGCTACCGCTTTCTGACGTCCGGAGACAACGCTGCTCAATCTGGTGCCCATGCCGCCGGCCAGGATTATCGCGGTTATTTCATTGGGAAAGTTCAAGGGCATTTTAATATTCAATCGTTGAGTACATGATAATCTGAGATCCGAGCGGTTCGAAACTGAACGGCACATGCAGCAAGTCGCTCAGCGCTGCTTTTACCGCCGCCTGTTTTTCCGGTTCGACATACATCAGCATAAATCCGCCGCCGCCGGCGCCAAGAATTTTCCCGCCTTCAGCTCCGGCCTGTACCGCGCGGTTATATGCGTCTTCAATAAATGAAGTGGAAATAGACATGCTCAGGCTTTTCTTGAGCAGCCATGTTTCGTGCAGAAGTTTACCGAAATCGGTCATCGGCGCATTGCCGTTAAGGATGTCAATGGAATCATCCACCAGTGCTTTCATTTCTAAAAGATTTTTGACATTACCCGGAATGCTTTTGACTTGATCCGCGGCAATTTCACTGGAGAAGCGGGTGAAGCCGGTGAAAAACAGCATCAGGCTGCTTTCGAGTTCTTTTAACCTGACCGCGGGAATAGTTACCGGTGATACGTAAAAAGTTCCGTCCTGTTTGAAATCAATCCGGTTGAACCCGCCGAATGCGGTGGCAACCTGATCCTGCGAACCGACGTTTTCCTTTAAAACTTCCTGTTCTATTTCAACGGCATCCAGCGCAAGCTGCCTTTTGGTAATAATTTTGCCTTGCAGCGCATACATCCCATGCAAGAATCCAACAGTAAACGCAGAGCTCGAGCCAATGCCGGACATCGCCGGAATATCGCTGGTGTGAACCATTTCCAGCCCCTTCGGGTACTGGAATTTACGCAATACCTCCCTCACCACCGGATGTTTGATTTCTTCTATCGTGGCAGTTTCTTCGCGCAGGGTATATCTTATCCGGTATTTGTAATCAAAAAACGGCGGCATGTTACGGGAAATAATATAACAGTATTTATTGATCGTGGTGCTGAGCACCGAGCCGCCGTGCTCCCTGTAGAATGCCGGAAAATCCGTTCCGCCGCCGAAAAAGGAGATTCTGAATGGAGTGCGTGTAATAATCACTTGATTGGTTCCTTATAGGTAAATTATATTTCACCAGATTATTTGGAAAAATACATATCAGCATAATAACAAGTTAGTTCGGGATCTTCCTCGTAAATAAAAGAAAAGCCAAATTCATTCATAATATCAATAATTCTATTTCTGTCGGAAACGCTATGTCGTTCTACGACTAAGTTGTGTGTTCTATCAAAAATGTCAGCCTTTTTTGATAAAACATCAATCTCTGCGCCTTCGATATCAATTTTCATTATATCAATGTATGGTTGGTTAAATAGCTGATTAATCTGATCCATGGTGATTCCTGGCACTTTTAATGAACAGATACGATTTGGCGTCATCCACTTTCTGGGGACTGAATATACTCCTTTCCCTCCAATGGATGGTGCTTCCGGAACATAAGAAAAATCAATTGTATTATTCGTACTTGCTACTGCTTTATTGATACATTTTATATCTTGACAACCGTTGGCTTTGAGGTTTTCTCGAAGCAACGGAAATATGATTGGATTGGCTTCGACGCAGAAGATATTACATTGAGGGGAATACTTTCGCAACGCTAGGGCATAAAAGCCAAGATTTGCGCCTAAATCAATAATATGTTCAGACTTTTTAGGAATGAACGCATCGACTAGAAAATGATTTTTATTAAGGAATATCTCCTGGAACACTTCAAGAGAAGCTGTTGCAGATATGCCATCAAGAAAGATAGTCATTCCTGCCATTTTAAGTTCATATATACCCTTTTTTACCAGAGATGGAAGATCGCTTTGAATTCGACGCTGATCTTCTGCAATCTGAAGTATAAATTCTAATGTTGATTTAGACTCTGAGATTTGATTAAACCAGTCTAAATTAATTATATTAGCCATAGCCTATCTCCGCAATATTTTTTCTGTTGATAATGGCGCACTCATAATAATCACCATGCTGTTTCACTTAGATAAATATTACTTAATTATATAGCCGCCAGGATTGGGACACCAATCAAATCTCCTGATCCGCAAATCAATTCCCCGGTTTTTGAAAAATTCGTCTACTGCATTGCTTTCGCCTTCCCATGGGCGGATTCCATACTCATCAAACAGGACTACCCCCCCAGGAACAACTAAATCCCATAGTTGCTCTAAGCCGACTTTGGTTGGAGCATACAAATCGCAATCAAAGTGCAAAAGGCAAATTCGCAATCCACTATTATTACTTACAAATTCCGGTACGGATTTGCAAATGTCGCCTTTAACAAGGCGAACACGCGGTTTATATGGAATGAACCTATCTTGATCATATATTGAAATGGCATCTTCCAGCATCGTTTCAAACACACTGCTATCGAACCTCCCTTCAGTTTTGGAATCCTGTGGTTTTCCATCTTTTTCGCTCAGTTCAGAAAACCCGGCAAAATGATCAAAGCCAAAAACTTGTTTTTGCCGGTCACCCATGTTCCTTATTTCAAGGAAATTTGCCCAGTTCATTAATGTTGTTCCACGATAAACGCCAAGTTCAACAATGTCTCCAGGCAAGTCAATTACCTGACGGAAGAGTTCATAATGAGCAAGGAATTTTTTCAAAAACGTTCTTCGTGCATATATTTGGAAATTACGGCATATTTCAAGCTTGGAAATATTAAATTGCTGGAAATGCTTTTCAAGCAGTGACTCGATTTCATTATCTGCAAGAAATTTTTTTCTACCATCAAATTCCCGTTCATTAATAACGTTCTCTTTCATTATTTCCTCTCCATTATTTTTGAGTATTATTTTTTATTAATATCAGTCAATACTCAGACTTTTATTCATTCTGTCAATTCGATCTTGTGCAATCGTGGTATTTTCAATATTATAGATTATTCCAGCTTCACGAAACATTTTTTCAGCCAGAATTTGTCTTTCCTGCATGATTTGCTTAGAAACTTGATTATCAAATGCCGCCGCCGGTGCATTAGGTACACAGAAGAAACAACTGGCGAGAACATAGGCTGGACGATAATGTATAAGGAAATCAATTGTCTCCTGAAAAGCGTCATCGGTCTCGCCCGGGAAACCAATTATGATGTGAGTGTCAAATTTATTGAAATGATATTTTTTAAAAGCCTCAAAGATTTTAGCCAAATCATTTTGAGTATAATTACGTTGCATTCTTGCTAATACTTGGTCAGAGGCGGACTGGATCGGCAAGTTAATATGTGCCAGCCAATTTTTTTGCAGAAACTCTGTTAACGCATCAAAGTGCTTAACAAAACTTGCCGGGTGCAAGTTATTTAGTGCAAATTTTAAATTAATGTACTGACTTTTTAATTTAATTAAAATATCTGGCAGCGAACATCCGATATCTGCGCCATATTCTCCCAGGCAGTCGGCGAGAAGAATTAAACTTTGCTCTTTAGCCTTATCTATAAATGGTTTGATGCTTTCAATAATTTTATCAGGCGGGACACTGTGAAATGGCGGCAATGCCAGTTTCTCAGCGCAATATGTGCAGCTAAATGGGCAACCTTCTGTTACAAGAACTTTAATAAACTGATCATGAAATGTAACAGCAACTCCAGGATTTTGTTTACGAAATTCCGCAGCATCTTGGCAAAGCGCTGGTTGAACAAATACTGGCTCCACCGAAGAGAAAGCGATATGACCATCTCCTATTTTTCCCCAGATTGCGTCCAGTTGTTGTGCGTCCTCACGCCATGGGATTATCTGCCCTTTGAAATTTGTAGGAATTACATCTTTTATAATATCAGGTAAGCAACCGGCAATTATTATTTTTGCATCAGGATAATCTAGCTGATAGCGCATTGCCTCAGAAACAGAATTTTGGGCAACATCAGCACGAAATGCGCATGTCCAAAGTAGAATCGCCGCTGCGTCTCCCGGATTTACTACTGCCTGGTGTCCGTTTGCAATGATAAAGCGCTGATAATGATTTAATTCCTTTTTGCGCATTATGCAACTATTTAGACCTTTAAGAAAGACTTTCATTTTTGATATTTTTCCATAAAGGTATTGAGTACCTGAGTTAGGTATTCGATATGCGCAGACTCAATATCTTGATGAACGCCAATATGAATGCCGTTATTGCCGATAAATTCGGCATTTTCAAAATCCCCAAGTTTATGACCAAGAAACTCGAATCCTGGACACTGGGTAGGAATCGAATTGAACAATGTCCGGCTGTCAATGTAGTGTTTGCCGAGGAAATTAATAAGATCACGCCTAGTAAATGACGCCTCGTTGCTGATTATTATTGGTAGGGCATGTGGCCCTATTTTTTCATATTGTTCTTCGTCTATTGTGTACAGATAAGGCTCAAACGCCTTGATTATTTTCATTCCCTGTTTAAGATTACTATAACGTTTTTGCAGAATTGCATCATAGTTTTGTATATTATCCAGACCTATTGCCGCTTCTAATTCATTCATTTTGCAAGAGTAGCCAACCCTGTTAAAGATGAATCTAATATCTTCTATATCTTTATTCCCAAAGCGCTTATCGCAATATACTGAACCGGAATTCATTATGCATGCCTTGCAGGTGCAGCTTCTACCGTGTGAGCGCAGGGACCGGATAATTTCGGCATAGTCTTCCCGGTCGGTAGTAACTACTCCCCCCTCAATGGTGCTGATAATATGCGCTACATAGGTGCTGAATGCTCCCATATCGCCAAGCGTACCTGTCGGCTTGCCTTTGTACTTGGCCCCGTGTGCCTCCGCTGCATCTTCAACAACGCACAGGTCATATTTTTTTGCTAGAGCATTAATTTTGTCCATTTCCGCAGGTTTCCCCATAAGGTGTACCGGCATAATAGCGCGAGTAGACTCAGTTATTGTTTTTTCAATCTGGTCTGGGTCAATGTTTAAAGTTTTTCTATTAATGTCTACGAATACTGGGGTAAAGCCAGCGTGAAGCACTGAATTTCCCGTAGCGACGAACGAAAGCGCTGGAATAATTACTTCATCTCCACGTTTCGCGCCAAAGTCATGCAGTACGGCTAGCGCTAAGGTATCGGCATCGGTTCCGGTAGCCACCGCGACCGCCTCTTTAACTCCATGTAGTGCGGCAAACTTATCTTCAAACTCTTTGACTAGCGTTCCACATGAAAGTTTAGTTTCGTCAAGAGCCTGATTGATTAGTTTTCTCGCGTAATCGGTAATATGAATAGTCCCAAATGGAATCTGCAAAAGTTTATTCGGCTTTACATTCATAGATTACTCTCCAAGAATTTTTCTTTTCAATTTGATCCCAGTCATCTGCTCAATATGCTTTCTCGCGTCAAGCCCGAATTTACTTTCTATCATGTTTAAATACCGGGGATTCTTAAAATATGTATCAAAAGCGTAATCCCTGAATTCCAGCACCTGTCTGGCTGTAAGCTTTTCGGTCGGCAACGGCAGGAAATCATACCCTTGTGACGCATATCCAAGCCAGTTGTCCGGCAGCGGCAGGCCTTGTTTCAGCGCGGTATCGTACAGGTCCGAGCCCGGGATTGCCATTGTGCAGAAAAAGCTGGGAAATGCCGCCATAAGTTCAGTTGCCAGGTTCAATGTATCCTGCATTGAATCATAGTCATCGCCGGGCAGGCCGAACATGAAATTGGCGCAGAAATCGATGCCGTTGTCGTGAGATTTTTTAATGACGCGCCTGACCACCTCGACATCGTAGCTGTCTTTGCCGACATTGGCCCGGACTCGCGTATTGCCGGTTTCGATGCCGATTTTAAACCAGTTGAAGCCTGCTTTCTTCAGTGTCTGAAGGTCTTCAACACTTATCTTGTCCAGCACGTCCACACGGGCAAAAGCATTGATGTTCAAAGAGTATCCCCTCGCAATAATTCCTTCCGCAATCGGCAGATAGTGTCTGGGGTTGAACACAAAAAGCTCGTCGTGGATATTGATGTGTTTCACATCGTATTTACTTACCAGAATATCAATCTGCCTGAGCACCCATTCAGGATTCCAGTAACGGATCTTGTGTTCGCCGTAAGTCGCGTGAATGGCGCAGAAACTGCATTTATACGGGCAGCCGAGGCTGGTAAAAATCGAGACGAATTTAGTTCTTTCGCTGAAATCGCGGAGACACATCCAACTGAATGCGCGATACTTGTCCATCGGGAGCAGATCCCAGGCGACATCGTCCAGCTCATCGCTGAGATTGCGGATGTTTTGGGGACGGGGATTTTGTTTGATTGCGCTGCCGTCTTTCCACCACAATCCGGGAATTTCGTCAAAAGGCTTTCCGGAAAGCATGTTCTCCAGCGTGTAAAAACCTTCGCCCTGGGCAACAAAATCACAGGCTTCCTCCGTCAAAGTACGCTCCGGCAGCGCGGAGGGGTGCCAGCCGGTCAGTATCAGGTTTTTTGCCGGGATTTTTGCTTTTATCTTCCTGCACAGTTCTCCTACGCCGACCATGATCGGAGTGCTGACATTGGCCTGCTGGCTGTAACAGATGACAGCAATATAACGGGGATTCGCAGCTTCAATGCGCTGCACGGTTTCGTCAAAATCCAGATTTTCCGCGTTGGCATCCAGCAGTCCGACAGCAAAGCCTTTTTTTCGGAGAAAACCGGCGGTCAATGCGGCCCAGAAAGGGGTATCGATCGCAGAAAATTCCTTGCTCAAGTCCTGATAGACTTTTTTTCTGGTTCCGCCTGGGTTGATTAATAAAATATCGGTTTTGAACATTTTTTTTACTCTTTCTCAAATATAGATTTACAAATACAGCCTAGTGACGGGGCGTCAACACCAATTCGCTGTCGAAGTTCTTCACGAGTAGGATTCCCCAAAACAAAACTGTCGGGTGCTCCGTAGCGCTTCAATTGCAGTGTTGCGTTGGTAGTGGCTTTCCAGCAGCACAGTTGTTGGAACAGTCCCCCTTGGGGAATGCATTCTTCAAGTACGATCGCCTGTTCATATTCTGCTTCAATTTCCGAAAAACTGTTTGTGTCCAGCGGTTTGATGGTATGATAATGGAAAAGCCCCGGCTTGATTCCATTAGCATGGAGTCTTTCGATCTCCGGTTTGATATCTGAGACAATATCTCCGAGTGTTAATATCGCAACTTTTTCGCCTTTTATCAGGGGTCTGGCTTTGCCAAGCGCAATCGGAGAGTTACTGCCTACGTTTGGTTCTCCGAACTTCCCGACCCGCAGATATGATGGACCTTCAAGCAATAGCATTTTAGGCATTAGAACTTCTAGTTCGTCTGGTCCTCCAGGTGCTACTACTGTCATATTCGGCAAGGCACTCATTAGCGCCAAATCATCTGGAGAATGATGTGTTACTCCTGCCCGAGCATAAGTGAATCCTCCTCCCGCACCGACAATCATCACAGGCAGATTATGATAAGCGATGCCGAACCGTATCTGTTCATAGGGTCTTGCTGTAACGAATGGGGCAATAGAATATATAATTGGTCGCCAACCTTCAAGCGCCAGCCCTACCGCGGCATTGACCAGTTGAGCTTCTGCCACTCCGGTATTAACATAGCGAGCACCAAATTTTTCAATAAACTCATCAAAGACCTGAAATCCCAAGTCCCCAGTAAGAAATATTATTCTACTATCTTTTTTTGCTACATTCACAAGAGTATCTGAAAATGCTCTTCTCATGTTAAAACTTCCTATTTCTGTAAAGGTTCTACTTTTAGCTCGGCAAGGGCAGCGTTGAGGTCGTCTTTGCTCGGTTGCCGGTAAAACCAAATTTGATTGTTTTCCATAAATGACACTCCAGCCCCGGAAACGGTTTTGGCGATGATTGCAGAAGGCTTGTCTTTAGAATACGGAATTGCTGCCAGTGCTTGCAGTAGCTCCACACTGGAGTTACCGTTTACAGTTATCGCTTCCCATCCGAAACTCTTGAATTTTTCCTCAAGCGAGGTAAAACCCATCAACTCGTCACTTCTCCCAACCGCCTGGGAACCGTTATTATCAACTATTGCTACAAGTTTGTTGAGTTTCTTTGCAGATGCAAACATAGCAGCCTCCCATACGCTACCTTCGTTACATTCCCCGTCACTCATAAGCACAATAGCGCGAGGATTGTCTTTGCTGTCCAGACGAAGACCATACATCATTCCAGAAGCAATACCAAGTCCGTGTCCAAGACTGCCTGAAGAAATTTCCAGATCAGAAAGCGCAAATTTACACGGGTGATTTGGCAATTCCGAATCGGTAGTGGAGTATCTTTTTAGCATTCCCACAGGGATTATACCGTAAACTGCCATAGCTGCATACATAGCGGAACAGCCATGTCCTTTGCTCAAAATGAATCTGTCACGTTCTGGGTTACCTTTCCTATGTTTCATCCAGCCACCGAAGAGGATATTTAGAATATCAACACAACTCAATGCAGAACTCAAATGACTTTCTCTGGAATCGTAAGCCATTTTGATTGTCGTCGCACGAATTATTTTAGCGTTTAGTTCAAGCGTTTCTATTGAATTTATCATATTGCTTACCTCCAATGCGTAAATATTGTTTTTCAAGTAAATATCTTAGTACTATTGCAATAGGCGAACTGAGGTACAATTCTCCTGAAATAATTTTCTCTATTATCGTATTAAAGGTTAACAAATCCAAACCCGCGATTTCATGATCGAAATTCAATCGCGATTCATATTCTTCCACACTCAGGTCAAGACTGAAGCAGGAAAGCAGTTCCGGACTTCGTCCTGGCAATTCCGAAAGCATGTGTAGCTCGCAGAACCGATCTAAATCTTTAATGATGATACCAGTTTCCTCGCGCAGTTCTCTTGCGGCAGTCTGACGCAAAAATTCTCCGACATTGCTACCGCCGGCAGGGAGTTCCAACGAATTATCGTTAATCAATGGACGCTTTACTTTTACAAAGAGGATTTTATTATTATCAATTACAGGTAATACTACTACTTGAGGTACTTCGTATTCCAATGCAAAAAAACCGTCGCGATTTTTGATTTTGAACCACTTGTTTTCGTAGACAACTTTTACCGATTTATGTCTTTCCCCGCGATGCCATTTCATTTGATTGTAAAAATCCATAAGCGACCTTGTTGGATGTTATTGTTAAAGGGTTGATTTTTTTGTGCCATTCAATAAGAATCGGTATTCAATTGAAACCAACAATTATAATTTGTTATACGTTCCATATAGACTTAAGATTTACTCAATCGCTGAACAGTTATTTCTAAAAAAATGATTTTTTTGAGCAAATTCAGTATAATTTATAAATATAAATATTATATCGAAAATGTGGTCATAATATCTTTATTTTTAATGCTTTGCAAATGCGTTGAACAACTTTTTGTTGACAAAATCTGTATATTATAAAAACATATTACATGATTGATTTTTTTGAGATAAAAAAATAATAAAGTTTTAGCTTAATTATAACAAAAAGATAATACATCCATATCGCAGATGCTGTGATTAAAAACTATTTTTAAAGGGAGTCCAATGTTTAAAATTATTAGAATTATTCTGTCAAGAAATATTAGGAGTGTCCAAAATGTCCGGAATCACTAAACGCCGTTCTGCTCAGCGGGTGTCCAAAATGTCCGGAATCACTAAACGCCGTTCTGCTCAGCGGGTGTCCAAAATGTCCGGAATCGTTACTGCTCTGCTCAGCGGGTGTCCAAAATGTCCAAAATTATTATATTGGGTGGACCGCCTGGCTGTGAGGAGCTGCGCGTCTGTTCATCGTGTCAGATACCTTTTCCCGAGTTTGATTTTGGCGCGCCAGTAGTTCAGCAGATCCTGCATGGTCTGCTCAAACGGGATTTCCGGTTTCCAGCCGGTATGCCGCATAAACTTGGAGCAGTCGGGCAACTGTAAATCAGCATCAAGCGGTCTCAGCCGCTCGGGGTCAATTTCAACTTTGATGTCCTTTCTGGAAGAGCAGGAAATGAGATAGTTGAGCATATCCGCAACCGTGCAGGAATAGCTGCCCCCGATGTTGTATACTTCGCCGGCTTGCGGATTGACTGTCAGCAGCATATAATAAGCTTTTACCGCGTCTCTGACGTCAGCCCAGGTCCGCAGCGAATTCAGATTGCCGACTTTAACCGCAGGCGGAATGAGTTCAGCTTCAATCATCGCGATTTGCTTGGCGAATGTGGATTCCACAAAAACGTCACCGCGGCGCGGGCCGGTGTGGGTGAACATTCTGGTCACCATGACTTTCTGTCCGTAAGCCTCCGCATGAAACTGCCCGACCAGGTCGGTGCCGATTTTTGAAATCGAATATGGCGAAGCAGGGTGGAAGGAGCACTGTTCATTGATAGGCAGCTTTTCCCGCGGAACACGCCCGAATACTTCGGACGAAGAGCAGACATGAATCAGAGGATCTATTCCCTGACAATGCCTCAGCGCTTCCAGCAGCCGCTCTGTTCCGAGGATGTTGGTATCGAAAGTATGGACCGGCGCGCTGAAACTGGTTTTCGGATAGCTCTGTGCTGCCAAATGGAATACATAATCAGGTCTGGCTTCCGATACGGCCGCCTGCAGCGAAATATAGTCGCACAGATCGCCGTTGATAAATTGTATCCGGTCTTTCCGGTTAACCCGGTCCAGCAGATGTTCAACATTATCCATCGGGCTGCGCCAGCGGCACATTCCGTAGATTTCCCAATCGGTCTTTTCGAGCAGAAAATCCGCCAGATGGCTTCCCACCATTCCGGTAATCCCGGTAATTAGAACTCTTTTCTTCATTTTATTTTATTCCCTCTGTTTGTAGCTATGTCCAGTAAGTTTCATGGATATCTGAAGTTCAATTAATGCCCGGGGCAGCCCCCATGCAACTGATACCCTTTAGCCTCTGCCATGCTTTGCCGCTTTTCCAGTAGAGCTTCCGGTCAAACCGCTGCATGATTTTGACCATAACGTACATGTAGAGTGGAATTGATCCTATTTGTAATGGAATTACCAGTACAGCTATGAACCCGGCGTTCCACGATATTCCAAGTAGTATCATCTGGATAATATTCAAGGGGAAAAAAAGCCATGACAATATTAGCCCGGAAAAGGTATTAGAAAAGGATAAAAAGTAAATTAGAACAAGAGTTGTTGTCAATATTGTTATTTGCTTCTTTGAAGAACGCTGCCGCTGCCGCGAAAACCTCATACCGCACAATGTCAGCAGCGGAATTGTGCCAGCAGCCATTATTACAATCAGCCATGCCCATGCCACATCTTCCGGGTATTGCAACCGCAGCCTTGTTCCCTGAAAACTGCAACCGGGACAGGCAACGATGATTGAATTTAAAAAAACGGCAAACATTATTTTCCAGTACCTTCTGTTTCCGCGATATCTTCGTACCATAACTCCGGCCTGGCGGCGATGAAATCGCGCATCAGAGTTTTGCACTCTTCGCTGTCCGCAATTTCTATTTTTACTCCGCGTGAACGCAGCAGTTCCTCTTCGCCCATGAAATTGATGTTTTCGCCGATGACCACTTCAGGGATGCCGAAAAACAGGATCGCGCCTGTACACATCATGCATGGCGACAGCGTGGTGTAAAGCACGCTCTCATGGTAAATCTTCGCCGGCTGACGCCCGGCATTGGTCAGAGCATCCATTTCTCCGTGCAGTATCGGGCTATCCAGTTGAACGCGGCGGTTATGCCCTCGTCCGATAATATTGCCGTTATGTACAAGCACGGCTCCGATCGGGATGCCGCCTTCTTCGAGTCCAAGCTTCGCTTCTGCAATTGCCGCCTGCATGAATTCGTCTATCATTTTTTCTCCTCTTGGGAATTCACGAGTTTATCTGAAATAAAATCCGCCAGTTCCTGATGACCTGCCGGAGTAAGATGCATGTCGTATTTAAAATAGCATTTGGCGGTATCTTCCGGTTCAAAAACATAGTACGGCACATAGTTGGCAGCAAACAGATTTTTTAAAGTCTCATTGCATAGTTTAAAATCATAGTTCTTATTATGGTCTTTCATCAAGGCCGTGAAAAACGGTGGAGTTATCCTGATTACGATCAAACGGTCGGTTCTGTTTTTTGCTGTTTTTATAAAATCAATATATTCTTTTTGCAATATATTCCAGGCGGGAGAGTCGAAAAACTCTTTCCGGTGGACGGCCATGACTGTTTTTATGGCTTGGGCTTGCAGTTTGTCCGAGCCTGCGACATTTGCGATAAGATTGGACAATCCGCACAGATCAATGATGCGGGCGGTCAGGCGAGCCGCATGGCTTTCGAGTAATTTCCAGCGCAAGCCGGTTCCGCCTGGAGAATTTGGCGTAACGGCCCCCGTGGCTTCCGGCCTGGGATTATTGCGCAGGCTGATACAATCCGAGAGATCATTGTCGAAAAAAAGCAGGACAATCGCCGGACATTTTTCCGATTTAAGTAATTCCAGTCGCTTTTTTTCTGTAAAAATAGCATCCCCTGGCATTCCGGCCAGATAGACATTCCAGCCTTGTTTTTGTGCGAGTCTGGCACCGGCTGTATCTGCCGCTTCCACTCCCCATCCGAAACAGAATGAGTCGCCGAGGATAATCAAGTCAGGCCTTTTCGCCGGATTGAATCCCGGGCAATCTCGATAGCCTAATGCATTGCCGGTGATTGTAACATCAAATTCGCGGCTGTACTGACGGCCTCTGACTCCGTCACGAATAGCACTGACGCCATCGCGTTCCGTAAACAGGTTGTCACTGAATCCGCGCGGCGGCTGCGGCCAGAACAGACGCAGCGCGACTTCCAGCAGCAGCAGGGCCAGAGCCGGGATTATTATCAGTATCAGACAAAACAGAAATTTTTTCTTTTTTGATATCATCTATCACTCAAAATAAGGTGTAAACAAACGGTGCCGCGCCGGTACTGCCGAGTACGATCAGCAATCCCAGCAAAAGCAGGATAATAATCAACGGAATCAGCCAGAATTTTTTGTTTTCGCGAATGAACTCCCAGAACTCTGTCAGAAGATTTCCGGAATAATCGCTCTTTTCGAATTCATTCTTATCATCCGGCTGGTTTGACATAATCGCTTTCTCCGGTCAATATTGCTTAAAATAACGTTTTGGATTATTAACTTTTTGACAATCGCGCCAATTGCTGTCGCCGTTTGCATTGGGGTTTAAGCCTAGCGGATCACGGCGGGAAAACATTCTAATTGCCAGCGCAACCGGGGTTAGTATCAAGTAATAAAACAGCGCAAGCACCAAATTGGACACGATGATGCCGATGGTTGCACCAAGCGCAAACCACAGACAATATATCGGTTTGGCGGCTGCGGGGACGGCATATGACAGAAACAGGCAAAGAACTCCGGCCGCAGCAACTCCGGTCGCCGCCGCCAATGACAGGCTTCCGAGCATGTAGAATATTCCCGCGACGATAAACGCTCCGACTATAACAGTATTCCCGAAGCTTCTCAAGTGTGTCTGTTGCGGATTCCAGTTAATTTCTGCAAAAGGATTAATCATTTTGGCCTTTAATCAAGTTTGAACGTATTGCGATATTTGCAGCGTTCCGTTTCATCGATGCCGGATTGCGCTTCCTTGCGCACCATATAATTGCCAAGAATCAGGACATCCATGTCGGTATTGATGAAGCAATTATATGCTTCGTCCGGAGTGTTTACAATCGGTTCTCCGCGTATGTTAAAACTGGTATTGATGATTATCGGGCAACCGGTCTGCCGCTTGAATTCTTTGAGCAGCCGGTAAAATCTGCCGTGCCTGCTTTCATCAACGGTTTGAACCCGCGCGGAATAGTCAATATGGGTGATCGCAGGCACTTCCGAGCGCGGAACATTAAGTCGCTGCATCAAGTCTGGATCGCCGGTCATTGTCTTGCGCTGTTCCGGCGTCAGACTGATTCTTTTTGATTCCAGCAGCGGAGCCACCATCAGCATGTAAGGCGAGTCTCCAGTGTATTGGAAATAATTTTGGACATCCTCCCGCAGTACGCACGGGGCAAAGGGCCGGAAAGACTCGCGATATTTGATTTTTAAATTCATTGCGGTCTGCATTTTGGTGCTTCTGGCATCGCCGATAATGCTGCGCGCCCCCAGCGCCCGCGGTCCGAATTCCATTCTTCCGTTAAACCATCCGATCACTTTTTCCGCGGCAATCATCGCCGCAGTTTTTTTCAGTAATTCTGCTTCGTCTGCAATATATTCATAGGTAGCGCCGCGCGCTTCCAATATGGCTTTGATCTGAGCATTCGTGTATTCCGGGCCAAGCAGCGATCCCTGCTGCGAATCTTCAGCCATGACTTGCCGTTTCCGTTCCAGTAACTGGTAATAGACAAATTGTGCAGTCCCGAGCGCCCCGCCGGCATCCCCTGCCGCCGGCTGTACCCATATATTATCAAATATTTTTTCCCGGACAATGCGCCCGTTGGCAACACAGTTCAACGCCACGCCACCGGCCAGGCAAAGATTCGGCAGCCCGGTAATTTCGCGTGCGAAGCGGGCCATTTTCAGGATTATTTCCTCTGTGACCTGCTGAATTGATGCCGCAATATCCATTTCACGCTGCGTTAATTTTGCCTCCGGTCTTCTCGGCGGACCGCCGAACAGACGGTGGAATTTTCTCGAAGTCATGGTCAAGCCCTGACAATAGTTAAAATAACTCATATCCAAACGGATCGAGCCGTCATCATGGACTTTGACCAGTTGCATAATCCGGTCTGTGTAAACAGGTTTGCCGTACGGCGCCAGTCCCATTAATTTATATTCCCCGGAGTTTACTTTGAATCCGGCGTAGTAAGTGAATGCTGAATAAAGCAGTCCGACGGAATGCGGAAAAGTTATTTCCTTCAACAATTCGATCCGATTACCGTCGCCGCGACCGATACTGGCAGATGTCCATTCGCCCACGCCGTCGAGGGTCAAAATCGCAGCTTGTTCAAAAGGTGATGGAAAAAACGCGCTTGCCGCATGCGACTCGTGATGCGACGGGAAAACCAGTTTCCCATGAAAATCCTTGCCCAATTGCTTGAGGATTTCCCGCCGGATAAACATTTTCTGTTTCAGCCATAGTGGAATTGCTTTCGCGAATGAACTAAAACCGGCCGGGGCGAACGATATGTATGTATCAAGCAGCCGGTCGAATTTTTGTAATGGTTTTTCATAGAATACGACATAATCCAGTTCAGAAGTCGAAATTCTACTGAAATCCATGCAGAACTTCATTGCCTGCTCGGGAAAACTGGAATCGTGTTTTATTCGGGAAAAACGTTCTTCCTGAGCTGCAGCAATGATTGCTCCATCGCGGATCAGTGCTGCTGCTGAATCATGATAGTATGCGGATATCCCAAGAATGTTCATGTTTGTTGTGTCGGGTGTTCATAGTATGTTTCGTCGAAAAGCCAATAAGTCTTTGTCGATTGCCGGACTTCATTGGGCAGTTTGGGCCCTACCATCGGAAAATTCTCGTCGTAAACGCAGATTATCAATGCTTCAGCGGCGGATTCATTCGTTTCGGTGAATGGCTTGGCCTGAATCCCGAAAAATTCCCCTGACCGGTTATCAAAAACCTCGATCAGCTCCAGCCCCCATTCCTTTACGCCGAGATATACAATTTCCGCCAAATCACCGGACCCGATGAGCGCCACCCGGCGGACTCCCTGCTCGTGCAACTTGCGGCAGAGCATGGAACTGGCTTTTCTAGCTTCATGATAGAAATATTTTGAGAACGAGAGAAATTCTCGGGTAATCCTGGCTTTTTCTGCAAGCCCTTTCGGCGTCAGGAAATAATCCCAGCGGCGGGAATGCAGTTTTTTGACATGCAGCAGCCCCTTGCTGACCATCTTTTTTAGCAGTTCGTGGGAAAGCTTGACGCTGCATCCCAGCTTCGCCGCCGCCAGCCGGTTGTTCAAAATCGGCGAAGTCTCGACGTGTTTAAGGATTTCCAATTCAAGGAGCTGATTTTTTTCGATAGGAGGCATTTTTTTGCTTGAGGGATATTGTGAATCAATGAATTAAGGCACGCGAAGGCACGCGCTGCCCCGTTACTTACTTGAAATATCGTAACGTTACCAAATATAACGATACTTCATTAAAAGTCAAATACAGAGAATATTTAGGATGGAACAACAAAGAGAACTGGACAACTCGCGTACTGAATTGTCCAGTTTGAATCAGTTCAGAGAACGGCTCAGAGATTGAGATATTTGAACAGCGGTTCCATGAACAGCCAGAAACTTTGGAAGAACAGAAATATGCCCAGTGCGCCAAGGACAATACTCAAGCCCCACATGTATTTATTTTTGATAAAACCGGATATCCCGGACAGCAGGATTGCTATCTGCAGAAAGATGATGGCATATCCAAAATGTCTCGAATGCACCTGAGAATCGTCTCTCAACTTTTCCAGTTGCAGCGCCTCTGCCGATATTTCTTTCTTTTCCTCCTCATATTTTGTAATCTTGGCGGCATAATATGAGATGCTCTTTTTGTAATCGTCCGCGACTTTCTGCGGCAGATCACTGCTTTTCTCCTTCAATTCAAGCTCCAGCTTGTCTTTCTGGATCTCATAAAGATAGCCCTTCAAGCTCTTGGACTGATAATGCGACCACTTTCCGGAAGCCTTGTTCTGATTTAAAATCGCCCGGGTGGAAAACTTGCCGCCGTTGAACGTGGCCAATGTTGCAAACACCGCGAAAATAACGGTTGTAAGCGCCAGATAGTTAAGCCATTTGTCTTTCTTTTCTTCAGTCATATAATCCCTTGAATTTATAATCTGTCATTTTTTTAAGCCTGAAAAAGTAACTCTGTTTCGAAAAAACGCAAGCGGGGAATTTCTTTTATGGGCATAAATGTGAATTGAACCAGTTTTAGACGGGATAACCGGGAAGTGAAATTACATGGTTCTGATTAAATATTGCCCAGGAAAACCTCGCTGAAGCCCCGGGCTTGGGCCTGGCGGCGGATCGCCAGCAGTGTTTCCCGCGGGGTCGGGGGTGCAAAATACTTATAACACGGATGATATGCGGAAAAATGCAGCGGCACTGTTTTGTCGAGATTCTGCTCCACCCAGTCGAGCCAGTTATTGAGCATTTCGATGGAATCGTTCTTCTCTGGAATGATCAGGGTGGTGATTTCAAGATGTTTGCCCAGCGTATAAAGAAGCTTGATCGAATCCAGCGCCGGCTGCAGATGGGAACTGGTCATTTCGCGATAGAAATCTTCAGAGAATCCCTTCATGTCAATATTCGCGGCGTCAATCAGCGGATAGAAGTCGTTCGCGGCCTCGCGGGTGATGTAACCATTGGATACCAGCACCCGCGGCAACCCTGCGTCTCTGGCCAGTCTGGCGACGTCAATCGCGTATTCGGCGAATACTGTAGGCTCATTGTAGGTGAACGAAATTGAGTCTGAGTTATAGCCTTGCGCCAGTTCCACAATCCGCTCCGGCTTGACGAAATCATAATTGCCCGGAGACTCATATCTGCCACGGGACAGCGAATCGTTCTGGCAGAACAGGCAGCCGAGATTGCAGCCGAAAGTGCCGAACGAAAAGGTTGACGTTCCGGGCATGAATCTGGCCAGCGGTTTTTTCTCGATGGGATCGACATGAACCGCCACCGGTCTGCCGTAGGCGATGGAGAACAGTTTCCCGTCGCGGTTCTCGCGGACTGCGCAATATCCGGTATGACCGTTGCTGATGACACAATTGCGAGGACACAGCCGGCATTTGACTTTGCCGTCTGCGCATGGCTCCCACCAGGACGCCGGGTGGATATAATATTCTTCAGACATATTGGCATCCTCCTGTGCTAAAACTGTATCAGCGGACGATGAACTCTCCCGCCGGCCATCCCGGCGGGAATATGGTCATGAGCAGGAACGATTAGCTGTTTCTGCTTTCAAAGTCATTCATGAAATCAATCAGGGCTTCAACGCCGGCCAGCGGCATGGCGTTGTAAATGCTGGCCCTGACGCCGCCGACTGAACGATGCCCTTTCAGTCCGGTCATGCCCAGTTTCGACGCTTCTTTAACAAACTTGTCTTCAAGCTCTTCGGTCGGCAGGCGGAAGACAATGTTCATTTTTGAACGGCTGTCCGGCTGTACCGGGTTGCGGTAGAAGCTGCTGCTGTCGAGCAGTTCATACAGGGCTTCGGACTTGGTATTGTTGATTTCCTCGATCACGCTGAGTCCGCCGAGCTTCTTTATCCAGTCGGTGACCAGCGCCAGCATGTAAATGCCGAACGTCGGCGGAGTGTTGTACAGGGACTTGTGCTCGATGTAGGTGCCGTATTTCAGCATGGTCGGAATGCTTTCCGGAGTCCTGGCGGCGAGGTCTTTGCGGATGATGACCAGCACGACGCCGCTGGGGCCGAGGTTCTTCTGGGCTCCGGCGTAAATCAGGCCGAAGTCATTGACATTGATCACTCTCGACATGATGTCGGAGGACATGTCGGCGATCATCGGGATGCTGCCCGGTTCCGGGAACCCGTGATACTGGGTGCCGTAAATCGTATTGTTGCTGGTGATGTGCAGATATGCCGCATCGGGGGTCGGCTTCCAGTGACGGATTTCAGGAATCCGGTCATAATTGGTTTCCTTGCTGCTGCCGCAGACGTTGATATTGCCGAATTTCCTGGCTTCCTTGATGGCGGAGGACGCCCATACGCCGCTGTCGGCATAGTCGGCGGTGGCTCCGGCCGGGAGCAGATTCATCGGGACCATGGCGAATTGCAGACTGGCGCCGCCCTGGATGAAACACACCGCATAATCATCGCTGATATTCATCAGTTCGCGAATGTTGCGTTCGGCGCGTTCGATTACTTCGGTGAATTCCTTGCCGCGATGGGAAATTTCCATGATGCCGCAGCCGGTGCCTTTGTAATTGCAGAATTCTTCCTGGGCGATCTTCATTACTTCTTCCGGCAGCATTGCCGGACCGGCGCTGAAATTATAAACTTTCATTATGCAGTCCCTTTTATAATATGTTATAAGTCTGAGTTAATGTTCTGTCGTGATAAACCCCGTTTTACAATACGACAGCTATGCCGTTTTGCAATTATCCCAATAAAAAAATACTGACATTTTGGACATTCCGGACACCGCGCCCCCTCATTTTGGACAGCCGACTCCGACACTTTGGACACCCGTTCCGCACAACACGTTTTTCGAAATCCGGGTCTCATGGGCCCTACGGGTCCTATGGGCCATTTTGGACAGCCACTCCGACACTTTGGAGTGTCGCTGAGCACAATGTTTTTCAGTTTTACAATTATTCCGGACATTCTGGCCACTCGTTATGCATTTCCAGCGTTCACAACTTTTCTTGCTTTTCTCGCTTTCCACTTTTCACTCCCGCATTCGCGGGCTTCCTCACTCCGACACTTTGGAGTGTCGTTGAGCACAATGCTTTTCAGTTTTCATAACCACTCCGACACTTTGGAGTGTCGTTGAACACAATGCTTTTCAGTTTTCATAACCACTCCGACACTTTGGAGTGTCGTTGAGCATAACGTTTTTCGAAATCTGGGAGTTCTGAGAATACTGGGAGTTCTGGGATATATCGCTCACCCAGTCCTCCCAGTCTTCCCATAAACTCCCATCCATAAGCCCCATAGGCCCCATAGGCCCCAT
>JBAYIO010000022.1:0-55296 GCA_041665605.1 Victivallaceae bacterium | reverse complement strand
TTCAATTTTCAAACAACTCCGCCAACGTCTCCGTCAGCTTCGTATCGCATCGCCAGTTAATGACGACAGATTTTTAAATTACACCCGGTAAAAAACTTTGCAAACTCAATTTCAACTTTTTCTCATCTTTTTTTACCGCGCCGCTCGCAGCTTCATTCCAACTTCAATCGGCGAGTTTTTAATCTAGCAGACTTTTTACACTCCGCAAATCAAATTCTAACTTTTTTTGAAGTTTTTTAAAACCGCAGCTTCCGCTCAACCTTCTTGCAACCAACTCCCGTTCCCGCCATGCCCCATCCGAGGGCGTCAGCATCCAAGTGGCGGAAACAGATTTTTAAATTACACCGGAAAGGAATCTTTGCAAACTTAATTTATGAAAAATTCGAGTTTTTTTCAACCTCAACACAACCTCAAAACCAAACAGCCCTGTCTGCACGTTGCAAGCCAACAGGTTACAAGATAAAAGACGGGATAATACATTAAAGACAAAAGATAAAAGTATAAAGATAAAAGTAAGAATACGAGCAAGAAATTCCGAGTAGAGTGCCTGCGGCGCTGATGTTAATAGCCTTAAAGAATCATCATTCTAGCATAGAATTGGCACATGAATGCCTTCCACTTCTCAAAACCCTCCCAGCCAGACAGTCATTCCGGCAAACCCCACAAATCCAATAAATATTGCAACGGCGATATACAAAGACTTTTTGCTGATTGGATTAATAGTTCCCTCTTTTCTACGGGCCTTCCGCTTGTAATATCCGCAAGAGATAAGTAGAGAAAGTAGGCCTCCCTGCAAAAAAGTGTGTAATATCATAAGAGGCATGAAATGAAAAAAAGTACGAGATATGAAATCCAAGAATAAAAGGTTATATATTTTTTCTAATGCTCTAGCTAAATCAGGGTGATAATGAAATAATCCAAACAGAACAGCACCAAAGAACATACGCAAGAAAAAAAAGATTATTCCACCAGCTACATATAGGATCAGTTCTTTCTTATTCATAAATTATTAACCTTGCATGCAGTAATTCATTGATTTTCCGCCTCTTCTTAATTCGCTTGATGTCAACGCTAACTCCGTGTCAAATCGGAATATAGTCGAACAGGTGATATTATCAAGCAGCAAGAACACAGAAAATCTGATCCCGATTTACAATGATTTCAGAGTTTTTACCACAATTTATCTTTTTGAAAAGTAAGATGCTTATCTGCTTATCCTGCAAGTATTTTGATTTAGACTTTCTGTTTGCAACCGGCAGGGTCAGGATGTATTGTGTATTGTAAAGATCAATAAACAATAAGCTGGTCAGCATGAATTGCTGAATATTTATGATTACAGAAAAAGACAAAAAAACAATTCAGGACATCGCGCATAAATACCATGCGTCGCGGGTGTTGTTGTTCGGCTCCGCGCTTTTCGACACTGCGGAGGGACGCGATATTGATATTGCGGTCGAAGGCATTGCAGACAAGGACTTTTACGCTTTCTACGGAGAATTGCTGTGTAAATTGTCCAAGCCGATTGATGTTGTTGACCTTTCCAGGAAAAGCAGATTTATAGATTTGGTTTTAAAGGAAGGCATCCCGCTCTATGCCTGACTATCTCATGCGAATCGAAGCCGAATATGAAGCATCGAACATACGCTGTCGGCCATGCCTCAAAAAAATCTCTCGGAACTGTCGGAACTGGAACTTGCCGGCGTGGCTGCGCTGTTGCATAACTTCTATAATGGAATAGAAAATATTTTAAAACAGGCATTCAAGGCCAAAGGTATAACAATTCCAGCCGGTCCATCCTGGCATCGCGACCTCCTGCTGACAGCCGGACAAACAAACATCCTTTCAGAGAATATCATTGCCGAACTCAGCCGTTTTCTTGCTTTCCGCCATTTTTTCAGCCACGCATATGCGTTGGACCTCTTTCCTGATCGCCTGGAACCTCTGGTACTGAATGCAGCCGATATATTCCACCAGTTCAGATCAGAAATAAACAACCATAAATTTTAAGCTTCCGTCATCAGCGTTTTTAAAGTAAAAAAGCGCATGACATAATTGCTAAAGTTGCAGCAAGAGCTTGAAATCATGAAAACATTTTACAATGTATTATAAAGCCGGTCAGACGACCGGTGCTCCCGGGGGGAAATGCTTCATAGGAACGAGTAATAAAATTCAAGATACCGGGTAAAACCTGAAGAGTACGGTTGATTTTTCGGATAAATCATTGTACCTTTTAATTTTCCATATTAAACAAAGCAACTTATTGTTCAACTGCGGGATTTGAAGTGATGAATACAGCCGCCCACAACCTGACCGACTATGACCGGGAGTATGCCGCTTTTAAGATCGAAGTCCCGGAGTATTATAATTTCGGCTATGACGTGGTAGACCAATGGGCGGAGAAAGACTGCAATAAACTGGCGATGATCTGGGTGGGGCAGCATGGCGAGGAGAAAAAATTCTCCTTCCTGGACCTGCTCAATTTCTCCAATCAGGCGGCCAATCTTCTGATAAAAAGCGGCATCAGCAAGGGCGACCATGTCTTTCTGATGCTGCCGCGAGTGCCGGAATGGTGGTTCTTCTCGCTGGCGCTGATCAAGCTGGGCGCGGTACAGTGCCCGGCCCCGGCGATGCTGACCGCCCAGGATATCCTGGTCAGGCTGAATGCGGGAAAATTCAAAATGGTCATTACCGATCAGGAGAACGCGCATAAGATTGACGAAGTTGAGGAGCAGTGCCCGGCGCTCAGCGCCAAACTGGTGATTGACGGCGAATGCGACGGCTGGATAAGTTACCAGGAATGCAAATCGAAGATGGCGCTTTCCCATCACATGGTCAAAACCGCGAACCCTGTAAAGACTAAAGCGACTGACCCCATGTGCATATTTTTCACTTCCGGCACGAACAAGCATCCGAAAATGGTGCTCCAGGATTACAGCTATCCGCTGGGGCATCAGGTCACCGCCAGATTCTGGCATGACCTGAAAAGCACCGACCTGCATTACACGGTTGCCGATACCGGCTGGGCGAAAAGTTCATGGGGGCTGTACTACGGGCAGTGGATTGAAGGCGCCTGTGTGTTTGTGCTCGACATGAGAGGCAAATTCAAAGCCGAGGAAATCCTGCCGCTGATGGAGAAATATGAAGTCACCACGTTCTGCGCTCCGCCGACCATCTACCGCATGCTGGTGCTCTCTGATTTGAGCAAATTTGATTTCCGCAAACTGCGCCACTGCTGTTCCGCCGGGGAGCCGATGTTCAATGATACGGTCCAGCTCTGGCGCGAGGGGACCGGCCTGGATATTTATGAAGCTTACGGCCAGACCGAAACCGTCTGCATGATCGCCAATTTCCCCTGCCTGGAATACCGCCCCGGCTCCATGGGCAAAGCCTGCCCGGGCTGGCGGATCGAGCTCCACGACGACGACGGCAGGCCGGTGCAAACCGGCGCAGAGGGCAGACTCGCGGTGAAAATGAAGCCGCGGCCGGTCGGCCTTTTCGTCAAATATCTCAACAATCCGGAAGGCAACAGCGCCGCTTTCGTCAATGACTATTACTATACCGGCGACAAAGCCCGGCAGGATGAAGACGGTTATTTCTGGTTCACCGGACGCATTGATGACATCATCAAGAGTTCCGGCTACCGGATCGGACCTTCCGAGGTGGAACATGCGATGATGGACCATCCGGCGGTGCATGAAGTGGCGGCGGTCGCCGCCCCCGACCCGCTCCGGGGCTCCAAAGTCAAGGCCTATGTCGTCCTCAATCCCGGATACGAACCGCGCGAATCACTGGTGAAAGAACTGCAGAAGCACGTCAAGACCGTCACCGCCCCCTATAAATACCCGCGGGAGATAGAATTCGTTGACAGTATGCCGAAAACCGCTTCCGGCAAGATCAAGCGCAATCTGCTCCGTCAGCATGCCGAAACCGGCGACAGTTGCTGGCTGGTGTAGCCGGTTTCAAGGTATGTTTTGATGCAGGGCAAGGTATCTGTGGCAACCATCTTCAAGCACGACCGGTATTGTTTTGACTATATCTTTTCTTTTGCCAAAGAGTCCAATCTCTCTACCAGATATTTATAATCTTTGTTCGATTTGTGAACAATTTTCTTCATTTCTTCAAAATTACTGCCATAGCTTAAAAATATCTTATCAGGAAAAATATATATCAAGAATCTAACAAGACATTTGGGGTAATCTCCTACAAGACTGACAATGTAGTCTTGAGCATGATCCTTAAGATCTTTTTGTATGGAACTCAATACATCTCTATTTAATAACGATGTATTCATAATAATACCAGATAGTTTTTTCTTTTTATACCAATCTGTATCAAAATCAAAATCGCCATTTATATAATGTTCTTTTCCCCATTGTGACATAACTTTACATACTTCATCCCTCTTTTGTCTCCATTCTTCATATGTCAGCGTCTCGCATATTTTGTGCCCCTCGCAAATTTTATCTAAAAAAGCATCATCAACGACCTGAACAAAAGTTCGCTTTTCCATTCTAATTCTTCGTCCTTATGTTTTGATGCAGGGCGATGACGGCCTGCCCCAGGGAGATGCCGCCGTCGTTCGGGGGGACTTTGCGGTGCAGCCGGACATTGAGACCCAGCTTTTCCAGCTCGGGGATTAGAATGGAGACGAGCAGGCGGTTCTGGAACACGCCGCCGCTTAAAACTACATCCGAAGTACGGAAGCCGGAATCCAGTGCATGGGTAATCATACTTATACATGAATTGGCGACCGCGTGGTGAAACGCCAGCGCCAGCGAATTTTTCGAACTCATATCGAGGTTGCGGAACCGTTCAAAATCCGCAAACAGCGGCGACCAGTCCAGCTCCGGCAGCGCTCCATTCTTCCTGCATATAAAAGAGAGTTCCGGCAGTTGCGCGGCGATGCCGTTCGCGCGGCGGGCGAACGTTTCCAGGCGGATGGCCGCCTGCCCCTCAAAAGATACTGTTTCCGGGGCGACGCCAATCAGCGCGGCGAAGGCGTCGAACAGCCGCCCGGCGGCATGGGAGAGCGGGGCGTTCAGCTTGTTATTGCACTGCACCTGCCAGGTCTCCAGTTCCGAACGTTTAACCTGCGGCATAAACGCGGCGATTGAGTCCATAGATGCGCCGGTCTGGAACAGCCGGGCCGCCAGTTGCCGCGCCGGCCTTTTGACTGCGGCATCGCCGCCGGGCAGCGCGGCCGGCGCGAAGGTCGCCAGACGTTTAAAATCCGTGAATTCCGCCAGCAGCAGTTCCGCGCCCCAGATGGAGCCGTCCGGGCCGTAGCCGGTGCCGTCGAACACCAGCGCCAGCGCCTGTTCGATGCCGTGCTCCGCCATGCAGGCGGCGGCATGGGCGTGATGGTGCTGAACGCGGCGCACCGGCACGCCGAGCTGCGCCGCAACGGACTCGCCGTATGCGGTGGAATGCATGTCGGGGTGCAGATCAACCGCCACCGCGTCAGGAGTGCGTTTCAGGAACTCTACCAGCTTCTCATAGACAAACTTCATGCCTTGCAGCGATTCCGGATTTTCCAGGTCGCCGATGTGCGGCGAAATCACCGCCTCGTTTTCATAAGCCAGCGTAATTGTATTTTTCAGTTCAGCGCCCATTGCCGCGACACATTTTCCGGCGGGGTTGGCAATTTCCAGCGGTTCGGGAGCATACCCCCTCGCCCGCCGCCAGACCTGAGGCTGTCCGCAACTGACCGCCGCCACGGAATCATCGTTGCGGAGATTGATGCCGCGGTTGTGGCCGAGTACAAGATCGGCAATGCCGCCGAGCCGTTCAAACGCCTCTTCATTGGTCAGGCAGATCGGTTCGCCGCCGCGGTTGCCGCTGGTGACCACCAGCACCGGCGGAATATCCTCCGCGAACAGCAGCGCGTGCAGCGGCGAATACGGCAGCATGAACCCGGCATTGCCGGTGTCGGGGCTGATGAGGTCGGCGGGAAATCCGGCAATTTCCGGCTGCAGATCCAGAATGACCACCGGCGCGGCGGCCGAAGTCAGCAGTTGCTCCTCTTCCTCGCCAATGATGCAATATTTCCTGACTGTCGCAAGATCGCGGGCCATCAGCGCAAAAGGTTTTTCCGGGCGGGTCTTTCTGCGCCGCAATGTTTGCAGCGTTTCCCGGTTGAAGGCGTCCGCGGCCAGTTGATAACCGCCGATGCCCCGTAACGCAATGATTTTGCCGTTGCGGATCGCCGCCGCCGCGTGCTGGAGCACATCGCCGCATTCCAGCATGGTTCCGTCCGGCGCGGCGAGAAAAAGCTGCGGGCCGCATTCCGGACAGGCGATCGTTTCGGCGTGAAAGCGGCGGTCACGGGGATTTTCGTACTCTTTCCGGCACTTATCGCATAAAGGAAACGCCGACATTACGGTGCGTTCGCGGTCGTAAGGCATCCGGTTGATGACCGTGTAGCGCGGGCCGCATTCCACGCAGGTGGTGAAGGGATAGCGATACCGCCGGTCCGCCGGATCGAGAATCTCCGCGCGGCAGCGTTCGCAGAGCGCGGTATCCACCGGAATAATGATCCGGGCATTTTCATCCGGATCGCTGTCGAGAATCCTGAAATCCGCAAATTCCCGCTGTCCGGACGTTTTTATTTCAACCGTTTCGACCAGCTTGAGTTCAGCGCCTTTCGGCGGATGCTCCAGCAGCTCCCCGAAGCACGCATTTACGGCTTCCCCGCTGCCCTCAAAGCAGAGCATGACGCTGCCGGAAAGATTTTTCACCCACCCGCCGACGCCGTGTTTTTCAGCCAGCCGGTAGATGTGCGGGCGGAACCCGACCCCCTGCACTGTTCCCGTGATCCTGTATGTATGGCAGCGGCAGGTCATATTTTTTATCTATTTCCGCACGGCTTTGTTGTCGATGATATAATCATGTTCGGCGGCCCATTTTACGGCGGCGGCCTGTAAATCGCTCTGGCCGCTGTTCAGGTAGCTGTCGGCAAGCGTGCCGTGGCCGTAGAGTTTCAGCAGTTCGACCAGTTCCGGTATCCGGTCCGAGCCGTCCTTGCGCAGATAGTTGTGGAAAAGTTTGGTGACCGCGTCGGTCATGCTGGCCTGACGCTCAAAGAGCGCCATCGCCCCGATCACCACGCCGGCGGGAATCAGGTTGTCAGACTCCTGCTCGCAAATATTCTCCCAGGAAGCATTTCTCAGCAGAACACGGGCCGCCATCGCGACCGAAGGATCTTTCTTCTGCGCGGCCAGAGCTTCCAGCACCGCCGGGTCCGTGATTTTATTAAACGCCGCCTTCCGGACAGCCCATACCGGATAATCCGTGACGATTCCGGCAAGTCTGGTCTGATCCGGCTCCGGCGCCGCAATCAGGCCGGTCAGTTTTGCCGCCGCGGCCTGCCGCACATCCGGATCCGCGTCTTCAAGCGCGACTTTCTCCAGAATATCTCCGGCGTCGAGGTTTTTCGCCGCCGCCGCGCGCACCTTCCACCAGGAGTCGGCGGCGGCCAGCCGGGCCAGTTCCGCCTGGTCCCGCGATGACTGGGCGGCAGTCAGCCGCTTGGCGCTTTCCTCCATCGTCTTCGCGTACAAATCCCTGCCTTGCGGATCGAGCAATTTTTCAAACGCGTCGCTTTGAATGTCATTACCGCCTTCCGCTCCGGCCTGCTTCGGAAAGACTCCCATCGGAACAAAACGTTCGTAGACGTCCTTCCCCGGATGATCATACTCTTCCGGCGAACCGGCGGTCAATTTCTCCATCAAATTCTGGCCGGTAAGTTTTTCATAGGCCAGCCGGCGGACAAAACCGTCTTTGTCCTCGACCGCGATTTTCGGCAGAACCGTCCGGTCATCCAGTTTTTTCAACGCATAATAACGGACAAAATTCACCTTGTCGCCGACGGCCACTCCCGGCGGCAGTTCCTGTCCGGCAAGGTTTTTAACGGCAAGGCGGCGGATGCGCCAGTCTTTATCCCCGGTCGCGATTTTTGCCAGCAGCGCCTGGTCAGTCAGCTTCGCCACCGCAGACCGGCGGACACTGAAATCACGGTCTTCCGCGGCCAGTTTTGACAGCACGGCCTGATCCGTCAGATTTGCAACCGCGACACTGCGGACCTCGGGGCTACGGTCTTCGGCGGCCAGTTTCGACAGCGCCGCCTGGTCGGTCAGATTCATGGCGGCGGCTTTCCGGATCGCGGGATATCTATCCTCCAGCGCCAGCTTCGACAAAACGGTCTGATCATTCAGTTTTTTTATGGCTTCGCTGCGAATATCGTCGTCGTATTCCTCGACCGCCAGCCGCGCCAGCACGTTCTGATCGGCAAGTTTGCTGATCGCCGCCAGCCGGACCCGCTTATTTTTATCCTCCAGCGCCAGCGTTTCCAGCAATTTCGGGTCCGTCACTTTTGCCAGCGCCGCCAGCCGGATGTTCTCATCCCGGTCGCCGGCGGCAAGTTTTGCCGGAACATCCTGCCCGGCAAGTTTGCTGATCGCCGCCAGCCGGACGCCGCGCTCCCTGCCCTGAAGCGCAAGTTCAGCCAGCCGTTCCTGACTGGCGAGGCAACTGACGGCGGTCAAACGGCCATTGCCGTCCTTGTCCTCGACCGCCAGCTTCGCCAGCAGATCCTGGTCGGCAATGCGCTTCATTGCGGCCTGCCGCACTCCGCTGTCTTTATCTTCCGCCGCCGCTCTTGCCACAAGTTCCTGATCGGCAAGTTTTTCTACGGCGGCCTTCCGGACATTCGCATCCGTATCTTCAAATGCCGCTCTCGCCAGCAGATTCTGACTGGCAAGATTCTTCACCGCCGCCCGCCGCACTCCGGCAACGGGATCGTCCGCGGCCAGCTTCGCCAGCAGTTTCTGACTGGTCAAGTTTTTAACCGCGCTTTCCTTGAGCAGCAGATTCGATTCGTCGATGATAAGCCTGGCCAGCAGCCCCTGATCCGTCAATTTCTCGACGGCCGCCTGCCGGACATTCAGCAACTGGCTCTCCAGAACAACTTTCGTCAGATAATTCTGATCGGCAAGGTTCTTCATCGCGCAATTGCGGACGTCGAAATCCTTATCCTCCAGCGCCAGTTTCGACAACAGCCGCTGATCGGTAAGTTTTGCCGCCGCCGCCCGCCGGATATCTATATCCCGGGCGTCAAACGCCAGCCTCGCCAATGCGTCCTGGTCGGTCACCTTCTCCACGGCAAGATCGCGCACTCTTTCATTGACATCGTCCGCGGCCAGCTTCGCCAGCAGCTTCTGGTCGGTCAGATGTTTAACCGCGATTTCGCGCACCCGCCAGTTTTTCTCATGCGCCGCCAGTTTCGCCAGCGCGGCCGGGCTGGTGATTTTATCATAAGCCGCCCGGCGCACTTTCCATTCCGGGTCTTCCATGGCGACTGTCGCCAGCACATCCTGATCGGCAAGCTGGTTAACCGCCTCCAGCCGCGTTTCCAGATCGGCCTCGCCAAAGCCGGAAACCGGGATGAAATATATGCACGGCAGCGCCAGTACCAGCCAATGCCGCGTTATTTTATGCTTGATATTTGTAAATCTGTTCACCATGTCTGTTATCCTCTCTGTCTGATTAGTAACATAATGGCAAATCATGGAAAATCGAGTATCCGGAACCAAGTTCGTCAATTTTTTCGCAGGGTTTGCCCGCCGGAGCTTGTTGGGGGTAATATGTGCCGGCTATTAATATTCCGCCGCTCTGCGGCTCAAAGCTCTGGAAGCACATTGCATTAACCGCGACATATTAACAGCTCCGGGAATTTGCAATATTTACAGCTAAAAAACCCGCAGTCTGTACATTTTTCAAGTTTAATTTTAAAAATGTACAGACAGCCACTATCTCATTAATAGTAAAGATTATAGATGAAGGATATATTATATTTACCGTCAGTCGATACCGCCGGTATTTTTGCGTAACCGCCTCCGGAAAGCCATTTAACTTGGGATGCACATTAGGATATACAGGATCAGAAATGAAGTTTTAAAGAAAAATCCTGTCCGTCCTGTCCATCCCTGTTAAAAATGGTTCTGCTGCCTGTAATGCCATAGATTAATCTGCGGATTGAAAAATACGGCTAAGTTACAATTTTTAGCTAAATTCAGATACTTATACTTACCGTATTTAGCTAAATTCGGTAACTCTTATGCAAAAAAACTATTTCACAGGGATACGCAGGATATACAGGATGAGCGCTGAAGTTTAAAACCAGATACACATCCGACCATTCATTGCTGACAAATCTTTGCCGCGGAATTCATTCTCCGTTTTGATATGATTGCAACAAACCAGAAAATAAAGAGGCCGATTGTTCCGTGACGAATCCAGCCTATTGACAGGCCCCATAGACTGTCGTAATTATTTTCCTCTGCCCTGTCCGGATTCTTCGGGTTATAGAGAATTTCTATTTTGTCTCCAATTTTTCCCGGCGGAATCTTTGTCATTCTTAAACGACTCTTGCGAGTCTCGCCTTTGGCATCTTGGAATACAAGATATGGGACATAAAAGGAATCGCCGTTGTCATTGCCGCCTTTGTACTCAATTAGTTCTATAATCGTTCCACTCGCGGGTACTGCGCATTGAAGGAAAAGAATTGTGCGCACAGCCAAAGCTGCGCCAATAATTATTACAATGCCAGTTATTGCCATCATCCATTTCGCAAGCAGGTTCCAGCTTTTAGCATTCGTTGATACAACTATCACATTGCCTTGAGGAATATTGGTTTTAACGGCGGATTTCAGCATTTTTCCTGTTATCAACATTACTACTAAGAAAAATAGAAAATGTAAAAGTCCAAATCCGGCGAGAAAGATGCCGGGAAACTTCAGGTCCTCCACTGTTGAAAAATCTTCAGGATTATATAGAAAATCAGATTTATCTCCAATCTTTGCCTGATTGGGTAAAAAGTAACTTGATGAACGTGTCTTGCGAGTTTCGCCTTTCGTATCTTTAAATGACAAAACAGGTCTATAATAAATTTCAAAATTACCATTATTATTAACTCTTTCCTCAATCAGCTCTGTGATTGTTCCAGTGGCAGCGACAGCATGCAAAAGAGAAAAATGAGTACGAATAACAAGAAAGGCTCCGAGCAGTACCGGGATTAAAGACAAAATCATTATCCATTTTGCTAATTTGCTCACAGATGCAAGCGTCATTATTATCCTTGTATATTTAGATTCTTTATTAAAATAATTGAGTGAATAACAATGCATCCCCTCATGATGATTGATATTATATTTCATCATCCGAAGAATTCAATTCCATATCAAGGAAATGGATACACAGGATTAAAAATCCTGTTCATCCTGTGTATCCCGGTTAAATAACGGTCCAGCCGAGCTAGATATCCGATAAAATCCCGCATTTTTCAAGTTGAACTTTAAAAATGCGGGAAATGTTTACAAATTTAGCTAAATTCGGCAACTTTGATGTGCTGTTTTATTGCTTTAACGCGCCGCAGACAGCATGACGCGCCAAAGACGGTTTTCGATATATTTCAATACATCGAAAAGTTGAAGCGATGATTCCAGTGAATTACGTCTAATGAACGCCCGCCATTGAATATCTTTGGTTCCATCTTCAAGAAATCCGGGAGTGAATGTAACCGGAATTTCTTGCGGCAAGACGACCTTCCTGCGTTCAAATGTTGCTTTGATCGCAACAGCTAACTCTTCATCGGAAAAATTCATGTGTTCAAGTAACATATAGAGATCATAGAAATCCTTCATCCGACTGTTGCGGTAGCCGAGAACGACTAAAGTATTAAGTTTTTCAGCTATCACCGTCGCCGGCCGGTACGCCCTG
Organism: Victivallaceae bacterium; assembly: GCA_041665605.1. Classification (GTDB taxonomy): domain Bacteria; phylum Verrucomicrobiota; class Lentisphaeria; order Victivallales; family Victivallaceae; genus CAIPAT01. The sequence continues at coordinate 43,521 of JBAYIO010000022.1, read as the reverse complement.
ATTCTTGCCGACGGGAAGTCCAGCATCTTCGGATATTCCACCTCTTCCGGTTCCGGTACTATGGCATCGCCGAATCCGATATCGACTTGAAGCGGAATTCGCGCCCGGCCCAGATAACCGGAGAGTTTGATCCGGATGCCAGGATATTCCTGATCCTCCCGGATATCTTCGGCAATGACGCTCCCGGAATCAAACCGGAGTCCGTCGGCATCATATTCAACGTTGCAGACTTCGTTAAAAATGTGCTTCAGCCGCTCCAGTGCCGGCTCTCCGAATCCGAGCAGATCCATGTCACGGGTAGAGCGGCGCGGAACTCCCGGCCACAGCGAAAACAGCATCGCGCCTTTAAGTATAAAGTTGTTAATGTTTCCTGATGCTTCAAGCCGGTACAACAGACGCTCCGACGCGTACTTGACAAGAATATTATTGAACGGTTCTCCGGTCGCATCGCGCAGATTGAGCAACCTTTGATGGACGGAATTCACAGTTCCATTATCCATTAAACTGCCTCCATGTAAGGACGCATAACTCTCGTTATCCGGCATTGGCGTGCGTATTCCCAGATTTCATCAGCCGTGGCTTTTTTTTGTCTCAGAACGTCGCGTAATGCTTCAACGGCAATGTCAGTTCCGATTTTATTTCTGAACCGGAAACAGTCTACTACGGTCCTGGCCGGACTGTAAACGCGTATTTTGACGCCGTCTTCATCGTGCGTCTCAATCCCCGCGGAAAAAAACTTTCCGGAAGTCTGGACTATTCTCACCGCCATTTTCCGGTTGCGCGGATAGTGACTGCCGGCTTTAATCGCCACCCAGGCTTCATAAGGCATCTGGGTAGTAAGCTCGTGATATTGCAGTGCGGAAAGCAGGCATATTACTCCGCGGGGAATCATCAAGGCAATTTTGACAAATGTCTCATGAGAGGAAATATGTTCCGGGAGCGTATAAACTCCGCGCGATATCCGGCGCAGCATGCCCATATTCTCCATGTAACAAAGCAAACTTGGCGAAAAACCAGATTTCCGCAGTTCGCCAGATGATACGGCACCTTGCTCTTTCGCCATCTTTATGATTTGATTAACATAAGTTTCCATTGAAATCCTATTTGAATAACTCTCATTAATTATAAACATAGTGTGAGAGTTATTCAAGGGTGAATTGATTTTTTTATGAAAATAAGTGCCAAGTTACTGTTTTCAGCTAAATTCAGTAACGGCCATTCAGAGCCTAATTTAACCGGGATATACAGGATGGGCGTTAAAGCTTAACAAAAAAATCCTGTCCATCCCTGTTAAATAATACCTGGGCTATTCTGTCTCTTAAAAAATCTCTAAAAAAAGTTTGAAAAGATGTTGCTTTTATTTAGTCCATGCTTTATAATATTAAGTATTCACTAAATTAACTGACAATAACGAAAGGAATCAGTATGAGTGCGCTCGGAGAAATCATTAACGCCCGGAACATCAAGCAGGGAACGCTGGCAGTTGAACTTAAAATCAGCAAATCAGCCGTTTCGCAACAGGTAAAAAGCGGAATCAAAAATATCGATACGGCGAGAAAATACGCCGGAGTAATCGGCTGCAATCCGCTGCTGTTACTTGATTAAGTTAAGCGATTGCTTAACTTAATCAAAAAAGAGTTAACCACAGAGACACAAAGACACAGAGAAAACGGCCGGCTGGTTTTAACCGCCGGATAAAAAATGTAAATCTAAATCGGAGGTAGAAATGAATGCAACTGTAGACAATCGTCCTGTGACCAGTATGCCGGGGTTTCAGGATTATCAGCGCACGGCGGTCGTGGTACTGCACCAGGACTTCTCGGCATCGGGCAACGGCCTGCGGGAGAATGAGAGCATGGCGCTGCTGGACGTGCCGGGCGACACCAAAGTGAAATGCCATGTGAAAGTGGAAGTGCCGGACAGCGACATCACCGCGTTCTCGCTGGGTCTGAGCCTGGACGGCTCCCCGGATGAAAGCCTGCTGTCCGGGGCTTCGCTGGCGGCGTCCGGTTATGTGCGGGGCCGCGACGAAGTCCTGATTCCGGGCAAACGCCATCTGGTGTTCGTCAACCGCACGCCGGGCAAGGTCTGCAACCGGGCCGTAATCAAAGTCGTCGCCGAAATGACGGAGCTGGATTGAACGCGGACGGAGCCAGCAATACCAGCAATACCAGCAATACCAGCAATACCAGGAGTCAAGAGTCAGGAGGCAGAATGGAAGCAGGGAAGACAAAATACAGCTCCAGGGGGGCGGAATATTAATAGCAGGAGGCAGAATGGAAGCAGGGAAGACAAAATACAGCTCCAGAGGAGCGGAATATTAATAGCAGGAGTCAGAATGGAACAGGGGAAAAAACATAAAAACAGGAAACAGAATTGGAGCCGGAAATTCAGAACAGAGCTCCAGCGGAGCGGCATATTAATAGCTTAAAAATCTATAAATCGTTTTCAGCTCCGGCGGAGCGACATAATTAACCGTAAAAACACAGAACTATAAAAACAGAACAATGAGGAGTAAAAACATCATGGATGAAATCAACACAATTCCCGAATGCTACGGCAAAGAATACAATCAATGGAAAAGATGCAGATACTGCGCCAGCCGCAGATGGTGCCGCAAAGCCGGCGACCCGGAGCTGCTTCAGCAGGACATGCGGGCAATAACCGACAGCCACAATATCCGCACCCAGACGGCCTATGAAGAAAAGCTGCCGGGTGATGACCTCGACGTCAATGTTCCGGAATATTCCCGGCAGGAGATGCTCGAGGTGATTGTGCTGATGATGTCGCTCGATTTCCAGACGCTGGAAATGCTGGAACAGAAGATCAATAATCCGGACATCTCTTTTGCGCAAATGGGCAAAAAGAAGAAAATCACCCGGCAGGCCGTCCACAAATTCATTACTAAAAAATGTCTGCAAGTTCCTGAACTTGAAGAGATCCTCAGAAACCGCCGCAGAAAAGCCCAGATCAGAGAGCTGGCGGCGTGAGAAGCCAAGTGGAAAGCGAGAAAAGTGGAAAGCGAGAAAAGTGGAAAGCGAGAAAAGTGGAAAGCGAGAAAAGTGGAAAGGCGACAGCCTCCGGAGGGTTATGCTCCGTCATAACCGCGTAACAATTTTATAAACGTTAAAAATTATAAACCGATGAAACAAATACTAAGGAGAAAACATCATGGCTGAATCAAAATACGACGAAAATTTTCCGGAACGCGCAATGAGATTTGCAGAAGACGGTTTGACCGACGGGCAGATCGCGTACAGAATGGGCATCGCGCGCTCGTCATTCTACACCTATAAACAGCAGCATCCGGAGTTTGCCGAGGCGATTGAAGTCGGCCGGGACGTCATTGACAGCAGAATCGAAAACCGTCTGCTGGAACTGGCGCTGGGCAATTACACCATCACCACCCACGTGACCGACCATGAAGGCCGGACCCGCACCACCGTCAAAGACGCCATTCCCAATCTCAAAGCGATTCAGTACTGGCTGGAGCGCAGCGACCAGCGGAAAGGGATTAAGCGAGAAAAGCAAGAAAAGCAAGACAAGCGAGAAAAGTTGGAAGAGAAGGCGGAACAGCCCAAAGCGGAACCGGAACTGGACCCGTCGGAAATCGCCGGCTTGCAGGCGCTGACGGAATACATGGCAATGTGTCCCGCCGACGCCGGTGACGGCTTCAGCAAAAAAGAGACCGGGGAATTTGAAGACATGATGCTGGTGACCTTTACCGAAATGGAAAGGCGTAAATACAATACCAAAGCGGCGGCGGAAAACCGTCCGCTGATTCCCGAGACCGCCGCCGCCCCCCGGACGGTAAAGGGCAAATACGCCCCGGACATGATCAAGGCATGGAAAGACCGGGCGGAGTTTTTTGAAATGGATCTCTGACGGGCGAGCCGGAGGAAAACATGGGGCCGATGGGGCATATGGGGCTTATGGGGCCAATGGGTCATGGGGCCGATGAGAGAGAAGAGAATCCCGGAATTCCCGGACGACGAAAACGTGTTGTGCGGGACGGCTGTCCAAAATGTCCGAGTGGCTGTCCAAAATGAGGGTATCAGGTGTCCAAATTGTCCAGCTTTTTTTATAATTGAATCTGCGAAGCAAAAGACACCGAACAGTTGCTTGAATTATCAGCACAGGAAAGTATTTTTAGTGACGATAATCAAACAAAATGAGTAATTAAAATGAATTTTCGCTCTGAAACAGTCAATGAGAAATTAATGGTACAGGCATTCTCCGTCTTGCGCGGTAACTGGGTTAAAGCAATCGCCGGATTGGCGATTATAATGTTGCTCGAACTGGCGGTTTCAAAGAACAGAGCCAGTCTTGGTATTGTTTTACAATACATAATTTCCGGTATAATTTCCGGGCCGATGGCGCTGGGTACCGCCATTTTCGCACTGGCGCTCTCCCGGCGGCAAAACCCGCAGATATGGCAGATATTAACCGGGTTCAAACGATTTTGGACGGCGCTTTGCGCTAGTGTCCTGATGTTCATCTTTATTCTGCTATGGGCATTGCTTTTGATTGTACCCGGCATTATCGCGGCTATTGCTTATTCCATGACGTATTATATCCTTGCAGACAATCCGGACATCGGAGTGCCGGAAGCAATTCGCCGGAGTAAAGCCATGATGACGGGCAATAAATGGAAATATTTTTGCTTTGCCATGCTGGCTAACTGTTTAGCAGTACCAGTCTTAGTCATTCCCGGCTATATCTTAGCAAAAGTCGATATGATAACAGCCGTCAGAATGCCATTTTATGCGCTTTCCCTTTTATGCGATTTATTATTGACGGTATATCTCGCAGTCTGTTTTGCCAAATTTTACGATGACCTGAAGCCGGTTTCCGTCGCTCAACCAGCCGCCGCTGAACCAGCCGTGCCGGTTGCGAAAGTTAATACGGCGCTTCTTGATGCCTTATGCACAAATCAGAAAAATTGATCAAGACCGAGTGGCTGTCCAAAATGTCCGAGTGGCTGTCCAAAAAATCATAAGACCCATAGGACCCATAAGACCCATAAGACCCATAAGACCCATAGAGATTGTCCGGAATGTCCAGTATCACGCTTTTTTCAAGCGGCCTTTGAAACGGGAGCAGTAAGTGCATTTCCGGCATAATGCTTCAGTCAGGATGCCGTTTTCAAAGCCGGTCAATATGGCTTTCGCCCGCGGACTGTCCAGAATGTCCAGAATGGACTGTTGACGGCAGTTGCCGAGGGCGGTGATCCCGTCGCGGTCGAGGCAGCATGGAACTACCGTGCCGTCGGCCAGAATGGCGCAATGAGTTCCGAGCGCATGGCAGAAGCCTTCGGTATTTAAAGGTTTACCGGAATTGATGTCCGGCCACTCGAAACAGGTGTCCAGGTGAAGATACAGGCGGTTCAGCAGCGGACGGCTTTTGCGCCCGCTGGAGTGTCCGGTTGCGGGAATGGTAACGCCGAAGGCTTTTTCGATGCTCCGGCAGATCCAGTCATTCGCGCCGGAATCCAGTTCCTCCGACGGCGTGTCCAGGTTCCACAGCCGGTAGTTGATATAGAGTTCCGGACGCTGCCCGAAAGCCTTTTTTGTAAAGTCCAGAACCCGTTTGAGCCGCTCCTCTTTATCCGCCTGCGAATGTAATTGCCGCAGCGAGTGCAGCGAGATGTTTATTTGCCGGACAACAGGGTTGAGCAGGCCTGCCGCCGCCGGGGAGTCCAGCAGCGTGCCGTTGGTGGTGATGGCGACCGGCAGCCCGAGGCCGGCGCAGATCTCAATGAAGCGGGAGAGCTCCGGATGCAGCAGCGGTTCGCCCATGACGTGCAGATAGACCTGTTCCGTCAGCGGTTTCACCTGCCGCGCAATGTCCGCAAACAATGCGGCATCCATATATGCCGGAGCGCGGCCGGTGCCCGGACAGAACGGACAGGCCAGGTTGCAGACATTCGTGATTTCAATATATATTTGCCGGAAACGCATAAGATACCATATTAAAGGGTTTTTCTTTTTTTAAAATAGATGTTAATTTAATAACAGCAACACGGATATTACATTTTTGCGTCACAGGGGGGAGAAAATGAAAGCAGTCAGCGTTGAACAGATGAGAAGTCTGGATCAAAGAACCATCCAGGAATACGGCATTTCCGGCTTCGACCTGATGGAACGCGCCGGCTTCGGCGCGGGAGAGGAAATCCTTGACTACACTAAAAGACTTGACAATAAACATGTCAGGCGGTTTGTAATTCTTGCGGGGAAAGGCAGCAACGGCGGCGACGGCTATGTCGCGGCGCGTTATCTGCTTGAACACAGCTTAAGCGAAGTTGCAATCTATGCCGTATGCGGCATTCACGACCTGGAAGGCGCCGCCGCGAGACATGCCGGAAAAGTCAAGGGCAGCGTAAAGATCGAAGTAAAAGAGACCCTGGCCGGGAGCGATTTCAAGGAAGGCGACATCATCATTGACGCCCTGCTCGGCACCGGAACCAAAGGCAAACTCAAAAAGCCGTTTGACAACTGGGTCAAAACTGTCAACGCGTCCGGCCTGCCGGTTGTCGCGCTGGATATTCCCTCCGGCCTGGACGGCGACACCGGGAAAATCTGCGGCGACTGCATCCTGGCCGACCTGACCGTAACCATCGGCCTGCCGAAAAAAGGACTGGCGCTCGGCGCCGGCCCCGGCCAGTGCGGCCTGCTGAAAGTCGTGGATATCGGCATTCCCGACGAGTATATTGAAAAGACGGAAGCGGATTTTGAAATCTATGCCGGGCGCGATGCCGGCCGGCTGATTTCCCGGCTGCCGATGAGCAGCCACAAGAACACCCGGGGGGCAGTGCTGGTTATCGCCGGAAGCAGGGATTATTTCGGCGCGCCGTTTCTTTCCGCGCTGTCGGCGCTGCGTTCCGGCAGCGGACTGGTGCGGGTGGCGATTCCGCAGAACGGACAGCCGGCTGACAGCCGCTGCTTCTCCCTGATCATCTCGCGGGTGAAAGACAACGGAAGCGGTTATTTCTGCGAGCAGTCGATTAAAGAGCTGGAGCCGCTGATCGCGGCATCCGATTCAATCGTCGTCGGGCCGGGAATCGGACAGAACCGGGATCTGGTGCCGTTCCTCAGCTATCTGTGCACCGTCGACAAGCCGATGGTGTTTGACGCCGACGCGCTGAATGTGATATCGCAGATACCGGAGATTTTCAAGGAGAAGGAATCGAATATCCTGACCCCGCATCCCGGCGAAATGCACCGGCTGCTGGATGCTTTTGACTTGAGCGAATGCCTGAACTCCGACCGGATCAGCCAGGCGAAAACCCTGGCCGAAGCCACCGGCTCCACGGTAGTGCTCAAAGGACACCGTTCCGTCACGGCCTCCCCGGACGGGCGCGTCGCGGTCAACAGCAGCGGCTGCCCGGCGCTGGCGACCGCCGGCTCCGGCGACTGCCTGACCGGCGTCATCGCATCCTTAATCGCAAATGAAGCGGACTATTTCGAAGCGGCGGCGGCGGCGGTCTATATTCACGGGCTGGCCGGCGAACTAAGTTACTTCGGCAGCCGGGGGTTGATTGCGGATGATATTCCCGTACTGATTGCGGAAGCCATGAAAAAGATATCGCCTTTTGCCTGAGAATTCGTCGCGTGCGGCTGTCCATAATGTCCAGAGGCGCCGGAGGCTTCCTACTTGTCGTCGTCGCCGATGGCCATAATCAGGGTGACTTCCCTGGGGACATGATCCGGCGGCGGCGGAACCTGTTTCACGGACATGAACAGTCTTTCGACCGAATCGTCCATCAACTGGTTGCCGCTGAGCTTGAGTATCCGGTATGAAATGATGCGGCCGTCAGCGGAAATATTGATCTGGACTGTCACTTCCGGCATTTTGCTGCCCAGCAGCCGTTTTTCCGGAGTGTCCCAGTATTGCTTCAGATAGAAACCCAGCGCCTGCTCGTAAGGGGCGGAAAATTCGCCGGTTCCCCTTCCCCCGTAGCCGATCGGTCCCGGAGGGGCCTGGCCGGTTCCCGGGCCTTTGCCGAATCCGCCCGCGCCGGGCTTGCCGACTCTTTTGTCGTTGATCATTTTGGCCAGATCCGCGGAACTGGCAGCCTTGAACTTTTTATTGTCCTCGGCAGTTTTCTTTGCCGCCGTTTCCGCGGCTTCCTGCTTCTTCTGGAGGATTTTCTGCTTGACTTTCTTCTGGAGGTCGATCACCCTCGGCTCCGGCGGCGGCGGTTTGGGCGGCGCGACCACCGGTTCGTGCGGCGTCGGTTCCGAAGCCTCGGCTTTCGGCGTGGGCGGAGTCGGTTCCGGCGGCCCCGGCGGGCCGGGATCTCCGGAAGGCGGGTGTCCGGCGGGAATGTTGAGCGCCCCGAATGTTTTCGGCATGGCAATCAGATTGACCGCCAGGACATCCGGCGGTTTCGGCGTAAACCAGTCCCCGATGCAGACCCAGATGAGCGGAATGAAAATGAAGATGATATGGGCGGTCAGCACCCCTTTAAAGATTCTCTTTCTGGTTCGCGGGGAAACCAGCGGTTTTGCTTCCGGTTCCATTGAAACCGTATATGACATTTCCGGAATCATGGTTTATCTAATTGTTGCCTTCGGCCTGTGTTACAAGAGAAATGTTCTTATACCCTGAATTTTTAATGGTTTTCATGAGCGAAATGACTTCCTTATAGGAGCGGGCGCCGTCGGCACGGAGCAGCAGGGTGGTTTTGGGAGAATTGATTTTCAGCTTGCGCAGCTCTTCCAGCAACTGATCCTGAGTGGTTACCCTTTTATCGTAAATCAGCCTGCCGTCCTTGTCAATGGCGACTGTCTTGTAGTCTTCCGGCAGCGGATTGGAGTTCAGCTCCGGCGGCGCGACCGAGGTGCCGTATTCGATGATCGGCATCATCATCAGGAAGATAATGAGCAGAAAAAAGGTAATGTCAATCAGCGGAATCATATTGATCTGGTCAAAAGGACTCGATTGAAAGCGACGCTTGCGCATACCGGAAATCCCCCTATTTCTGAGCCTTGTCAGCGTCCAGTTGTTCCAGGTTCACCCGCGCCATGAACTCTTCGACGAAGTTATCCATGCGGACGATTATGCTGCGGATGTTGATCGTGAGCAGGTTGTACCCGATCATGGACGGGATGGCCACAATCATGCCGGTGACGGTGCACAGCAGAGCGCCGCTGATGCCGGGGGCCAGGCCGCCGACTTCCGCGCGGCCCTGAGCGGCCATGCTGACGAACGCAATCATAATCCCCCAGACGGTACCCAGCAGTCCGAAGAAAGGACAGGCGCTGACCACGGTTGCCAGCATCCCGATCCGCTTCTCCATGAATTCAATCTGGTAGGAGACTTCCCTTTCGAGCGCTATCCGGACGGCTTCATTCTGGATTTCAGTCAATTTCCGGACATTGTACTGGTCGGAGCCCATTAAAAGCTGATCGGGGGAGACCGCGTAGAATTCCATCAGTTTGTCCATCCCTGCTTTGTACACGCTCGCCAGCGGGCTGGAGTCGTTTTTGCTCTCGCGGTACATTTCCGAAAGCCGGCGACGGCGCTTCATCAGCAGCATGAAGAGTTCCGACATCTTTTTGCAGCGGACCAGGTAAACCCCCTTCTCAATCATGATCGTCCAGGTAAAGACGGAACCGAAAAGCAGGAAAACAACAATGGCCTGACCGACGAGATCGCTTTTTTCAAAAGCATAATATACTCCCGCCGCGGGAATTGGCAGTAAAGAAGAAAACATCAACTGACCTCCTGAAATGAAAAAATAAACTATTATCACTTTATAATTTTAATATAACAGGATATATTGAATAAATCGAATTCAAAAAATTACTTTTTTAATAATAATAGCAAGGAAGTTTTAAATGTCAGAAGTATTTCCGGTTCTGGGTTATGACATCGGCGGAACTAAAATCGGCATCGGGCTCTGTTCCAGCGACGGCAAGCTCTACGGCAGGGACCGGATCGACAACAAGGATACCGATCCGGATGTCATCCTCCCGCTGCTGGTGGAAAAAGGGCAGAAACTGATCGACGCGGCCGGGTTCAGGAATTCCGACATCAGAGGCGTCGGCATTTCTTCGCCGTCACCGGCGGACATTCCCCAGGGCATCATCGTCGGACCGCCGAACAATCCGCACTGGAAGAATGTTCACATCAAACATTATCTGTCAAAAAAGCTCGGCATTGAAGCCTTTTTCGACAATGACGCCAACGCCGGAGTGCTGGCCGAATGGTTCTTCGGCGCCGGCAAGGGCGGCAAAAATATCGTTTACCTGACCATGAGCACCGGCATCGGCGGCGGCATCGTCGCCAACGGCCATCTGATTCAGGGCAGAAGTTTTTATGCCGGAGAGATCGGGCATGTGGTGATCGAACTCAACGGGCTCCAGTGCAACTGCGGGCTTAAAGGATGCTATGAGGCCTACTGCGGCGGCCGTGCCGTCGCCCAGCGCATGCAGCGCGAACTGGCCGGACAGCCGGAGCACCCGCTGCTTAAGCTCGCAGGCGGAAAGCTTGAAAACCTCGACATGGTCACGCTGGTAAAAGGCGTCAGAGAAGGCAATGAGTATGCGGTGAAGCTCTGGGACGAAACCTGCCTGAGAAACGCGCAGGCATTCGGCGGTATCATGAACCTGCTCAATCCGGAAAAAATCATTCTCGGGACAATTGCCTACTCCGCCGGCGACCTTTTCATGAAGCCGGTTATGCAGTATCTGCCCGGGTTCGCCTGGAAGGAAACCATGGAAGTCTGCGAGATAGTATACTGTGCGCTCCGCGAGGATATCGGTTATTATGCCGGCCCCGCGGTGGCTTTGAACTGCCTTTATGAAGCAGGCCGTTTCGATCTCCCGTGGAGACGCTGATCTTTAATTTTCAGGTATTGATATGACCGGAGAGAAGCAGGAATTTCATCCGGGCGAAGTCCCGTCCGGGCCCGGCGTCTATGTATTCCGGGACCGTTTCGGCAAGGTGATTTATGTCGGCAAAGCCTCAAATCTGCGCAAGCGGCTGAGTTCCTACTTCCAGCCGTCGCGCGACACCAGGGCCGATCCCAAACTCCGCTCCCTGATCAAATCAATTTTCAACTGGGAATTTTACGCGGTCAAAACCGAAGACGAATCGCTGATCCTGGAATCCCGGCTGATCAAGCAGTACGCGCCGCGCTATAATATACTGATGCGGGACGACAAGCGCTATCTGCTGGCTAAAATCAATCTCCGGAACAAGCTGCCGCGGCTGGAACTGGCCAGGTTCCGCAAAGACGACGGCTGCCGGTATTTCGGGCCGTTCCCCAACGGCGCCGCGCTGCGCGCCACGATCGAATTCCTGACCACCTATTTCAAACTGCGCGCCTGCAGGATTGCCGACCCTGACCAGGAGGATTATAAGCACTGCCTGAATATCAAAAGTTGCAGCGAGCCGTGCATCGGCAGAATTTCCGCGGAAGATTACAGGCTCAGGGTTGACGGGATGCTGAAAATCATTGAAGGCGATGTCGCCCCGGTCGTGAAGGAACTGGAAACCCGGATGGCGGAGTGCGGCGCCGCGCAAAAATATGAACAGGCCGCGAAAGTCAGGGATATTATCGTCAATGTCAAAGCCATTTTCGGCGCCAGAAACCGGTCATTCGAGCGTACTTCGATTCCGGCATCCCCCGGCAGCGATGCCGTGACAGATTTGCAATCCGCGCTGGGGCTGAAAAATCCGCCGGTGACGATTGAGGGGTTTGATATTTCCAACATCGGCGGTCAAATGGCGGTCGCCAGCATGGTCTGTTTTGAGAACGGACGGCCGGTGCGCAAAAAGTACCGCCGCTTCCGGATCCGCGATGTCCACCAGAGCGACGATTTTGCCATGATGCGCGAGGTCATCACCCGTCATTACGGCCGGAAACTGCGGGAAAATCTGCCGCTGCCGGATTTGATTATGGTTGACGGCGGGAAAGGCCAGTTGAGCTCCGCGCTGGATGCGCTGACTGACCTGGAATGTCCGCCGGTGGCGGTTATCGGACTGGCTAAAAAACATGAGGAAATCTTTATTCCCGGCCGCTCCGGGCCGGTAATTCTGGAACGGCACCGGCAGGCGCTGCGGCTGTTGCAGGCGCTCCGGGACGAGGCGCACCGTTTCGCCGTGAGCTATCACCGGGAAATCCGCAACAAACGCATTCAGGAATCGCTGCTGGATGACATTCCGGGAATCGGGGCTTCGCGCAAGAAGATCCTGCTGGAGCAATTCGGCTCGGTCAGAGAGCTGCGGAAGGCGACTCCTGAACAGATAATCGCGCAAGTTCCCGGAATCGGACAGGTTTTTGCTGAGAAAATAGTTGATTTCCTTCGCAGAAACCATTAGTTTAAACAGATACGGATTTTGCGGTATTTTTCATTGGGCGGCGTCTGGCGGTTTGCCCGAATATCCGCAGCGACAAACTATATATTGGGAGACTGTTGTATGAGAATGAAGAAATTAATGATTCCCGGGTTATGCTGTGCCGCCGGGATGCTGCTGTTTACCGTCGGCTGCGCGTCGGTTAAAGAACAGTATCTTGACGGGGCCAAACGCGGCAATCCTGAATATCAGGCCGGGGCCGGGGCGATGTACATCAATGGCGGCCCTTCCGAAATCAACTATGACGAAGCCTGCAACTGGCTGAAGGCCGGTTCCGCCGGAGGCAGTTTCGTCGCCATGTACTATCTGGCGGAAATATATGAAAACGGTTACGGCAGTGTCACTCCCGACCATCTGAAAGCCGCCCGTTATTATGACAATGTGGCGGAGGAGATAAAGAAGAAAGCCGCGGAAGGCCACATCGGCTCGGCTTATGTTCTGGGCAAAATGTACCGCTGCGGCAAAGGCGTGCCGCAGGATAAAGCCGCCGCCGTAAAATGCTTCCGCCTTGGCTGCTCCGCTTTATATGCCCCGGCGCTGAACCAGCTCGGGGAAATGACCATGGAAAGCAATCCGGAAGAAGCCAGAAGGCTTTTCTTCAGCGCCGCCGAAAAGAACTGTCCGGAAGCCGAATATAATCTGGCGGACATCTACTTCCAGGAGAAAAACCAGGCAGCCGGCGTGAAGTGGCTGAAAAAGGCGGCGGAGAATCAGTATCCGCCGGCCCAGTACCGGCTCGCCGTGATCTTTGAATCCGGCGACGGCGCAGTCAAAAACCCGGAGGCCGCGCAGGAACTGTACCTGAAAGCCGCACGCGGCGGATATGCTCCGGCGCAGTATAAAATGGCGCTGCTTTCAGGTAAAAATGACGAAGCCGCCTCAAGCTGGATGAAGAAAGCCGCCGAACGCTCATATATCCCGGCAATGAACCGTCTGGCGGAAACGTACTTGAAGGGAGTTGATGACGGCACGGTCAAAGCCATGATTCTCTACGAACTCGCCAGAAAAGCCGGAGACGCCGCGGCGCTGGAGAAGATCGCTGAACTGGACAACAAAACCGGCCTCTATCTTTTCGTAAAATTCAGTTGGAATGACATCAGCAACGGCGAAAACTTTATTCTGGCGAACTCGCCGGTATTCCGGATCATCGACGGCTACAAAGCCGGGATTACGGCCGGCAGCAAGACCGCCTTCCAGGATGAGCTTACCAAAAGCGCATCAGCATTGTATCTGGATAACGCCTGGTATCAGATTTATAACAACCGGCTGCCGTTTGCCTGGGCTGGCGATATTTTCAGGACAGTGCTGGAAACGGAAAAAGGCAAACCGGGATTCTGGTTCTGCTACGGCAGTTGCATCGGGCTGGCCGGGCATGGCGAAGGCGTCATGTATGCGGTGCAAAAGATGGGCGAGACCGGAAACGCGGTCACCGACCCGGACGACAAAGCTCTGCTGCTTGACCTTGCCGCGCTGATGAAAGCCAACGCCCTGATCCTGATGAACAACGATGCCGAAGCCTATAACTTCCTCTTCACCAGCGGCAAGCTGAAGAACTGCAAATCCCGCTTTGTCATCAATTATGTCAACCTATGGGCTCCGGCGCTGCTGAAGGACAAGAACAAATTTGCGGTGGCCACGGGTATTGATCCGGAGGCGCTGAAGGAATTCAAGATGCCGGAAAAACAGCTTTTCTATGACGCGCAACTGGACAAAGACACCGCCGGCGAGATACTGGTGGAGGAGCCGGTTGTTGAAAAACGCATTAAACCAAAGCAATAATCATCTGTTCAGGTTGAAATAAGCCATAGATTCATTTATTTTATGAACAACAAATAATGGAGGCTGTTATGCCGGACGCTTCTCCAATAACCGTTGCCCTGGATGCCGTAAAAAGCGGAATTTCCGATGTCCGCGCCAGCATCAACATCCTTTTTGCGGCGGCCGGCAAAGACGGCCGCGGCATTATTGACATCTACCGCCGCGAGTTCATCGAACACTATATGCGCACGCTGCAAAAGATCCAGGAGGATCTGGACGCGCTGAAATCAGATGCGGCCTCCGCCTCCAGAAGGCATACCGTCATTGATGATGAACCCGATTCGGTGGACTGCATCAACGGGTTGATCTGGTTTTGCGACGGCAAGGCGCTGGTGTCAAGCCTTGAAAACTGCATTCTCGACGCCCTTACCGCGCATGACATCTTTAACTACTATCAGGAAGCGGATTCCGCCTCCGGCAAAGAAAAACAGTTCCTGGTGCTGCATGCTGAACGCGTCTGCCGCTCCGCGGGCATTGTTTTAGCCTACATCCAGCAGCTTGAGCAGATGGATGGCGACCGCAACGCGCTTTCCAGAATCTGCCCGGAAGCTTTTTCGCTGTTCAAAGAAAAATCCATTATCAAACTGGCGAAAGGCAGAATTTCCGGCAAAACGCTGGAAATGCTGGCCGCCAGGGCCAGGGCGGCGGACCCGTTTATCAGCAGCCGTTCATTCCGCTACCTGGACGGGCAGTTCTACCCGGCCGAACTCAGCGATATCCGCAAAGTCGATCAGTTTTTCGGCTACAACGAAGTCCGCCGCATCTTTCATGAGCACTTTTCAGCGTTCTCCAGCGGGGAGGCGAATTATCCGCTGCTGGTCTCCAGCCTGCCCGGACTCGGCAAGACTCATTTCTCCATCGCCTATGCGCTGTCCTTTGACAACCTGACCCTCATCCTGCCGGAACCCGCCGAGCTGGAAAAGGGCCTGGAACCGCTTACCAGAAAACTGGCCGTCAGGAAAGATCATAAATTCGTCATCTTCTTTGACGATATTGACCCGGCCAAGACTAACTGGTACTATTTCAGGACAAATGTCGGCGGGAGCTTCACCCTGCCCCCGAACGTCAATATTGTCATCGCCGCCAATTATGACTTTCCGGCCAATATCTCCAGCCGCGGCCGCGGGGTGAAATTCCCGATGTTCGACGAGATCCGCTGCCAGGAAATGGTCATGGACTTTCTGGTTTCAATGGGCATGACACACACACCGAACGATCTGGTTTCAGTAATTTCCGCCGACTACGTCGAAGAGTTCGGGCAGAAAAAATTCGAGGAACTCAGCCCGAGAACACTGATCCGCTATCTGGAAATCTATAAACGCGACCCGAAGAAACGGAAACGCATGCTGGATCTTTCCAGGGCGGAACTGATTTCCCGCCCGGACGCGCAGGCGTTCTACGATTTCAATGTAAAGATCATGAAAATGCTTTACGGCGAAGAAGCTTTAAGCGTCCTCCGCGAAGAGAAACTGAAACAGTCCATGATAACTTAGCTCCGGACATTCCGGACATCTGTCACACGCTCATCCCGGACGAACAGTGCTGCTAAAAAACCACATTTCGGCGATTTTAGACTGTAAAACAGCTAAATTGCGGGAGCCGGGGGCTGAAAGTTCAGGTTCCGGCTAAAGCGGGGGGAGCGAGGCTCTTCTGGCGGCGGCGATGAATGAACGGCACTTATCTTCAATCAAATCGCCGGTCAGCGGGTCTTTCAGCATGGAACAGGCGTCAACGCCGAAAGGCTTGAACGTTTGAACGGCATCCGCCACGTTTTCCGGCGACAGGGCGCCGGCCAGGATGACCGGCAGCGGACATTTTCTCATAAAAGCGGAAACTGCCTCCCATTTGTGGGAGTTGGCCACGCTGCCGCCCACATGCGCCGGACTGCGGTTGAAGCAGTCGAATGTCACCGCGGCAATCCGACCGAAGTAATCATCCAGGCAGGGCATGACATTCTGGGTATTAATGTACGCGGTAAGAATAATCTTGCCGTGCTTGGGCATGACGCCGGACAATTTTTCTATTTCAGGCACGGAGATGGCTCCGCAGATCTGAACCGTATAGATGTCGGCGCGCCGCAGAATGTCCATGATTTGCTCGGACTCGGTAAGATGTGTCACGATCACCGGGCAGACATATGGGGGAAGCATTCCGGCCAGGCGCGCCGCGCTGCTGGGCAGAATGAACGAAGAAGCGCGGTGCAACTGACCGACCAGAAATCCGATTGCATCGGCCCCGCAGTTTACGGCCATTTTCATTTCTGCTTCATTCTGGATACCGGAAATTTTAATTCTCATCAGACATTCAACTCCCATGCTTTTCGAATACCCTGCAAAGTATAGTCATTTCCGCCATATTCAATCTCCGGAATATAATCTGTAAAAAACTTGCAGTCGCCGCCGACTCCGACCAGGCGCACTGTTTCATCGGGGAAAAGCGCCTTGATGTCGGCAATAAGTTCTCTGGCGCTGCCAATGGCGCCCCGGTCAATCCCCAGACGCATGGCGTCAACGGTGTTGGTTCCGGCAGCGGCGGGCAGATCGTCAAAAATGGGTATCAGCGGCAACTGGGCGGTGTAGTTGTGGAGGGATTGCCGCAGCAGCAGCCGTCCCGGCGCAATCGCGCCGCCTCTGAAAACCCGGCAGGCGTCAACAATATCGTAAGTGATCGCGGTGCCGAAGTCGAGGCATACTGCCGGAAGTTCCGAAGTATCGGCCAGGCGGATAATATTCGCGATCCGGTCGCTGCCAAGCGTCGTGGTATCAACCAAATGCATATTCAGCCCGGTGCGGCAGGCTCCGTCCAGCCAGAAAATATCCCTGCCGGAAAACTTTTTTCTGACATCCGGAACAACCGTGGACGCGGCGCAGGGAATGCCGTCAGGAATTATGGAAGAGTCTATTTCCCCGGTGGGCAAAGTCCTGATTTCAGAAATCACGCCGCCGGAATATAATCCCGTCTGTGTATTTGTATTTCCAATGTTCATCAGAAAAATCATGGACAGGCCTGCTTTTTTATCACTTGCGCGTTTTCAGTTTTCACAAACCGGCAAGACGGTTAAAGGCATTTCTCAGATAAACTTGGCAAGTTCCGGCTTGGCCCCGATCTTCTGCACGAGCTCTTTGATCCGCTGTGCCGATTTGGCGTTGCAGATCAAAGTGGCGTCCTCGGTGTGAACAATGATCAGATCCTCAACGTCAATCGCGGTGATCAAGTGCTTGGAGTCACCCACGACAATGCAGTTTTTGGAATCAATACACTCAAAAAGTCCGCGGACAACATTATTATTCTCGGTGGGGCGTATCTGGTTTCTCAGCGCAGTCCAGCTGCCGACGTCATCCCAGTCGAAAGAGCATTCCGCAACCACGACATTATTAACTTTTTCCATGACGGCGTAGTCAATGGAAATCCTGCTGCATTTTTCATAACGATCGCGCAATTCGGCTTCAATGCCGCCTGCGGCTTCGGCTTTTTCAAAAGCGACCGCGTCTTTGTAAAGGGTGGGCGCATGCTGTTTAAGCGCTTTCAAGATGGTTCCGACAGTCCATATAAACATGCCGCTGTTCCATTTGTAACACTTTTCCGCGAGGAATTTTTCCGCAACTTCAAGATTGGGTTTTTCCTTAAACCCGATGCTCTTGAAAAAACGGGTTTTCAGTTTTCCGGGAATTTCTTCGCCGCAATGAATATAACCGTAACCGGTGCTGGCAAATGACGGATTGACGCCGATGGTGACGATGTCGCCGCGGGATGCCACTTCCGCGCTGTCAGCCAGAACCTCCAGCATGGAATCCGTATCGCGGATTACGTGGTCGGAAGGCAGAAGCATCATCACGGCATCGTCATTTCCGGCACGGGCCTTCACGATTCCGGCGGCCAGGGCGACACACGGAGCGGTATCTCTGCCGACCGGTTCGCCGATGATATTTCCAGGCGGAAGCTGGGACAGCAGGGACTGCATGGGGGCGACATATTCATGGTTGGTGATAACGATGATATTTTCAGTTTTGACCAGCGGGAGCAGACGCTCCACGGTTTGTTCGATAAGCGTGAGATTGCCAATCAGCCGCAGCAACTGTTTCGGATGCGATACGCGGCTTTGCGGCCAGAAGCGCTCTCCTTTGCCTCCGGCCATGACAATAGCGTAAAAATTATCTTTACCCATTAAGAAAACCTCTGTTGATTAAAATTAAACCGGAAAAAGCGTATTTTTCCGGTTTGCAAGCTTATTTACCGAGTTTATCAATGATCTTCGTCAGCGGCATGAAAAGCGCGATAACGATTGTACCGACGATTACGGCCAAACCTACGATCATCAACGGTTCAATCATCGAAGTCAGCGCGCCTACCGCGTTATCCACTTCGTCTTCGTAGGTATCCGCGATTTTTTCAAGCATTTCCGGCAGCTTACCGGTTTCTTCGCCTACTTCAATCATACTTATAACCATCTGGGGGAAAATGCCGGACGCGCCAAGCGGCGCCGCAATGCCTTCCCCTTCTTTTACCGCGTCATGCACTTTCTGAACCGCGCTTGAAACCACTTCATTGCCGGCGGTTTCCTTAATGATGTTCAGCGCGTTAAGGATCGGAACGCCTGAAGACATCAGGGTGCCCAGCGTTCTGGAGAAACGGGAGATCGCGGTTTTGGAGATGATCGGGCCGAACAGCGGCATATTGTATTTTACCCAGTCAATGCCGTATCTGCCCAGTTTGGTTTTGTTCGTAAGTTTATATGACACGAATATCACGGCGATGGCGACGCCGACCAGCCATATCTGCTTCTGCAGAATTGCGCTGATCAGCATAACAAACTGGGTCAGTTCCGGCAGCGGTTCCCCGGCCAGCAGTTCGTCGAATATCTTTTTAAAGTTAGGAACGATGAAGATCATCAGGCCGGATGTAACCAGCATCGCGATGGAGAAAACGACGGTCGGGTAAATCAACGCTGATTTAACCTTGCCGGCGATCTTGGCCGCCTTTTCCATAAATACCGCCAGGCGGTTAAGAATAACTTCCATGGCACCGGCCGCTTCGCCCGCGCGAATCATGTTCAGGTAAAGTTTATCGAAAGATTTCGGATGCTGCGCCAGCGCCTCGGAGAAAGTGGAGCCGCCTTCCACCGAGTCGGCGGAAGCCCCGAGAATCTGTTTCAATATCGGACTTTTAGACTGCTTCTCAAGCGTTCTGAGCGAACGGATCAGGGGCAGCCCCGCGTCCAGCAGAATCGCCAACTGGCGGGTAAAAATAGTCAGGTCTTTTCGTTTGATGACCGGCGTGCCGATGGAAATATTCAGGTCAAAACCTTTTTTCTTCTTGGCGCCGGGAGCGGAAGCTGCTTCTTTCTGCTTTTCTTTGGGGGCACCTTTAGCGGGCTTGATCATCGTAATGAAAAGGCCCTGCTTTTTAAGTTCGACGGCGGCGGCGTCTTCGGCCGGAGCGTCGATTTTGCCCTTTTTCTCTTTTCCGGAAGCGTCCATCGCCGTGTATAGGAAAAGCGGCATATTTCCTCCTGTGTAAGTTATAAAATGATTCTATGCATATTTTTCAAAAAAATAAATACCCTATATTAGAACCCCTAAACGGATAAAAATCAAACCCGGTCATTTTCTGGTTTGAAGTTTTTCCGTAATGCTCTCCGGATCTTGAGCGGCGGTAATCAATTCAGTATATGAGATTATCTTATTCATGTAAAGATCCATGAGATGCGAATCGAGTGTGTTCATCCCGTATTTGGCGCCGGTCTGAAGTTCAGAGGTGATGCGGAACGTTTTACTGTCACGGATAAGCGCCTGAATCGACGGAGTGGACACCATTATTTCAAATGCCGCCACCCGGCCCGGTTTGTCCTGCCTCGGCAAAAGCACCTGGGAGATGACCGCCAGCAGCGACGAGGCCAATTGAGTACGTATCTGCGCCTGCTGGTTGGTCGGGAACGCGTCCACAATACGGTCAACCGTTCTGGCCGCCCCGGTAGTATGCAGGGTGGCGAAAACCAGATGCCCGGTTTCAGCGGCGGAAACCGCGGCTTCCATGGTTTCCAGGTCGCGCATTTCACCGACCATAATAATGTCCGGGTCCTGGCGCAGCGAACGTTTCAGCGCTTCCTTGAAACTGGGGGTGTCCACGCCGATTTCACGCTGGATCACCATGCTGCGCTTATGCTGGTGATAAAATTCTATCGGGTCTTCAACCGTAACGATATGACAGTCCCGCTCCATATTGATGATATTGACCATGGATGCAAGAGTTGTGCTTTTGCCGCTGCCGGTAGGGCCGGTAACCAGAATCATGCCGCGCGGCCGGTAGAGCAGATCCTTGATGTTATTGGGCAGTCCGATTTGCTCAAGCGTGAGAAGTTTGCTTGGAATCTGGCGGAGAACCGTGCCGAAAAAGCCTTTCTGTTTGAATGAGCTTACGCGGAAGCGGGCTTTTTCGCCGAAACCGAAACCGAAGTCAACAGTTCCAACCTGCTGGATTTGCTGAAGCTGGCTTTCCGAGGCAATTGATTTTACCATGCGCTCAGTGTCCTCAGGGGTGAGCACCGGAACATCCAGCGGCGTCAGGCTTCCATGCAGCCTGACCATGGGGGGGGCGCCTACTTCGATGTGAAGGTCACTGACCCCTTCGTCCACAACCAACTGCAACAATTCCGTCATGTCAATTGCCATAAAAGCCTCCTTTTCCAGATTATGCTGTTGTATATCTGAGAACTTCGTCAACTGTTGTTTCGCCGTTAATAATGGCCTGCAGGCCGTCTTCGCGGATTGTGCGCATGCCCAGTTCAATCGATTTGTTTCTGATAACTGACGTCGGGGCATTTTTAGATATCAGCTCAATCAGCGGATTGGACATGACCAGCAGTTCGCAGATTGCTTTCCGTCCTTTATACCCGGTCTGATTGCATGTACTGCACCCTTTGCCGTAGAAAAACTTCTTGCCTCCGATATCTTCCCGCTCCACGCCCATGCGTTCAAGCTCTTCATCTGTGGGTTCATAGGCCGTTTTGCAGTTCTTGCATACCCGCCGGATGAGACGCTGGCTCAAAACGCCTACCAGCGAAGAACAGATCAGGAACGGCTCCACCCCCATATCAATCAGGCGGGTGACCGTGCCGGCGGCGTCATTGGTATGCAGCGTGCTGAACACAAAGTGGCCGGTGAGGGATGCTTCGATTGCCATCTTGGCGGTTTCCAGGTCGCGCACTTCCCCGACCATGATCCGGTCCGGGTCCTGCCGCAGGAACGCACGCAGCGCGCGCTGGAATGTCATGCCGGTGGCGTCATTGATCGGAAGCTGGATAATCCCTTCAATATCATATTCCACCGGGTCTTCCGCGGTGAGCAGTTTTTCATCAATGGTGTTGATTTCCTTCAAGGCGGAATACAGCGTCGTGGTCTTGCCGGAACCGGTCGGGCCTGTAATGACCAGAATCCCGTTCGGCATATGAATCATTTCGCGAAGTTTGTCCAGCACGTCCTGGCCCATGCCCAGGACTTCAAGATCGAGGTTTACCACCCCCCGGTCAAGGATACGGAGCACGACTGATTCCCCGAAGGTGGTCGGCAGACAGGATACCCGCAAGTCAATCGGCTTGCCGCGCACTTTCAACTGAATGCGTCCGTCCTGCGGACGGCGGCGTTCAGAAATATTCAGTCCGCTCATGATTTTGACGCGGCTGATTACCGGCAGCGCCAGACTTTTCGGCGGCGGCGGCATTTCATACAGCGCTCCGTCCACACGGTAGCGGATGCGGAAATCTTTTTCAAAAGGTTCAAAATGCACGTCGCTGGCCTGGTCCTTGATCGCCTGGTACAGAATCACGTCCACAAAGCGGACGATCGGCGCCTGGTTTGCCAGATCTTCCAGATCCTTGTCGCTCTCCTCAAAATTCTCGTCGGACAGATCAGTGCTCATTTCAGACAGCATATCATGAACGGAGCCGACATCCGCGGGGTAGTATTTTTCTATGGCGGTATCTATCTGATTTTCGGCGGCCACCATTACCTGGATATCATGGCCGAGGATGAAGTGCAGCTCTTCCGATATCTGATAATTCAGCGGATTTCTGGAAACCAGCTTCAGAGTATGCCCGTCAAAATCGTATGGCAGAACGCCGTAAGCCCTGGCGGTTTCTCCGTCTATCATATCAATAACGTTTTTGGTCACATCGCCCCTGACCAGATCAACCACCTCTGAACCGAGGCTGTTGGCGATCAGTTCCAGTATCTTCGCGTCGGTCAGAATGCCGTAATTGATCAGCACTTCCCTGAAAGGTTTTCCAGTACGTTCGTGCTCCTCTTCAATTTCCTGAAGCTGGGCTTCGTTGGATATGCCTTCCCCGAGAATAATATCTTTAAGTGATTGACTTTCAGAATCCAGCATTCGCCAATTCCTCTTCCATTATATTTTTTAGTCTTCGTCCACCATGGTGCTTTTAATGACTTCGTCCAGCGTGGTCGTGCCGGCTTCAGCTTTCCGCAGCGCATCATCGCGCAGAGAACGCATCCCGCCTCTTCTGGCGGCTTCGCGGATAACCCCGGTGGCCTCGTTGTTAAAAACAAGATTACATATTTCAGGCGACATCTTGAATATTTCGTAAACCCCGATACGGCCCTTGTAACCGGTGCCGCCGCAAATCTCGCAGCCGGTGCCCTTGCAGAACTGGCGGGTCTGCAAATATTCATCGCTAAGACCGAGCAGCCTGACTTCGGAAGGAATCGGCGTGTACGGCGCGGAACAGCTTTTGCAGATACGCCGTAAAAGCCGCTGCGCCATGATCGCCCGCACCCCGGATGCCACCAGGAACGGTTTTACTCCCATGTCAATCAGACGCGTGATCGCGCCCGGGGCGTCATTGGTGTGCAGCGTGCTGAAAACCAGATGCCCGGTCAGCGCGGCGTTGATCGCGATTTCCGCAGTTTCATAGTCACGGATTTCCCCTACCATGATGATGTTGGGGGCCTGGCGCAGCATTGAACGCAGCGCCGCCGCAAACGTAAAGTCGATGTGTTTATCCACCTGTACCTGGTTGATACCCGCAAGCTGATATTCCACCGGGTCTTCCACGGTAATAATCTTGCGGTTCGGGGTATTGATGGTATTCAGAAACGCGTACAGCGACGTGGTTTTCCCGGAACCGGTCGGGCCTGTAACCAGAAAGATGCCGTCCGGCATTGCCAGAATGCTGTTCACGATCTCCAGGTCGTCCGCATAAAAACCAAGTTTCGGAATGTCGAGCTGGATGCTCGACTTATCCAGGATCCGCATGACAATACTCTCCCCGTGGGTGGTGGGAATCGTCGAAACGCGCAAGTCAATATCCTTTTCCGCCATTTTTAACTGAATGCGTCCGTCCTGCGGTATCCTTTTTTCCGAGATATCCAGCCGGGCCATGATTTTCAGCCGGCTGGTAAGGTTGGCCTGGAGATATTTCGGCGGCGCTTCCACTTCGCGCAGCGCGCCGTCAACGCGGTAGCGGATGCGGTAGCGTTTTTCCAGCGGTTCCATATGAATATCGCTGGCCCGCATTTTATAGGCTTCAATAATGATCAGCGAAACCAGCTTGATGATCGGGGCGTCATCTTCCACTTCCGCGGCCTCGGAGGTTCCGGCAATGCCGGCAAGGAGCTGACCCTGCAACTGCTGTTCCGTGGAAAGTTCGTCGATGAAAGATTCAACGCTGTCCGACAGCGAACTGTAGTACTGCCCGATAACCTTGTCTATCTGCTCCTGCGAAGAAACCACCGCGTCAACGTCGCAGCCAAGCAGATAGCGCAGCGAGTCAATGGTTTCCATGTCCGCCGGATCGCTTATCGCAATCGTCAGCACATCGTCATTTTTCATTACCGGAACTACCCGGTACTGCTGCACGATCTCCTGGGTGAGAGTCTCAATTACTTCCGCCGGAATCTGGTACGCCTGAAGATCAAGCACATCCAGGCCGTACTGCTGCGCAAGCATGGCCGTAAGTTCCGCATCCTGGACATAGCCCAGCGCCTTCAAGGATTCAAGGACATCCAGTTTGCCCTGGCTGTCGTTTGACTTCTTCCGGGCTTCCTTTAACTGCTCCTCGGATACCATCCCGAATTCCTGGAGCAGTTCTATGACATATTGTTTGTTCTTGCTCAAAGTACAACCTCTGGGGCTGAGAAATCTTTAAATCAATTATTTACACCTGAAAAAAGTAACCGGAATATGAACTTTTTCAAGTCCTAAAATCATCTAACTCCAAGTTTTAAGTCATTCATTTCAAATAATTATTTTTCTTAAAAAAAATCCGGTCCCCGATAACATGGACTTTCCCGTCTGATCCAGACGGAAAGTAAGCGAAAAATCAATGGCATCAGGAATTAATGCCGTTGATTTTATAATATTTAACGGAAATAAATTTGCTTTTTGGTTTTTTAAAAGCATATTTCTAGTCCGTTTCTGATGCCGACTTAGCTCAGTTGGTAGAGCAGTTGACTTGTAATCAGCAGGTCGTCGGTTCGAATCCGACAGTCGGCTCCATTTTTTTCTCGGCGATTTTAATGATTTTATTTCAGAACAGGATATATTGTATATAACTGATTGCGGATGAGTACCATACGCAGTTATCGGAATATAATGGCTGAAAACGGGGTAAAAAACATGAGCAGTGCCGGACTGGAAAAAGCTGGAAATCCATCGCGCATCTTCTATCTCACTGAAATAACCGGGGCGGGAATCCTGGCCGGCGGAAAACACATCGGCAGACTGGCCGATATGATTATCGTTGAAAAGGGCATGCCGCTTCCGCATATCACCCATCTTTGCGTCGCCCGTTCGTTCGGACGCACCCCGCTGATTATTCCGATAAACAAAATTACAACCATGACCGCCCGGGCCGTCACCGTGGAAATCGAATCCGTCGCCGAATACGAGGGCATCCCGGACAGCGCCGCCATGCTGGTCAACGATTATGTCTTTAATAAAAAAGTGATCGACCTGGAAAAACGCGAAGTCTCCATGGTCTATGACGTCAAAATTCTGCGCGTCAATAAAAATATGTATGTCACGGACGTTGATTTCAGCAAATACGGACTGTTCAGAAAGTTCCGCCTGAAGTGGCTGGCGGATTTACTCAGGATCAAGGAAAACACCATTTCCTGGTCTTGCGTTCAGCCGCTGCCGCCGGACATCGGCAGTTTCCAGGACGATGCCAGTACGGTAAAAGAGAAATTAAGCGACATTCCGCCGGTTGACCTGGCCGGCATTCTGGAGAAACTGCATCATGAACAGCGGGATATTTTCTTCAAAGCGCTGGATGCCAAACCGGCGGCGGAAACGTTCGGAGAACTGGACCAGAACATTCAACAGGAAATGGTCTCTTCAATGGACCCGGCGCTGATCGCCCGCCTGGTCAGGGAAATGACTCCCGCCCAGGCCGCGAATCTGCTTTCGCTGCTCGGCAGTCCCGAACGGGACGGACTGCTGAAAATTATCGATCCGGCTTCCCGCTCGAAAATACTGTCCATCCTTGACCAGCAGGAGCAGAATATAACCAACTTCTGCACCAGCGAAATTCTCAAGTTCCCGCCCAATGCGACCGTTGATGAGATCCGCAACAATTTCAAGGCAGTCGCCAGGAACAAGGATTTCATCACATATCTGTACATCGTTGATTCGAAAGACATACTGGAAGGCGTGCTCGATTTGAAAGAACTCCTGACCGCCGATGACGGCGTCAAGCTGAAAGACATCATGTCCGCGTCGGTAGTCAGCCTGACGGAGGAAAGTTCAATGGAGGAAGCCCGCGAAATGTTCAACCGTTACGGCTTCAGCGCGGTGCCCGTGACCGACAGCAGCAGCAAGCTCCTCGGCGTGCTGTCCTATAAAGACATCGTCAAACTTCAGCGCCGCTTCCTGGATTAAATTAAAGACGGTGGTTAAGCATCAAAAATGCAAAATATAAATTCAATAACTATTGCCGAATTCAGACAAAAAATGTTCAAAAAAGTGGGTTAAAAACTACGAAAGCACAAAAGCCTGCCCCGTATTTTCATAAATAAGACTACCCCGATAAGGACCTCCGCTCTGTTCGGCAAATTATTTTGATTAAAATAAATAATAAAATAGAAAATATTACAAAGGTAACTAACTCCAGCAATAATATTGTCGGCCCGAATTCCGGAGAATAGAATATTTTTAGTGTTTCTGTTCTTGCAAATAAATTGTCCGGATTATTTTTAATGTAAAAAATAATTTTAACAAATTTTGCTTCAGGTTGAATCATAAAATTTCTGATAATCAAAGACGCATCTGAGGAATTTGTTGAGCCGACATAGAAACCAATAAGCTCATTTGTCACATTATAATTTTTATCTTGGATTATCTTTCGTCTGGCATTTAATGCGACTACTCTGTATTTGAATTCAAAGTTAATATCCGCCGGTTTAATAGTTGGATCAAATTCCACAGACAATAAATGATTATTCCACGGCAAAATACTGATTAACTTGCCTTGAAAAGTATAAGAATTATCTGCATCTTCAATCATGTTTAAAACGCAGCAGGGATATCTGATCTTTTTGATATCTTGCCACAAGTTAACCATCTCATTTAATAAAGATAAATTGGCACAACATATACCTATAGCCAAAACAGAAACAATAATTCGTTTAAAATTACAAGGTTTCATAGTTTAATCGGATGTGCTAAAAAGTTTGCCGTCCATGAAGCAGCAACGAGGCGCATTGAACAATGCGCCTTTTTTTGCATGCTGTTTATTTCATATACGAGCAGCAATAATCGGTGACGGTTTTTACTTTCAGGCTGAATTTGGCATTGGCGGGAACTTCAAAAGAATCGCCGGCCTTGAACTGATGCCAGATTTTACAGCAGGGAAGCTGCACATCAAGCTCGCCGCCGAGAATCTCCATGAGTTCCTTGTCAGCGGTTCCAAACTCATAATCGCCGGGCAGCATGATGCCGAGCGTCTTTTTCGTCCCGTCGGCGAACCGCACGGTACGGCTGGTGACTTTGCCGTCAAAATATACGTTTGCTTTCTTTACTACAGTAACATTATTGAATTCAGACATGATCTTTCCTTTCCTGACTGGTTAATCCCGCATCTTCGCGGTCCGATAATGTAAATTCACTCAAACCAGTAAACAAGCGCGGTTCCATTTTTCATGCTTTTTTTGTGGATTTTCCGTTAGCAATGTTTGGAACAATTCGATTCAGGTTTGGATTCGGTTAGGCCGGTTGCTTTGTCAAAAGCCAGCGGTATTTTGACAGCAACTGAAAAATTTAACAAGGAGGTTTTTATGAAAAAACAATCGTTTTTCAGCGTGTTTGAAATCGTGTTGATCGTCGGAATGGGTGCGTTTATCGCAATCGGGGTTACAGCTTATGAGAGTCCCCGGGTTTGCGAAAGTCTCGTCCAGATTACTAAAACGGTAACTGATCTGTTTATCGTTTAACCAAAAAAATTAACAAGGAGGTTTTTATGGAAAAGAAATCGTTTTTCAATGTGTTCGAAATCGTGCTGATTGTCGGGATGGGGGCGTTCATCGCAACCGGGCTCGTGGCCTATCAGAATCCCGATATCTGCGACAGTCTCGCCCAGATTACGCAAACGGTAAGCAAGCTGTTTATCGTTTAAACTAAAATTTAACAAGGAGGATAGAATAAAGAAAAAATCGTTTTTCAATGTAGTGGAGATCGTGTTGATCGTCGGAATGAGTGTGTTCATCGCAACCGGTCTTGTGGTAAATCGAGATCCTGATGCATGCGACACTCTTCCCGCAGATAACTCAAACTGCAGACGAACTGCTCCCTTCCTGATCGCGTCGTTCTAGAACCCGTCAAAGCTACGGGTGCGGTTGCAACAGAATTGTTGCAGCCGGCGGCAACGGACGGTCCTCTTCAAATCAATATTATTTAGCATTTCCCGCTTATTTCGCAACATTTTTCCCGCTTTTTGTCCAAAACTTCCGGAGAACCGGACTGCCCGGTCAATTGCCATACCGCATACGGAATAAACTGATTTCAATTTAAAATAAAAATGGTATATTTTTATAAAAAACCAGCAAATATTAATTTCATAGTTATATTATATTATGACAGGTATTCCGTCACTTGAAATATTGGTAAAAACGGCATGGACAGCACACTTGAAAAACTGAATATTCTCTCCGCTGCATCGCAGTATGACCTGGCCTGCGCCTGCGGCACCGGCAAGGAAGACCGGCGGCACCGCAGCCAGGACGGCGGCAAATGGCTGTATCCGGTTCCGCTGCCCGGCGGCGGCTACAGCATTCTGCTGAAAACCCTGCTGTCGAACTGTTGCGCCAATGACTGTAAATACTGTCCGCTCCGCACTGACGCCAATGCCCGGCGCTGTTCGCTTACGCCGGCGGAGGCCGCCAGGCTGTTCATGGAATATTACCGCGGCGGAAAAGTATTCGGCCTGTTCCTCAGCTCCGGCGTGATCGGCACCCCGGACTACACCATGCAGCAGCTTAATGCCACGGTCGCGATTCTCCGCCGGAAGTACGGGTTCAAAGGCTACGTTCACCTGAAAATCATTCCCGGCGCATCGGATGCCGCGGTCGAGGAAGCCATCAGCCTGTCAACCGCGGTTTCGCTGAACATCGAGACCCCCGGCGAAAAGTATTTCCGGAAACTGTCAGCATCAAAGGATTTCAATGCGGACATTGTGCGCCCGGTCAAATTAATGAGCCGCCTGACCGCCAAAGGCGAAAAATACGCCAAAGTGAAATGCACGACCCAGTTCATTGTCGGCGCCGCCGACGAGAAAGATATGGAAATCATTGACTACATGGACGCGGTATATAACCGGCTGAAGTTCGAACGGATTTATTTTTCCGCCTACCAGCCGGGGCTGGGCGCGCCGGATATTCCCGGCGAACGCAATTTCTCGCTGAAGCCGGAAGATCATCTGACCCGTGAACACCGCCTTTACCAGTGCGACTTTCTGCTCCGGCGGTACGGCTTTGAAAAAGACGATCTGATTTTCGGCGCGGACGGCAATCTCAAACTGGACCGGGACCCCAAACAGGTCTGGGCGGACAATCACCCGGAATATTTCCCGGTGAACATCAACCGCGCGAACAAAAACAATCTGCTGCGGATTCCCGGAATCGGACCGGAAACCGCCAGAAAAATTATTGAATACCGCAAGATCCACCAGTTGAAAGGTTTGGAAGACATCGGACTGAAAGGCGCGCAACTGACCAAAGCCGGCACTTACTGCCGGTGATTCCGCCATCTAAAATTTTCAGATTTTTTTGTTTTTATTACATTCAGGTGTTATAATCATTATTGATGATGATGTTTTTAACAATGGAGGTTTGTCATGAAATTCTTATTGTATCTGATACTTATTGCGGCGCTGGCAATCGGAGTTCACTGGTTTATCAAAAATGTCTTCGGCAATCCCGAAACGGAGCAGACGGCCTCAACTGCCGCCGCGCAAACTCAGGGTCAGGCGGCAACCGGAGCAGCCGCCACAGCCGCCGGAACCGCTTCCGGGGCGGCGGTCGGAATGCCGGGCGATGTCACCGGAACCATGGCGGCACATGAAATCGGCAATTCCATCAATCAGAATTCCAGCCCGATCAATAAAACCAAGCTCATGCAGCGAGTCAATAACATCAACGATCAGCACAATCAGTCTGTCAGCAAGCAGTAGCGCAAATCAGCTTTGGCTGACGTCCTTTTCCAGCAGTTCGACGATATCTTTAAAGGTATCGCGGTTTTTTTCGTTCATATCCATGAGCAGGCGGTGGGCTTCCAGGATCACCAGTGCGCGTTCTCTTTCCGTAGCCTGCAAATCCGGAATCTGCTGGAGATTATCGGCGGTAAAGTCCGGCTTGTCCACAATTATAAACACCTTGCTCAGACCCATATTATCCAGCAGGAAATTGATATTGGGATTCGTTGAAAACAGGGTTACTTTCCGGTTGAACCGCTTCTGCATCTGACTGGCAATCTTTGCCAGGAGGCCAAGATTCGTGCTGTCGAAATATTCGGCTTCCGAGATGTCAAGCAGCACATCCTCCAGCGCGGGGTCTTCAAACATTTTATTGAGAAAAATATCGAGTCCGCGGCTGATGGTGTAACGGAGCGTACCGGTAAATTTGATAAAATAACGGTTGTCAACCTTTGAATATAAAATCCTGCCGTCCATTATGTTGCCCTCCGTCTGGTTATAAGCATGACTGTGATGTCGTCCAGCAGCGACTCCGGCATCGCCGGCTCCAGCCTGCGGATCACATTGTTAATATCGCCGTTTACCGTTCCGGTAAGTTCTTCGAGAAATTCTAGCTGCTTTACAATGTTGTCCTCCGGCAGAATCTCCAGAACCCCGTCGCTGAAAATCATGAATGAAAATTCTTCCGGCAGGTCAATAACGAGATTGCTGTATACGGAGTTCTCAAACAATCCGACAGGGATTGATTTCTGGATAATCCGCCGCGAGCCTTCCGGACTGGACAAAAACGGCATCGGGAAATGTCCGCCATTGGCAAAAACAAGCTTGTTCTCAGTCTTATCCAGCACTCCGAAAAACAGTGCGATGAATTTGTCCAGGTTTTCTTCGATCAGGCTCTGATTGAATCTTCCCAGTATTTCCGCCGGGTCAATAACCACGCGGTCGATTTTTTTAAGATAACTGGTGCGGAAGCTGCCGATAAAACTTTTCATCAGAAAAGTAATGAATGCCGATGCCGCGCCATGCCCGGAAACGTCCGCAAAATAAAATACGGCGTACTTTTCATCCAGCTCAAAGTAATCGAGAAAGTCGCCGCTCATATACATGGACGGCTTCAGGAAATGCGAAAATTCATAACCGCCCAGCATTATATCGTTTTTCGGCAGCAGCTTG
Source organism: Victivallaceae bacterium (assembly GCA_041665605.1). GTDB lineage: Bacteria > Verrucomicrobiota > Lentisphaeria > Victivallales > Victivallaceae > CAIPAT01. Next base: position 12,467 of record JBAYIO010000022.1, on the reverse strand, counting down.
AATTGCACTATGCGGCCTGCCTCCTCATCCTTTTTCAGCGTCTCCAGCGATTCCTCCAGCGACCGTTCCAGTTTCTGCAGTGCCGCAAGATTTTCCTTCAACTCCCGCTGCTGCTGCTGTATTTTTAAATGAGTCTTGACGCGGATCAGCACTTCCTCGCCCTGAAAAGGCTTGGTGATGTAATCAACGCCGCCCGTATGGAAGGCATTGAGTTTGTCAACAACTTCGTTCATCCCGCTGAGAAAGATAACCGGGACATCCTTCAGTTCATCCCGGTTCTTGATTCTGCCGCATAATTCATAACCGTTCATTCCCGGCATGCAAATATCCAGCAGGATTAAATCCGGCACGGACGTTCCAAGCGCCTGCCAGGCGAGCTCGCCGCTCATAAACATCGCCGTCTGGTAACCGTGAGCGCTCAGCAGCTTATGCAGTATTTCCAGATTTACCGGAGTATCGTCAACAATCATTATCCGGGGTTTTTCCATAACAGAGCTCCTTAGCCCGTAAATAACGCTTAAAGACGCGACATTAATCTTAACTCACTTTCCGGGTTTTGCAACCGGGAAACCATCGTCGCGATGACTTTAGCCGGAAACGTCATTTCGTCTGCCAGCGGTCATCCTTCTCCAGCGCCGAACGCGCTCCCCCGCCGTCAAGCCAGGTTTTTGCCGCCGCATCCTCGCGCAGCCAGGCATCCCAGAACGCCGTGCTCAGGGCGAGAATCGCCCGGTGGTGATTCGGATTCCGCGGCTCAGTATCGCCAGGCAGCGCCCGGTCAGTAAAGGCGGAATGCTCCGCCCGGTAAAGAACCAGTTCGTATTTGCCGCCCGGCGGCAGCGCGGGAAACACCGCCAGACGTGATTTCAAATCGGCACCGCCGATGATGGCAACATCCTTCGTTCCCGTCATCAGCATCCACGGTATCTTCACCCTGCCGAACGCCTGTTGGGGGTCCGCGCCCTGACGCGGACTGCCGGGGCTGAACGCAATGGCCGCCTTGATCCGCGGATCGGTGAACAGCGCCTTTCCCCAGCGGGTACTCTGTCCGCTGACCGCCTGGGTCGTCACCGCGCCGAAGGAGTGACCTGACATCCCGATCCGCGTGAGATCCAGCCGTCCCGCCAGCCCGTGTCCATCGGTTTTATTCCACCGCTCAAGCTGGTCGAGCACGGCGGGAACGTCTTTCACGCGCAGCATGAAATTTTCCAGGCTGGCCGCCTGCCGCATCGCGTCCAGCCGCTGGTCTTTGGGTTTGTCCTGCCACACGGAAGTATCGCTGCCCGGATGCTGAATAAATACTGCCGCGTAACCGCGAGCCGCCCAGTGCCGGCCCATATAGGCGTTTCCCTCGCGGGAACCGCCCAGTCCGTGACTGAAAAGTACAACCGGGGCGGGAGATTTTTCCGCCGGCAGGTACACGCGAACGGGAATGTCCCGTTTGCGCTCCGCGTCATTAACCGTGAGGTCAACGACTTCAGGCGTGAATTGTGCGTTTATCGCCAGCGGATCGTAGGCTGAACCGGCAGCGGCCGCCTGTGCCGTAAACAGCAGCAAAAAAACAGCAAGGATGCCCGGAATACAATATTTGCAGTGTTTCATCTGTGCGTATCTCCGATAAATTAGACTGTTTACAATTTCTAGTTTAACCCGTAAAAGTGATGAATCAACAGTCGTCACCGGGGCGGAAGCCGCCGGGCGGTATCGATCAGCAACTGGCTGCCGGTCTTTTTAAGAAACTCTTTAATCAGGCCGTCTGCTGCCGCGGACCGTTTATTGCCAAGCACGATCAGGGCGTTGCGGCGCAGCAAAGTCACGCCGGCGTATTCCAGCGGCGTTCCCGATATGGTGCGCCTGACTTCGGCGGAAGGGACCGACAGCAGCCATTCCAGATCCAGCGGAAAGTCTTCCGGCAAACTGCTGTCCGGACAGGCCGCGGTGCAGACTGAACAGCCGAAGACATTGCCATCCAGCAGATGCATCTCCTCTGCCGTCAGCAGGCCGCGTTTTTCCATGGTCAGGCTGCTGATGCAGCGGCTTACCCTGAAGTCCGCCGGAATGGCGCCGATGACCTGATTCGGGCACTGCCTGGCGCACTGCCCGCAGCCGGGGCATGGAGTGTCCGGACATTTTGCCGCGACATCCGGCAGATTCAGGTCAAGCATGGCCGAGACAATGAAGCAACCGCTGCCGCTGCCGGGACACAGAATGCAGGAGTTGCGTCCGATGCGGCCAAGCCCGGCAGCCTCGGCTAAAGCCCTTTCCAGCAGCGGTTTGGTATCAATGCAGATCTCAAACCTGAATGTCCGTCCGGTTGCCTGCTCCAGCGCGGCCAGCAACTTCTCCATCAGCCTTCTGCCGTGCAGATGGTAGTCGGTTCCGGCGGCGTAACCGGCAATCATGCCGGCGGTATCCGGCGATTTGGCGCGGGGCAGCGGTGACGGCGGAACGGGAAGGAGGCTGAACGGCGCCGCCGCCATAAGGATGGACCCGGCCCAGGGAAATGCCGCTGCCGGGTCGCGGCGCATTGCCTCCGAATTCCTGAGATATTCCGGCAGCTCCGGCGGAAAACGGATAGCGGACAGCCGGTGGCGCAGTTCAGCCAGCCGTTCCGGCGTCAGCGTCATGGATACAGCCGCCGCCAGGCCATGCGCCGCCGTCTCTCCCTCAAGAAAGCTCCGGCAATCAAAATTATCGGATAAAATAGCCATTCAAGCCTTTGAAACTTAGAGTTTTTGATGTATCTTTCAGCTCTTTTAATAATGTTTGTTTAATTCATTATTTCAACCGGAATAAATAAAAAAAGGAGTTCTAAGATGTCAGCAATATATGATATCCATGCTCGTGAGATTCTCGATTCCCGCGGTAACCCGACCCTCGAAGTCGAAGTAACCCTGGACAGCGGCATTATGGGTTCCGCCGCAGTTCCGTCCGGCGCCTCCACCGGAGAAAATGAAGCGCTTGAGCTCAGAGACGGCGACAAAAAGCGCTATCTCGGCAAGGGCGTGCTGAAAGCCGTTGAAAACGTCAACGAAAAGATTTTCCCGGAACTCGAAGGCATGGATGTCCTCGATCAGGCCGGCATCGACAAGGCGATGATTGATCTCGACGGCACCCCGACCAAGAAAAAACTCGGCGCCAACGCCATCCTCGGCGTGTCTCTGGCCTGCGCACATGCCGCCGCCAATTTCCTCGATCTGCCGCTTTTCCGCTACATCGGCGGCGTCAACGGTAAAGTTCTCCCCGTTCCGATGATGAACATCATCAACGGCGGTTCTCATTCCGATGCCCCGATCGCGTTCCAGGAATTCATGATCCGCCCGGTCGGCGCCTGCTGTTTCCGCGAAGGTCTCCGCATGGGCGCTGAAGTCTTCCACAGCCTGAAAAAACTGCTGCACGACAAAGGTCTCAGCACCGCGGTCGGCGATGAAGGCGGTTTCGCCCCGAATTTCGCCGGCGGCACCGAAGAAGCCCTTGAAAGCGTCATGAAAGCTATTGAAAACGCCGGATACAAAGTCGGCGAAGATGTCAAAATCGCACTCGACTGCGCCGCTTCCGAATTCTTCAAGGACGGCATTTACGATTACTCCAAGTTCGAAGGCCCGAACGGCGCCAAGCGCAGTTCCGCCGAACAGGTTGACTATCTCGCCTCCCTCATCGCCAAATACCCGATCGACTCCATCGAAGACGGTATGTCTGAACGCGACTGGGAAGGCTGGAAGCTCCTCACCGACAAGATCGGCGACCGCTGCCAGCTCGTCGGCGACGACCTGTTCGTAACCAACGTCCAGTACCTGAAGAAAGGTATTGACATGGGCGCCGGCAACTCCATCCTGATCAAAGTCAACCAGATCGGCACCCTGACCGAAACCCTGGACGCCATCGAAATGGCGCACAAGGCCGGTTACACCGCCGTGATCAGCCATCGTTCCGGTGAAACCGAAGATACCACCATCGCCGACATTGCCGTCGCGACCAATGCCGGACAGATCAAGACCGGTTCGCTTTCCAGAACCGACCGTATCTGCAAATACAACCAGTTGCTCCGCATTGAAGAAATGCTCGGCGACCTGGCCAGATACGGCTGCAAAAAGTAATCCAAAGATTACTTGCGAGTATACCGAAGCGGGGCAGATGCCCCGCTTTTTTTGTGCCGTGATTTATAACCCGAACTGCTTGAAAACAGCGCTTATTGCAATATATTCGACAAACGCGGCAGCTTAAAAGATGAAACGGGGACTTTTTCCAATACTTCCGGATACCCCATAACAGATGGAGATTCATTATGATTGTATTTATTGTCAGCGTAATGACGGCGCTTTGCATTTCATTCTTATGTTCAGTTCTGGAGGCCGCGCTGCTGAGCCTCACTCCGATTCAGATTGCCGGCATCTCCCAGCGCAGACCTTCAATCGGCACGATTTGCAAGTCCTTCAAGGATGACATTGAAAAGCCCATTGCGGTAATTCTGGTCTTGAATACCGCGGCCCATACTATCGGCGCCGCCTTCGCCGGGTCCGCCTTTGACGACTTGTCCGGCGGCAGATGGATGTGGATATTTTCCCTGGTCTTCACGATACTGATGATACAGTACGCCGAAATCCTGCCCAAAACGCTGGGAGTCCGCTTCAACAGCGAAGTTGCCGTAATTGTTGCCCGTCCGCTGCTGTTTACGGTCTGGCTGATGATGCCGGTAATAAAGCTGATTCACGTTTTAAACCGCCCGTTTGAATCCCGCAAAGACCGGTTCGCGCCCGGCACCCTGGAGGAGATTTCCCTGCTGGCCGGCCTGGCGCGCCTTTCCCACCAGATCAGTTCCAGACAGGAGCGGATTATCACAAAAGTCTCCAGATTATCCCAGCAGAAACTGGCGCAGATCATGGTGCCGCTCGAAAACATCTCCTTCATTTCCACCGCGCAAACTATCGGCGAGGCGCTTATCACCGCGCATATTGATCTGCATACCCGTTTCCCGGTATGTGAAAACGGAGACAAAAATCAAATCGCGGGCTATATTAATTTCAAAGAATTGATCGCCTTTATGCGTCTCAATCCCGCCAACCCCAGCCTGCGGGGCATCATCCGGCCCATTCAGTTCGCGTCGCCGCTGGATTCCGCCGCGGATCTGATGGAAATATTTTCCGAACAGCATATTCACATGGCGGTAGTTCGCGATGAATCAGGACACACTTTAGGGCTGGTGACCCTGGAAGACATTGTCGAGGAGCTCGTCGGCGAACTTGAAGATGAATTTGACCGTCTGCCGCGCATGCTCTACGCTCAGGACGCCGAGTCCTGGGTCTGCGGCGGCGGGGTTTTGCTTAAAGACCTGGCGAAAGAAGCCAAATTAAGCCTTCCTGAATCTTCAGAAACAATATCCTCGTGGCTGCTGTCCTCCATGAATGCCGTTCCGAAGTCCGGCGATGCCTGCCGCCGGGACGGCATGGTCTTTAACATTCGCCGGGTAAGGCGCGGCAAGCCGTATGAAATATACATAACACGCCAGAAATAAGCACAAAGCAGCAGCGAGTATTCTGCGCCGGTTCGTTATTTTATTATCAGCCGGTGAACTGCCGCCGCCGCCAGCCAGGCGGCAAAGCTGCACAAGGCTGTAACCGGCAGCGCCAGGTTTTTGCGGAAACAGACCATCGCGACGATGAAAAACAGCATCGTCGGCAGAATGCCCCAGACCGCGCCGCGGCTGAATCCCGCCATAATCTCCTTGTCGCCTTTATTTTCGATATACGTCCAGAACAGCACCAGCGCCCCGGTGAGCGGCATGACCGCGATCAGGCCGGCGGCGGACGGCGCTTTCCTGGACAACCAGGTGCACAGCAGTATTATGCCCAGGCTGACTGCAACTTTAATCATCGTATGGTACATGGCATATTCCTTTCTGAATATGCTGGAATATAATTGCTAAAGGCCGATAAGTAAATATCTTGCCGGTTTTTTATGCCGCAAAGCTCATTTTTTTTGCATTTACCTGAAAAACATTTATATTAAAAGTCTGTTTTATTTCTATTATAAGATTAATTGCTGAAAAAGCAGGTCAGGTTTTTCATGGATGATGCGCACTGTTTATGCGGGAAAGGCGAAAAATTGCCAATGGTGAATCTTTTTCCCGGTGATTCCTATGACACGCCGGCAACGGCTCCGCGCAGTATTATTGACCGCCTGCTGTTCAATTCCAGACTTTATTTTCTGGTGAAGAACTTCCATATTTTCCAGCGCACCGGCAAATGCGCCAGAAAAGGCGGACTGGACGCCGAACATCAAGTCTATTTTTCCAATATGAATATCCGGCTGGTCGAGCTGTGCGGCGGCAGAATACACCTGAAGGGGCTGGATAACCTGAACCCCGGGGAGCCGTTTGTGCTGATCGGCAATCACATGAGCTCTCTGGAAACGGCGCTGTTTCACGCGATTGCCCGGCCGCGCATCGATTTTACTTTTGTAATCAAGCGCAGCTTGTTCTCCGTTCCGTATTTCGGCGATATCATGCGGGCGCTGAAAGCGATTCCCGTGGACCGCGAGAACCCGCGCGATGACTTCAAGGCGATTCTCACAGACGGCAAGGCGCTGCTGGAGTCCGGCCGCTGCCTGATCCTGTTTCCGCAGGCGACGCGCAACGAGAAATTCATGCCGGAGAGCTTCAACTCCATCGGAGTTAAGCTCGCCCGCGCCGCGAATATAAGAATAATTCCCTTTGCCTTGAAAACCGATTTTCTCGGCAACGGCAGATTTTTAAGAGATCTGGGGCCGATCCACCGTGACCGGCATATCCATTTTGAATTCGGCGCGCCGATTTCCGTGCAGGGCAACGGCAAGGCCGAACATCAGCAGATTATTGATTTCATTCAATCCCGCCTCAAGCAATGGGGACATCAGGCCTGAACCGGCAGTCCGCCAGGCAGTTGAAGTTCTTTATGGATAATTACTTCTGTTCCGGCCTGACGCATGATCCGCGAATAACCAGTTCCGTCGGAACCGGATAAATTCCCTGAGGCATTCTGCCGCTGATCCGGTACTGGTCTATCATAAACGCGATCTGGTTGCAGATCTTGCCGGTCTGCTGATCGACAGTCGTCAAATCTATGGCTTCACTGACCGCAAAATTGCCGTATCCGGTAAGCGAAATGTCTTTTCCCGGCACCAGTTTCAGCTTGCGCATCGCTTCGATGGCTCCGAGCGCGGAATAATCGTTTGCGCAGAGACAGGCGGTTATTTCAGGATGCGCCTTCAGCAACTGTTCAAAGGCGGTGATGCTTGCCTTGATTTGAAACCTTCCATTGTTCACCATCGTCGGATCATATTTGAGCCCGGAAGCCTCCAGCGCTCTGCGGTAACCGAAATGGCGGATGTAGCCCGTGCTGCGGTCTTCCGCGCAAATGTGGGCAATGTGCCGGTGTCCCAGCTCGACCAGATATTTGGTCAGCTTGTACATGCCGTTGTCATCATCGGAAATAATCTGAGGCGCTTTGGCTCCGGGGATTGCTTCGTCCACGATAATTGTGCGTCCGATATGCGGACTGCTCTGCAGCCAGTTGCAGTAGGGGCCGTTGGGAAACAGCACGATCACGGTGTTTTTATGCAGGGATGCCCGCTCGTACTGCCGGCGCTGAAGGTCATTGTCCATTTCATGCCGGTAGAAAAGCAATTCCAGATCGCGCTTGCGGCATTCAACTTCCAGCCGGTTGAACACGATCTGCGAATAATCGTCTATTTCGGAGATAACCACCGCAACGTACTTCAGCTTGTGCGGTGTCTGATCATCCTGACTGAAGTCATTGACCTTGAATTGAGGTGAATTCCGGATCAGCATCTTTTCTCCGGCCAGAAGTTCCAGCGCGTCTTTTACCGCCGGAAGAGAAGCGCCGTATTGCGCCTGTAGTTTTTTCGAATCCGGCATGAATTCGCCGGGATTGTATTCGCCGCTGATAATTTTATTTTTCAAATCATGATAAATCTGCTTTACCAGCAGTTTCGCTGTATCTGTCTCAGACATATAACTACTCCTTAAAAGTTATACTGGGGAAACCATGAGAAACAAACTAATCCCCGCCGGGCAATTAATCAAGCCGGATTTTTCGATAGTTTTTAAAAAAGCATGAGAAAACGTTTGTTTTTATGCAAAAATAGGTTATTTTGTACATAAAGAAAACGTTTTCTCACAAAAAATGGGCTTTTATGATTACACTGCGTGAAATTGCCGCCGCCGCCGGGTATTCGATAGCCGTAGTCTCGCGGGTATTGTCGCCATGTCCGCATGAAGGAGCCAGAGTGGCGGAAAAGACCCGCGAGCATATTCGCGCCGTTGCGCTGCAGCTCGGATACCGCCCCAACCGCGCGGCTGAATTCTTGAAACGCGGCGGCAGTCCGGTGATTGGCGTCTATGTTCCGGACAGCGCGGGAGCGCAGCCGGGAGAACTGGTCAAAGGCATCTGCCTGGAAGCAGGCTTGAACTCTTTTCCGCTGGCCTTTTTTTATGATGCGACGATTGACGGCTTCCAGCGCTTCATTCTGGAAACCATCAATTTTAGAAATTCCGGAGTAATCGCCTTTCCGGCGTTTCAATTTGATGAGCGGATTGCGGAACTGGTCGGAATGTACTGCGGCAACGGCGGCCGCATGGTCATGATCAACAATCTGGAGCGCTGTGCCGCCGCCGGACTGGTTGCGGTTGATGTTGATGATTTCAGCGGCGGCGCGATGGTGGCGGAACGGCTGCTGGTCCGCGGCTCCCGGCGTTTCCTGACAATCTCCAATCAGATGTTTCCGGCAAGACATGAAGGATTCTGCCGGAAAATAGAGGCTGCCGGGAAAAAACCGGAGGTAATTGCTCCGGTCAAAGAGTTCAATGCGGAAAGAATTGTTGCCATGCTGCTCTCCATGCATCAGAACAAAAGCAATCTGCCGCTCGGAATATTTGCCGGGGCTGACCCGGAGGCGGTTGAAATCATTACCATGCTGGCAAAATGCAATGTGAAAATCGGCCGGGATATCCTGATTGCCGGTTACGGCGACCAGTATCTTGCCGCGCATGTCCATCCGGGTTTGACGACCGTTGCCCAGCCGTTTATGACTGCCGGGCGGAACGCGCTGAACAAACTCTCCGCAATGATTTACGGCAAAGAGGCTGAATCGGAAAAACTTATGCCGGAGTTGATTATTCGCGGGAGCGCATAAAAAAAGCCCTTCAGGGTTGCCAATCCCGAAGGGCGGGGAAGAATCCGTTAAGCTAAATGCATGTACACCGGTAACATTCGACGCGGTTGTCTAAATCGCGGCAGACTTTAACACTTTTCAGGTCGTAAGTCTGCTCGTTATGAACAATCTGCGAGTCCGCCGTCGGCTCTTCTTCGCATCGCAGCAAAAAAACCTTGCCGGATTTGATTCTGCCGGCGGCGGGATCGCGCTCCGCATAGTCAATGACAATGGCCTTGCCGGGCCATTCCACCCATTCCGGCTTGCCGTCGGCGACGCAGCCCGACGGCGCGCGCAGCGTCACCGGTTCGCGGTATCTGTCTTCAAACATGGTCATGCCTCCACGGCGGCGCTGCCGCTGTTCAAACCGTTATCAATCTGTTCGAAAATGGTTTTGCGGGTTTCCGGAGAAATCTTTTTAATCTTCTCCAGCAGGGTGACGGCGGCGCGGGACAGTTCCCGCTGATATTCCGCTCCGGCATCAACGTTTTTGAGCCCCAGCAGCGCCGTGATTGAATCTTTCAGATCAATAACGGCGAACTCCCGGTTGTAGGAAATTTCCGGTACGGGAATGGACGGGTCCCAGGCATGAATCAGCTTCCAGGCCTGCATTTCCGACTGTTCCAGAATATCGGCGCGGGTGGCAAGGAACTGCCTGACGTTCTGCTGGTCCCAGGCTTTGGACTCCGCGGACTGCGCAACACTGCCATCTTTCTGCACCGCCAGCCCGATGACGTCAAACAGTTCTTTCTTCAGGTTCACATTCTCTTCCCGGATGCGGGCGGTTTCAGCGCCGGACGGCGAAATATAGCGGCTGATGCCTTTCTCGTCAGTGGCTTCCCAGATCGCGGCGGAACGCGCCAGCACATGGCTGAATTTACGGTCGCCGGAAGCAGTTCCGGCATCGCTGTCGGCAATATTGCCGCTGCGCGCAAAGTTCTCGGAAATGACGAGCAGCCCGAACATCTGTTTGACGATGTTCATCTGCGCTTCCGATTCGTTGTTGAGGATCGCATCGGATATCCTGACCGCGTCTTCGAACCAGTGGCTGGCATCCATGCCGAAACCGTCGGATTCTTCGTAACGGATCAGCGGAACCATGCCCAGGCGGTGTTCGCCCTGCCCGACCATCTGCACGCTGCCGCCGGTTTTCTCAAACAGCATCCACCGGTCCCGGGTCCACAGCCGCCGCCGCAGTTTGGCGACAGGCGGCGCGAACGGATCGGCGGCGCAGCACACTTTCTCTTCCACCAGCGCCCACATCAGCCTGCCGTCGCTGCCGTAAGCCCAGTCAACGACGGACAGCGGCGAGAGGGCCACGGCATACGGACGGATGCGCTCCCGCTGCTTGCGCTCAGGGTCAAGTTCGCCTTCGAAAGCAGGCATTTCCACCAGCATCCACGCCGCGCCGTAAACATTCAGCATCGTCGAGAACTGGCGCATCACCTCGTTGATGCGGAGCCCGTTGCGCGAAAAATCCTCGATCATGTCCGGATCGGCATTTTTGCGCTGCGGTTCGGTGGAAAATACATACTGGCTGATCAGCCGTGCGATTTTCCGGGGATAGTTAAAATAATACGCCCGACGGCGCCGTTCCTCGAATTCCAGCTCTATTTCGGAAACATGTTTGATCAGGGCGGCGTCAATGTAATTTTTGCCCCCTGAATAAGCCGCCTTTGAGCGCAGCCATGTTTCGCGTCCGCTGCTGAATCCCGGGTGTTCTCTTTTGAAAACGAACTCACAATCCATCATTTCAAACCTCCTTTATGTAGTTAGGGTTCTCTACATATAGTAAATTTGTCAATAAAAAAATCGCTTAATCATTGATACACAAGCTAATAAGTGTAAGTTTTTGCCAAAAAAATATCGCAATTCCTAGTGGAAAAATAATGGTTCCCAATGCGTCGAACAGGTAGCGGGCAAGGCTGATATTATTCCCGGTCAGGCATCCCGGTTTCGCAGCGAGAACAATCACTGGGAGCACCGCTCGCCTGACCGTCTTTATGCTCTTCAATTCCATGACGAAGGTCCGCTGTCAAAACAATTTTATATTTGCATTTTGTGGAACATAAAGCATGTTAAAGCGAGGCGATTGCGGTAGGCCCGGTGTACCTAAAAAATATGGACTTGGTGGAGTGCCAGGATCAGGAGCAAAAATCATGAACATAAATGCTATAGCCTGTTTAATTTTTATCCTTTTTATTGTTGTAACAGCTTTTTCTTTATGGATGGTAAACTCCTCTTTAAGGCGTAAGAAAACAATGAGAAAAAATATTATAGCCTGTTTAATTTTTATGCTTTTTATTGTTGTAATAGCCTTTTCTTTATGGATGGCAAACACTCTTTTTAGACGCAGTTTCCCTACAGATTCTCAATTCTTAGAGATGAGTCGTTTAACAGAAGATGTCAACAATGACGTAAAGCTTAAAGACCTTTTCAAAACCCAGAACGTAAAATTTGAAGATATTAAGCGCAATTTGGAAAATGGAAAACTTTTTCTTTATTTATACGTAGACTCGGAAAGATTCGATGTGAACTCCATTCTAGAAAGGATCAGAGAAATTGCTTTAAAAGATGATCTTAAATCATTAGGAAAAATTATTTCTGTAAAGTTTTATTATGGAACTCATGAAACGGCTCCGAGTAAGCCTTTTGCAGTAAAAGATATTTTTCTGGATAAAGCAGGGATATCTGGGTCAAATTTTAGAGATACCGGGGACAAATTTTAGCGTTGGTGTTTTAGTGCAAATAATTCATTGATTTATCGCTTTTTTTGATCAAGATACTCTGCAAGACCAGATAGTCTGCCGCAATGGATTCGCTTTAAAATGCTTTATGTTGCGGGAAATGCAAGCAAAAAAATTCAACTGCGGATCTTGATTATGGAATAGAAGAGTATTAAACCGGTCAGTCGATCCTCCAGAGGCTGACATGCCGTCTTTCGTATTTTTGTCCGGCGCTTTGGCCTGACTTTGGAGTGCGGCATTCCTGCGCCGCTTTGTTTGGCTGTTCACTGGTTTTATCCTGCTTCCGGGGCAATCCAATTCCAAAGCGGCGCAGGGTCGCCGCAGTCCAAAGATTGCTCCGCAATCACAAAATATAAAATCCTGTTTTATCGCATTATTTTAGCTTATCTACACCGTTCCGGTTGACAATTTTACTATATGTAAAAAGAGAGAAGTCAGGAGACAGGAGTCAGGAGACAGAATGGGAACCGGAAAAATCAGAAGCACATTGAAAATGAGAAATCCGGGGCTTAT
>JBAYIO010000021.1:0-56052 GCA_041665605.1 Victivallaceae bacterium | reverse complement strand
TTGAAGTCTTCTTCGAATGGTTGGAATATTGTGACACTCCGCAAACCGAAAGGGCGGAGATAACAGGGAATACAAAATAAACCTAAACGCAGAAGACCATATTATGTCTACTCGACCGGAGTGGGCTGTCTAAAATGTTGATCTGCCCCATAGGCCCCATAGGACCCATAGGACCCAGATTACGAAAAACATTGAGCAGAACAGGTATCCAAAGTATCGGAGTTGGCTGTCCAGAATGACCGGACGGCGAAGCGCCGGAAGTATATGTCTGAGTCCCGGCTTCCGGCTTTGTTCGTTGTAAAGCGGCGGACAGGTGTTAGATTATTTGGTTTTACTTGATTACAACGGGGTGTTTTTCGGTTCAAAAATAACTGGAGGCTTGCATCATGGGTTCGCTGGTACTTATTGTGGTGGCATTGTGCGTATTTACGCTGGGCTACCGGTTTTACGGCCTTTTTATTGCGCATAAAGTGCTTGGGATTGATCCGAAACGTCCGACTCCGGCGGTTGAGTTTGCCGACGGGCGGGACTTTGTGGCGACCAATAAGTATATGCTGTTCGGACATCACTTCGCGGCGATCGCGGCGGCGGGTCCGCTGCTGGGACCGATTCTGGCGGCGCAGTTCGGGTATCTGCCCGGCGCGCTGTGGATCATCATCGGTTCGGTGATCGGCGGCGGGGTGCATGACATGACGGTGCTTTTCGCATCGGTGCGCCACGGCGGCCGCAGTCTGGGCGAAATCGCCCGCGAACAGATCGGGCCGGCCGGCGGCGTCGCCGCCACGCTGGCGGTGCTGTCCATCCTGATTCTGGCGCTGGCCGGGCTGGCGCTGGCGGTGGTCAACGCCATGGCCGAGAGCGCCTGGGGCACCTTTACGGTTTTCGCCTCCATCCCGATAGCGCTGATAATGGGGCTGTATATGCAATATTTCAAGCCGGGCGACGTCAAAGGCGGCAGCATAATCGGGGTGACCCTGCTGCTGGCTTCGGTATTCTTCGGACATTATATCGCGTCGGTGCCGGCGCTGGCGCAAATTTTTCTGCTGAGCAAAAACCAGATCGCCATCGCGATCCCGCTTTACGGATTTGCCGCATCGGTGCTGCCGGTATGGATGATTCTCTGCCCGCGCGACTACCTGTCGTCTTATCTCAAGATCGGCACGATCGGCCTGCTGGCGGTCGGCATCCTGGTGGTGCTGCCGGAACTGAAAATGGCCCCGGTCATGAAATTTTCCAGCGGCGGCGGCCCGGTCATTCCCGGCTCGCTGTTTCCGTTCCTGTTCATCACGATTGCCTGCGGCGCGATTTCCGGCTTCCATTCCATCATCGGCACCGGCACTTCATCCAAGATGATTGCCACCGAAGCGGATATTCCGTTTGTCGGTTACGGCGCCATGCTGATGGAAGGCATGGTGGCGCTCATGGCCCTGATCTCCGCCTGCGTACTGGTTCCGGCAGACTATTTCGCGATCAACGCCGCGCCGGAGGCTTTCGCCAAACTGGGCATGTCCACGGTAAACCTCAATGCGCTGTCGGCGGGGGTTCAGGAAAATCTTCAGGGCAGAACCGGCGGGGGAGTTTCGCTGGCGGTCGGCATGGCCTATATCTTCTCCTCGCTGCCGTATATGGACAAATTGATGTCTTACTGGTATCATTACGCGATCATGTTTGAGGCGCTGTTCGTGCTGACCGCGGTGGACGCCGGCACCAGGGCGGGGCGTTTTCTGCTGCAGGAACTGTTCGGCAAATTCGACCGCCGGTTTCTGAATCCGCGCTGGACGCCGGGCATTGTCGTGACCGGGGCGGTATTCACTTTCTCCTGGGGCTATCTGGTATATACCGGCAACATCGCCACCATCTGGCCGCTGCTCGGCATGAGCAACCAGTTGCTGGCCGCCTGCGCCCTGTTCATCGTTTCCGTAATGCTGCTGGCGATGGGGAAGAAGAAGTATGTCTGGATCACGGCGGCGCCGGCCTTTTTCCTGGTGATCGTGACCTTCTGCGCCGGCTATTTGAATATTACTCAAAACTATCTGCCGAAGGGCAAATATCTGCTGGTCACGCTCTCCATTCTGGTGATGTGCCTGATGGCGGTGGTTTTCGTGATCGCCTTCAAAAGAGCCTTGAAACATTACTATGACACCGGCAGGCCGGAGGATCTGGCGCCGGAAGCTCCGCCCGAAGAACCGGAAGAGGTTCCTTTGTATGAAGAAGCCCGCCATGCCGAATCCGAACCCAGAATTTAAGGGCATGCACAATTTGCAGATTAGTTCCTGCCGGAATCATCGTCCGTCTGTTGCAGAAGGATCTTTTCCCGGAGCATCAGGGCCGCGCCCCTGGCGGTGGCGTATTCGTCGAGCGCGGATATCTCTATGGCCAGGTTATCCGCGGCGCCGGGCATGCAGCGCAGCGGCAGTTCCCGTTTGATGGTATCGGTCAGAATATTGCCCAGTCCGGCCAGTTCCCCGCTCAGGACAATCATTGACGGATTCAGCAGCGTGACCACGGTGGCAAGCGCATTGCTGATTTTGCTGCTGATGTCATACGCCAGCATTCTGGCGGCTTTATCGCGCCCGGCCAGTTCGCAGAACGCCGCGATGGTGAAATTCTCCGTCTTCAGGGCGGTATTGACTCCGTTATTGATAAGTTCCGCGACTCTGCGCTTGAGCCCGGCTTCCCCGGCGATGGCTTCCAGGCAGCCGCGGTTGCCGCACCGGCATAACGGGCCTTCCGGCATGATGACAATATGGCCGATTTCCATTCCCCGGCTGTTGCCGCCGATGAACAGCGTGCCGTCTTTGACAAATCCGCCGCCGATGCCGGTTCCCATTTCCATGTGGAAAAGGCTTTCCGGCGGTTGCGGAAATCTGCTGTAATATTCCATATAAGTCCCGACAATCGTTTCCGGCAGGATCAGGGCGTGCCGAAGGCCGGTCATTTCGCGGAGCCAGGTTCCGCTGTTAAAATTTTCCCACCCCTGGAGGTTGACCGCCTTCAGTGATATGCCGTGTTCAATATCGACAATTCCCGGGTCGGAAAAACCGGCTCCGGCAACGATTTTCCAGTCAACCCCGACCTGGTTTTTCAATGCCGTCACTACTGTCCTGATTTCATTGCGGCAGTCTTCAAGTCCTTTGCGGGAAAGTCCCGGCGCTTCCGCCGAGGCAATGACTTTGCCGTTCAGGTCTGTAATTACGCCGATGGTCTTTTTGAACTGGAAATCAATGCCGAGCAGCCATAAGTAATCCATGTTGAAGGTTATTGCCGGCGAAACGCGGCCGGTCTTCTTGCCTTTCCGCTCCAATTCCGAAATTATTCCGTCCTGCTTCAATTCGTCAACGACTTCAAATACCGTTGCCGGCCGGATGCCGGTTTGCCGGACAAAGTCGGTTCTGGTCATTTGGCCGCTGCTGCAAAGACACTTTAAAATTTCCTGCCGGATATCTATTTTTTTGCTCATTTATATGAAAACTTTCATTTTTTAACTGTTTTTATAATACTATTATGTATTAAAAATACTTTTAAAAATCGAAAATATCAAGTAATCTCTTTTAAAATTGTTGAAAAATTTGTTTTTCAGAGATATAATTCTAGTAATTAATACATTTTATTATTAAAAATATCGGGAATCATCCAATGAATACGGTAAGAATGGGCGAAATGACGGTTAACGAGCTTCAGGAATATCTGAAGACCAATCAGACAATTATTCTGCCATACGGCGTGGTCGAACAGCACGGTTATCATCTGCCGCTGGATACCGATATCCGGAATGCTGAAATCATGGGGGCAAAGCTTGCGGAAAAGCTTGGCTGTATCGTTGCGCCGACGCTGAACTACTGTTTTTCCGGCGGCATGCTGACCGGAACTATCAATGTAAAACCCAATACGTTTGCCAATATGGTCGGCGAAATCATCGAATCGCTGGCCTTGCAGGGCTTTAAGAATATTATCGTACTGCCGGGACACGGCGGCAGCGAAAGCATGTTCCACCTCAAGGAATCGCTGCGTATTCTCAAATGGCTGAACCCGGCGTTGCGCGATGCGATGATCATGATGGTATCGCTTTGGGATTTTTCTCCGACGTGGCGGAAGATGTTTGAATCACGCGATTATCATGCGGCGAATGCCGAAACTTCACTGATTAAATATTGGACCCCGGAAGCAGTGCGGAAAAAAGTGGTGCTGGACAAACCAGCCGTGGCGGAAATGCTGCGCAATGACCCGGACTCTTATCAGAAGCGCACTTCGTTTACCGGACTGAACGAAGAAATTCCGTTTACCGAACAGCGCGCCGAGGTGAAAGTGGGAGTGATGGGGTATCCGGAAGAATCTACAGCCGCAACCGGCAAAAAGATCAATGACGAAATCCTGAAAAATGCTGTTCCGGCGCTGAAGAAGGCTATTGCCGTCGCAGCGAAAGCCAGGCAGAATGGAACTGCGATAGAAATAAAAACTAACGATAAGCTGAGAATATTATCCCTTTGAAACCCATGACAATTATCGATTTAACTTTTGAACCGGGCCGGGCGCCGGGCGGTTTTTTTAAAACTCAGCGCAAGGATATCTGCCTGAAATCGCCGGGCGTGGAATATACAGGGGTCATATATGAGTTCACCATGAGTTCCATGGCGGGAACTTACCTGGATCTGCCCGGACATATCGTGGAAACCGGCGACGGCCGGGATGCCGCGAATTATCCGCTGGAAAAACTATACCGCCGTCGCGCCGTGGTTATCCGGCTTGACCGTCAAGACGGTTCCGGCGGAGTCACGGCGGCGGAACTGGCGGAGGCAGGCCAGGCTGAGATCCGGCCGGGAGATGCGCTGATCATCAATGCGCTCGGGAATCGCCAGTTTCATGAAATTAGTGAACGTTCCGTTTTTTTCGAGCAGGACGCGGTCGAATGGATGATAGCAAAACAGGTGGAGCTACTGGTTTCGGATATCTATGAAAGCACGGCGCTTACCGGAGTTTTCTACCGGCTTTTTGAGGCCGGGATTTCGACGGTATGCTTTCCGGTGAATCTGAACAAGCTGACAGTTCCGGAAATAAAGTTAACCGTGATGCCGCTGCCGGTCCGGGAAGTTACCCAGATTCCGTGCAGGGTTGTCGCTGAAATATAATAATTAAGGAGTTAAAATGACAACCGCAAAGAAGATTGACAAGAAACACATCACCGGCGGCGAAACCGACGGCGGAATTACCAGTTCCTATGCCACCAAGGACGGAGTGAAGTTGAAAGTTCCGTATTCTTTCATGGGCACCATCTACGGCAAAGAGGAAGAGGAAGCCGTACTGGCGGCGATGAAGCAGGATACGCTGACAATGGGACCGAAGACTGCCGAATTTCAGAAGAAATTTGCAGCAATGTGCGGCGTTAAACACGCGTTCGCCGTCTCCAATTGCACCACCGGCATGCATGTATGCACCCAGGTTTTCGACATCAGAAAAGGCGACGAAGTAATCGTCACCCCGAATACCTTTATCGCCACTTCGCTGGTAGTCCTGAAGGAAGGCGCGATTCCGGTCTATGCCGACATTGATCCGAAAACATTCAACATCGATCCGAAAGAAGTCGCCAGAAAAGTGACCGGCAAAACCAAGGCAATCTACGTGGTTCATTATGCCGGCTTGATGGTGGACATGGATCCGATCATGGAAATCGCGAAGAAGTACAACCTGCTGGTGCTGGAAGACTGCGCTCATGCTCCATATGCGGAATACAAAGGCAGAAAAGCCGGTTCCATCGGCGACGTCGGCGTGTTCTCGTTCCATTCGCTGAAGAACATCACCACCTGCGGCGAAGGCGGGATGATCACCACGAATAATGATAAGTTCGCCAAGGGGATTGAATCACTCCGCTGCATGAACCTTACCCATGACCGCGATGCCGGCGTGAATGAATGGAAGTTCGGCAAAATCACCTGCAAAAAGACTTCCCCGCTGGAATACTGGCTGCCGTCGCACTTTGACGTCAATGACTGGAACGGGCATTGGGGCAACAATTACCGCATGAACGAGATTCAGGCGGCGGTCGGCTGCGTCCAGCTTGACAAAATCGACATGCTGACCGCGAAAAGACGCGAGATCGGACACAAGATCACAGCCGGAATAAAAGGCATCAAGGGTATCTCCCCGGTTTTTGAACCTGAAGGCTGCAAACATGTATTCCATCTTTACACCGTCTGCGTGGAGGAGAAGGAACTGGGCGCAACCAGGGATGAATTCATGAAAGTGCTGTACGAAGAAGAAGGCATCCAGACCATTCTGCATTATCAGCCGACTTATCATTTCACCGGCCTGCAAAAAATGGGGTACGATCCCGATCAGTGCCCGAATGCCAACGCGTTCTTCTATAAGCGCGAAACCAATCTGCCGATGCATCCCCGGCTGACTGACGCCGATGTCGAGAATATGATCAACGGCATCAGAAACGCCGCTGAAAAAGTCAGAGGAACACATAAATAAAATCCTTGATGACGCCGACCGTAAGCGCTAATTTCAGAATAAAGGCAGGGACAGTGAAATGAATAAAGCAGGAATCAAGCAGGGGCTTCGGGCATTGGGCCTTAAAAAAGGAGACATTGTTCTTCTGCACAGTTCACTGGCCAGCATTGGAAAAGTTGAAGGCGGCGCGGCTACAGTAATCGAGGCTTTTCTGGAAACTCTGGGCAAAACCGGCACGTTAATCGTGCCGGTTTTCGGCAACCTCGGAATTCTTACGGATACTGTCAGGAACCGGCCGGATGCGGTTATCAGCGACTGTCCCAAGGGCACGGTAGCCGCCGTCGGGGCTGATGCCCGGAAAATATGCATTGACCATTGGAAAGCC
This sequence comes from Victivallaceae bacterium, assembly GCA_041665605.1. GTDB lineage: Bacteria > Verrucomicrobiota > Lentisphaeria > Victivallales > Victivallaceae > CAIPAT01. The sequence goes on along the minus strand of JBAYIO010000021.1, from coordinate 49,217 downwards.
GATACGGTCCACGGCGAAGGTTCGCCCTATTTGAAGATTGCCGCGCTCGGCGGCTATGTCTGCCTGCTGGGTGTGGATCAGGACCGGAATACTACCATGCATTCAGTGGAGGCGATGCTCCGGCCGCCCTATCTTAATTCTACTTCAGGCGCTGTTCAAACTCCGGAAGGCACGGTGCAAAAGACCTGGCAGTATTATCCCGGCCCGCATCGGGATTTTATCGGATTGGACAAACTCCTTCGCGCAAGCGGAAAAATGCAAACCGGTAAAATCGGCAGCGCCGTGACCAGACTGATCAAATCTCAGGATTTGATTGAAATTCTTACCGAAGCCGGACGGCATGATCCGGCGTTCTGCCTGTGCGGTAATCCGGAATGCGCCGATTGCGTTGCCCAGCGCGCCGCAATCTTTCGTGACGTAATTAACAAAGAGGATTTCAAACTGGCCGCATCCTCGGCATTGTCAGGGAAATATATACCTGAGATCATCGACAATCTGCATCGCTCCGGGATCGGTTATGTCGAACTTGATTTCATTCAGGGCAGGCCGGCTTGTCTTATGTCTGCGGAAAAACTTCAGCTTGCTGTCCGGGAATTGGCCGGAAGCAATATCGCTGTTTCCGGATTACGGCTGCCCGGAATTCCGGCGGATATTGAAAAAACACTGCAACTTGCCAAAGAATGCGGCATTGACCGTCTGGTGCTGCCGCTCGGCGCCGATGCCGCAAATCTGGCTGAACAAGCCGCGGCAAAAAAGATTGCTCTTTCCTTCTGCAATCGCGGAATTACGGGTGATTATGCCGCCATGCTGCTGAAAAATTTAAAAGAACTTAAAATCCGCGCCGGATTCACCTTTTCCCCGGCGGAATTTGCCGGCTGCGGCGAAATGCCGTTTCTCAATACTTACCGTTCCGGTAAATTCCGTAAATATATGGATCAGTTGGATATTGAAGACGGCACTTTTGCCGGAATGCCCGCCCCTCTGGCCGGAGGCAATGCCGAGATCAAGGAACTGGTCTCCATTTTGCGCTGTGCGGGTTTCACCGGCTTCATGACGCTGGCGGCGGGAAACCGCTCCCGCGGCAATGTTGTGATCATCGCCGCGGCGTTCCGAAAACTTCTCGACGAAATCTGATTTTGATACTTCATTTTCTGCCATTTCGCGCACAAAAAACGTCTCATAAGAATTGCTATACCGCTTAACCGTGATAGATTAAATTCAGGAGACAGGTGATCGTAAAATGATAGACCAGCTTAAAAAATTACTGGAATATTCCCGGCACTGTTTAGTTTTTACGGGGGCGGGGATTTCCACTTTATCCGGAATCCCTGATTTCCGCAGCGCCAACGGGGTTTACAGCAGCAAATGGCACGGCATGGATGTTGAAGAAGTGCTTTCCTTGGCCTGCTTCAGGCAACATCCGGAACTGTTTTACGAATGGAGCAGGACTTTTGTATACGGCTTGGATAAATATCAGCCCAATGCGGTGCACCGGGTGGTTGCCGAACTGGAAAAGCGCGGGATGGTTTCCGCCGTATATACTCAAAATATCGACATGCTGCACCAGCGGGCGGGCAGCATCAATGTCAAAGAAATTCATGGCAGTCCATTCATGCATCATTGCTTAACATGCAGTGCTGAATACGGCTATAAAACGATAGCCCCCGTAGTCCAGGCCGGTCAGGTTCCCAGATGCGGCAAATGCGGCGGCATTATCAAGCCAGACGTGATATTCTACGGGCAGGATTTGGACATGGATTTATTAGACAATGCCGTTGTGGACATGGGCAAGGCGGACTTGCTGCTGGTCTTAGGCAGCAGCCTGGTTGTCCAGCCCGCCGCCAGTCTGCCTATGACAACCTATTACAGCGGCGGCAAAATCGTCATAGTAAACAAGCAGCCAACAGCGCTGGATCAATATGCCACCCTGAAATTCGATGACCTGAATGAAGTATTTGCAGAATTGGAAAATTGGCTGAAGTGAAGGTGAAGAAGCAGCAGGTTACTGCCATCAAGCATTGACTAACCTCCGCCTCGCAAGTCATCCTGTCCATGCTTGTTTATTTTTTCAAAAAATATCCATATTGGCCAAAACGTCCAGGTTCGGACGGCCTTGGCGCAGATGATTTTGGGGATACTGTCTGAAATCAATATTTCTTTTTTCTGAAACGGCGGTAGATTTCTAGTACAACAATACAGGAATAGCGGAGTCCAATGAAGATTCATAAAGAATTTGAATGGATGAAAAAATTTCTTGACGGGCCGGAATGGTTTTACGTTCCCGCGCTGGAAAGAACATCCACGCCCTACCGTTCGCCCACGGTGGCGCTTTCGGCCTGGTTTCTGGGGTGGCTGTTCCGGGTGCTGACAGTTCCCGGCAGGCTGATCATTCCATCGGCGTTTATGATTCTGATGTACAGTTCGATTTCGCTTGATTCTCCGGTCCGCGGCCTGGCGATTACACTGTTCATGATTTTTCTGATTGATTTTCTTGCCGGCTGGCTGTTCCATCCTAAATTCAGGATTTGCAGAAAACTGCCGGAGCGGGTACGCGCCGGGGCCAGTGTCAAAGTCAGCTACGAGATCACTAATCTCCGGCGTTTTTCCGCCTGGGACATCCGGCTTGATCATTTTACGCTGAAGCCCGGCCTGAAATGGGCGGAACATGCCGCGACCGGCGTCGTTCCGGGCGGAGAGACGCTTGGCATTGACGCCGTGATTGACGCGCGGCGGCGCGGCAAATATACCATTTTCTCCCCGATTGCCGATTCCGCGTTTCCGCTGGGTATTTTCAAGTGGAGCTGCCGCATTAAGAACGCCTCCTCCCCGCTGATGGTATACCCGTCGTACCAGGTCTTAAATGACTTCCGGCTGCCGGTCGGCATGAAATACCAGCGGGAAGGCGTTTCGCGGGTTTCAAAAGTCGGCGAATCAATGGACTTTTTCGGCTGCCGCGAATTTCGCGAAGGCGACGATCCCCGGCATATCTACTGGCCCGGCAGCGCCCGCAGCGCCGGGGAGCTGATTGTCAAGGAATTTCAGGAGGAATATCTGACCCGCATCGCCCTGATCGTGGACACTTATGTGCCAAAAGTCAAAAGTTTCAGGGTGATCAAAAAGCGCGACGTCCTGTCGGAGGAACTCGAAGCCGCAATTTCACTGACAGCCGCGCTGACAGACTTTCTGACCAAAGGCGAATATGTGGTGGATGTTTTCGCCGCGGGAACCCAGATTTATCATTTTCAAGCAGGACGGCATCTGGCATGCCTTGAAGCGATTCTCGACGTGCTGGCGTGTCTGGAGCCGAATAACGAGCATCCGATATCCAGGCTGTCGCCCGACGTCCTGGAGGAAGTTTCCGGCATCGGCAGCGCGGTCATAATGCTGCTCGGCTGGGACAAGGAGCGCGAAACGCTGATCAATAAACTGCGCGAATCCGGAGTTGCGTTGCGCATTATTGTGATCGGCGGCGGCATCCAGTCCGGCGCACCGCCGCCGGATGCCACTTTTGTCAGCACCGCCGATATCAGCGAAGGAAGGGTTAGAAACTTATGAACGGCCCCGACAAAAAATCTTTTATCACCGTGGCGCTGGCCGCCGGAATGATTTTCCCGGCGACGGTATTTTTTGCTTTCGTCGCCGATCTGCCGCATGTGCTGGCGCTGGTTACGCTCGGACTGTCAGCTTCAATGCTGACCTTCAAGCCAGTCAAAATGAATGACCGGTCGATCATTTATTTTTCAGTGCTGACGGTTGTGCTGACGGTACTGCCGGATTATATGTTCCCGATGAAAGGCGACCGCTTCGGCTTCATCAGTATTTTCTTCCATCCGGAGATTTCAGTTCCGATTGCACTTTATGCCGCGGTGTTTCTGACGTTCTTCAAATCCGGACCTTATGTGCTGGGCGGTGCGGCAACGGCGGCGCTGTTCACCCTGATGTTTGCGGGGGATGTGTACAACCTCAACATTCCGAATGAGCGGCTGCCGATACTGACTCCGATGATTAAACATTTCACCGCCGCGTTTATTATTGTGATCACGATAAATCTCTTTCTGATTCTGCTGAGTCTGAGAATTTCCGAATCGCAAAGAATCGACCGCAAGTATCAACCATACCGCTGGCGGAAGGGGGTTATCCTCGGTCTTCTTTTTGTGCTATTGCCGCTTTGCGCGGCTGGCGCATGGAAACTTTATAAAATAAACGAAGACAGTATACGGAGGCTGGAGAATTACTTTATGCGGCTGGGGGTCAGGCGCATGATGCAGCCGGTAAAACATACGGTTTTTGACCGGGAAGTGGATCTGAACCGGACGTTTAACGAGGATATTGTCAAGAACCGGAATGTTATCGTGCTGCGAGCCGTTTCGAAGCATGTGCCGGGTTATCTCCGCGGCTATGCTTATGCAAATTACCGCGACGGCCGCTGGCTGGAAGCCGGAGACCAGAACGTCCGCCAGCTTAAAAACAAAACCTATCCCGGCATGCTCGCCATTAAAACCTTTTTCTTTGATACGGATAAAAAAGATGATTTTGCTTTTGAAGTTCAGCCGTCAAAGAATTTTACCAGCAAAGTGCTGCTGACGCCGGCAAATGTGCGTCAGTTTGACATCATCGCCAACCGCATTGCTTACAACCGCGACGGCGTGTTTGAACCGCAGGACTGGGAAAAAGACGGCGGCTACACGGTATTCACTCCCAGGCCGGTCATTGAATCCGTCTGGCAGGAGCCTGCCGGACCGGTTACCACGCGTGAATATCTGGATTTGCCGCCGGATATCGTCCAGCAGTTAAACGAGATAGCCGGCAATATTGCGGAGTTTAAAAAGCTGAAACAGCCGGTCAGAGATGCGGAAATAATCTCGGCGCTGTTAAAGTTATTCGCCGGCAATTTTACCTACAAATTAGGCGGCAATGATGCCGGCAAATCTGATCCGGTAATTCATTTTCTAGCGAAAACCAGAGCCGGGCATTGCGAACTTTTTGCCTCCGGAATGGCTTTGCTGCTGCGGGAGAAAGGCATTCCATCCCGTTATGTCACTGGATTTATCTGTGAAGAGCGCCATCCTTCCGGCAAATATTACGTTTCGCGCCTGGGCAACGCCCATGCCTGGCTGGAGGCCTATGACCGCGATCTCAAAAAATGGGTCATGCTGGAGCCGACTCCGCCCTCCGGGGTTCCAAATTTCAAACATGAGATGGGGTCATGGGAGTCCGCCGGCGACCGTTTTCAGCAATTTTTCCAGCAGTTATTGTCCGATCTGCGGCGCGGATATTTCGCAAAAATCATCACTGATACCGGAACCGCCATTTATGAGTTATTCGATGCAATATTTTTCCATCCAATACGCGGTCCAATCAGCCTGCTGCTGTTTATTTTCGCATTAATTCTCTATATCCGTCATCGTAAGTCACGCAGGAAAGAGTATAAAAGCCTTGCGGAATTGCATAAAAATGTTGTCGAATTGAGCAAAGAATATGCAAGGATTGCAAATATGCTGAAAAAGCGATATAATCTGGAAGTACAAGTAAACACAACTGTTTCAGAATTCGCAAAAATGATCACTGATTTAAATATTCCGCCTGCTGAAGTTCAACGGATAACAGAAGTGTTAAAAGAATATCAGCAGTTGCGTTTCCGGGAATTGCCGCCGTCTGATAAGGAGCTGCATCAGGCTAAGAAACGTTTGTCCCAAACGTCTTGACTTGCGCTTAATGTTTTGTTGAATAATCCGGATAGCCGATGACAATGATGTCTTCGCCGGCGCGTTCAATTGAGATGTTTTTCAAAGATAAGGCTTCTGCCAGCGTCAACGGATTGGCGCCGCCGATTACCGGGCGGCTGTCTCTGCCGCCGAGTATTTTCGTGGCGATGTGAAATTCCACTTTGTCCACGATGCCGGCATCAAACACCGCCGAGGCCAGTTCGCCGCCGCCTTCGATCAGCAGCGCGGTGACATTTTCACTGCCGAGGCGATGCATTTCCGCCTGCCATTCAGCGGCGTTGTCAGCACGGATTATTTCCGGGGTTATGCCTTCCGGCAGCAGGCTTTTCAGTTCTTCCGGAGTCAGCGTTTTTGAAGCGACAAGCCGCCGCGGCTGCCGCCAGCCGGGAATGTCGCGCACCGTCAGCGACGGATGATCATTCCGGGCAGTATTGCCGCCGACTAGAATGGCATCCGCCCATTGGCGTAAATGTTGCACACGCAGCCGGGCAGCCGGGCCGGTAATCCATTTCGACAGCCCGTCTTTAGTGGCTATTTTTCCATCCATAGTCATCGCCATTTTTAGAATAATGAAAGGAGTTTTGGCAGTAATCCACTTAAAAAAGGCTTCGTTAATGGCATCGCACGAAGCCTTCTCTATTCCTGTAAAAACCTCAATTCCGGCATTTTTGAGAATGTCCACGCCGCGCCCGGCGTGAGCGGGATTCGGATCCAGGGAACCGATAAAAACCCGCCCGATGCCGGCCCGGATAATTGCTTCCGTGCAAGGCGGGGTCCGTCCGCGGGTGGAACACGGCTCAAGCGTTACATACAAGTCCGCTTTTTGCGGTACTTCTCCGGCGTCTGCCAGCGCGTTGATTTCGGCATGAGGCTTTCCGGCCTGCTCATGAAAGCCGCGTCCGGTTATTTTGCCGTTTTTGACGATAACCGCGCCGACCAGCGGGTTCGGACTGGTCATGCCCCATGCTTTTTCGGCCAGGGCGATTGCTTCCTTCATGTACTCAGATGTCTTATCCTGCATGATTATTTCTCCAGACGCGGGGCAAACAGCCCGGTAAATGTAGTTATAGTCCAGGCGTCTTCCCAGCTCATTTTCTTGTATTCGTGACCGGCGCCCCAGGAATCGCTATAGATGATTTTCTTCTCTTTGTCGTTGTATCCGGTAATCAGCCGCATGTGCATTCCAAGTTGCTGCGGCAGACTTTCCTCTTTGATAATCCCCAGCTTGACCGCCCAGAGCAACGGGATGCCGGCATTGATATTCCCGGTGACGTCTTTTTGAAACTTCTTAAAATTTATGCCGTCTTTCAGGCGGACTTTTTTATAGAGGTCCGGATTCATCGCAGAAGTAATCCCGCTGAGGTCGTATACGGTTTGTCCTTCAGTTGTCACCAGGTATTTGTCAATGGCAATCGCTTTTGAACCGGCCCTTGCGGCTTCCATGTTGTACATGGTAATCATCTTATTGAAGTTGACAAAATTATACATGTCGTCGTTATAGTAAAGCTTTGAATACTTTACGTTGATTTTCGATGCGCAGTTTGCCGCGGCTTTTTCAATGTCAACAAGTGTTGCGCCGCCGCCTTCCGGCATATTGGTCACCTCCGCCAGAATGTGCTGATCAATTTTCGAGCCGTAATACTTCAGCACCCGCTCGGCAACCGCCGCGACGCAATAACCTTTATTGCCCTGGTCAACCATCGGGACTTCAAGGCTGCGGTCACCTGCATCATTGATTTTGACTCTTCCCGCCAGCACTTTTTTAGTCAGTCCCTGGTCTATCTTTAAAGACTCCGCTCCCTGTGCCGGCGGCAAAATGTTCAGGGTAATAAATTCGGCCATGAAATTTATGCCGGCTAATCCGTTATCGCTCCATTTCAGTTCGAATTCATGGTCTTTGCAGTTCCACATTTTGGCATAAATCCGTTTGTCGCCGATTAAAACCAGAGTCTCTTTGCCGGGCTTCCTGCCGGTCAGTTTATCCAAAGCGTCATTCAGTTTTTTGAGCAGTTCATTATAATCGGTTTTCGCCAGGCGGCTTGCATCGCCGCGGTTGAACAGCGAAAGATAAATCCTGGAGATCTTGTCATTTTTAAAGCTGAAAATGGCTTCGTAAACCGGCAATCCGGAGAAGGTCATTTTGTCCAGTCCGGCGTCCGCGGAATATCTTAATCCGGTTTGTGCAGAATCCACCCGCTGAAAAAGTTCTTTATCGGGAAATTGGGCAGCGAGGTCCTTTGCGGAAGTCTCCCATACCGCTTTTTCTGTTTTCAGGATGCCGCTGATTTCCGCCTGGGCGAACAAATCCGCGCAAAGCAGGAGCAAACATATACAAGAAATGCCGTAACAGACAAATCTGTTCACGTCTTTTTCTTTTGTGTAAAACAGTCTCATGATAGATTGTCTCCGGACGGCTTCCAATCCAGCATCGGAGTATAAGTTGAGATGTCCAGAGAAATAGACCAGGCCTCCTCCCAGCTCATTTTCTTCTTTTCGTTCCTTGGACCCCATGAATCGGAATAAATGACTGCATTTTCTTTCACGTTGTAGCCGGTTATCAATTGCACATGGTAGCCGATGCCTCTGCGCGGTTTGTCCGGAATAGGAAATATGGAGGTCAGCCTGGCCCATACTAGCGGAACCCCTGAGTCTATATTGGTTATGACGTCTCTTTTAAACTTAGTAAAGCCGATTATTTCCCGGCTGCGGGCGACTTTGTAAAGTTCCGGCGTCATTGCCAGCAGAATTGCGCGCGTGTCATATGATTTTCCATTGCCGGATTTGGTAAATTTTGTGAGATCGATTTTATCAGCATTGCCTCTGGCGGCTTCGGTATTGTATAATTCAACCAGCTTGATCAGGCTGGCTTTCTTCTTCAGATCTTGATTTATATAAAGAGAATTGTACTTGATTTTAAGCAAATCAGTAGTCTGCCTGATCGCTTTCCTCATTTTCTCCAGATTGCTGCCTTGATTGGAATTGGCCAGTTCAAGCAGGATATTCTGGTTGACTGAAGTGGCTCCGTAATAACGCATCACCCGCTCCGCAGTCGCCGCAATGCCTTGTCCGCGAGCCGTCTGAGTAGTGGCCGGAACTTCCAGAAAGCGGTCTCCGTCATCATTGGCTTTAACTCTGCGTTTCAGGTCAAATGTTGTCAAGGCGGTATTGATTTTCACGGATTCGTTCTGGTCCGGCGGCAGGATCGTCAAAGTTATGAATTCGGCATGATAAGCTGTGGTATTCTCGGTATAACTCCATTCCATTCTCAAGAGATAATCATCGCAAAAATAGTTTTTAACATATATTTTTTTGGCGGCGGAAAGAGGTATGGTTGACTGACTGCCGGTTTTGCCCGCGGCAATTTTCATCACGGCTTGTTCGACGTTATTGAGCATTTCATTAAAGGCTTTATTATCTAACTCGCCTGCATCGCTGCGGTTGTAAAAAGAAATATAGATACGGGCGAGATCGGAATCTTTGAATAAAAGCGACACATTGTACACCTTGAATCCGGCAAAAGTCATCTGGTGCTGCTTATTCCTGAAAGAAAATAAAAGCGCTGTTTTGGCTGAATCATTCCAGTAAAAAAGACTTCTCTGAGGGAAAAGCGTAAAAACATCTTCAGCCTCCATGTGCCACAAAGACGGTTCTTCCGCTTGCAGTAATTTTTGAAGTTCAACTTCTTCCGCATGTAAATTTACCGCCGCGAGAAAAACCGCCGCGCCCAGGAATAGATTCCCGAAAATCTTTCTCATTTCTTCTCCCCTTCAATATTCTTTCCCCGCCGAAAAGCCGGACTCCTATTTACCGGCTGATTCAAAAATTGCGGCGGCATAAAATTCCGGGTCGAATGGCTGCAGGTCTTCAGGCTTCTCGCCCAGCCCGGCAAAGAACACCGGATAGCCGAATTCCTGATGCAGCGCAACGGCCATGCCGCCCTTGCCGGTGCCGTCAAGTTTGGTCAATATCAGGCCGGTAAGCCCGGCGGCTTTTGAAAATTCGCGCGCCTGGTTTATCGCGTTCGCGCCGAGGCTGGCGTCAACGGTCAGCCAGACTTCGTGAGGGGCCCCGGGATATACTTTATCTATCGTCCGGCGGAGTTTGGACAACTCATCCATCAGGTTTTTCCTGGTGTGCTGCCGTCCTGCGGTATCAATTATCAGGATGTCGGCACCTCTTGCCAGTGCGGCCCGGGTTGCGTCAAACGCCACACTGGACGGGTCGGCGTTAGGGGCGGCGGAAACGACATAGCAGCCGGTCTTTTCGCCCCAGAGATTCAACTGCCCCACCGCTGCCGCCCGGAATGTATCGCAGGCGGCCAGAATGACCTTTTTGCCTTCCTGCTGCCACAGCCACGCGAGTTTGCCGGTGGTGGTGGTCTTGCCGCTGCCGTTGACTCCGATCATCAGAATGACCGTCGGCTTGCCTGCCGGGGCGTAATTCACTTCCCTGCGGTTTTTGCTGAAGATATTGACCACTTCATTTCTGGCGATCTCGAAAATATCGGCGGAAGTTTTGATATGTCCGCGTTCATAGCGCTCGCGGATATCTTCAACGATTTTCAAACTGGCCGGAACCCCGAAGTCGGCGGAAATCAGGATTGCCTCAAGTTCCTCAAAAGTGCTTTTATCCCATTTCTTTTCGCCAGCAAAGATTTCCGCCAGCGACCGTGAAACCGTGGTCGTCGTTTTCTCGAGGCCTTTTTTGAAAATGGAAAAAATCGACTTCATGGTTTACCCGCTGCCTTTCTGGCCGGGCGGTCGAGGGAATCTTTTACCGCGTTAAGCATGCCGTTCATAAAACCGCATGACGGTTCGCCGCTGTAGTCGCGGGTGATTTTGACTGCTTCATTAATACTGACCACCGGCGGCACTTCCATGACAAACAGCATTTCATAGATTGCCACCCGCATGATGTTCAGATCCACGACCGCCATACGTTTCAGGTCCCACTTTTGGGAATGGGCGAGTATTTGCGCATCAATTTCTTTCAGGTTCTTCACGACCCCCGCAATAATATCCATGGCATATTCCCTGGCTTTGCGGAAATAACGATTTTCCTTCAATTCCAGCGACTGCCCGGTTTGTTCGAAAAACTCGTTGAACACTTCTTCGGTTGCGTCACAGTGGTTCAATTCCTGCTGAAAAAGGAACTGCATGGCCAACTCCCGACCGAGGCTGCGGGAGTCGACAGGATTGTCTTGTTGTTGAGTAGCGGACATGTATCTCTCCGTAATTAACCGCAAAATTTTATGCTAACTGTTTGACCAGATTGGCCATTTCAATTGCGGCGACCGCGGCGTCAGCGCCTTTGTTGCCGGCTTTGGTGCCGCTGCGTTCAATCGCCTGCTCGATGTTGTCGGCCGTGATGATTCCGTAAATTACCGGCACTCCGGTATCGAGGGATATCTGCGCCAGCGCTTTTGACACTTCGCTGTTGATATAACCGGCATGGGGAGTCGCCCCCTGAATCACGACGCCAAGCGCGATTACCGCGTCATATTTTCCGCTTTCCGCCAGCTTTTTAGCGACGAACGGCAGTTCATAGGAGCCTGGAGTCCAGGCGGCATGAATGTTTTTGCCGCTGCCGCCGTGCCGGACAAGGGCATCCACCGCGCCGCCCAGCAGTTTGCTGACAAAGAATTCGTTAAACCGGCTGCAAACGATTCCGAAACGGAGCCCGTCCGCTTTCAGATTCCCTTCATAAACTTTTCCAATTGTTTTGTCCATAAACTTTTCCTCCGTAATACAGACGTTATATTTTAGTGCATTTCCCGTAATTTTCCATTCGATAAACAGCTTCTTACAATAAATGGCCCAGCTTTTTCTTTTTGGTTTCAAGATATTTGCGGTTATGGGTCTGCGGATCAATGATGATCGGGACCCGTTCATTCACCTTCAGCCCGTAACCGCTGAGCCCGACCAGTTTACGCGGATTATTGGTCAGCAGCCGGACGGATTTGACGCCGAGTTCAAGCAGGATTTGAACCCCGATCCCATACTCCCGGAGGTCTGCCGCAAAACCCAGTTTTTCATTTGCTTCAACGGTGTCGCAGCCTTCATCCTGAAGTTTGTAGGCGTGAATTTTATTGGCCAGTCCGATACCGCGCCCTTCCTGGCGCATATAAACCACCACCCCGCGCCCTTCCTCCGCAATCTGCTGCATTGCGGAATGAAGCTGGGCGCCGCAGTCGCATCTTGCCGAGCCGAAAACGTCGCCGGTCAGACATTCGCTGTGAACCCTGACCAGCACATTCTCCTGTTCTTTGACATCCCCGAAAACCAGCGCCACATGCTCCAGTCCGTCAACTTTGGACTTGTAGATATGAACCCGGAATTTGCCATACACCGTCGGCAGATCGGCGGACGCTCCTTCCGCGATCAGCACTTCCGTCTGGCGGCGGTAGGCGATCAGGCCTGCGACGGAACACCATTTCAACTTATGTTTTTTCCTGAACTCATTAAGCTGGGGAACTCTGGCCATCGTGCCGTCATCATTCATTATTTCACAGATGACGCCGGCCGGAGCCAGCCCCGCAATCCGGGCCATGTCCACCGCCGCTTCGGTATGACCGGCGCGCCTGAGCACCCCGCCCGCCCTCGCCACCAGCGGGAAAACATGTCCCGGGATAACAAAATCATCAGCCGTCGAGGACGGATCTATCAGCGCTTCTATCGTTTTCGCGCGGTCATAGGCGGAGATTCCGGTGGTAATGCCGTTTTTGGCATCAACACTCTGGGTGAAAGCCGTATGAAACGGGTCTTTCAACGCCGCCATGCTGTACAGTTTCAACGCCGAGGCGCGTTCTTCCGACAGCGGGACGCAAACCAGACCGCGGCCGTGAGTTACCATGAAATTGATGATTTCAGGCGTGATTTTAGCTGCCGCGGCAACCAGATCGCCTTCGTTCTCCCTGTTTTCGTCATCGGTAACAATGACCATTTCCCCGCGTTTCAAGGCGGCGATCACATCTTCGATTTTATCAAACTCTACCGGCATTTTAACCTGTTCCCTTCTGTTGTGTCAGGGCAAAAATAAAGCCCTGAAGACAATTTTTATTCAGGGCTTGCAGAAACTAATCCGTCCGGCATCCGATCTCGGATGCCGGTATCTTCTTTCATCCAGACTTTACTGTCGGTTACGGAGTTACACCGTATCTGTTCCGGAACGGAACTCGCGGACTATACCGCCGGTCAGGAATTTTCCTTGCGGAATCACCTTGCCCTGAAGATATTTTCATGCCGGTACAATTCCGGCACGATCTTTCAAACAACCTCCGGCATTGCCGGAATATCAAGCTGATCAAATAATCAGTTTTTCCGTTTCCTTATCGAACAAATGAGCTTTCGGCATAAATATCGGCAGCTCAACCTTATCTCCGACCTTGAGAATTTTGTGCGCATCGACTCTGGCAATGAAACTGTTTGTCCCGGTATTCAGATACAGATAGGTTTCCGAACCCATCGGCTCGATGACTTCGACTTCGGCCCTGATTTTCGGATAATCGCCGTTGCCGGTCTTTTCCCAGCAGATGTCCTCCGGACGGATGCCGAAGACCACCTTGCGGTTGATATAGGGACTGACCGCAGTTTTCCAGGAGTCGGCAAGCGGCAGTTCAAAATTTTCTTCCTTGAAGCATAGTTTGCCGTCTTTTGCCAGGATTTCGCCGCTGAAGAAGTTCATCGGCGGGGTGCCGATAAAGCCGGCGACAAACAGATTTGCCGGTTTATCATAAAGATTGATCGGGCTGTCGACCTGGTGAATAATGCCGTCTTTCATCACGCAGATGCGATCGCCCATTGTCATGGCTTCCACCTGGTCATGGGTGACGTAGATCATCGTGGTTTCCAGTTGAGTGTGCAGCTTGCTGATTTCAGCGCGCATCTGGACGCGCATTTTGGCGTCAAGATTGGATAGCGGCTCGTCAAAGAGGAATGCTTCCGGTTTGCGGACAATCGCGCGGCCCACGGCAACGCGCTGGCGCTGGCCGCCGGACAACGCCTTCGGTCGGCGCTGCAGATAATCTTCAATGCTGAGGATCCGGGCGGCTTCTCTCACGCGCTTGTCAATGTCGGCTTTTTTGAATTTGCGGAGTTTCAGACCGAAAGCCATGTTGTCATAGACCGTCATGTGCGGGTACAGCGCATAGTTCTGGAAGACCATCGCAATGTCGCGGTCTTTGGGCGGAACATCATTGATCAGCCGTCCGCCGATGCGGATTTCGCCTTCGGAGATTTCTTCCAGGCCGGCGATCATGCGCAGGGTGGTGGACTTGCCGCAGCCGGAAGGCCCCACCAGCACCATGAATTCACGGTCTTTAATATCCAGGTCGATATTCTTGACCGCTTTCACATTGCCGGGGTAAATCTTCACCACGCCCCTGATGGTTACTTCCGCCATACAGAACTCCTTTATCCTGACTTCCGCAATTGATCCAAATTTCTGTTAATATTTAATCATCAAATCATTGCCAAAACGCAAATGCAGTTCAACAAGCGTCTCGATAATATACTGTAAAACCGGCAAAAGTCCACACTGCAACCGAAAATTCCTAAGCCGCAGCACATTTTGGACTTCCGTCAGACTCATTTGGGACAACATTCGCGCATACTGTTTTCATAACTTTTTCATGTGCCACACCACCGGCTGGGATAAAATCCTGCCGGTTAAGTGAAGATATTCAATCAAGAATCAATGAAATACGTCTTCTATTGCTTTTTTTATTATGCACGGTAAATTACTTAATATCAGGCGTAAGCAAGGTCCGATAATTTATCAGCAGGAGAAAAACGATGAAGAAACTGATGGTTCTTGGTGTCGCGGTGTGTTGCGCCGGACTGATGCCCGGGTGCTGCTCAATGTGCGGGAAAGACAGCAGTTGTGCTTCAGGAGTATGTGCAGTCAACGAATCCGGTGTGGCCGCTGCCCCTGTGAAGGAAGGATCGGTGGACACGGCAACCCTGATGACGATGATCCGGGCAAAGACTCCCATGACGGTACTCGATGCGAGGGCCGGCAAGTTTGATGACGGCAACCGTATTCCCGGCGCTAAAACTCTTGCAGCCGATGCTGCCGCTGAAAAAGTGACAGCCATGCTGCCTGACAAACAGGCTCTCGTAGTGACATACTGCGCTAACCTGAAATGTCCGGCCAGCAGTCAACTGGCTAAACGGCTCCGTCAGACGGGATACAGCAACGTGCTTGAATACCATGAAGGTATCGAAGGCTGGATGGCTGCCGGCAACTCAGTTGAAAAAGCCGTCCGTTAGTTGCGGATGCACGTTTAACATTATTCAATACGGTTGCCCGCGGAAATGCGGTCAACTGCGGCTTGCTTTAAGATTGTGATTAGGATAAGACGGGAATCCTGTATTTTTTGTCCTGATTCTCTTGATTTGCTTTCTGCCTTCGGCTATCTTCCATCATTAATCTAAAAGGGAAAGGTAACGAATGATTAAGAATGTAATATTAATAATGGGATTTTATGTTTTTTCCTTTTTGCCTGTTCAGGCAGTCGCTATTGCGCAAAGGGATTTTAATTACGCAATAGTCGTGGAAGATGCAACTTATCAGGATAAGGACTGGGGAAAAGTTGTCAAGGTATTATCCGAAAAGTATCCGCACACGCGTATTTTCGCCTATAAAGAATCGCTGAATGAACTTGTGGAAAATGTAACTGCCTATTCCCCTGATTATATCGCGGTTGTTTCAACACCTGAAGACGCAAGTCCGGAATTTGTGAAGGCAATCAACCAGTTCAACCGGACCCTTGGTACTGCGCCGTACGGCAAGGCGGTTCTGGGAATTGTTACCGGCTTGACTGCTAAAGACGCTTTAAGAATAGCCAGGAACAAACAACCGCTTGAAATCAATTTCGGACTTGGCGGAATGCTGGGGTTCATTGATTCACTGCCTTCAGGTATTGCTTATTGTGAATGGTATAAGCAAAGAAAAAACTGGCAGGCGAAAGCCCCCGGCTGCAAAGTAGAAGATTTTAAAGACGCTCCGGACGATCATTTGCCTGAAATGGTTGAATTGCTAAACAGCAACAAGGTTAACGGCATATGGACCAGCGGACACGCGACCCCCGGGAGCTGGCTGGCTTATTATCCTGACGGCCCTTCCGGTATTTCTGCTGAAGATGGTAAATTAACTGGTTATGTCAAAGAAGAAATATATCCAATAAAATCAGTCAATCCCAAAATATATCTCGGGATTGGTAATTGCCTGACCGCTTGCATAGAAAATAAAGACAACGCTTATTCACTTGCCTGGATGCATTCAGGAGGAGTGTTCCAGTTTTTCGGGTATACAGTCGAAAGTTACTATGGCATGATGGGCTGGGGAATGGCTGATTATTTCTTTTACAGGGGCGGCGACTTTACTCTTGCCGAAAGTGTTTTCATCATTAATCAGGCATTGATCATGGCCATGGAAAATGATTTATCAGGAGATGAAGACGACGATATGGCTTATGACAAGGATGTCTGCATCATGTACGGAGACCCGGCCTGGGAGGCAAGAGTTCCTGCGTCGTCGGCAAAAGAGACTTCCGTATATGAATGCTCTCTGAAAAAAGAAAAAGCGGAGGATGGTAAAACTGCCTGGGCGTTAAGCGTAAAGTTTAAAAAGGATATGGATTTCAATCCTGAAAGCCCGAAATCAATTCGCCCGGTCTTTGCGTTTCTCCCGGAAAAGGTTCACTCTCCGGAAGCTGCCGGAGATTTATCTGGCGTCAGCGCCTGGCATGTCAGTGACAACTTTGTCATAGTCAATTTCAAAGAGAAGGTTAAAGCCGGAGATGCCAGGATTTTTAAATTCACTACTAAAATTTGATTCCCATATGCCTTTAACCTGAATCAACAGACATCTCCTTCAAAGACTTTATTCGGCTGCAGATGGGCGGAATCGTTTCGCGACACGGTCTACGCCTCCGCGCGGTCCGTCACCGGTTTGAATCCGGATTCGTTTATGACGACACCGCTTCAGCCCGGGTTAATCAGCGTGGATTTCGGCATTGATGCGGAGGATTTCTTCAAGCCGGGCGGCGGCGGTTTCCCAGGCGGCGGAGATATTGTCTATTTCCAGTTGTACTTCATACAGGCGGCGGTTGAGCGCCGCATAGTCGGAAACCTGCTGGTTGAGCGTCTGCTGGATAAGGTCGGCTTTTTCGGCTTCAAGCCGTTCAAGGCCGCTTTCGGCGGCGGCGACGGCTTTTTCGGCGGCTTTTTTCTCGCCCTGAAGTTCCTGCCGAAGCCGGGCGCGTTCTTTGCGGCGCTCTTTGCTCTGGCTCGGATTCTTGTCGCCGGCATCGCTGTCGCCTTTGTCCCCAAGTTCGGCATAGCCTTCTTCGGACAGTTTCTGCTGATAATATTCATAATCGCCGTAGTACTTTCTGATTCCCGGCGGGCGCATGGCGATGATGGTGGTGGCGACATTTTCCACAAACTCGATATCATGGCTGACGAGGCAGACCGTGCCGGCGTATTCCTTCAGCGCCTGCTGGAGCGCTTCGCAGGCGGCAATGTCCAGATGGGTGGTCGGCTCGTCCAGGATCAGCAGATTCGGCGGATTGACGAAAATCCTGGCGAAACAGACCCGGATTTTTTCTCCTCCGCTCAGCACTTTTACCGGTTTATACACATGGTCGCCGCAGAAGCCGAAGGTGCCGAGGATGGACTGAAGCGAATTGATCGGGATCTTTTCCGACATCGCGTTTTTCACCACGTTATACACGGTCTGTTCCGGCGGCAGAATATCCGCGAATTCCTGAGCCTGGTAGCCCCGGACGATATTGTGTCCGAGCGCGACTTTGCCGGCGTTCGGCGTCAGTTGTCCGGCAATCATCTTCAGCAGCGTCGTCTTGCCGGTGCCGTTATAGCCGACAATCGCCACTTTGTCGCCGCTGTCAATCTGGAGCGATACGTCTTTCAGAATCAGTTCGCCAGCATTATAAGCGAAAGAAAGGTTCTCGACCCGCACAGCTTCCGCGCCTGAAGGCGGCGGGGGCGGGATCAGGATGGTGCCGCTGAATCGCAGATCGTCCGCGAGCACAATATCCTCCATTTTGTCCAGCGTCTTCATCATGCTCTGCGCCTGGGAGGCTTTGGAACTTTTCGCCTTGAAACGCTCAATCGTCCGCGTAAGCTGCTCTTTTTTCTTGTCCTGGTTGCGCTTGGCGGCTTCCAGCGTTTTGGTCCTGAATTCGCGTTCGCGGCGGTAGAAATCGTAATCCCCCGGATACCGGGTGATTACTCCGCCATTGATTTCCAGCGTTATATTGGTGAGCTTCTTCAGCAGAAAGCGGTCATGCGAGATCAGCAGCAGGGTGCCGTTGAATGCTTTTAGAAAGCGGCACAGCCACTCGACGGCGGGAATGTCCAGGTAGTTTGATGGTTCGTCCAGCAGCAGGATACTCGGATTGCCGATCAGCACCCTGGCCAGCCCGGCGCGCATCTGCCAGCCGCCGCTGAAAGTACTCAGCGGACGGGAGAACGCCTGCACATGAAACCCCAGGCCGCAAAGCGCAGCTTCGGCTTCGCTGCGCAACCTGTAACCGCCCATCTGCTCAAATTTCGCCTGCAACTCGCCGTGTTCGCGCAGCAGCGACGCACTTTCTCTTTCCGTCAGCGCGCTTTCGTGCAGCAGATGGTCTATCTCCCGCAGCCGGACGGCGGACGCGGAGAGTTCGGGGACGGCGTCGGCGACATAATCCAGCAGCGACAGTTCAAAGCCGCTGGACGGCAACTGCTGCCGCAGATAACCGATGGTCATGCTTTTCGGCAGGCCGACCGCCCCTTTATCCGGCAGTACGTCGCCGCAGATTATCCCGAAGACCGTACTTTTGCCGGAACCGTTGGGGCCGACAAAGCCCACCCGCTCGCCGGGGTTGATCCGGAAAGAGACGCAGTCCAGCAGTACCTGCTCGCCGTAACTTTTGTAAACGCTTTTAAAATCAATCATTATATTTTATGGTCACTTTTTAAAGATGAAATATACTGCGCCCATGAGGCATAGTCCAGCCCAGAGGTAATTCAATTTGAGTCCTTCCTTCATGTAAAGGAAGGCGAACGGCACAAACACGCTTAAAGTAATCACTTCCTGGACGATTTTCAATTGCGCCAGGCTCATGGTCTGGTGTCCGATGCGGTTCGCCGGCACCTGAAGCATGTATTCAAAGAGCGCGATCCCCCAGCTTATCATGATGGCGATAAACACCGGTTTTGAGGAAAGATTCTTTAAATGCCCGTACCAGGCAAACGTCATAAACACATTTGACATTGCCAGCAAAACTACTGTTTTAACTACATTGTTATCCATATCTTTTGCTCCTGCAAAAAGTTAACTCTTTAATACTAACCTGATATCTTACAGATTTAGAAGTACTTTTTCAAGTGCTCTGACAGGATTATGTCCGGCAAATGACCTTTTTCTTTTAAAGGGCGCAAGTGGTTTGGGAACGTTAATATTCGGCTTGTTTTTTGCCGCGTTGCAGATTATTGTAATCATAGTTTAGCAATCTTAATGGAGGAACGCTGATGATGGTCAGGTTTGTCTGCGGCAATTGCGGCCAGAAATTTAAAGCGGCGGAAGAATATGCCGGCCAGGCATCGCAATGTCCGGCTTGCGGCACGATGGTGCAAATCCCTGTTCCTGAACCGGCCCCCGCGGCGCCGGCGCCACTGCCGGACGTACCGGAGGTCAAGCAGGATATCCTCAGGTTTAAGCCGGTGTTCAAAAAAAGTGAACCAGCCCCGCCGCAGAAGGCAGACGCGCCAGAACATGACATCCCGGTCATTGACTCAACCCCGGCTCCGGAAGCTCCGAAGCTTACAATGAGGCTGCGCACCAGTCCGCAGCTCAATGACAATGCTCCCCCGGCCATCGTCGAATCTGAAGCATCGCCGCAATTTAATGCTCCGGCATCCGGCATAAAGATGCCTGCGGCGATAAAAGCTCCGGCCGCCGGACTGATAAAGCCTTCGGCGGCAGCCCCCAAACAGGCATTTCCCGTGGGGTTCACTCCTGTAACGCCCAAACTGCCGCCGGGCCTGCGGCTGGTCGAAGATGACGAGTCGTAATACGGCGGCTACCAGTACTGAACTCATTTTGCGCAGAATCTTAGAACTATTTTAAACGTTAAGTGTGGAATCATCTTCTCCGTCATATTATATTATGACAGCGCAAACTTAAAAATATATAAATTAAGGAATTAAGCTATGTTTATCAGGACAATTCTCTCTGGAACCGTATTGCTTGCAACATTCTCCGTCATGGCTGCCGACTGGCCGGTATGGCGCGGCGCGAAAGGTGACGGAACAACAACAGAAGCCGTAAGTTCTTTTGCCGATGCTCCGCTGTGGGAAATGAATGTCGGCAGCGGTTATTCCGCAGTCTCGGTTTACAAAGGCAAACTGCTCACCGCCGGCAATAAAGATGACCAGGACATTATTTACTGCCTGGATGCCGCGACCGGCAAAGAAATCTGGAACTGCGCCATAAAATGTGCGGCGACCAAAAATTATCCCGGCCCGCGCGCCACCCCGGTAACTGACGGCAGCAATGTTTATATGGTCAGCCGCGACGGCGACCTGGCCTGTATTGACTTGAACTCCGGCAAACTGAAATGGAGCAAAACCAAGCTGGCTACCGGCGCAGTAAAAAACTTGAAATGGGGCCTTGCGTCGTCGGTTCTGCTGTATGACGGCATGGCGATTGTCAATATCGGCGACAAGGGAATGGCCTTTAACGCAGCGACCGGCGAACCGGTATGGCAAAGCCAGGGCGAAGGCAATTATTCCACTCCGGTTGTTTTTTCATATAACGGCAAGAACTACCTCGCTATATTCTCTGCTGAAAAGCTGTTGATTCTTGAACCGCGCACAGGCAATGAGGTTGCCTCTTTTACCTGGATAACTAAATACAACGTCAATGCAGCCGACCCGCTTGTTACAGCCGACGGCTCCAGAATTTTTATCTCGTCCGGCTATGGTCATGGCGCGGCCCTGCTTGATTTTGACGGCCAGTCGCTGAAGAAGGTCTGGGAGAATAATAAACTGTGCAGCCATTTCACTACCCCGATCCTGATTGACGGCATTGCTTACGGGGTCAACGGAACCGGCGGCAAAGGCAATCTGTGCGCACTTAAATTGTCCGATGGCTCGTCCTGCTGGCAGTCGAAGGTAAACTTCGGTTCAATGATTCAAGCCGGCGACAAACTGGTATATATCGAAGATAATGGAACGCTTAATTTGATTAAACCATCCGCCGAAAAATGTGAAATTCTTAAATCGGTGAAAATTCCCAAACTGGGCTCCGCCAAGTGCTGGACAATGCCGGTTGTGGCCGAAGGCAGAATTTACTGCCGCAATGCCAACGGCCTGCTGGTCTGTATTGCCGCACAATAAAGCTGAAAATATATGGCTGCATGGAATAAAATCATAATCTGCTGCTGTGCTGAGCGCGGATGGATTGTTCCGGAAAACATCAAGCTCTTGTGCGCCTCTGCAAAGGCTTCCGGGATTGCCGTCGAATTGCATGCCGATTTCTGCCGCACAGCGGCGGAGCATCCCGAAATCCTCCGCAAAATAGCCCGGTCCGGACAAATATTAATCGGCGGCTGTCTGAACCGGGCGATGAAATCCATTTTCGCCGCTGCGGGAGCCGCATTGCCGGCCGGTTTTATTGATCTGCGCAGCGCCGTTCTGACTCCGGAAAAGCTGCGGGAACTCGGACTCGAACCTGCTGAAAAGGCTGATGCCGGAATCGAACTGCTGGCCGCCGAACCCGGCTGGAAGGCCTGGTTTCCGGTGATTGACCGCGAACGCTGCATAAACTGCGGTAAATGCCTGGATTTCTGTCTGTTCGGAGTCTACGAATTTGATGCTGAAAAACGGGTTCAGGTGGTCAACCCGGCCAATTGCAAGAACAACTGTCCGGCCTGTGCCAGAGTCTGTCCGCGCGAAGCGGTGATTTTCCCGAAATATAAAGATCCGCCGGTCAACGGCGCTGAAGTTGACGATAAAGCGGTTCCAAAAGACAGTCTGTTCGACGCAAAAGCCGGTGATGATTTATACAAAATGCTGGCGGAACGCAAAAAACTAGCCCGGAAATTGTTCCGGGACAAGGACGCTGAAAAGTGATCGAACGAATAGCATATCGCCTGTTAAGGGAGACATCGCCGAGGATTTTATGGAAGTTTGCCTATAACTTCGGCTGGAAAAGCATGCTTTCTGTAAATGCGTTTCAGCGCCGCCTGAAACGCGGTGAATTTTTTCCCGCGTTTATGGTAATGTCGCTGACCAACCGCTGCAATCTTTCATGTCAGGGATGCTGGGTGTCGCCGACCGATCCGCCGCGGGAACTGTCGCTGGAGCAGGTCAACAATGTGATTAACTGCTGTAAAGCCAAAGGTTCATATTTTTTCGGACTGCTCGGCGGCGAACCGCTGCTTTACAAAGGCCTGCTGGAGGTTATCGCCGCACATCCCGACTGTTATTTTCAAGTATTCACCAACGGACTGCTGCTGACCGAAGAGATCGCGCAGGCGATGCGCCGTCTCGGCAATATCACGCCGCTGATCAGCGTGGAAGGCCTGGAACAGGTCAGCGACATCCGCCGCGGCGGCAAAGACGTTTATAAGCGGACGGCAAGCGGGATTGAAGCCAGCACCGGGGCCGGGCTGGTAACCGGGGTCGCCGCCAGCATCTGCAAATCAAACTTCAAAGAGCTGGTCAGCCGTGATTTTGCCGAAGACTTGATCCGCCGCGGTGTTCACTATCTGTGGTATTACATCTACCGTCCGGTCGGACCCAGGCCGACGCCGGAACTCGCGCTGGATAAGGAACAGATTATCGAATTGCGCAAATTCATCGTAAATCTGCGCTGCGAAGTTCCGCTGATAATAGTCGACGCCTACTGGGACAAGGACGGCAAAGCGGTATGTCCCGGCGCAATCGGGCTCAGCCATCACATCAATTCCGCCGGGGATATCGAATTCTGTCCGCCGCTCCAGTTCTCAAAAGACAATATTGGCGACGGCGCGGATCTGGCCGGCATAATCGCGAAGTCAGACTTCCTGTCGGCTTTCAGAAAAATGGCGGCGGATTCCACCCGCGGCTGCATCATCATGGAAAAGCCGGAATTGATGAAGCAGTTCCTGGAACAGCAGCAGGCGGCCGACAGCAGCGGACGCGGTTCCGGCTATGAAGAACTGGCCGCCATGCAGCCGCAGCCGTGCCACCATCTCCCGGACAGTGAAATTCCGGAAAAGCACCGGGCTTACCGTTTTGCCAAGAAATACTGGTTTTTCGGTTTCGGCGCTTACGGCTGATTCCATCAATAATGAGGTCATGTTAAAACTATGCCGGACAATAATGAAAATAAAAAGGCGGCAGCGCCGGATTCTCTGGTTCCGCCACTGCCTGAAGAGCGCATAAAGCTGGTTGCGCAAGTTGCGGCATTTGTTGCTGAACATCATCTCAGCCCGCCGTTGTCGCTGGAGGAACTTGAGGAACTGTCGCTGGAAATAATCTCCGCATTCAAGCTGTCTCCGCAGTACCGGAAATGGCTGATGGTGATAATAAATAATGAAGTCTGGCGCGATACTGTCGCGGCCATACCGCGTGAGCGCCGGATGCTGATGCTGCCCCAATGCCTGCGCGACCCGGCGGCCTGCACTTCCCCGGTGGATAAACTGGGGCTGATCTGTCAGGGCTGCGGCAGTTGCGTCATCGGCGGGCTGGAAAAGGAGGCCGAAGACCTTGGCATTATGACTCTGGTGGCTGAAGGCTCCTCGCTCGTTGCCAATCTGCTCGATTCAGGTCAGCTTGATGCCGTGATCGGCGCCAGTTGCCTGGAAGCGCTCGAGAAAGCCTTTCCGTATATGGTTGCCCATGCCGTGCCGGGTATTGCGATACCTTTGAACAAGGCAGGATGCACTTCCACATCAGTTGACGTGGAAATGATCCGCCAGGCGCTCTATATGACCGCCCCCGGGGACTCCTCTTCGATCAATCTCGATGCTCTGCGCAATCATGTGAAAACCTGGTTTATGCCGGCAGCGCTGGAAGAATTGCTGGGACCGCCGGTCGGAGCGGCGGAAATTGTCGCCAGAGAATGGCTGGCCGGAAACGGCAAGCGGTGGCGTCCGTTCATGGCCGCCGCCGTATATTCCGTTCTTTCCGGCAATGCGGTTCCGTCCAAGGCATTGCGCCAGGCCGCGCTGGCGGTTGAATGTTTTCACAAAGCTTCACTGATTCACGACGACATCGAAGACGATGATGATTTCCGCTACGGCGAGGCCGCGCTGCATAAAAGCTACAATCTGCCGGTCGCGCTGAATGCCGGGGATTCGCTGCTGGGCGAGGGCTACCGCCTGCTGGCGATGTGCGATGTTCCGGATGCAGTCCGCTCGGCAATGTTTGCCGTCGCCACCAGCGGCCATCGCAATCTGTGCCGAGGACAGGGCGATGAGCTGGAATGGCGCCGCAATCCGACCGCGCTGCGGGTGTCTCAGGTGATTGAAATTTTCCGGGGTAAAACCTCGCCGGCGTTTGATGTTGCCATCGTTCTCGGCGCACTTTGCGCCGGAGCGGACGCCGCACTCTGCGGTCACCTGAAATCATTCAGTGATTCGCTCGGGATTGCCTACCAGATCAAAGATGATCTGGATGACTTTCAGAGCGAAAACGGCAATTCCGACGCTTTTGCCCTCCGGCTCTCCGTAATACTCGCCGCCGCTTGCGAAAATACTGACGGCGAACAGTTGATCCGGAAGTTGAACGGCTGCCAATCCAGAGAGGACGTCAATGCCGTTCTCGCGGCGGAAGCGGATGTTGATAAAGCCATTACCAAAGCCAGGCAGTTGTTTGAGCATTACCGGAATCAGACTGCCAGGGCATTGCGTCCCGTCACCCATTCCGGACTGAAACGCCTTTTATTCAGGATCGCTGGAAGGATACTCCAAAATGGCCCGAAAGACAGTCCCTCACTCAATTGAGATTTTTGAGACGCTGGCTCAAGCGTCCAGTCTGCTTCATCCGGAAGCAATGGACTCCATCGGCGGTTATATTCAAGGACAATTGTGTCCGGGCGGCGGTTTTGCCGACCGCAATGGCGACAGTGACCTGTATTACACCATGTTCGGACTGTCCTGTGCGGCGGCTTTGAATTTGAAAGTCCCATGTGACCGGATTGCCGGTTTTCTTGACCGCTTTCAGCCGGAAACGCTCGATCTGATTCACTTGAACTGCCTGATCAAATGCCGTGCGGCTGTAAGTCTGCTACGGAACCCGTCACTGGCTGCAATCGCCGGACGCTTCGCCGTCCTCCGCAATTTAAGCGTTGATTCTGCCACGAAGGCAGCCGTCAAACGATTGCTGGATGCGGATGACTGTAACAGCGCCTATGACTGGTTTATGCGCTTAAATGCCGCACAGGATTGCGGTTTGAAACTGCCCTGGAACAGCAAAACCATTGAGTCGCTGGAGTCCTGCCGTAAACCGGACGGCGGCTTTTCCAATCGCGTACAGATAATAACTCCGGCGCTGAACGCGACAGTCGCGGCAATTCTGTTCAAGCGGCAGTTGTCCGGCGAAAACGATGTTCCGGCGCTGACCTGGCTGGACGGACAAATCACCTCATCAGGCGGATTTAAGGCCGCGCCGGAAACCCCGCTGCCCGATCTGATGTCAACCGCCACGGCGCTGTTCACCCTTAAAGTATGCGGCGCGTTGATGCCGGAAATCCGGCGGTCAAGCCGCAGTTTCATTTTTGACCACTGGCATGAATCCGGGGGTTTTTCGGGAAATATAATTGATAATCACTGCGACTGCGAGTATACTTTTTACGGCCTGCTGGCCGCTGGAGCAATTAAATGAACAATCTGCAGAAAATTTTACTGTTTAATGCATTGAATATGGGCGAGAATGCTTTGAAAAAGCAACGCCATGCCGACGGGATATGGCGCGGTCGTCCTTCCTCCAGTGCGGTTTCCACCGCTGTCGCGGCGTTTGCCCTGGAAACCGCCGTACTGCATAAAAACCGCTTTGCGCAGGAAGAACGTGATTTAGTGGACGCCGCCGTCAAATGGCTGGCAGATCACCAAAACAGCGATGGCGGCTGGGGGGATACCCCTGACAGCCCGTCCAACCTGAGCGCTGCATTGTTATCCCGGGCGGCCTTGCGCTGCCGCAAGGAATCCCCTGAGGCGGCCACGGCGCTGCTCAAATCTTCGGAGTGGCTCAACCGCAATATTAAGGGCACTTCGCCTTCGGCAATCCGGAACGGAATACTTGAGTTTTACGGCAAAGACATGACTTTTTCCGTGCCGATTCTGACCATGTGCGCGCTTTCCGGGCAGCTTGATGAAAACGGTTCGCCATGGCGCAGTATTCCGCAGCTTCCGTTTGAACTGGCGGCGCTTCCGCAACGTCTTTTCAACTGGTTGAGACTGCCGGTTGTAAGTTACGCGATACCGGCCTTGATCGCGGTCGGGCTGGTCCGGTTCCGCAACGCCGGAAAAGGTTTCGGACCGTTAAGCTTTTTACGGCGGCTGGTCACGCCGCTGGTGTTGCGCAAACTTTCCAGAATGCAGCCGGAGAACGGAGGATTTCTGGAGGCGGAGCCGTTGACGGGATTCGTCATCATGTGCCTGTCGTCATCCGGGTTTGCCGACCATCCGGCAGTCAGTAAAGGCTTGCAGTTTCTCACCGCAAACATCCGGGAAGACGGCTCCTGGCCGATATCCACCGATTTGTCTTTATGGGTGACGACTCTGGCCGTCAAAGCTCTGGACATAGACAAGGAAATGCCGACGGAGGAACGCGAAAAACTGGCAGAACTGATAAAGCAGCATCAAACCGCGCGGGTTCATCCTTTCACGATGGCCCGCCCCGGCGGCTGGGCCTGGACCGACCGTTCCGGCGGTGTTCCCGATGCCGACGATACAGCCGGAGCGCTGGTGGCGCTGTCCATTCTTCAGCCGGAGAATTACGATTCACATGTGTTTGCCGGGCTGGAATGGCTGCTGCGGATTCAAAACCGGGACGGCGGCATCCCGACATTCTGCCGCGGCTGGGGACTGCTTCCTTTTGACCAGAGCTGCCCGGACATCAGCGCCCACGCTTTGCGGGCTTTCGTGTGCTGGCGGGACAAGGTTTCTCCGCGTATGCGTGAGCGTATTCAGCGGGCGATTTCCAGAATAGAAGCTTATTTGCTGAAATCCCAGCGGCAGTTCGGCTCCTGGCGGCCGCTCTGGTTCGGCGACCAGTTGCATCCCAAGCAGCAGAACCCGGTTTACGGAACGGGAATGGTGCTGAAAGCGCTGAAAGCGGATCCTGAAAAATCGGCGGACATGATTTCAGCAGCCGTTGACTTCCTGTTGTCGGCGCAAAATTCCGACGGCGGCTGGGGCGGCGCCGCCAATCTGCCGTCAAACCTGGAATGTACGGGAATAGCAGTTGACGCGCTGGCCGGATTCCCGGACACCGGACAACAAGTATTACAAGGCGCAGTTTTTATCGCTGAAAAAATCATTGGCGACGCCAACAGCATGCCGGAACCCAGTCCTATCGGACTTTATTTCGCCTCGTTATGGTACGGGGAACAGCTTTATCCGCTGCTTTTTACGCTGCCTGCACTCCGGGCAGTTGTCGCATCAATAAAAGATAAAACCGAAGACGGAGATTAACTTGCGGACACTGATTATCATATCAGCGGCAGTTTTGATCGCCTCGGCAGCGGCAGTTGCCGCATTGTTCTGGTGGCTCGACCGCCCGGTTCCGGCGTATGTCGTTCCCGGCCTGCCGGGGCAGGATAATGCGCCGAAAGAAAGATCACGCGGAGAAAAAGTGGAAATCGGCAAATTTTTCAGGAAGTTTTCCGATGACTCCGATTCAGGCCTTACTGGAGAATGGAGCCGGTTCCGCGGCGGGGATTCTTCAAATATCTGCAACGACGGCGTTCCGCTGGCCGATGCCTGGCCCAAACAGGGGCCGCGTATTTTATGGAGTCAGAAGCTTGGCGAAGGCCATGCGGCGGCGGCAATTTACAAGGGCAGGGTTTTTGTGCTGGATTATATTGAAGAGATCAAGGCCGACGCGCTCCGGTGCTTCTCGCTGGCCGACGGCCGCGAACTCTGGCGCAGATGGTATATTGTGGACGTTAAACGCAATCACGGACGCTCCAGAACAGTTCCGGCAGTCAATGAAAACGTCGCCGTCACCATCGGCCCGAAATGCCAGGTGATGTGTGTAAGTTCCGTCAATGGCGATCTGCTCTGGGGTATTGACCTGGTTGCGGAGTACGGCTCCGCGGTGCCGCAGTGGTACACCGGACAATGTCCGCTGATTGACGGTTCCGTGGTGGTGCTGGCCCCGGCCGGCAAAGATGTGCTGATGACGGGCGTTGACGCCGTCTCCGGGAAAGTCCTGTGGAAAACGCCGAACCCGGCCGGCTGGAAAATGTCGCATTCCTCGGTAACTCCGATGACTTTTGACGGACGCCGGATGTATGTATATTGCGCCCAGGGCGGAATTGCCGGAATTTCGGCGGAACCTGCGGATGCGGGAAAGATTTTATGGGAGAGTTCCGTCTGGTCGCCGTCAGTTGTCGCGCCGTCGCCGCAACAGCTTCCGGGCGGAATGGTCTTTGCCACCGCCGGTTACGGTTTCGGCAGCGTAGTGCTGAGAATAAAGCATGAAAATGACGGCACATTCAAAGCGGAAACAATCAAGAGTTTCAATCCGCGGCAGGCTCTTTCACTTGAACAACAGTCTCCCATACTGTACAATAATACACTATACGGGATTAGACCCAAAGACGCCGGCGCCGGCCGCTGCCAGATGGTCGGGGCCGATCCCGGGAACATTGCTGAATTTATTTATGCCGGCGGCCGGGAATTAAGATTCGGGCTGGGGCCGTTCATCGTCGCGGACAACAAGTTCTACATTCTCGACGATAACGGTACGCTGACCATGATGAAAATTGACGGCTCCGACGGAAAAATACTGGGCAGCCATCGCATCATCGACGGCAATGACGCCTGGGGGCCGCTGGCCGTTGCCGACGGCAGAATGATTTTGCGCGACTTGAACCAGATGGTATGCATTGATCTTACAGGAAAAATCAAAGACCGGGAAGAGGTGAAGAATCATGGAAAAGAGTGAATATCAGGAGGTCAAAAAGGCGGTAATGCTGGTTTCGGCAGCCATTGTGATCACCGTTTTGACGATAATTCTGACCCGGTCGGACGCATTGCAGAAACCGGTCAAACCGGTAATCTCCGCGCAAACGGCCGGCACATCCGCCGGCGCCTGGCGTGAAATATCGGGAATCAGGCAGGGCAATGATGAATTCACCGCCGTTGCCGTTGATGATCAAAACAGAATTTATGCCGGAATGAAATCATCCAAATACGGGAGTTTTTATATTGCCGTCTTTGCCTCTGACGGAAAACTGCTGGAGACAATCCCGGTTGATGCTCAAGCGTCAAGTCTGGCGGCGACCACTGACGGAGTGATCTATGCCGCCTCGGAAAATCAGATATCGGTAATCTCCCCCGTCAGCGGCAGCCGTCAGATCAAAAAGTGGCAGCAACTGGGCAGCAAAGCAATTTTAACTTCGCTGGCGGCGGACGACAAGCACGTTTTTGCCGCGGATGCCGGAAACCGTCTGGTTTATGTTTACGATCGTGACGGCAGGCTGACCAATACCGTAAAAGGAACTGACGGCTTTACCATACACAGCCCCTGTTTCGATGTGGCTGCCGACGGCAGCGGCGGGTTCTGGGCGGCGGATACCGGACGGCATCAACTGGAGAACTACACCGCGGACGGCAGATTTATTGCCGTATGGCAGGCCGAAAAAGACAATGGTTTTCTTGGATGCTGCAATCCGGCGCACTTTCAATTGATGTCGAAAGGGCGTATTGTTACTTCCGAAAAAGGCCTTGTCCGGATCCGGGTATTCGGTCCGGATGGAAAACTTGACAGCGAAGTATGCGGACCGGAGGCGTTTGAACCGGGCAGCACTTACGGGCATAATATCGCGGTGGACGGCAAAGACCGCATAATTGTTCTGGACCCCGCCGAAAAGGCGCTACGGATATTTGTCCATGAAAAGAATAAAGGCAATGTTCAATGAAAGACGCCGGTAATATGAATGTTCCGGATTCAAAATCGCGGCGCGACTGGCTGCTGCTGGCCGGCAGGGTCGCGGTTGCGGCGGCGCTTGGACTGGGCGGCGCGCTACTGCTGCGCCGGAGCTGTCCCGACGGATCATGCCCTGCCTGTCCGGAACAGGGCGGCTGCCGCAAACCTGACGCCGAGGCATTCCGCGAGCAGATCCGCAGGCGGAGCAGGGATGGAGGAAAGAAGCCATGAACGAAGAAATCAAACCGAATCCCGGTGACGAAAAACCGGGAAACACATCCGGCATATCCCGGCGTAACTTTCTGAAAATATGCGGAATCTCCGCAATGGCGGCTGCCGGGTCGGCAATGGTGCTTAAGCGCAAAGAGCTTGCCGGATCCGTATGGCAGCTTGACCCGGAGAAATGCATCCAGTGCGGCAGATGCGCCACCGCCTGCGTCCTTACTCCCTCAGCGGTCAAATGCGTCCATTGCTTTGCCCGCTGCGGCTACTGCGATCTGTGCAGCGGCTACTTCGTCCAGAAGCCGGTTGCGCTGGATACCGGCGCGGAAAACCAGCTCTGCCCGACCGGCGCGCTGAAGCGCACTTTCATTGAAGACCCTTATTTCCAATACACCATTGATGAGAAACTCTGCATCGGCTGCGGACGCTGCGTCAAAGGCTGCGCCGATTTCGGCAACGGGTCGCTGTTTCTCCAGATACGCCATGGACGCTGCAAGCACTGCAATGAATGCGCGATCGCCGTCGCCTGTCCCGCCGATGCGTTTAAACGCGTGCCTGTCACCAACCCCTATCTGATGAAAACAGACGTTCCGGGAGGCAAAAAAACATGAGCATGCCGCGAAAAGTGTTTAGCTGTCTGGGACTGTTCTTTGCGGCAATGCCGCTGCTGACGGCACAGAACCGCTTCCCGAAGCCGGATTTTACCAACGGCTATAAAGTACCGGAATTAAGTCCGCTGCCGACCGCCGCCTCGCCTCTGGAACGGGCGATGCTGTCAATAGCTCCGTATCTGCAATACGCGGCACTGGCCATGCTGCTGATCTTCCTGATATTGTCCTGTTACTTTTTGTACCGTAAACGTTCCCGGCGCGGCGTTCTGGCGCTGGCGCTGGCGGCTGTCGCGTTTTTCGGGTTCATTGTCGGCGGCTGCATCTGCCCGGTCGGCTCCATCCAGAATATTGCCGCCGCCGTCTTCAACCCTGAATTTCCAATGTCGCCGGTCGTGCTGGGGATTTTTTTGCTGCCGCTTTTCTTCGCGCTCTTTGCGGGAAGAGTCTTCTGCGGTTCGGTCTGTCCGCTGGGCGCAATTCAGGAAGTCGTCAATTTCTATTCGTTGAAAGTTCCGCCGCTGCTTGACCGCATCCTCCGCACCATCCCTTTATTCTATCTCGGGTCCGGCGTGCTGGCTGCCGCCACCGGGATCGGGTTCATCATCTGCCGGTTCGATCCGTTTGTCGGATTGTACAGAATGTCCGGGCCGTTCTTCATCCTGACCGCCGACGGCGGCCTGCTGCTGCTCGGGGTGTTTGTGGCGCGGCCGTACTGCCGTTACCTGTGTCCTTACGGCGTCCTGCTGGGCTGGCTTTCCAAACTTTCCTCCAGACGGGTGTCCATCACTCCGGATGAATGCATCCGCTGCCGGCTGTGCGAAGATGTCTGCCCGGTGGATGCGATCGTGCCGCCGTCGCCGCCAAACGAGGACCGCGAACCGCTGCGCAAATCGCTGCGCCGGATAATACTGCTGCTGATACTGCTGCCGCTGACGGCGGCAGCGTCGGGAGTCACCGGATATTTTCTCGGGGCTCCAATCAGCCTGCTGCATCCGAAAGTCGAGCTTTACCGTCAGGTGAGCACCGAGCTTGCCGCCGGAGACCGTCCGCAAACTGATGCATCGCTGGCTTTCCGTTCATCCGGAATCCCGGTGGCGAAACTTCAGCAGGAAGCCGGCGGAGTCGTCTCAAATATCCGCCTCGGCTCCTGTATTCTCGGGATCTTCCTGGCGCTGGCGGTTATGGCCAGATTGTTTAATTTTTCCAAGCGGCGCGAACAGAAGGATTATCAGGTGGAGAACAGCCTTTGCGTCTGCTGCGGCAGATGCTACAACGTCTGCCCGCGTGATAAACGCAACCGGATCATGCTCAAAGAAGGCGGGTAGAGATGAATAAAGTCTCTATTAAAACCAGAAATACCATTCACCGGACCGCGCTGGCGGTGGTTGTGGTTGCCTCGGTATTTCTGCTGGCCGTGATCATGATCATGCTTCTCCAGTACCGCCAAATCAAACGCACCGAACCGCTGGATTCCCCGGCGCTGGCCGGACTGCGCGGACGCTATATCACGGAAGAACGCGGCAATGAACAGTTGAAAGAGCAGATCCGGCAGTTGGATCTGCTTTCGCGCCGTGCCTGGTTTACCGGGCAGGATCAACTCCATACCGGCGGATTTCTGATTATCGGCGGCATGATTGTAATGCTGACGGCGTTGCAAATCGCCGCCTCAACCCGCCCGTTTCCGGAAACTCCGCCGTGCGGCGTCACTTCAACCGACAGAGCCGCCGCCCGGGCCAGAACCGGCATTGCCGTCGGCGGCGCCGCCGTGCTGCTGCTGGCCGTAATGACGGTTTTTCTGGTTAAACCCTTTGCGGCACCGGCTGGCAAAGCCGCTTCCGCCGTGAAAGCGGCGGTTAATCCTCAGCCTGCGGAAACGCCGGCTGCTCCTGAAGAATTTAACCGTAACTGGCCGTTTTTCCGGGGGCCGGACACCATCGGCTCAGCCGGGGACCGCAAACTGCCCGGCGGCTGGGACGGCAAAACCGGCAAAGGCATTCTCTGGAAGTCGGAAATCCCGCTGCAAGGCTACAACTCGCCGGTGGTCTGGGGCGGCCGCGTGTTTGTCTCCGGCGGCAATAAGCAGAGCCGTGAGATATACTGTTTCAGCGCCGCTGACGGCAAACTGCTCTGGCGGCTTGCAGCCGACAATATTCCGGGTTCTCCGGCGGTTCCGCCGGAAGTAGCCGAAGACACCGGCTATGCCGCTCCGACGATGGCGGCCGACGGCAAGCGGGTTTTCGCGGTCTTCGCCACCGGCGATCTGCTCTGTGCCGGCATGGACGGCAAACGGCTGTGGGCGGTGAATCTGGGAGTTCCCAAAAATCACTACGGCTATTCCAGTTCGCTGTTAATCGCTGACGGCAGGCTGATCGTCCAGTTCTTTGATGAAAACCGGCAGTTGCTGGCGGCTTTGAACCCCGCCGACGGCAAGCCGGTATGGAGCGCCGACCGCAAAACCTCAATCTCCTGGTCTTCCCCGTCGGTGATTAACGCCGGCGGGCGCAAACTTATCGTCACCGTCACTTGTGACGCCGTAGAGGCGTTTGACCCGGCCAATGGCAGTCCGGTCTGGCAGTTGAACTGCATGGGCGGCGAGGTCGGCACCTCTGCCGCTTATGCCGAAGGACGGCTGCTGGTCGCCAACGATAACGCCTGCGCCGCAGCCATCAGCGCGACCGACGGCAAACTGTTGTGGAAAACTACTGAACTCACCCTGCCGGACGTATCTTCGCCGGTGGCATTCGGGGATGCAATGTACCTTTTCGCCAGCAGCGGCGTTGTCACTTGCGTTGACGCCGCCACCGGCAAAAAGCTGTGGGAAAAAGAGCTCGGCGCCGGCTTTTACTCTTCGCCGCTGCTGGTTTCCGGGCGCATTATTGTGTTCAATATGGAAGGCAATGCCTTCATCATCAAGCCGGACCGCGAAAAATACGTTCAGGAAGCCGCCTGGTCCCTGGGCGAAAAAGTAGTCGCCACCCCCGCCATAGTTGACGGCAGGCTCTATCTCCGGACGGACAAGTTCTTATACTGCATCGGCGACAAAAACGGAATAGGAAAATAAAAGTTGCATCCTTTATCTATTCCTGCCAGTAGCCCAGTTTTTTGAGATTCGTCAGAATCTTATTGTGTCCCTTTGAAGTCTCAATAGTGAGCATGAGTTTCTTGTCAGGCATATAAAAAGTTACCGCATCAAGAATAGCATTTCCTCGAAAACTACCGGGGCCATCTCCAACCATTACGCTCCAACTCATTCCGCTTTCCTGGGCGAACACAACCGGAACAGGTTTAAAGTCGGGATGTATCTGTCCGGCCTTTTGCTTTTCCTCGACACGTTTAAGAAAAGCGTCACTAACCTTGTAAGCCCGGCATTCCAGCGTCTTCGGCCAGCGGCTCAACACGGCTCCTTCCTTCTTCTCCCTGTATCGCATTTCTGCTCCGGCGGCAATCGTCGATATTTGACAAGCCAAAGGAAAGTTCGGCTTAATATCATCTGTAACCGGACATGTTTCATATCCCGCAGCGCCTTTAGCAATGACTGGAGCCATTACTTTTTGATACCGGTCAATCAACACGTCCATCAGTCTCAACATCTCCGGGTCAGCAGTCTCTTTGGTGATAGTTGCGGGCGTGGTGTCGAGAATGACTGCTGTCTGGATTCGGCCTTTGGTTGCCTCTCTCACGGCTGCATTGATTTTGGAAATAGACGTTTCTTTAAAAGCAATGCCTTTCGTCAGCTGGATATTCCATTCATATGGACAGTTATGTGCAAAGGCCGATCCTGAAACTGCGACAAAGGCTGCTGCGGCAGTGGCAAGTTTTCTCTTCATCTTCCTTCTTCCTCAACGCAACAAGTTCTTATACTGCATCGGCGACAAAGCGGAATAGGCTCACGGCCTGGTGAACAGCCGGTTTCTCAATACCGGATTCCATTTTACCGATGCCAGTTCGCTGGTAATTACCAGGTCGCCGCTTTCCGTCACCACGGTATGCGGAATCATAAATCCGTCCAGCAGTTTATAGTTGCGGAAAAGAGTGACCACCCTCTCGCTGCCGGACGGGCCGGCGTCCTGCTGCTCGATCGTCTTTACCAGCAAACTGCGCTCTTTGCTGATGAAAATAATTACCGGCTGAACCTCGTAACCGGCCAGCGGATAGCCGGTCAGCTTCCAGCAGTCTTCCCCGTCAATCATTTCGGAACCGTTCAGGATGGTTTTGGAGAATATGTCTTTAGTGCGGGAGTCCGGCGCCAGGTAAACCGCCTGGAACTTCAACTCTTCAAGTTCTTTTCCGGCGATTGGCCGCAGTCCGCAGCCGGAATCATATTCCCAGCCGGTTTTGCCGTCACAGGCGATCACATCCGTGCCTTCCGCGTTCTTGAATTCGAACCGGATCTGGGACGGCGACTTGATGCTGACGATCAGTTCGCTCTTTTCTTTGCTGTTTGATATTGCATTATAGGTGAATACGGAAGTCTTGATGGATGGCAGTTTATGACCCGGGTCAGTCGTTTTTTCCATCTTCTCGAAAATCGACTCAGCGGAAGGCGGCCCGAAAATCGTCTGACAGCCGGTGACCCACAATGCGGCGGCAACTGCGATTAATACCAGTAAGCGTTTCATTTTCTTCCTCCATGCTATATGCAATTTATTGTACTCTCTGATTTAAAATACCACAACGTCCGGCTAAATCAAGAATGCCGCCGAAAATCGGGTTATTCCGGATATTTTGGACACCCCGAAGCATTTTCAGAACGGTCTTACGGGTTTCCGGTATGGTCAACATTTTGGACACCCGTTGAACACATTCTGGACACCCGTCCTGGACAACATGTTTGCGCATATGGACCATTATGGACTTTATGACCTGTACATTCTGGACACCCGTCCTGGACAACATGTTTGCGTATTTGGATCATTATGTATCTGTACATTTTGGACACCCGTTGAACACATTCTGGACACCCGTCCTGGACAACATGTTTGTGCATATGGACCATTATGGACTCTATGCACCTGTACATTCTGGACACCACTCGAGCATATTGTTTTCATAACTTTTCCCGCTTCCAATACATTCTGGACACTGGTTCCGCATCCCGCAGTCGCGGGAGATGTTTCCTCCATCGGCCCCATCAGGCACATTCACCCCATTTTTAATTTTAGAAAAAAGTCTACATATATGGCAGTTTTGTCAACGAAAAAATGCGCAAAGGATTTGATTGCAATATATTAGCGCTAGCTTTTGCAGATCGCGAATATAAGCAGGCCGGTCAAAATCAGGGCCATTGCCACCGCTTTGCCCCGGATGTTCAGGTCGCGGAAGTAATAGACCCCGATCCCGAACGTGACCAGGCAACTGCACCGGCGGATCAGTGACAGGATCGAAATCCTGGTATCCGGGATACTGACGGCGTAGAAATAAAGCCAGTCGGCCAGAATCAGCAGCATGCCGGTCAGCGGAATCGACCAGCGCCAGATAAATTTCCTGCCGTCCGCGAATGCCGTCCGGCGAATCTGCCAGGCCGCCCCCAGTATCAACACCAGGTCGACCGAAAACCAGAACTGCACCGTATTGCGGGGGATGTGAATTACGCCGAGCAGATACTTGTCGTAAAGCGCCGAGGCCGCCCCCAGCAGCGTGCCGAACAGGATCAGATGCACTCCCCGGTGACGCCGGAAAGAGATCCCCTCCATTTTGCCCATGACGGAAAAGAGATAATAGCCGCCGAAAATGCTCGCCATCCCCAGCGCCTGGACCAGGCCGGGAAATTCGTTGTAGAGAAACAGACTGCCGATGAAAGTCCACAGCGGGGCGCTGGCCCGGACCGGCGAGGCAATGGAGATCGGCAGTTCGCGCATGGCATAGTAAACGCAAATCCAACTGGACCCGACCAGCAGCGATTTCAGCAGAATCAGCCACCAGTGCGTTCCGCCGCAGCGCGCAATGGCAAGCGCCTGTCCCGAAACGACTGCGCCGAACAGGAAAAAGAGCGTTCCCGACAACGTCGCAAAGAAGAGGACCGGCATCACCGAATTATCGCGTACCGCGTGTTTTTTGCACAGATCGTAAAAGCCGAGGCCGATGGCGGAACCCAGTATCGGCAACAGCCAGCCCGAAGCAACCGAATTCATTTCAATCCTTAAAAGTAAAAAATATATCCGGTAAATATACCACGTTTTCAGGCGAAAAACAGGGGATATTCAAAGCAAATATTCACTCTTGCTACGGATTGGCGAAGAGGTA
Source organism: Victivallaceae bacterium (assembly GCA_041665605.1). Classification (GTDB taxonomy): domain Bacteria; phylum Verrucomicrobiota; class Lentisphaeria; order Victivallales; family Victivallaceae; genus CAIPAT01. The sequence continues at coordinate 12,263 of JBAYIO010000021.1, read as the reverse complement.
GATGTTGCCGCCGGTATCGGCGATGATGATATTGCCGTCAACTACCGCCGGACTCGCGTTGACCGGAAGACCGGTTTCGTATTTCCAGCGTTCGGTTCCGGTATCCAGATTGATGATGTACAAGATTCCGGTTTTGTCCGCCATTACGGCGCTATTGTCGCAGATTACCGCTCCGGCATTGATTTCGCCGGCGGCCTGGAACTGGCCGAGTTTTTTTCCGGTTTTCCGGTCAATGAAGTGCAATATTCCGGCGTGATCGCCGGCAATAACCTGTTCGCCGGTGACCGCCGGGGGGGCGCTGAATTCCGCGCCGGGGTAAGACCAGATAATTTTGCCGTCGGCCAGATTCACCGCGCAGAGCTCTTTGCCGTAATTGCCGACATAAGCGACGCCGTCCCGGATTGCGGGGGAACCGGGAATATAGGATTTCAGGTGTACGGCCCTGGTTTCTCTGCCGTCTTTCAGGTCAATAATCCGGAGTTCGGCATCGCAGCCGCCGAACACCGCGAGCTGCAGCAGCGGGGATATGGCCACCGCGCCATTGATGAAATTTTTAGTCGGAGCTGACCATAGCTGTTTGCCGTCCGCGGCATCCAGGCAACGGACCTGAAAATCATACGCGCCGAAAATCACCGCCTGCCGTCCATCGCCGGTTTTGAAGATGTTGGCGGAACCGTAGATCTGTTTGCCGCAACTGTATTTCCAGTACACCGTGCCGTCGTTGAGCGACAGTTGAAAAAAGTCTCCGGCGAGGTTGCCGATGTAAATTTTATCCCCGGCGACCAGCGGGGGAGCCTCGACGGCACAGCCGGACGCGAATTTCCATAATAATTTGCCGTCGCGAAGCCGCAGCGCGTAAACATTGCCGTCCCGGCAGCCGAAAATCACTTTGCCATGCGCGATTACCGGCGATGATTCAACGGATTCGCCGGTTTTGAAAGTCCAGATCAGTTTGGGCCTGTCCGGCAGTTGTGCGGCGGAAGTTCCGGTGAGTTCCGGGTCGCCGCGAAAAAGCGGCCAGTCGGCCGCGCCGGACTGCATTTTTCCCGTCATTTTAATTTTCGGTTTCCGTGCCGATTTATGGTGCATGACAAAAAAAGCGGCCAGTAGTCCGAAGACCGCAATGCCTAAAAATACCCGCATTATCCAATTCATTAGTTTTTTCCTGAATTCGTTTTAACCACAGAGACACAAAGACACAGAGGGAAAACTTTTTAAAGATTAAAGCTTTTCACTTTTGTCTTTATTCTGACTTCCGGCTCCTGACTTCTCTATTTTGATCGACAACGCCCCGGTCGGACAGGCGGCGGCACATTCCGGGCCGATTCCTGCCAGCGCTTCCATCATTGAATGCCCCAGCGGCGCACCCAGTTCCACTTCATAACCGCGCCCGTTAAATACGGGACCCACGGCTTTGCCTTCAGCTTCGCCGATTTTTATGCAGATGCCGCAGCGGATACACTTGCCGGGTTCGTAAATTATCTCTCCGGCGTCTATCCGCTTGAAAGCGTGGCGTTGCGACGGTATCCGGAACTGCTGCGGCATATACTCGGATGCATACTTGCGCAGAATGCAGTTTTCATATTTCCGGCAGTCGCAATGCAGGCAGCGGGCGGCTTCAAGGCCGGCCTCCGCATTATCCGTAACGGCGGTTTTGATGCTGGCGGCGCCGTCCGTAAACTGCCGCATATCTTCGGCGGTGACTTCGCCGAAGCGGTGGTCATAGCGGTTTTCCGCTACAAAATGGCGTCCGTGCTCCAGCCAGGAGATGACGGCGTGTCCTGACTCAACGCCGTCGGCGACGGCCTGAATCCCGCTGGCATGGATGGCCATGTCCTCGGCGGCGAAAACGCCTTTGATCGAGGTCATGAAAGACTGCAGTTTGGTGAATGCGCCGTTTTCGTCAGTTTTCAGCAGAGAACTGAAAATGTTCATGCTGTGGCTTCCGACGCACAGCAGAACCGCGTCGAATTCCTTAAGCAGCCATCCGGCAACGTCCTCCGGCGTGATTTTCGCGGAGCACCGGAACGTGATTCCGGCAGCGGCCAGCCGCGCCAGCTCATTTTCGAGCAGTCCGGAGTATTCCGGCGGCAGCAGTCCGGCGATCTCCAGCCCCGGTTTATCGCCGGATTCGAAGACGGTGCAGCGGCAATCGTGCTTGCTCAGCATGTCGGCCGCCGCGAGTCCGGCGCAGCCGCCGCCGACCACGGCGACGGAATATTTGCGCGTCTGGTTTTCCGGCGGAAGGTCTTTCGTTCTTAACGCCGCATGCAGGATGGCGACGATGTCAAGCGGGGTATCGTGCCGTCCCCGGCGGCAGGCTTTTTCGCAAGGCCGCCGCTTGCATAACATGCAGCTCAGGTGGGGCAGCGGCATTCCGTCATGAATCAGATCAGCCGCGCCCGGGAAATCATTCGCCGCAACTTTATGCAGCATGGCCGGAATGTCGAAGAATACCGGGCAGCTCAGCCGGCACGGCGCATCGCAGTCGCCGACATGCTCGGCCAGCAGAAATTCCAGGGCATGTTTGCGGAATGCCCTGACTTCCGGACTGGAGGCGTCGATCCGCATACTGGAACGGACCTTCGTCGAACACGCCGGAATGATATCCTTATCCACTTCGCGCACTCCGCAGACCATGCAGGTATTGCAGGCTCCGTGCCGCCGGGAAAAACAAAGCGAGGGGATTGCGATGCCGGCTGCTGCGGCGGCGTCAAGCACAGTCATGTCTTCGCTGACCTCAATCTCCTGATCGTCAATTTCCATCGTAAATTGTCTCATCAATGCACCTCCACCGCATGCTGCGGGCAAAGCTTGCGGCAGACCCCGCATTTGACGCATTTTTCCTGGATGATGCGCTGCTTCCGGTAGGGTTTGAATTCAATGGCCCCGGCCGCGCAGTTTTGAGCGCAGATGGTGCAGCCGATGCAGTCATCATTGATTTCGAACCGGATCAAATCCCTGCACTTCCCGGCAGGGCATTTCCCGGCAATATGCGCTTCGTATTCGTCGCGGAAGAAACGCAGCGTCGACAGCACCGGATTGGGGGCGGTCCGTCCCAGTCCGCAAATGCTCCCGCGTTTAACCAGTCTGCCCAGTTGCTCCAGTTCTTCAAGATCGCCCTTGACGCCTTTGCCGGCGCATAGCCGGTCGAGAATCGCCAGCATCCGGACGGTGCCGATGCGGCAGAATGTACATTTCCCGCAGGACTCGCGCCGGGTGAAACTCAGGAAATAGCGGGCGATATCAACCATGCAGTCATTCTGGTCCAGCACCACCATGCCGCCGGACCCCATGATGGCGTCCAGTTCCTTCAGCGCTTCATAATCCACCGGCGTGTCCGCATGGTCCGCCGGAATGCAGCCGCCGGACGGTCCGCCGATCTGCACCGCTTTAAACGTCCCGTCCGGCACGCCGCCGCCGATTTTTTCGACGATGTCGCGTACCGTCATGCCCATCGGCACTTCAATCAGGCCGCCGCGCTTTATTTTTCCGGCCAGCGCGAAAGTTTTTGTGCCGCGGCTGTGCCTGGTACCGTAACGGCTGAAATCTTCCGCGCCGTGCGAAAGTATCCATGGAATCGAGGCGAACGTCTCGACGTTGTTGATCAAAGTCGGAAAACCTTCAAAGCCGGATTCGGAAGGGTATGGCGGCCGCGGCGAGGGCATGCCGCGCCTGCCTTCCAGCGAAGCGATCAGCGCGGTCTCCTCGCCGCAGACGAACGCCCCGGCGCCTTCGACCACCTCCAGGTCAAACGAGAACCCGCCGGACAGAATATTCTGTCCGAGCAAACCGTGCCTGCGGAAGCGTTCCACGGCTGCCCGGACGCGTTCCACCGCCAGCGGATATTCTTCGCGGACATAGATAAAGCCATGCGCCGCGCCGACGACGTAAGCGGCGACAACCATTCCTTCAAGAATCCGGAACGGAAAAGATTCCAGCAGCATCCGGTCCATGAACGCGCCGGGATCGCCTTCATCGGCGTTGCAGATCACATATTTCTTTTCCGCTTCCGCCGCGGCGACCTGCTGCCATTTTATTCCGGTCGGATAGCCGCCGCCGCCGCGACCGCGCAGCCCGCTGCTTTTAATTATTTCGATAATACTGGACGGGGAGGACCGGAGGGCGTCTTTGAACGCGGCAAAGCCGTTAAAATCGATATATTGCGAGATGTCGAGCGGGTCCAGTTCCCCGGCGCAGTAGGTGACGATGCGCGTCTGCCCGGATTCCTCCCCGCAGGCGCATAGTTCATTAAGCTCGGGAACGGCGTAGCGGCAGACGATTTCCGACTGACTGCCGCCGAGGATTTTAGCGGCCAGTTCCAGCGCTTTCGCCAGCAGCGTCCGGCGTATTCCATGCGGACGGAAATGCGCCGCCAGAATACTGGCGACCGCATCCGGCTTGACAGTGGCGTAATAAAAGCTTCTGCCGGAATCGCCGTCGGCGACTTCCAGCAGCGGGGAACGGAACGACATGCCGGTGCAGCCGACTTCTTTCACTTTCACCGGCAGATCCAGTTCATCTATGCAGCGTTTTAGTTCGTTTAGAACCGCATTGCTGCCGGAGGCGGCGCAGCTTGAGCAATTACATATTCTGACTTCTCCGCTGATTTCATTTCTGGCCGACTGCTGTATCCGGTCAACAATCTGCCGTGAACTCAGAAAATCTTTCAAGACATTTTCAACTTTATCCGGGTCAACCTGTCCGTAAACCACATCGTCAATCCTGACGGCGGGAGCCAGCATGCAGCAGCCCAGACAGGCGACAGTTTCAACCGTGAACAGTCCGGCCGGGTCGGTGTCGCCGCCTTCGGGGATTGCCAGATATTTGCGGAACGCCTGAAAAACATCATTGGCCCCCTTGACGTGGCAGGCGGTGCCGATGCAGACCTGAATGAAATGAACCCCGGCCGGCAGCAGCCGGAAACGCGAGTAGAAAGTGGCGACTCCGCTGATCTGCGCCGGAGTGAGGCTGGTAATTTCCGGCAGATAGTCCAGCGCCTCCCGCGGCAGATATTTCCAGCGCCGGTTGATCCGCATGAGCAATGGAATCAGCGCGCGGCGGTCGCGTCCGGTTTCGGCAACCATGGCATCGATTTCATGCAATTCGATGTTCTTTCCGCTCATTCCTTTATTGTTCCCGTTTCTTATTTAATTTATAATATGCTGGATTACAGCATATTATAACACATTGCAGCCATAAATTAAATCAATCCGGCACAGATGAAAATACAACGGGGCAGACAATAAATCAATTGGAATGGCGGAATTTCTCTGACCGGAATTCTGACGGCTCAAGTTCTGCGTTTGATAATTTCGGGAGAAGGGGCCGGAGTTGTTTGCCCGGTTCCGCCGTTAATCACTGCCAGGAATTCACCGGCAAGCCATTCGAACGGATATTGGATGGTTGATATTTCGTCGCAGAGGCTGGTAAACAGCGGACTGTTGTCCATGCCGAGAATGGAAATTTCCCGCGGGACTTTAACGCCGTGCCGTTCCAGCGCGCGCAGGGCATTGAGCGCCAGCCAGTCATTATGGCAGAACAGCGCGTCAACTTTGTTTGTTTTAATGAATTCTAGCAGGCTGTCCTGATCCCGGTCGGTGATGATTTGCGGTTTCAAGCCGTGCTTCAGCATATTCTCGCTGTAGCCGGCGGCCCGTTCCTGAACCGCATGGCTTTGCCGGTTATAAGTAAGGTGCGCGATGTTATGCCTGCCCAGGGCAACGAAATAATCGACCGCGGCCGCGCCGCTGGCCTTTTCATCCGGATGCAGAAAAACTGTTTTGCCGCCTTTGCAGCGGCTGAGGAATGATGCGACGGGCATGTCCAAACCGGCAGGAAGTTTGAATCCGTCCTCATGCGGCACAACCAGCATCGCGCGGCACCGTCTTGCGGCAAATTCGTTGATCAGTTCAGTCATTTCCTCCGGCGTGTCGGTCGGGGTGATTATCAGGTGAAGCCCGGTCCGGTCAAGCGCTGATTTTACGTTTCCGGCAAAATCCATCAGAAAGGCACTGTTCAACTGCGGGATTACCGCCGCGACGATGCGGCTTCGGCCGGTCATCAATTCCCGGGCCGCCGGATTGGCGCGGTAGCCGTGCAATTCGGCGGCTTCGAGAATTCTTTTCCGGGTTTCCCTGCTGATCCCGTCGCGGCCGTGCAGGGCGCGGTCAACCGTTCCCTGCGACACTCCGCATAGTTTTGCCAGTTCAATAGACGATATCATTCACATGCCGTGTATTCGATTTTTTCCGTTTCAATAGTGCCTTCGCATACTTTAACGAATGGTTTGCCGTTTTCAACTCCGGACAGTCCATATCCGGTGGCGGTTGACAGAAAACTGGTGAAATCGCCTTTGATGCGCGGTGCGATATGGAGTGTTTTCTCCGCGGCATCGTAGCTGATGCCGGTCAGCCCCTGCAGCAAGCCGTAGCTGGCCATGGCGCGGGCGTACCAGTGGCCGCACTCATACTCGTTGTAGGGATTACGGCACGAACCGTCATGCCGCTGCCGGAGGATACGGACTATTTCGAGTCCTTCATTGACGCATCCCGTCAGCATCAGATGACTGGCAACCTGATACTCGATCCCGGTCCACACTTCCTCGCTGTAGACGAACGGCAGTGCAAGCCTTCCGCCATGCGGCCAGGTGCAGAGCAGCAACCCGCCGTCCCCGCCGAACGCGTAGCTGGCGCGCTGCGGATTGACGTGGTCGGTAAGATCGCGTTTCAGATTGTATTTGTATACTGCCAGCAGATGGCTCTTCACTTTTTCCGGGTCGAGGATTTCGCCGACGCCGCAGACTTCCGCCATCCAGGCACCGAGCACCCCGTCGGACAGACAGCCCCTGCCATACTGGTATTTCGGGCCTTCCTGCTTCAGCAATTCGGCAGCTTCCGGCGAGTAACCGATACCGGAGTATGCCAGTGTCTCCGTGTCCGCCGGCGATTTTGCGCGCAAGCCTTCCCATACGATTTTCTGCTCAAAATATTCGCCGTTGAACAGTTCATTCTCAAGATACTTGCGCCCCCTGGCGTAAAGTTCATCGTACAATGGAGTTGCTTCGCCGAGATGCGCTCCCATCAGCGACGCGGCTTTCAGCGCGCCGAGGTAGAAGCTGGAGCACATGCCGTCCGGCCCCCAGAATTCGATGTCATAAGTGTTGTGATGCGGCTCAACCAGCACTCCCGCATGTTCCGGGTCCCAGGTCGCAATGCAGTAATCCAGGCTGGTTTTAGCCTTGGGCCAGAACTCTTTCAGCCAGGCGTCGTCGCCTTTGATCCGCCATTCGCGATACAACTTCATCAATCCTCCGAGCTGACCGTCAGAGGCGGCGTGAGGCATTTTCTTTGCCGCCTGGGAGATCGGCAGATTATGACGGAAATTCTGGAACCCGTCTTCAAACTGGGCTTCGTTGAATTCGGTCTGCCGCAGCGAGCGTTCAAATTCAGGGAACAGATGCGGCAGCACCTGGGCATAATTCCAGACGTGGGTGCAGGAGCCGGAACAGCATCCGCCGCAGTCGCAGCAGCCTTCCCAGCACCATAGCCTGCCGCCTTTTTCCCGCAGCACAGTGGGTGATTTCAGGATTGTCAGGTTCGCGTCAATGGCATCCGTCACTTCCGGCGGCAGCGTATTGGCATAAAGCGCACGGGTAAATTTCTCAGTCCTTGCCCTGAGTCCGGCGTAATTGGCTTTCCAATAGTCGCCGACAGCGTCAATACCGTCAAATTCAACCGAATACCACGGTTTATAGCAATCGTATTTCTTGCGGTCATCATCTTCCACTACATGGACTGATTTCACCTCTGACTCCGGCATGTACCAGGCGAACTGCAGCGGAATGGTAATTGACTTGCCCGGTTCCAGGCAGAACTCGCAAGCCACCGTGCCGCCCTGGCTGGCTTGCGAATAATCATCGTTAAATTCATCGTTTTCAGGGCATCTGCCCTCTTCTGTATCATGCCAGACCGCGGTGCGCTGGTCAAACCAGCCGCCTCTGAACCAGGAAGGATTGACTTTCACGCCGGGCAGATTGATGAATGCGGCGAAACTGCCGGGAAGTTGTTTTACCGCGCCCGACTCATCCGCTTCTCTAAATGCCTCCAGCACCAGACCGTAAGCCGACTTGCGAACACGACTGCTCTCTTTTGTGTGCTTGTTCGTGGTAAAATTCATGGCGTTGAAACTGAACACCGCCGTTTGCCTGTCCGGCGAGTTGTTGGTGAAAGTATATTCGACAGCCGCCACCGGCAGGCTGCTGTTCTTGGTATCATTCGGAATAAACGGGCTCCAGCCGGTGAGTTTTACGTCCAGCGGCATGTCCGGATGTTTCAATTCTATATTGCCGAACGGAAATTGCGCGGAAAATGCCGCCTCCGCATAGCGCGGCAGGCCGAACGGAAAATTCCCCAGCCCAAGTGCGGATGCCGGTTTTTGCACGATTATCCGTTGTGAAGCCGGCCCTTCCAGTACGCGGGTTTTGCCGCTGCCTTTAATATGGACAGCCGCATATGCATAAGGCTCGTTATTCTTGTCATGATGATGAAACAGCGATACATTGGACAGTCCGCCGCAGCCTTTCAGGCAGATCATGCCGGCGCCGATACCGCCCATCGGATAAGCGATGAGATCACAATTTTCTCCACGGTAAACTTTCGAGTCCTGCTGCCTGGCTGACATAATTGGTTTTCCTTAATTAAAATTAATGTTCTTTAACGGTTAAATTATTATCGTGTAGTTACACGTTGATAATAATTATATATGCTGACTTAATTTTTTGCAATCATAAAAAAGATAAAAATTGAAAAAGTTCCGTCGGCTGCCAAAACGTGTTTTTTTTGAAACAGGGGGTTGACAACTTTAGAAAGAAGCGGTATAATCATTAACAAGTCACCTATTTAAATAACCTTTGGTACTTTTGGGATTAAGAAAGATGCGGATGACTTGCCGGACGAGTAACTGAGAATGACGCTGCCTGGTGAATGAGCGGCATTATCGTAAAAAATTGTTATAATTGTTCGGCCGTCCTGTTTGGTGTTATTAGAATTTAGAATAATAGACAAGGAGCAGCATCAGTATGAATAAAACTGTATGCAGAATGACAGTATTGTTGAGGTTGTATGCCTCGCCGCATCTTTTGAATTCTAAATTACTGAAGCAAATATTACAATCTATAAAATGGGAAAATCATGATGAAAACACTATGGCAACTGGTTACAGCGGTATTTATTTCGGTTTCAGCAATAAGTTCATTTGCGCTGCCGTCGTACAATGATGTCCTGCTGGTGATCAATGACAAAGCGCCTTCATCGGTGGAAATCGGAGCGTATTTTAAAACCGCCCGCCAGATTCCGGATATCAATGTTGTGCATGTCTCCATGACCGACCAGCAGGGCGCCGGCAGTGAACACGGGCAGGCAACCGCAAGCGAGAAAAAAGCATTGCTTGACGCTATAAAAAACCACATGACAACTAACAATCTGACAGACAAAATAAACTACATTGTTTTAACGCGCGGGATTCCGCCGTACTCCGATAGCCCGGAATTCTCAAGTGCAGGCGCCACATATCATCTTACTGACGTCTATGTGCTGTTCGGTTTGTCCGAGTCTGCCGCCGACTACAGCATTCCGGATATTTTCAGTAAAAATAAATACTTTTACTATTACAACACGGACATTCTTAACAAGAAATTCTCTTCGAAAAAATTCGGTTACTATATCGTATCGCGGCTGGACGGCGCAGGAGTTAATAATATCAAGCAGATGATCGATGACACCAGCGCTCCGGCGTATACATCGTACAAGCAGAACGGCGGGAAAGCCAAATTTCTTACGCTGCATCAGCAAATTTCGGCAATGGTGCGGAATGAGTTGAAAAGGCGGAATATAGAACTGGTGCAAGTCCCGGCGAATCCGACCACCAAACAGTTGACCGCGACGATGGATACTGTCGCCAAAGGCCTGATGTTCGCTTTTTTCAATAACGTTGAAAATTCGGGCTATGGCTATGCTCCCCTGCCGGTGGATAACGTTTTTTACGCAATGCGCGACATAGTCAGCGAATATCCGTTTATTTACCGGGGCGCGACATTCATCCCCGGCTCTTTTGCCACCTGCTTCCGTTCGCATCCGACCCGGCTGATGAACCGGGATTGCGGCGGGTTGCTGGCAATAACTACCGACACCGCGGCAGTTACTGACTACCAGAAAGCTTATGACGGCAGTGACATTAAATTCCGCCACCAGACCTGCGTGGCTTATGATCCGGTCAATAATCAGATCTGGTGCGGCACCGGCGAACCGGCCCAGAACGTGAATATGATTTTTGACAGCACCTACGGTCTGGATGAGTTTTACCGCGAACACATGCGCAATGAAGGCGGCGGTATCGCAATTTACGATGCCGCGGGCAATATCCTCAACTGGATAAATGCCAATGACGCGGGCAGCCCGCTGAAAAATAACCGCGTCGTAAAAATGGCTTATGATAAAGCATCGAAGCTGATGTGGGTGATGCATTATAAAGGAGTCCAATACTATGATCTGGTTAAAAAAACATGGAATGATGTTCCGGCGCTGCAGAATAATTTTGCCGCCGGCTGCTCCATCTATGTTGATCCTTATGACAGCGACAAAGTGTATTTTTCTTTCTATTACACCGATGACGGCGGTTATAATAGAGTCTCCTCTCAGCTTAACGGCGCCGCAAACAGTATTTATGAATACAGCAAAAGCGCTAAAACGGTAAAAGCTTATATCATTGACACCGACATCACGGTTACCGGCACATCGCCGCAGATGGCAAAAACGTCCGTCGGCACGCTATGGGTTACCAAAGGGTGGGATTACGGGTCATCCCGGAAGATAGCGCTCATCAGGTATGACCTGGCTAAAAGCGCAATAGTGGAGAAGATTATCCTCAGTGATCTGATCCCGGAAGTAAAGGCCCCCCCGGCTGATCTCAGCTCCATTAGTATCCGCCCGCCGTGTACTCTGGCCGCCGGGCCGAATAATACTATTCTGACCCCTGTCGCATGTACAATAGCTTATACCACGGCAAGAACCAGCGGCTCCAGCGCCTACCTCGGCGAAGCCAAAAATTATCTTATCCGGGTTACTGAAAAATCTGGAATCCCCAGCACCGTTGAAGTCATCAATGCTTCGGCACTTAATAAAACCGATCCTTCTACGGCTATACAGTACTATGCCCGTTCATTGATTGTCGATCCGCAGGACAGCAGTCAAATGTACATGGCATTGTCCTGGACGGAAACTTCCGACAGGATGTTGGCCAAATCAACTGACGGCGGCACAACCTGGACAGCATTTTCAAGCTCTTCAAAGTTTTACAATGTGTATGACCTGGCGATCAACAACAAGACGGTTTATGCAGTACGCGGTTATCAGAGTTTGCAAAATTTATTATCCGACTTCCAGGCCTTCGGGCTTAACGCCTTCGGCGGCGGCATGGGACATGAGACCATGATGTATAATCCGTCACGCACCGCGCTGCGGGCTCCCGGCTTCTCGGAGTATGCCAGAGGCTCTGATGATATATATGCGGCCACGATGCAGTCTATTTCCTGGATTACCGCCTATTTGGATACTCAGGGAAATGTTTATGGAACATGGAGCAGCCTTAAAACCTATAAATCTGGCGACTCCGTGACGGACGGGTTTTCGGCGGTGTATATCAGCGTCAAAGACAATAATACCGGGAATCCGCTTACCTCGCCATGGCAGATGGTGGATATCGGCAATATAAGCGACTATTCATCGGCCGTCGCATATGGAACATATGCTTTTGTCAACTATAACGGAAGCGTATATTTCAGCACCATGAATAACAATACCTATACGCCGGGAAGCGGGATCGGAGTATATGTCTGGCATCAGGTGGATATCAGTAATATCGGCGATTATTCAAGTTCTGCGCAATACACCTATAACGATCTGGTGCAGTACAACGGCGTTTATTACATGGCGCGGCAGCCCGCAACGGGCTCCACCCCGGGCGTTGAATACTGGCAGAAAACGACGACGACGGTGACTTCCGTTCAAGCTCCGATCTCCCAGGCGGAACCGATGATGTTTCTATATACGGACGGATTCAATATGGGTGAAGTGCGTTTTGCCACCCAGTCGCAGTATCCCCAGGAGGGCGGCGGCGGCTGGACCGGCCACTTCCTGGTGTTTGATCCGAAATGCGCACCGTTCGCCCCGCGGGTGGATGAGGAGAATCTGAAGTCCCAGGTTATT
>JBAYIO010000020.1:0-57974 GCA_041665605.1 Victivallaceae bacterium | reverse complement strand
GACGGATTGGCGGAAAAATACCGTTATGGAACGATAGAAAGTAAGAAAAAGAAGTTAAGCAGCCATCGGAATGCCGATAGGTTTTTTAAAATGGAAAATCTCAGGCCGACAGGCTGCTAGCCTCAATGCTGCTGCCGGCATTGAATAAAGCCAGAGACAAAGCTAAGACGGTAAAATGCACCGCTTCGCTTAAGCAGATCGGCCTGGGCATAGGGCAGTACACCAACGACAATCAGGATTTTGTTCCGATTAATGCCTGGACTGACTCCGCTAACGGTTTTGCCAATGCTTATTCATGGCCCATGCTGCTTGGACCGTATTGCGGTTATTCGACCAGAGGTTTTCAGAAATTTCTGCCCAGCATAGCGGAAATCATCGCACGGCCTGGAATAATGCGCGGCTGTCCGTTATTCCTCCCTGGACAAGGCGCTGACGCCAATAAAGTCGGTTACGGCATGACCACCTATCCGCTCCAGAATGGCGATATAACTGCCGGCGAAACCACGACTCGAGACGGTTTTACCGGAGTCTTTCGTTACGTCAAGCTCAACCAGATTAAATACTCCGGAAAACGGGCGGTCGTTGCCGATTCCGACAACTCCTATATTCTCGTGCCGGCTCCTCTCAGTATCGGGAACGGCAACTTCGCATTCAATTTTGAAGTCGGCAACTTTCGTGACGGAGACATATTCCGTCACGGAGCGGCCATGAATGCGGTTTTCTACGACGGGCATGCCGGCAGTTGCAAATTCAGCACTGCTTATCTGACCGTCTGGAAACCGCAACTGGCTGATTAATCAGGCAGTGCCGTTACTGATGCTTTAATCCAGCGACTGCGCCAATGGTTTGTCGTACCCTGATTGCTTGATATAATTGATCCGATAATATTCAATGACATCACACAAAAAACGGAGAGTATTTGTAATGAACTGGAAAAGCCCGGTGGAAAAAAGAGTTTTGTCGTTAACTTTGTTCGCGTTAGTCTCGATTCAGGCTGGCGCGGCGGATTCCGGCGCAGTCAATCTGGCGTCAGGCGGGCAGTTTACCGCTGACTCTTTCCATGCGGCTTATACTCCCGATAAGGCCGGCGACGGCAATGACAAGGACAAAGCCAGTCGCTGGGTCAGTAACGCGGAACCTGTTCAGCATTGGCTTGAGGTTGATTTCAAAAAAGAGACCTGTTTTAACCATATTGTGTTAAAATTCTGGACAAACACCCATATCGCCGTGGATTTCGATATTCAGAAGAAAACCGCTAATGACTGGCAGACGGTCAGAGAGATCCGCGGCAATGTCGAGCAGAATTGCAGCTTCTCTTTTCCTCCCGCCGCGACTGCCGGATTGCGGATATTGTTCAAGAAGATAATTCCGGACAACATGATCCGGGTCTATGAACTGGAAGTATATAATCTGCCTTTAGCGATGGAGGCCGGATTGTCGGGGGCCTTTTACAAAGGTATTCTCTGTGCCGGGCAAAAGCCGGAACTGAAGATCAGATTGTACAAGAATACGCCGGAAAAACTCAGCGTCAACGTCAAGCTGGCTAAAATACGGACTGCGGCGGAACTCGTGGCTGATAAGAATATTGAGGTTGAAATCGACCAGTCGGCGGCGGTTGAATTGCCGGTTGCTCCGGAATACGGCGAATATTCATATGATATAACCGTGAAAAATTCTTCCGGCGTAACTGCCTGGCAGCGGAAAGCTGACTTTCTCTTTTTTCCGCCGGGAACATCCCCCTATCTGACCGCTTCGCCTTTTGGCGCGCATTATTATGATATCTCGCCGGTTATCACGCAGTATATCGGCATGCGCTGGTGGCGCAATCACGATGTTTACGGACTCTGGCATTATTATGCGGACGAACATGGCGGCAGCGACTGGAGCGAACTTGAAGAAAGGCTTAATTATGTCCGCGACAATCAGCTCCGCCCATGCTATGTCCTGATCGGCGCACCCCGGCGGTATTCAACCGTTCTGCCGGGAGAAAAATGCCTGAGCGGCAAGTCGGAAATCTATGCATATTACCCGCCATCGGATTTACAGGCCTGGGTGAACGATTACATACAGCCGGTGACGGCAATGGTGAAAAAGTCCGCCAGGTTCCGGGTCTACGAAATATGGAATGAAGCCTGGAGTTACTATCGTCTCCGCGGACTGCATGGCACTGCCGGAGAGGCGTTCGAACTGTTCAAGGTGTCGTATGAAGCACTGAAAAAAGCTGATCCCCGGTCAATGGCATACTCGACGGATGTCAAGCCGGAAGCCAGCGATAATAAGTACGCTTTCAGGAATTTCGGGCGTGATCTGCTCGATCTGGGCTATCTGCGCTATACGGATCTGCTCTCCTATCATGGATACGGCATGGCCAATCCTAAGCTCATCGAACGCATCCGCCGCAACGCCTGGGACTACGGCCGTGATTTTGAACTGTGGTCAACCGAGACCGCGGTGGAGGGACGTCCATTCTACGAACTGATGGAATCGCTGGTGCTTTACCGGGCATCGGGCAACGGCAAGACCTTTATTTACAACGGGACCCAATGGGTGCCGCTGATGGAAAACGATGTGCCTACCATGAACCTGGTCGGCCAGGCGGCGCTCATCCGTAATTTAGGCGACACGCTGCCGCTTGGTTACGCAGAATCCGATGGAGTCAGGCAATATCTATTCGTGAACGGCGGCAAAGCCGTTGCGGTATTATTCACCGACAGCGCGGCGCCGGTCAAGATTAATGTGCCGCTATCCGCCGGTTCAGAGGTAACGGATGTGTTTGGCCGCAAACTCAATCCGCTGCAGGCGGTTTTGACTAGGAATTCGCCGGTATTTGTCAACAGCCCCGCTATGGATTTTATTAAAATGGCGATGGCTGAGAAAATTAAAGACTATGCCGCGAAAGCACTGGAAAAAGACACACAAAGCAGGCTCGGAACATTGGCCGATAAAATCATTGCCGCTTCTGATGCTAATTTAGGGAAGACTTTAAATGGCATGGAGCAGGAGTTGAGAAAACAGCGGCGGACCAGTTCTGCGGAATTCCTGTATAGTTCCAATAATGTTCTTGATCTGCTGACCAACTGCCGCATCATGCTTGCCCGCAGTTCAAAAGACCGGATCAAGACCGATGTCACGCTGGACGCAATGCGGGAAAAACTGGCTGCGCAATGGAAGGCGGTCATCGCCAGAACCGGCAATAACGGGGCGCTGCTGAATACCGAACGCCTGACATCAAGAGCGCAGAAACAGATACAGTATGCGGCAATGTATGAAGATGACAATGATGCCGTTGCCCGCGACATTCTGCTGGCATGCGCCGCGGACGATCTTGCCAACGCGCAAGCCAGAACATCTGCCGAGCCGGTTGCCGGCATTTACAAGACTAAGACTTATTTCCGCAGCCATAAGCGTTCCCTGCGCTCGGAGTTATTCTGCTTTCTCAACGACCAGTGGCAGGAAGCCGTAATCACCCTTGCCAATCCCTTCGGGAAAACTCTCAGCGGCAACCTCGCGCTGACGCTGCCGGCCGGCTGGCAGGCCAGACCGTCAAAAATTGCTTATCAGGTCGGTCCCATATCCCGTCAATTGCTCAAGATTGAACTTAAAGCACCTGCGGAGTTCAAAGCGGACTGGCAGGGGAAAATTGAGATCAAAGATGAAAACGGAAACTTCCCGGCCGTCTCCGCCCAGTGCGAAATTGTCAGGGAAGTTCCGCCCTGCCCCGTTCTGGTCGGGGAACTCATCAGCTCCGGCACGTTTACCGGTAATTAAAAAAGCGGAAAAACTGTCAGACACATTCCTGAATAACTTATTGACAGTCTTGAAACATATAACGTAATATTGTAGATTAATATTCCCATATAAGGAAAGGATGCGAAAATGTTTGACAGTTCCGCCCGGTCCGTCCAGAAAATAAATCTGGAAACCTATCATGATAAAGTGCTCGGCTGCTGGACCGGTAAAAACATCGGAGGCACCATCGGCGCACCGTTCGAAGGACAGCGCGAAGTCAACCATGCAACTTTTTACACTCAGGAACTGGGCGGCAAGCCCGCGCCAAACGATGATCTGGATTTGCAGTTGATCTGGCTGATCGCCGCAGAAGAAAATGGCATCTATCGGCTCAACGAGCGGATACTGGGCGAATACTGGCTCACTAACATCACCGGGCCGTGGAACGAGTACGGCGTCTGCAAGGCGAACATCCGCAACGGACTGGTTCCGCCGCTCTCCGGCTCATGCAATAACGATATTTGGAAATACAGCAACGGAGCCTGGATACGTTCGGAAATCTGGGCATGCATATTCCCCGGTTCGCCCGACGAAGCGGCTCAGTTTGCCTATTTCGATGCGTGCTGCGACCACTGCGGAGAAGGCATTTACGCTGAAATTTTCACCGCGACCATGGAATCGGCGGCATTTATTGTCAGCGACATCCGCGAAATCATCAGGATCGGGTTGTCGCGTATACCCGGCGACTGCCGCATCGCCCGCAGCGTCAAGCTAGCCTGCGATTGCTATGACAAAGGCGTCGACTTCCCTGCCGCCCGCGAAGCCATGGTCAAAGACAGCGAAGACCTCGGCTGGTTCCAGGCCCCGGCCAACATCGGGTTCGTAATCATCGGCCTGCTCTACGGCGAAGGCGACTTCGGCAAAAGCGTCTGCCTGGCCAACAACTGCGGCGACGATACCGACTGCACCGCCGGGACCGTCGGCGCGATCATGGGTATTATCATGGGCCGTTCAGGCATTCCGCAAGAATGGATCGAACCGATCGGCGAAAGCATTCAGACCTGTTCGATTGACACCTACGGCAGAAATAATCTCTGCGGCCTGCCCAAAACGCTGGATGAACTGACAGATCGCGTCATCAGACTGGCACTAACTGCACAACAGGAAAATCTTACGCTGCCGCAGATAGTATCTCAACCTGGCGCCATTACCGCCGACTACCGGGAAAAACTGTTCAATGCCGAACCGGTGATTAAAAGAATCTGGAGCAAATCGCCGTATGAACTGTCTTTCGACTTGCCGTATGGAAGATTTTCCGTCGATTATGACCGCGGACCGGAAGTCGTGCCGGGCGAAAACAAGAAATTGACTCTGAAAATGAGCCATGTCCGGTTTATCGAGAAAGTCGTATCGGTCAAGCTGCTGCTGCCGGAAGGCTGGCTGGCGCAACCTTCCGCCGAATGTATCTTTACCGTGAAGCATTCACACCTTGCCGCCGTTGAAGTGACGCTTATTCCGGGTGATTTCGCCGGAGCATATTTCTATCTGCCGGTGGAAATTCGGCTTTGCGACCGGTTCAACCCGATTATAATACACATCCCGCTGCAGCGGCGGGGAAGTGTTAAACACAATCCATCACTGGTCTGCCAGGATTTCTTCGATTCGGCCAACCGGTGCAGGAGCCGTCTTGAAACCAGATAGCAGACTTTGATTGACGGTTTTGAACCAGAGCGGTTCAAATCATTTTGCGGCTTGACGCTTACAGGACAACAGCCACCGGTACAACTCCGGATTATTATAGGTCTCGGTCCATGAATTGTGTTCGGCATCGGGATAAACCGTGAATTTCACTTTGCCGCCAATCTTATTCACGGCATCCATCATTTCCTGCGACTTCTGCAGGAGCACGGTTTTATCCTTTGCCCCGTGGAATGCCCATACCGGCAAATCTTTCATTCTGGCGCTGACCAGAGCAGGTTCTCCGCCGCCGCAGACCGGCACAACCGCCGCAAACCGTTCCGGACGGGCCGTCGCCCATGACCATGTCGCGAAACCGCCCATGCTTAATCCGGTAAGATAAACATAATCGGGGTCAACCGGATATTTCAACAGCAGTTCATCGAGCAGCAGATCAAGCATCTCAGTATCCCAATGTTTGTACTGCGGACACTGCGGCGCCACGATAATAAACGGCAGTTTCAACTCTTTGACCTTGTCGAACGGTCCGTGTTTCTTTACTATTTCCAGATCATCGCCGCGCTCCCCTGAACCATGCAGAAACAACAGCAGCGGATATTTCTTGTCCGCCTGATAACCTTCCGGCAATATCACCAGATAGCGCACCTTCACCGTAACCGTAATCTGCTTCTCAAACGACTCCGCTTTCTCCCCGGCAAATGCCGCAGTCACGCCAAGCAACAGCAACAACATCATCATCACATTTCGTACTATGTTCTTCATGTGACTTCCTTTTATTTGAATGCTTTTTTCAGCGGCATGACTAAATCTATCACCCATTTTTTCAGCGGATGGTTTGCCGCTGCCGGACCGTAATAAATTTCGTAACACGGGCGGCAGTCGCGTTCGAGATCATTCTGCTTCCGCCAATTGACAAATTCCGTCCAGGCGCCGTGAAAGTCATCATTGTACACGCTGCACAAATGAGTGGCGCAGAGACCGCCCGGCAGCGTCTGAATGACAATGCCGTCTTCCAGCGGCGGGTTCATTTCCGGCGTCAGGGTCAGGCAGGCATCCATCCGGCACTGCTCCGGCGGAGTGCTTTCCGGACAGTCCCAGTACGCGCCGATCACCAGGCTTTTATCATTGAAAAGCCGGTTCTGGTGCGCCCAGCTCACCAGCTTGCAAAATGCCTGTCCGACATCCGGTCCGTATGGACCGACTTTTCTGACGCCCGCCACTCTCAAATCCGGCAGATTGACCTGATCAATTTTCATAATTGCACCTCCATGATTGTCTAACCGGCAATATTATAAAACCAGTATTTATTGTAATCAGATCTTTGGAAATTGCAATTAAAGTATTATTTTTATTTATCTGATCGCGATTGCTGCAAAATGGTAATTTTTTGATGATTTTTATCATCTTACGGCTTTGCCGTTTGAAATCTGCAATCATGCAATTAATTTGAGAGCATGGATTTTAAGCGAAAAGTCCGGAACCGGGTTCCGGAATAAATATAGTTATGGACAGTAAAATCAAAGATAAAAATTTAGTAATACCGCAGGATTTTCTCTTCGGGGAAACCGAAGAAGACGCGCTGCCGCTGGATTGCGGCAGGAAACTGCACCCGGTAAATATCCGCTACGAAACTTACGGGGAACTGGATGCGGCCGGCAGCAATGCGGTTTTGATTCTGCACGCCCTCTCCGGCAACGCTCACGTCACCGGTTATTATTCCGAGGATGACCGCAAACCCGGCTGGTGGCATGAAATGGTCGGTCCCGGCAGACCGATTGACACCGACAAATATTTTGTGGTGTGCAGCAACGTCATCGGCGGCTGCAGCGGTTCCACCGGACCGCGCTCGCTGAACATGGAAACCGGCAAACTCTACAATATGGATTTTCCGGTAATCACCATTGCCGATATGGTCAGGGCGCAATTCCGGCTCATGAAACATTTGAAAATAGAAAAATGGCTGTCCATTGTCGGCGGCTCGATGGGCGGCATGCAGGCGCTGGAATGGGCAACCGCCTATCCCGATCACGTCCACAGCGTGATTGCCATTGCCACCACCGCCCGGCTGTCGCCGCAGGGGATCGCGTTCGACTGGGTCGGTCGCGAAGCCATCATGACCGACATCAACTGGCAGAACGGCGAATATTATGAAAAAGCACCGGAGAACGGATTGGCAACGGCCCGGATGCTGGCGCATATCACCTATCTGAGCGACGAATCCATGGCCCGTAAATTCGGCCGCGGCCTCCAGGAGAAAGATCAGTATTCATTCGACTTCTCCAGAAATTTCGCAGTCGAAAGCTATCTGCAATACCAGGGGGCGCGCTTCGTTGAACGCTTCGACGCCAACAGTTACTTATATATCACCCGCGCCATGGATTACTTTGATATTTCGGAACGCGCCGGCGGCAATATGTCTACAGCTTTCGCCGAGGTTAAAAGCTCGTTTCTGGTGGTGTCGTTCAGCAGCGACTGGCTGTTCCCGTCGGCCCAGTCCAGAGAAATCGTCAGCGCGCTCATGAATAACGGCACCGAGGTGACTTTCTGCGAAATTGAATCCAGTTACGGACATGACGCTTTTCTGCTGGAAATAGACACTCTGGGCAAGATGCTCGCTGATTTTCTCAGAAACCAACATCAGGAGTGGAAACATGGTGGAAAAACTTAAACAGGAATTGGCGAAGCGGCCGGATCTGCTGGCCATATATAAAATCATCCCGCATAATACCCGGGTCATTGACCTGGGCTGCGGTAACGGAACCTTTCTGCGGCTGCTGAAAAAGGAAAAAGACGCCAAATGTCTGGGCATCGAACTTTCGCAGGAATCCATCATCGAGTGCATCGACAACGGCGTTCCGGTCATCCACAGCGACCTGGACGAAGGGCTCAAATTCGTCAACAACAACTCTTTCGATTTCGTTGTGCTGAGCGAAACGCTCCAGGCGGTGCACCGTCCGGATCTGCTCATCAATGAAATGCTGCGGGTCGGCAAACAGGGCATCATCAGTTTTATCAATTTCGGCTATCTGCCGTCGCGCATTCAGTTGCTGCTTGGCGGCACCATGCCGGAAACCAAGACCCTGCCCAATCCCTGGTATAACACGCCGAACATCCATCTGGCCACAATCATTGACTTCCGCAACCTCTGTCACATGCTCGGCGTAAGAATCGTCAAGGAAATTCCATTGGGCCGCGGCGATCATTCCTTCGCCAAAGCCATGCCGAACCTCTTCGCCTCCTGCTGCGTCTTCGTCATCGCCAAGCTGTAAAGCTTGAATACTGTAGACGGCAAATTCCGATTTTAGTTCCAGCGGCGCGGCCATAATCTTAACGTTAGTTTTCTTTTCGTGATTTTCGCGGTAAAAAAATATCTTGCATTTTCTCGTTATCCTGAGCCTGATTTCATCCTTCCTGTTGACAAAATTACTATATATGTAAAGAGTCGCGCTTATTTAAAATAAATCAGGTAAAGGCTTAACTTATACTCCGCACGGATGAAAATTTAAAAATAGACGAGCAGGATTGTGGATTGGATTTTTTCGATCCGACTGACTGGCGATATGAATATCGCCGGAAAGAGGAATGGAAAAATACAGCCGCAAGACGCTAGCCGCAAAGCGGTTGCAATCTTTTGAGTTTGGATTCGCACTCTTCGAGGCCTTCGATACCCCGGTATCGGCAGCCTCTCAGAATACGAACCAATTCTCAAAATCTTCGCAATCTATTGTTAAATTTTCAGCCGTGCGGAGTATAACTGTCATGAAAATAAAATTCTCAGAAATGCAATTATATCCGCAGATTGCGAAGATATCAAAAGGCGAAACCATTCTGCGCAGCGGTGTCCGGAATGTCCAGAATGGGAAAGCCCGCGGTCGCGGGAGTTGAAAGCAAGAAAAGCGAGAAAAGTTGAAAGTTTAAAAAAAGACAATGAGTTCAAAGGCTATCCAACGGCTCGGAGTGATTGTCCAAAATGATAATGACGTTTTCTTTGTGCCTTTGTGTCTCCGTGCGAGAAATGGTTTTAATGGTTCTGCACAGGTGTGTCCAGAATGTCCAGAATGGAAAAAAGGATTTCTCTGTGTTCCCGCGGCTGCGGGATGTCTCTGTGGTAAAAAAGGATCCGGCGTATATTTTAGGGGTCCTTTCCTTGAGGTTGAGTGTTGAATAATAGTTCCTGAATGCTATTTTAACAGTTTAGTTATTTCAGGCTTCCGGCGGAACTATTTGCGCCACGCCGGATAAGATTAAAGCTGTATGCAAAGGCTGAACGGATAATGAAAATATCGGTAATCACTCCCGTTTACAACGGGGAAAAATACATCCGCCGCACTGTCGAAAGCATTCTTTCGCAGCAAGGCGATTTCGAACTGGAATATATTGTCTGCGACGGAAAATCCACCGACGGCACCCTGCGGATACTGGAAGAGTACAAAGACCGCTGCACGGTCGTCTCCCGCAAAGACGGTTCGCCGCAGGCGGCGATCAATTCCGGCATGGAAATGGCTACCGGCGATATCGGCTGCTGGCTGAACGCCGACGATATTTTTGAGCCAGGCACACTGCGGACGGTGGCGGAAACTTTCCGCAAACACCCGGCCTGCCAGTGGCTGTACGGACGCTGCCGGATCATTGACGAGCATGACCGGGAAATCCGGAAACCGATTACTTTATACAAAAACCTGCTGGGGTATTTTTACAGCCGCCATGTGCTGCTCTGCGAGAACTTCATCAACCAGCCCAGCACTTTCTGGAAAATGGATTTATGGCGGCAGGTTGACCATTTGAACAGCAAATATCGCGCCGCCTGGGATTACGAACTGTGGATGAACATGGCAAACAAAGCCAGGCCGCTGCCGGTGCGGAAACTGCTGGCGAGTTTCCGGCGCCATTCCGAATCAATCAGCCAGAACAATTTCGACAAGCAGTTTGATGAAGAGCTGGAGATTGCCAGGAAATACGGCAATCCCGCCACCGCTTTTTTGCATTTGATCAACGCGCGCAAGATCGTGTGGATCTACAAACTGCTCGCAATTTTCGCGGATCGCAATAAGAAATCATAAGCCGGAAACCGCATGAAATGTCTTATTAAAAATCTAAGCCGCAGACTGTATGTAAATTACTATTTACTGCTCAAAAAAACGCATATTGCCGTATTGATCCTGCTGCTGGCGGCGCCGGTGCTGCTGACCGGGATATTCACCTCCCCCCGTTTTAATGACGGCATCTGGCATCTGAAACTGGTGCGGGCGTGGTGCGAATACGGCGGCAGGCCGCTGGAGCTGGCCAGCAAAAACAACTTTGCCATCCAGCCAGAAGAAAGTCCGCTGTGGTATTTCCTCACGTCTTCGCTGTGCAACCTCACCGGCGGCTACGATTACCGGACGGTACAGGTGTTTCAGGCGGTGCTGGCAGGCGTCCTGCTGTGGCTGGTCTTCGTCCTCGCCGGAATGCTCTGCGGCAGCTTTAAAGCCAAAACGGCGGTACTGCTGACCGGAATAACGCCAATCCTTCCGGTCTGCGCAATCCTCTGCTATATTGATCTATTATGCGCCTGCTTCATTCTGCTCACCATCATCCTGCTGTATAAAAAACAGTACTTATGGACGGCGCTGGCGGCAGCCGGCATGTGGTATTCCAAACGCACCGGCATGGTGCTGATCCCGGTCTGCTTCCTGCTTCTCACGGCGCAGTGCGCCATGCAATATAAAAAGAACATTCCCCGCGCCGCGCTGACCGTCGCCGGCTGCCTGCTGATATTCCTGTCGCTGATCGGCTGGGACGTATGGTTCAGGGGCAAAAATTTCGGCAGCGACGACATGATCGTGCGCAATCTGGCGCAGATTGCCGCTGCCGCCGGGATCAACGTCCCGTTGAAAGCGCCCCCTCCCCCGCCGCCCGGCGAAGGGTTCGAAATCAAAGTCAAAGCCAATCCGGCAGCCGGGATTCCGGAGCCGTCCGGCTTTACCTACATAGCCAACAACCGCCCCGCCTCGGATATTCCGCTGCCTAATTTTCTGCAATGGTTCGGTTTCGGAATCCCGCTGCTGATACTGCTGGCGCTGAGCCAGCTTCACGGAACGCGGGAATATCTGTACGGACTGTGGCGCAAATACTGGATTCTGCTGCTGACGGGCGGTTTTTTCTTTCTGATGTGGTTCCTCTTCGCCCGACGCTACGGACGCTATCTGATTATCGTCTTTCCCGTGCTGGTCATCATGTTCAGCGGACTGTGCAATTTCAGGAATGCCCGAACCGTGTTCTGCCTGATAATCGCGGTTGCGCTCATTCAATATGCCGCCGCCATCGGCTACACCCTGCAAAGCCGGCAACTGAAGTCCACCGGTACCGCCGAGGTGCTGGATTATCTGAAGCAGCAGCCGAAGAATGAAAGAGTCTTCTGGGAGGAATGGGAACTGGCGTCCTACTACATTCCCGGCATCAATGCCACCTGGACGCATGAAGTTTTCAGCAACAATGCGATAGTGCGGAACATGTATGCCAACCATATTGCCACGGTAGTGGTGGCGAAACGCTTCAATTATACATACAAAGGCGGAATTTACGACAAAGGCTGGCCGCTGGACAGACTTAAATTTTTCGAACAATCTCCGGAAGTCGGGAAAGTAATTGAGAATCAGCAATATATAGTGTATAAGCTTAAAAAAAACCAAACCGCGGGTGACGCTAAAAAATGAATTTGAAGGATTACTTTTTGAAACAAATGCTGCCGGTAAAAATTCTGACCTTTGCCATCCCGGCAATGGTGCTGGCCGGCATGTTGTATGTGGGGCTTTCCAGTTCATGCCCGATGGTCGGCGATGAAACCGCGCACTATTACCAACTGGTAAACCAGAGCGGCAAACTGCCGGACATTTCTTTCGGCTGGTCGCTGATTACGGATTACGGCAAGGAGCGTTCCGGCATCGGCCCGCATGTGATCGGCTGGCACTACCTGGGCGCAGTCTTCTATAAAATGTTTCCCGGCTTCATGACGGTGCAATTCTACCATCTGTTCTTTTTCTGCCTGCTGATAGTGTTCAGTTTCCTGACGGTGCGGCATTTATTCAACTCGCCCGAGGTGACTTGCAACACGCTGCTGCTGGTCTCCACCCTGCCCGCAGCCATTCTCTTCGGTACCGCGTTCTATCAGGATCTGCCGGCAACCGCGCTGATGGTGACCGCTTTTTATCTGCTGTTCAAACGACAATATCTGCCGGGAATCCTGCTGGCGGCGATAACGTTCTTTTTCAAGGAAAACTCCGTAATGCTGCTGCCGGGCATGTGCTTCCTGATTTTTATTCAGGAACGCCGGAAACCGTTGAAATGTTCAGTCTGGATCATGACCTCGGTTTTTCTGGTATTCACCTGCATCCTCATTTTCGACGTGGCAGTATTCAAGTATTTTGACGGCAAATGCCACAATATCCTGGTGGATAAAATGCTGGATATTCTGCGCGGATTGAACATTATTGACGACACCCGTCCGCCAATGCCGCCGTCAACCGAAGTGCTGCCGCCGATAGCCTATCCCGGCGATCTGCGGATCCCGGCGAACTGGATCATCTACCTCGGTGGCGCAATCTGGCTTGCCGTCGGCGCAGCAGCATTCGGCTTGCAGCGGGAGATTAAGGCAAGGAAATTTGAACAACCCTCGTTCATCTGCGCCTTTATCGGTTTGAGCTACCTCATTCCGGCATATATCATCGGCCGGAATACCCCGGATATCCGTTACTTCCTGCCGGGCATCCCGTTTATAGTTTTCGCGGTTTCCTGCTGGCTGGTGAGCTTCAAAGACTACCGGAAACTGCTGCCGGTGATTGCAATCGTCGCCATCGTCCAGTCCGGTGCCGTGCTTGCGAAAATATACGAGCTCAGAACCCTCGGCCCCGACCTGGAGCAGGTGATTAAAGCGCTCAATACCAAAAAGAGCACTTACGACAACAAGAAATTCAAGATTTTCATGTACGCCGAAAAGTGGCGTTTCCTGCCGTATGAACCCTTCTGGAGCATTTCCGTTGATGTCTGGAAAGCAAAAACCGACCGTCAGATTTACGATCTGCTGCGGAAGAATAATTTTGCGTTCATCGGCATCGAAAAATCCAAAATCGCGTCGATGGTGTCCTCGAATGTGGATATCCGCGTCTATCCCGCAAAATTCGTCGATATGCTGGCCAATTCGGACCTTTTCAGCAAAGTATGCGAGAACCCAACGTACATTATCTATGAGTTGAAACCAGATGCACAGTAGGATTGCCACATTAAAGGTCTTTTTATGGGGAAGCTTCGTTTCCCTGCTCGGCGCTGTCCTGATCGGCGTCATAAATTATCTGGTCCGCCGCTATCTGGCAAACACGTTTTCCATTGGAGAATACGGTTTCCTGTATGCGGTATTTTCCTTGCTGACCCTGCTGCTCGCGGTGGTTGACCTGGGCATGACCCAGGCCGGGACGATTCTGATTGCCAAAAACCGGGCCGGCAACCGTCCGGTACGCGCCAATTCCATCTACAGCTTCATCCTGATGATCAAAACCGCTTTCGGCACCGCGGTCTTCCTGGTTCTGGCGCTGCTCTCCTCTTTTCTCGTGGTTCATTATTACAAATTTCCGGCGGGGCAGACGGTCTTTCTGATCGTGGCGCTGCTGCTGATTTTCCAGTCGGCGGAAACGGTCTGCATGTCCGCGATGGATTCCGCCAAGGCGTTCGGCATCAAAAATCTGCTCCAGTCCGCCAAAATTCTATTGATTTTTCTCGGGATAGTATGTTTTTCCGCGCAATACGGATTAGTTTTTGCCGCCGCCATGTTTCCGGCCTGCGCCCTGTTGTCATTCATCGCCGCCTATATTATTCTGGCCCGGAAATTCGGTCTTAAAGCCGCGCCGGGAATCACGTTTAACCTCAGGACGTTCAAACATACCTGGGATTTAAGCAGATGGATTGCGGTCGGGCTGGTCGGGCTGACGGCGATATCCAATATGGACTCGATAATGCTCGCCGGACTCAGCACCCCGGAAAGAGTGGGTATCTATAATATCGCGCTGCCGATTGTTCAGATTGTGCAGTCAATCATCATTCTGCCGGTAGTCTTCACGCCGATCGTTTCCGAACTCTGGCAGCACGGCAGAAAAGAGGAAATCGCCAAACTGACCGAAGCGATCAGCGCCATCCTCTTCATCCTGCTGTGGCTGGCATTGATCACAACGCTGCCGCTGGCGAAATTCATCATCACCATACTGTTCGGCCAGCAATTCACGGAAGCCGGAACTGCGCTGACAATACTTTGTACCGGAACCATCTTCTTCGCGGCCGCCAGCTTTTATGTCAATGCGCTGAATTCCTGCGGAGCCGCCCGCCAGGGGGCCGCCATCATGCTCGGCGGCGCGCTGTTTAATGTCGTCTGCAACGCGATTCTGATTCCGCCATGGAATATCAACGGGGCTGCGACGGCAACATCCCTCTCCTATTTGTTCATCTGCCTGGCCTTTTACCGTGTGCTGCGCGGAAAGATTCCCATGCGACTCCCGGTCACGCGGATGCTGTATATAGCGTTTGCCGGACTGGTGATAGTTGCGGCCGCAACATGGCTGTACGGGCAGAACTTCGGCTTGCCGGGAATGATCGCCGGAACACTGCTGCTGGATGCGCTGCTGGTACTGCTGCTGGCTCCGGTATGGCTGAAAATCACCAGGGAACTTATACATTTTTATCAAGACAAAAAGAAAACGGACTGAAATTATGCCACTGCCAATCATCTTTCTGCACACAGGTTACAGTTCATATCTGGAGTTTACGCTGCGCCAGGCGAAATTTGCCTCGCCGTCCTCCGAAGTCATCCTGCTTGGCGACGATGCCAATGCCCGGCTCGGAACGGTCGTCAGGCATGTCAACATCCGGCAGTATTTCAAAAGCGCGGCGGAATTCGAGAAAGTCTACCAGCATTTTTCCACCAATCCATATAATTATGAACGGTTCTGCCTTCAGCGCTGGTTTGTGCTGGAGGAATTCATGCGCAGCTCCGGCTATCAGGAGGTTTTTGTCTGCGATTCCGATGTGCTGATGTATGCGGACATCAACGAGGTCAATGCCGGAATGTGCAGCACAAAAGACGTCGGGCTGGCGATTTACAGCCCGGAATGTGCCTCCCCGGGCATTTCCTACTGGAAACTCCCGGCTTTGAGCAAATTCTGCGAACTGATGCCGACTTTTTATACCGATGCGTCAAAGCTGAACAAGATTAAAGCCATGTGGGAATACAACCGCGCCAACAACATCCTGGGCGGCTTCAGCGACATGACTGCGGTCAATGAGTTCTATCACAGCTACGGTCCGGAGAAAGTCTGCAATCTGATCGCGGTTTACGAAAATTCCACATTCGATACTCATATCAATATTCCCGCCGGCGGCGATGCCGAAACTTACCGCTTCCGCATGGGCAAAAAAGTGTTTGAATGGAAGAATGGCATGCCGTTCTGCTTCAACGAAACCAGAAAAACTGAAATCCGCTTCAATCTGATTCACTTTCAGGGCCCCGCCAAATTCATGGCCGCGTTCTACTACACCGGACCTTGGTTCAAAGGCCGCCTGAAGCTGACCGCCCAATACATGGTGCTTAATACAATGGCGTTCTGGTATAAGACATTGAGAATCAGATATCGCTTCGCTTTCGTCTTCGACTACTTTTTCAAGAAAAATCAGGAGAAGAAAGATAAAAGCGCATAGGCGGGCTTGAGCAGGACTTATTGACAGGCATTGCAGAGCGATTCAGGAGGCCGGATTAATTTTCCTTCACGGCCCACACAGGCCAGCACGACATAGCCGCGAGCCAGTACCTCCTCGCCGCGCAGGATTTCAGAAGCCATTTTAATTCTGACGCCTTTGATTTCCTCGACATAGCTTTTAAAAGTCAGCAGCTCATCGTAATGAGCGGGTGCCAGATATTTGCAGTATGCTTCCGAAACCGGCAGAAAAACGCCTTCTTTTTCCAGAGTGCTGTAAGGCAGTCCGGCATCACGCAGCATCTCAGTGCGGCTGCGTTCAAAATATACCAGATAGTTAGCGTAGTAAACCACTCCCATCTGATCAGTGTCCGCATAGGGAACCCGGTATTGCATCTGGTGAATTTTCATTTTATATACCTCAAAATTTGTTCGATCACCTGTTCAATAGACATCCCGCCGGTATCAATCAGAATTGCGTCAGCAGCCTTTTTCAGCGGCGCTGTTTTTCTGGTGGAGTCCAGCAGATCCCGCTCGGCAATGGCTTTGGCTACGGATTCGACAGTTGCGCCGTCGGGGGATTCTCCGTCCTGTGCGAGCCGGCGTCTTGCGCGCTCTTCGGGGCTGGCGGTGAGAAAAAATTTGTATTGCGCACCGGGAAAAATCACGGTGCCGATGTCGCGGCCTTCCATGACAATCCGGCCCAGCCTGGCGAATTCGCGCTGCTTGTCTATAAGCCACGCCCGGACATTGGGCAGAGCGGCGACGGGGCTGACTAGCGATGCGATTTCAGGTGTGCGGATTTTAGCACCGGGAAATTCGCCGTTGAGCATGATTTCATATTGGCCGGATGCGGCTTTGACGTAATCCAGTTTTATTTGTTTTAAAACCGGGGAGAGTGTTTCTTCGGAACAGTCGGAAAGACCGATGCCCTGCTGAATGGCATAATAGGTAACAGCCCGGTACATATTGCCGGTATTGATGTAGGGAATGCCGAGCCGGTCTGCGAGCAGACCGGCGATGGTGCTTTTTCCGGAGGCCGCCGGTCCGTCAATTGCTATAACGTTTTCAGCCATAACTTCAATTCTGAGTTATGAGTTTCGGGATTCGCACAAAACATAACCATAGCCCGGATTATTTTCCGCTGCGGCTTTTGAGTCGTCCGTGCTTCAGGAACCCTTCGTAATTGCGCATGGTCAAGTGCGATTCAAGCTGGCTTAAAGTGTCAAGCACCACGCCGACCATAATCAGCAAGCTGGTGCCGCCGAAAAATTGCGCGACCATGAACGGAACTTTAAAATATTCCGCCAGAATCGTCGGGAAAATTGCCAGCGCCGCCAGAAACAACGCGCCGGAGAGAGTAATTCTGGTCATTGTGGAATCGAGGAAATCGGCAGTCGGCGTTCCGGGACGAATCCCGGGAATATAGGCGCCCTGATTCTTCAGGTTGTCAGCAATCTGGATCGGATTGAACTGGTTGGCAACCCAGAAGTAGGAGAACGCCAGAATCATCACGCCGTCCATGCACATGTAACCGATCGAGCCGTAACGGATGGCATTGGCAATCTCATGCCACTGCACCCATTGCAGGAGCACACCGGGAATCATCAGAATCGCGCTGGCGAAAATGATCGGCATTACGCCGGAGAAGTTAACCTTCAGCGGCATATAAGTAGTTCCGCCCTGAACCTGGTTGCCGACACTCTTCTTGACCATTTGAATCGGAATGCGGCGTTGTCCTTGTGACAGCAGGATGGTTGCGGCAGTGACCAGTGCGAACAGCATCAGGAGAATCAGAAGCTGCACCGGCTTGAACGATGTTCCAGCGGAGGTGGCCTGATTCCATGCCATGTCAATCAACTGCATAACTGCCTGCGGCAGTCTGGCAATAATACCGATAGTGATGATAATTGATACGCCGTTGCCAATGCCGCGCGCAGTTACCTGTTCCCCCAGCCATACTTCAAGCATGGTGGCGGAAGTAAGAACGATAACAGTCATGAGAACAAATCCCGCGCCGGTACTGAATACCAGCGACGTTTCCGGAGTCGGAAGACCGACTCTGGTCGGATCTATCATCGTCATTGCTGCCATCGTTCCCTGAATCAGGCATACTAAAACTGTAAGATAACGAGTGTATTGATTGATTTTCTGCCGTCCGACATCGCCCTCGCGCTGGAGCTTTTCCAGCGAAGGGATGACCGGAACCAGTAACTGCATGATGATCGAAGCGGTAATGTAAGGCATAATCCCGAGAGTCGCAAGCGCAAACTGATGCAATGCGCCCCCGCTGAAGAGGTCGAACATTCCCATCAGCATTCCACCCGCGCTGTCTTTGCTGAAAAGGTGGAAATAAGCTTTGAGCGCCGCAGGATCAACACCCGGACACGGAATATTGGAGGCAAATCTGACCAGAATGATAATTCCGGCCGTAAAGAGAAGCCTGTTCCTCAATTCCTTAATCTTGATCATATTGAGAAATGCAGAAAACATTTATCACCCGTTATATTATAATTTGGTTTGGTTTCAGACCGTTTCGCAAACCCCGCCGGCAGCTTCGATTTTGGCTTTTGCCGCATCGGAGAACTTGCTGGCTTTGATTGTCAGAGCCTTGGATATTTCGCCTCTGGCCAGGATCTTCAATGCCGCATTCGCGTTATTGATCAATCCCATCTGCTTGAGAGTGGCGACATCAATTACCGTATTCGCTTCAAAATTGGCATTCAGAATGTCCAGATTGATTACGGTGTAAAGAATATGATCCGGGCTCTTGAATCCGCGTTTGGGCAAACGCCGGAACAGCGGAATCTGACCGCCTTCAAAGTACGGGCGGAATGTTGAACCGGAACGGGATCTTTGTCCTTTTTCACCGCGTCCGGCAGTACCGCCGGTGCCGGACCCGTCACCGCGCCCGACTCTTTTCCGCGGACGCCTGGAGCCAGGTGTCGGGGAGAGATTGTGTAATTTCATCATCTTATAGCCTCGATATTATTATTATTATTTTCCGCGTTTAGCAAGAGTATCCGCTCTGGAGGAAAGGCTTTCAATCGCTTTGAAAGTGGCCTTTGCCACATTAACCGAATTGCCCGCGCCGAGAGACTTGGCCAGGACATCGCCGATGCCGGCGAGACCGAGAATCGCACGCACCGCGCCGCCGGCGATGAGGCCGGTACCGGGAGAAGCCGGTTTCAGAAGCACTTTCGCGCCGCTGAACTTGCATTCAACTTCATGCGGGATGGTTGACCCGTTGGTCGGGATCCTGACCAGAGTGCGTCTGGCAATTTCACTGCCCTTGCGGATCGCGTCAGATACTTCATTGGCTTTACCATAGCCGTATCCGACTTGACCTTTGCGGTCTCCAACAACGACTAAAGCGCCGAAGCTGAAGTTTCTACCGCCTTTTACGACTTTGCTGCAGCGATTGATACTGATGACGTTTTCATCGAAATCGCCGGCAGCTTCATCACTTTTGAAATCTTCTTTCTTTGCCATTTCAGCTCCTAAAACTTTAATCCGTTTTCTCTGGCAGCTTCGGCAATAGCCTTGACCCGCCCGTGATATTTGAATCCGGAACGGTCAAAAACTACGTCTGCGATATTGGCAGCTTTGGCTTTTTCCGCCGCTAATTTTCCGAGAAGCTTAGCGCCTTCGACATTCGGTTTCCCCTGCTGTTCTTTGAACATGGAGTCCAGCGTCGAAGTGGCGGCCAGCGTCAAACCGTTAACGTCATCGATGAATTGAACATAGATATTGTTCGTGGTAACGCTGACACAAAATCTCGGACGGTCTGCGGTTCCCGAAATCTTTTTGCGCAAGCGCAAATGACGACGGACCCGCTTATCTTTTTTAGTCTTGAACTTATACATGACTTAAACTCTCCAAAATTAACCGACTGATTTACCTTCTTTAAGAACAATGCGCTCATCAACGTAACGGATGCCTTTGCCCTTGTAGGGTTCCGGTTTCTTGTAACGTCTGATGGTGGCAGCCACTTCACCTACCAATTGCTTGTCGCAACCTTCGATAGCGACCTTGGTATTTTCCGCAACCGTGACTTTTACGCCCTGCGGAACCATGTATTCAATCGGATGCGAAAATCCAAGGTTTAAAACAAGCTTGGAACCGGTGATCTGTGCTTTGTAACCGACGCCGATGATCAGCAGGTCTTTTCTAAAACCTTTGGTGACGCCAATGACCATGTTATTGATCAGGCTGCGGATCAATCCCTGCAACGCGCTGGACTGACGGCTGTCATCTTCGCGACCGACGATTACCTGGTCGTTCTCTACCTCGACGGTGATCGTGCCGGGGATCTGGATCGCAAGCTTTTCCTTGCCCTGCACACTGACAGTTCCCGCGTCGACGGCAACTTTGACTCCTGACGGAATCGGAACTGGTTTTCTTCCTATACGAGACATAATATCAAACCCTCATGCTTATGTGTTACCAAATATAGCAAAGAATTTCCCCGCCGGTCTGCTCTTTTACAGCAGTTTCCCCGCTAAGGATTCCCTTAGGCGTGGAAAGCACAACAGTACCGAGACCGTTCTTGACTTTCGGGATATCTTTGCTGCCGCAATAACTCCTGCATGAAGGCTTACTGACTCTGCGGATGCCTTCAATAACAGGTTTGCCCTTATAAAACTTCAATTCAATAGAGAGGGTCTTCTTGGCGCCGTCTTCAGTAAGACGGTATTCCTTGATATACCCTTCGGTTTTGAATACTTCGGCAACCGCCACTTTAATTCTTGACCCCGGCATACTCACTTCTTTAAGGGAAGCGGAACCGGCATTGCGGATGCGTGTAAGCATATCAGCTATCGGATCTTGCATACTCATGTTCTGTCATCTCCCCTTGTTTACCAGCTAGCCTTGGTGACGCCCGGGATTCTGCCCGATGACGCCAATTCTCTGAAACAGATACGGCAAAGCTGGAACTTACGGATGTAGGCTCTTGCTCTGCCACAGGCTTTGCAGCGATTATAGTTGCGGGATTTGAATTCGCTCCCGCGTTCACATTTTACCATCAAACTCTTTTTCGCCATAACAGATTAACTCCTTAGTTTATTCCGCAAACGGAACTTCCAACAAAGTTAACAGCTCGCGCGCTTCAGCATCAGACTTCGCGGTTGTCACCATTGTGATGTTCATCCCAAGGGGATATTTCAGTTTGTCAGGGTCGATTTCGGTGAAAACAGAGACATCCTGTATCCCGACGTTATAATTTCCCGCACCGTCGAAGCCGGTTCTCGGAATCCCGCGGAAGTCCCTGACGCGCGGTAACGCGTTATGGACAAAACGGTCGAGAAACTCAAACATTCTGGCGCCGCGCAGCGTAACCATGACCCCGGTATTCATACCGATCCGCAACTTGAAGTTGGCGACGTTCTTATGGGCCTTGGTGATAACCGGCATCTGGCCGGCGAGCGCTGCAATCTGCTTCTGGGCTTCGCCGAAAGCATCGCGTTCCGCGCTGCTCTTCAGACCGCAACTGATGACGATTTTTACGAGCCTGGGTACTTGCATAATATTCTTGTACCCCAGCTTCTGCATCAGAGCCGGCTTTACTTCATCTTTATATTTTTTTGACATATCAGGCATTTTTTCTTCACTCCGTCTTTATCTGGCCGGCCTATTCGCTTTTCTGGCCTTCAACAGGCGTAACGTTTGAGACATGAACAGACACTGAACGGTCAACTAATCCGCCATTCGGGTTCAGCTTGGATTTTTTGACGCTCCGCTTGCCGATCAGCTCACGTTTCTGAGGAGAAAGGTTGCTGAATTCCAGCACTACTCTGTCTTTCTTGGTCAGAACCGCAATAATCTTGGCCTCTTCGTTTTTCCAGGATCCGGCGTTAACAACAACTTTATCGCCCTTCTTCACATGAAACTTTTTCATTACAACACCTCCGGCGCGAGGGAAATGATCTTCATAAAGTTCTTTTCCCTGAGTTCACGGGCTACCGGACCAAAAATACGAGTGCCGATAGGATTGTTATCTTTGTCAATAAGAACCGCGGAGTTCTGGTCGAACTTGAGGTAGGACCCGTCTTCGCGTCGGATCTTGGCGGCTGTTCTTACGACAACGGCCTTGACCACCTGTCCTTTTTTGACAGTGCCGTCCGGAGTTGCTTCCGTAACTGAGGCGGTAATAAGATCCCCGATTCCGGCGAAACGACGTCTCTGACCGAGAACCGTGATCGTGACAATAGTTTTAGCGCCGGAGTTGTCAGCTACTTCCAATGTTGACTGCATTTGAATCATTTTGCTTGTACTCCCTGCTGATTAAACATCGGCGCGGCTGATAATTTCCAACAGACGCCATCTTTTGTTCTTGCTCAAAGGACGGGTCTCGACAATTCTGACCATGTCCCCGACTTTGGCTTCGTTGTTTTCATCATGCGCAGCATATTTTTTCTTGGTTTTGATAACTTTCTTGTACAGCGGATGTGCTGTACGTCTGGTTACCAGTACGGTAATCGTTTTATTCTGAGCGTCGCTGACAACCTGGCCCACGCGCTCTTTACGATTACCACGAACTTTAGCATTATCCTGAATTGCTTCTTCCATAATCACTTCCATTCAGTTTAACCGTTAGCTTTCGCGAGGCGGGCGGCTTGTTCAGTTATAACTCTGGCAATGTCTCTGCGAACCTGCTTGACCCTGGCCGTCTTTTCTAACTGTCCCGTTCTTGACTGAATCTTAAGATTGAGCTTTTCACGCTGCAATTCTGTCAGGTGCTGTTCAACCTCAGCATCAGTCATCTCTTGTATATTAGTTTTTTTCATACTTGGTACCTTACTTTTTACCAGCAAGCCTTAAACTTGAGCTTGTGTTCTTGACATGAATCTGCAGCGCAGCGCAAGCTTGTTCGCCGCCAGCGACATCGCTTCACGGGCAACAACTTCACTGCAACCGCTGACTTCGAAAAGGACACGGCCCGGTTTTACGGGTGCGACCCAGCCTTCGACGTTACCTTTTCCCTTACCCATACGTACTTCCAAGGGTTTCTTGGTGAACGGCTTGTACGGGAACAAACGGATCCAGACCTTACCGCGTCTTTTCAGATGACGGTTGATAGCCACACGAGCAGCCTCGATCTGATTATTAGTAACAAATCCTCTAGTCAGAGCCTGAAGCGCGAACTCGCCGAAATCAACTTTATTGTTGGTGGTGGCGAGACCTGCGTTATTTCCGCGCTGGACTTTTCTGTACTTTACTCTTTTTGGCATTAATGGCATATTCTTGATCCTCCGTAGGCTCGTTATGACATATCCAGACTTTTACACCGATTTTCCCGGCGGTAGTATTGGCTTCAGAGAAGCCATAGTCGATAATTGCTTTCAGCGTGTGAAGCGGTACGCGTCCTTCTTTGTACTGTTCGTCACGGGCCAGTTCAGCACCGCCCAGACGTCCGCCACAATGAATTTTGATACCGTCCACGCCCATATCCATGGCAGTCTGGATGGCTTTCTTCATTGCTCTTCTGAAGCCGATACGGCGCTCCAGCTGCATCGCGATGTTTTCCGAGACAAGCTGAGCGTTAATTTCAGCGCGTCTGATTTCGGCGATGTCAATGAAGATTTCTTTATTTTCGGTAAACTTACCGATTTCCTGTTTCAAGCCGTCAAGTTCAGCTCCCTTCTTTCCGATAAGGAGGCCTGGACGGGCAGAAAATATTGTAATGCGAATGCGGCTGGCGAATCTTTCAATCTGGATCCTGGCGATTGCAGCACTCTGGAATTTCTCCTTGATGTACTTGCGAATCTTCAGGTCTTCATGGAGCCAGTCGCCGAAAACGTCTTTTTTGGCAAACCAGCGGGATTCCCAGTTTTTGTTTAGCGCGGTTCTTAATCCGATTGGATTTACTTTTTGTCCCACGATTCGTTCCCCTTATTAAATGTCCGTCAAAATAATTTCGAAATGACTTGTTCTTTTGCGGATCCTGCCTGCGGAGCCGCGGGCTTTCGGGCGGAAGCGCTTCAAGGTCGGACCTTCGCCTACAACGGCGGTTTTCACGGTCAGACTCTTGCGGTCAAGATCAAAGTTATTTTCGGCATTGGCAATAGCGGAGCGTAAGGTTTTCCCCATGAGCCTGGCAGCTTTGCGCGGACTCAGGTCAACTATAGCTAATGCTTCCAATACAGATCTTCCCTGAAGCAGGCGCGAGACGTGCCGCGCTTTTTCCGGTGCAATCCGTACATTTTTAGTTTCAGCTCTTACTTCCATAATTTTTCTCTGATCATTATTTGTTGCGTTTTTCGTTTGTGCTGACTTCCATTCCTGGCGTCAGATCATTAATACTGCCTTTGTCGAGTATCGCCGCAGAGATGAACGGTCTTACCGTTATCACTTTGAGCTTTACTTTTCCCTTCCCATCGTAGAAATACAGCCCATTAAAGACACCGTGGACTGCACCTACAGGCAATACTGCGATTTTCAGATCATCGTTCACCGCCAGCAGTCGGCATCCTTCGACTGTTTCACGGCTGAGAGCGGGATCTGCCAGGCTGCAGAACTTACGCGATTCCGTCTTCAGCTCCTCGTTCCTTAGCTGGAGCGCGGCTTTCTGAAGCTTCCCTAACGGCATCTTGTCAAGGATGGAATCGACATATTCGCAGAATTCAATGGTTTTAAGAGCAAGCTTCCTGCCATTTTCAGAGACTGTTGCCAAAGCTGTAACCAACTGATCTTCCCTTTTGCCTGCGCCCTTCAATTCTCCACTTGCCAAGGTTGCGGCAATGCTCAGTTGCAGCCGGCGGTAGCTCTCATTCTGCTTTCTGTACCTGTCTATGATTTCAATCAACTCGTTATGCAGCAGCGTCTGTTCATTTTTCAGAGCATCATTGCCCTGATCAAGCTGCATATCCTTGTCACCCGCAGTAACAGCAGCACTGCCGGAAGCACCAGAGGCAGTCAAATTCATTGCATCTTCGAATTTAACTCTCTCCGTCTTTCCGCCATCAGGAGTTTGGCTAACCCCTGTCTGCTGCTTTCCCTCAAGTGAATAAACACTAGTGACAAACAGAGCATTTAAAATAACCATTAATAGCCCTGCTGTCCAATGACTTTTGAGAAAAAAACCAAATTTCTTTTGACAATCTTTCATGACTGCTTTATAAATTTCACACTAAAATTATATTTAAGATGCTAATTAGCAATAATTTAAGTATAAAATACCTTTCATTGGCGTAAAAAATTTAAGTTTTTCTCTTTTCCGTAAACCTTTGAATATAGCCGCTTTTTCAGTAAATTCAGGCTTTGATATTTTTTTTTATTAATTTTTATCATCCCGCTTGCCACATTTGCCGAATCCGCGATATTTTAATATTTTACTTTATATAATATTGAAAAGATGAACCGCCATGACAAATGAATTGTTTGAGAAAATAGAATCAGAACAGCCGCTGACCGCGCCGGACCTTAAGCGGATTCTGGAACTGGAATCGCCGGCAGATCTCGACCGGCTGTTCAAAGCCGCCTATGCCGTCAAAGAGCGCGTTACCGGACGTAAAGTCTTTCTGCGCGGAATTATTGAGATCAGTAATATCTGCACTAAGGATTGCTACTACTGCGGTATCCGCAAAAGCAGCCGGACCATGGAACGTTTCCAGCTTTCCCTGGCGGAAATCGTTGACGCCGCAATGTGGGCGAACTCGCATCGTTACGGCTCAATCGTAATGCAGAGCGGCGAACGCGGCGACGAACTGTTCATTAAATTGATCGAAGATGCCGTCCGGGAAATAAAGGAAAAATCAGCAGGGCAACTTGGCATTACGCTGTCAATGGGCGAACAGACGCCGGAAGTATACCGCCGCTGGTTTGACGCCGGGGCTCATCGCTATCTGCTGCGCATCGAATCGTCCAATCCGGAGCTTTACCGCAAACTGCATCCCGCTGACCATTCGCACGCGGCCCGGCTCCAATGCCTTGAGACATTAAGGTCTATCGGTTATCAGGTAGGTACCGGCGTAATGATCGGGCTGCCGTTTCAGACGCTTGACGATCTGGTCGGCGATCTGTTGTTTTTTCAGAAAATGGATGTGGACATGATCGGCATGGGGCCTTATCTGGTTTCCAAAGATACTCCGCTGGCAAAAGAGATGCCGGATTTTGAAGCAATGAAAGAGCAACAGTTAAAACTGGGTTTGAAAATGATCGCCGCCGCCAGACTGCTGTTGAAAAACGTCAATATTGCCGCGACTACCGCGCTGCAGGCGCTTGACCCGCGCGGACGTGAACAGGGGCTACTGGCCGGGGCCAACGTTATCATGCCCAATCTGACCGCCGTCCAGTACCGTTCATCATATCAGCTTTACGACAACAAGCCATGCCTCGATGAAAATTCCGAACAATGCCGCTTCTGCCTGGAACGCCGGGTGCAGTCCATCGGCGAATCCATCGGCTGGGATGAATGGGGCGACTCCCGCCATTTTGCCGACAGAAAAAAATAAAAAGCGGAAAGGCTTATTTTTCCAGACGCAGTTTCGCGTATTCCTCGTAGATGTGCCAGTTGACGTTGGACAACTGCGGATAAGCGGTCAACTCCGGCTTTTGCAGATAGACTGAATAGTTATAACGCGCCAGCAGGATAGTCCAGTTTGCTGAATTATCGAATTTTGCACCGTATACCGTCAGCTCTTTAATTGGAATAGCCATTTCCAAAGTCCAGCCTTTGTCCTTGTCCTGCCAGTTGTTCAGCGTACCGTCAACCGCCGCGGCGACTTTTAAACCGTCAGGCAGATAACTGGCGCAGGCGGGAAATGTGGCACGACCTCTGCTCGGAAAGAAAAACCAGGTTTTTTTATTATTCGGAGTTCCGTAAATCTCCCAGTAGTAGTTTTCTTTCGCCGGTTTGAGGAATACTTCAAGCAAGTCGCCGGTATTGTAGAGATGCCCCTGGTCTTCTTTGCCTTCATTCATCACATCGGAATCTTCAAATTCGGCGGCGACATAAAGATAATTCTCGTCCCACAGCAATTTTACCGTCCCATTTTCCCGCAGAATGTCGCCAATGTTTTTCTGCATACTTTCCGGCGCGTTGGAATATGCTTTAAACGGCAGACGCAGCGAATATGCCGGAGCTTTAGCCCAGGCACCTTCGTCCAGTTTCCCGTCAAGGGTAACCGGCTCCGAAGTATATTTAGCGATTACTTCAGTACTGACGACATCGTATCCGGACGAGGAGAAAGACATCAGCGAGGCGGCGCAGGCGGCAAGAGTTGTCAACAAAAATCTATTGTTCATTGTTCCCTCTAAATTTAAAGTATTAATGTTGAAAAAACTAAATAAGATAGCGTTAATTATGATCAATTCAACCCCGGAATAACAGTTGCCAGGGTGCGGGTGCGGCGCTCAGTCTGCTTTTATGTAAATTGAGCTTCGCAGGCCGTCAAATTCCCCGGCCTGTTCCCAGACAATGCGGATATTGTTTTTCCCGGCCAAACAGAACGCGGAGACATTTGCAGTCAGATTCCAGGCATCGTAAACTAGTGACCTATTGATTTCATGCTTATTCAACTCTTTATCATTGATGAAAATCCGGTAGTCGCCGCTGAAAGTGTCATTTTCAAAAACCAGCAGCAACTCTTTCTTGAAGGATTCCCGCGTCAAGCTGAAATCTGCGGAAAATTCAACGTTCAACGGGTAAATCGAAGACACGGTCCGGGAACGGTCAAAGATTGGACGGGGCCGCATATTTTTCATGTGCGGCAACTCAGTCCCGACAATATCTCTGACTATGGAAAACGGTTGATCGTCAACATTTTCAGCAATATGCCCGCCTTTGATTCTGATGTTCCAGCGGTGAAGCGCCGCCAGCCAGCCGTCGCCGGGCGGCGTATAGTCCCATTCAGGAGCAGTTTCAAATGCATATTCCCGGCGTTTATGGTCTTCCGGCACTTGATATTTCGGACAGGCAATTGCCGCTTTTCTGAATTCCAGGATTACTGCTTCAAATCCGCCGGCAGCATAACTGCATGAACCATTCTCCATGACAATTTCCGCATAAGCATCCGTCGATGCGTCATAAAGATAAGCGCCCGCGCATTCGCGGCTGAATTTTATATCAAACATTCCTGGTTCAGCATTATTATTAAAAATATAGACGATTACGCCGTCATTGTTTTCTTTCACCGTCAGCCACTGGTATTTCAACGGAGCATTATAACCGTAAATATTGTTTCTGCCTGCCGCCAGCTCTATAATTCCAGCCCCCTGCGGCAGCGCGATGATTTCCGCCGGAGATTCAATGATTTTTATTCCTTGAGCTCGGATTGCGGACAATGCCGACTGGATTTTCGGAGAGAGCAATTGACTTGCAGGCGACAAGTTGATCACGGTATCGTACTGCTGCCTGCCGCAATGAATTTTGCCGGCTTCAATGCGGCTGCCGCAAAGCGTCGCTTCATCGGCCAGGTCGAATTGCACATGGTTGTTCAGAAGCATCTGTACGCAATCGTAAAGCTGCGCCCTGAGTTTCTCCGCCAGTTCGCGCTCCGCCGGAAACAGGCTTCTTAATGCTGTGATCGGAAATAAAATACACACATGATTTAAAGATTTTGACTCGCCTAGTTTATAACCGGTGTTTTGCGCATAAGTCGCGAATTGTTTGAAATCGGGAAATTCTTCATCCTGGAAGAAGAAAGATTTGCCCGCGTCATATTTGCGGTATCCGTCATAAGAATAAAAGAATCCGTGCGGCACCAGCCAGGTTATACCCAGCGAATACAGCCAGTTGGCTATTTTTTTCATGCCGTCAATGCCGAAATTAAAAGGATTGCAGCCGAAACACTCGCTCAATACCTTGTTTTTTCCCTGCTGCAAGGCGGCGGATGAAACCAGCTTCCCGCCAAGATTCAATGATGAGAATTCGCCATTGGGAATATTAAACGTGATATGATCGAAGCCGGGAATTCCAAAATGCTTCTGAAGATCATAGACATTGACCATGACCAGCGGATCTTCTTCGCAAATAAGATGTCCGCAGAGTTCAAGCGAATTTTCCCGGCACCAGTTTCCGACCTGTTCAAAAAAACTGGTGGTGAAAAGCCGGTGAACAGTTGCCCAGAAATCGCAGCGCACCTTGCGCGATTCCTGACCATAAGCCCGGAATAAATGGTAATATTTGCCGGGTAATTCATAGCCGTGCATCTCTTTGAAAAGCTGGTTGAACTTCGGCGTCCATGGCAGTGAACCGCCGCAGGAAGTCTCGTCGGTAAAAATGCCGGGAATCGTTTTGCCGAATTGCGCGCCAAAATGTTTCCGGTATTTCTCATGAGTCAGCTCCAGAAACAGTTTTACACATTCCGGGTTCAGATTATCGGGCAGCAAGCCGTATTTGCCGTCCACATGTATCGTCTCGGCGCTGGAAATATAGACTTTCCAGTTCTCCCCGTCCAGCCGGCATTCCAGTTGCAGATGAGGATTGAATGTTTCAGCGCGAAAATGCGGAAACTTAGTTTTGCCGAAAAGTTGTATATAGTAAGAACTATCCCATGACGACATGAAGAAATCAGGCCGGATCATCCCGATATTGCCGGTAATGTCTTTGGTTTCCATGACATTACCGGAGGCATCAGTTTTAACTGCCAGAGCTTCCAGTATCCTGCCGTCGCCAATGTCCGCTTCAACTTTCCCATTGCAGTCGGGAGTAAGCTCATAAAACCTTATCTGCCTGGCGGCAAATTCCGGATTCTCAAAAAAGACCCGGCCCCCGGCGGGACCGGACGGAAAAGGATCTTCATCATAAAGCCAGGCCTGCATACCCAGTTTTTCCGCTTCATCCACCATAACCCCGATCATATTGAACCATTCGTCCGAGCCGTAAGGCGTTTTCAAACCGGCACGCGGATGCATGAAGAAGCCGCTTACGCCAGCTTCATGCATTAATTTTATCTGCCGGCAAATCTCTGCTTTTTCCAGTTTATGGTTCAAAAACCAGAATGGCGCTGGCTTATAATCAACAGATGAATAGGAATTCATAAATTAAACTCTCTTTTATATTGCTGAAACTTGTTACATAAATAATTATATATCATGCTGTGCAAAAAGTCAATCCTGTCATTGTATTTTCAAAAAGAAACGCCTTTTTTACTAAAAATTGTCAATATTTTACCCAAAAAGTATTGACAAGTAGAGAAAAATCACTTATAATAGCTTCATGTAACAAATTACAGTAAGCAGTTTTCCTGGAGTGCCAAAATGATCAGTATGGATGACGTAGCCGTAAAGGCCAGAGTCTCAAAAGCAACTGTTTCCCGGGTGTTGAACGGAAAAGCGATAGTTTCGCCGAACGCCAGAGAAAAAGTAATCGCTGCCTGTAATGATTTAAACTACAAACTTAATTTCAATATCCAGGATCTGGTGTTGAAGAGCCGCACCGGTTCAACCCGCAATATTGCCTTCGTCATGGCGGGAAAAGAATTTGCCGATCCGGCCTATGCGCATTTGATTGACGGCGTATCTTCCGCGATCAATAAATATCATTATCATTTGATGCTGGTTAAAATCAGCGGCAATGAGACCAGTATTTATGATCTGCCGCCGATTCTGCGCGATGAACGGGTTGACGGGATACTGCTGACCGGGCAACTGCAAAACAATACGGTTGAGCTGATGGAGAAACTCGGTCCGAAATGCGTAGTAATCGGGAATTATAATGAACGCCTGCTGCGTTCGCTCAGCAGCGTACAGGTAAAAGTAGAAACAAGAGTATTCGATTTAGTGGAGCGCCTGGTGAAACTCGGCAAGAAGAGAATTGCTTTCGCGGAGGAGTGCCCGGATAATTATGTTTCAATCAAGATTTTCAACACCTACAAACAGGCGTTGAAAGAATTCGGACTGACATTTAATGAAAAGATTTGCTACTTCGGTCATGGACCTTTTACCGGACTGTTCGATGTCATGAAACCAGTCTTTTGCAATGGCCCACTGCCTTTTGACAGTATACTATGCATTGATATGCGGATAGCCCGGGAAATCAGCCATCTGCTGTTCGGACATTTTGGCCTGAAGCAGGAAATCAATGTCATGCTGGCGACCTTCCGGCAATTCGACTACTTCAAACTGCCGGTGCCGACAATTTATTCCG
Organism: Victivallaceae bacterium; assembly: GCA_041665605.1. GTDB lineage: Bacteria > Verrucomicrobiota > Lentisphaeria > Victivallales > Victivallaceae > CAIPAT01. The sequence goes on along the minus strand of JBAYIO010000020.1, from coordinate 26,744 downwards.
ACTATAATGTTGAAAAAACAGTTGGAACCGCACTGCAGCAACTGATTGATCAAATTGAAGGTAAAGAAATCTCAAAAACAATATCCGTAAACTAAAATCGAATAAGTTTTTTAAAGCAAATAATGTAACAAGTTTCAACAAACAAAAAATAAGGAGAAGAAAAATGAACTCGAAAAGAAATTTCACGCTCATAGAATTGCTGGTGGTGATCGCTATCATCGCAATCCTCGCCGCCATGCTGCTGCCCGCGCTGAACAAAGCCAGGGAAAAGGGTAAAACTACAACCTGTGCCAATAATTTAAAGGGGATTGGAACCGCATGCATGCTTTATAGTAATGACTATTATGATTATTATCCCATGAACAATGACTCAACCACAAGAAATTTGCAGTTTCTGGCACGTTATGCCGGCTATAACACAAAAATGTTTGAATGCCCCAACCTTGCTTCTACTGAAGGTTTCAGACCCGTATATCCGGAGTTCAAAAATAAAATAGTGAACCTGTCATATGCCGAAAACATTCAGGTCGGCGGGGTTCCAGGCAGCGCGAATCCGCCGCATAAATATACCCGGATGCGGAAGCCGACAATAACGGTTGGCTGGCTTGATTGCGCCTGTATAGGCACATGGAACATTGCCCGCTGGAATACTCTTCCAGATGCGAGCTTGACGGCGCGCTACCGGCATCTCGGCAAACTGAACATCCTTTTTGTCGACGGTCATGTGAAGAACTTCGGCTTTGCAGACACCATATCAGACTCAACCAAGTATATATGGAGTCCTGGTATTTAATCGGGGAATGACTTGCTAAATTGATTTTTTATCAACCCAAACATAAAAAAGGATGAATTCATTTATGAAAATTCTTCAGAGACTTTCAACTCTGGCATTGTTGGCATATTTATTTTCGAGCATTTCAAATTTATCGGCTCAAGATTTACCGCAAGCAACTAATATTACTGCCAATCCGGGTTTTGAAGAAGGTGTCAAAAGCTGGACAATGTCTCCAGCCAGCACGATCTGCGATGATGTGTTTCACGAAGGACATTATTCCGCTTTGATAAAATGCAAAGGGGAAGGCAAAACTCTGCTGCACATAAGTCAAATACTGCCTCTGCCTCCGTCCGGTTCAAAGATTGACTGTTCGGTCTGGGTGAGAACCTCGAAACCTGAAATCGAATATCAAGTATACTGCGACATCACCGCCCAAAAGGAAGGTGGTGCTCCTGTCTGGTTCGCCGGTCCATCATCCGGGGTCCGGAAAAATCCGGACAGCGAGTGGAAAGAGGTCAGATTAAGTTTCACATTTCCGATTGAACAGACTGACAAAGATGGCGGTATCAAGAAAATGTGCGGTTTTTATTTCAGGCTGGCGACACGGGACAAATATGCTGGCGATATCTGGTTTGATGATGTATCTGTGGTTGTCGCGCCGCCATCATCTAAATAATCAGCAGAATCTTAAAAATATACTAAAACAACAACACATACTTTAAGGAAGAAAAATGAGAGCTTGGAAATTTATGCTGTTTGCCGGATTATTTACGCTGGCATTGTGCTGGACAGCCGCCAAAGTTCAGGCGGAATCTGTAAACGCTCCGGCTGGAATTCAAATTCCGATTCCCAACCCCGGCTTTGAAGAAGGGATTCCAGGAGAAACTCCGACTGGATATATTGGAACAGGAAAAATTATTTTGGACAATCCGCATTCAGGAAAACATTGCATCCAGCAGGAGTACATTCCAGGACATAACTGGAACTGCATTCAGTCGCCTCCGCCATATATAAAAAGCAGCCCTGGCAAAACATACGAACTCAGTGTATGGTGCCGGAATACGGTGTCTGCTGGAAACGTATGCCCCGGCATCAGATTTATAACGTTTGAAAATGGCAAAGACGTTTCAATTTCATACAGATGGAAGCCGGTTGTAAACAATGTCAATTCATGGCAGAAATACACTCTCACATTTACGACACCTCCTAAAACCGAAGCATTAGCCATTTATCTGAGTGTTTCCTCGGCGGTAATGTCAGGAGAGGTCTTCTGGGACGATCTGAGTTTGGTGGAAGTTCCGGCAAAAGATGAATTCATGTCGGTTTCGCCGTTGAAATCTGCTGTTTTCTTCAAAACAGACAACGGCCCGGTCTGTCGAGTCAGTGATCCGTTCTACGGGAAATTCGTGGAAATAAACAGCAAGGACGCATTTGCAGACATAAAACTGGACCAGAAGGCAAAAGGTTCTGTCCTGGCACTAAAAGTTTCAGAGAAATACAATGAGAAAAAATGTATATACAGCGAAGATATTAAACTTGCGGACGGGAAGTCAAGCATCAGGGTACCTTTGAAGCTCGCAAGCCTTTCTCCAGGACATTACATTTTGTCGCTGAATCTGCTGAATTCAAACAAGATATTGGCGAGCCATGAAAAGCAGATCATCATCAATGAAAAAAGCATGAATGTTACTGAACTCGAACCAGTCAAAAAAGTTGAAATAGATGCCGATAATAATCTGCAAGTAAACGGTAAACCCTTTTTAATGTCGTTTTATTATCACAATCCGCTGGATATTGATGGCTTAAAAGACTTGAAAATGACGTTTGGGGCGACAACCGCGCAGGTATGGGGCGGGGAAAGCATCGACGCTCTCTGCAAAAACGTTGAAACAGCCTGGCAGGCAGGTCTTTATTCATGGGCGGTCTTATTTCATCCGGCAATGTTTGACGGCAAAACCAGAAAATGGAAAGATGACGCCCTGATTGAAACGGTCAACCGTCTGAAAAATCATCCCGGGCTTATTGGCTGGGATTTGATTGATGAACCTGATTGTGACCAGAATGATGATGCAATGACCCGCGAAGTGGCCAGAGCCGCTGAAATTGTCCGCAGGCTTGATCAGAATCATCCGATCTGGGTGAATCTGTGCCAGAGCCACAAATTCAAAAAATATGTGCAATACTCAGATTTAGCCTCTTATGACACATATCCATTCCCGGACATGTCTCTTGCTGTAATTGAAGGTAATAATAAGAAAATTATTGAAGACAGCGGAAACAGGAAGCCGCTGATCGCAGTGTTGCAGACATGGGCACCGGCCGGCAACAGGGGACCTGCATATGATGAATTGAAGGCGGAAACGTACCTTTGCATCACTCAGGGAATGAAAAGCTTTACTTTTTACTCATGGTCTGACCCGGAACCGCAGTTTTGCATGGCACAAAATCCTGAATTTCAATCATATGTACAGAATCTTATGTTTGAAATGAATGCTCTGAAAAATTTCCTGTTCGCCCCAACGCCGGAACAGCCAATCATAAAGGAACTGTTGGGAAAAGGAATCAGATACATTTATAAAACTGCTGGCGGGAAAAACTATTTCATCGCGGTGAATATTTCAGATTCAGTCCAGAAATACAATATTGCTCTGCCGAATAAAAAAGCCGGAGTACCTGTTGAAGTCTTGTTTGAGGACGGACGAATCGCAGATACGAAGAGTAATGTCTTAAACGACACCATTGCTCCATTCGAAGTTCATGTATATTGTTATTGAAAAGGATAATCCATATGAAAATCGCGGTTGTTTTCGGCAATAAGAATATTGCTGGCGATGTATATGCGCATAACGGGAAACTGGAAAAGTTATCGGCTTCCGGTGGAATAATCAATGGCGCCGGGTTTAACTTTAAAGATGTCTCGAATGCCCGTCTTACAATCAGCCTGAAAAGCGTCAGTATTGAAGTTGGCGCACATCAGACTGTCGTCACAGTCAACACATCGGTAAACCCGTTTTCATTCAATGTAAGAGACATTCACAGCACAACGCCTGTTTTCATCCCGGAATTCCGCATCGCAGTTATCCCGGAAGATGATAAACGTAATTATAATGATGTAGCCGCAGATATTGCTGATAAGAAGCTGATCTCAGACTTTGACCGCTTCGAGCTGGAACCGGAGGAGTCCTATGAGAATGCGGGACGATTCAATCGCGAACAATATTGCCCTACCTGGCTTGGAGTGGGACGGGATATGCGTCTTTTCCGGACAGGTTATCATGAATATTCCGGCTACTGGGGATATATCCAGCCGTGTTACCATTCTTTTGCGCAGAGTCTGCCGGAGTCGAAAGATTTATCATATCAGATTTTCTTCGAAATCGGTGCCGGCGCTAACTGCCGTCCTAAAATTAAACGCAGACTTGATCAAGGGGTGCTGCCGATTCTGCGCGGCGTACAGGAAGAAAGCGAACTAAGCTATCACATTACTATGTTTGCATCACTGGAAACCAAGCCGGTTTCAAATAAAAACATCATCGGCTCCGACTGGAAAGCGGCTTATGCTAACACAAATTTCAATATGCTTTCTCAGGAAGAACGCACTGTACTCAATGATATGCTGCGCAAGGAAATGCGTGAACGTGATGAGGAAACGGTATGCTGCTTACGGGTTGAAGCGGTAAATTCAGGGCAGACCCCGAATTTCGCTTTTTTCAAGGCCGGACATTATGTACCATTTAGAACTAACACCCCTGAAATCCCGGCAAACAGTTTCAAAAACGGTTTCTCAACACTGGACGATATAAACAAAATATATGCGGTAAACCTGATTAACGGCTGTCCGATGAAAGATGCGGAAATGGCAGTATTGGTACAGCCCGGTGAAAAAGTTGTTTTCGATCTGCTGGTTCCTCATTCGCCGCTATCTCCGGTACGCGCGAAAAAACTCCTTAAGTTTGACTTTGAAAAACACCTTGCCGCATGTCAAACATTCTGGAATGATAAACTGGCGACAGCGGCAACAATTAAAGTTCCTGAAAAAGTGATTGACGAATCAATTCAGGCCGGTCTATTACATTGCGACCTGGTCACGCTCGGGCAGGAACCGGACGGCCCGGCACTGGCGACAATCGGCTGGTATGCGCCGATCGGCACTGAAAGCTCCCCGATAATTCAGTTCTATGACTCTATGGGCTGGCACAAACTCGCGGAAAGAAGCATCCAGTTCTTTCTGGAACGGCAATTGGAGAATGGTTTCATTCAGAATTTCAACAATTACGAGAGTGAAACCGGTGCGCTCCTCTGGACAATGGGCGAACATTTTCGCTATACCGGTGACATTAAATGGCTGAAAAAGGTCAGTGAGAATATAGTCCGGGCATGTGACTATCTGTTAAATTGGAGAAATAAAAACAAAAAACCGGAGTTCAAAGAGAAGGGATTCTATGGATTGCTGGACGGGAAAACCGCAGACCCTGATGATTTTTATCACTCATTTTTTCTTAATGCCGGGACATATATCGGATTAAGCAGAGCATCTGAAATGCTGGTTCTCTCCAAACCCGGCTATGCGGCAAAACTGTCCAAAGAACTTAAAGCTTACAAAAAAGACATTCTAAATGCTGTATATTTCTGCCAGAAACATGCGCCTGTCATCCCGCTCGGAGACGGTTCATGGGCTCCGGCATTGCCGCCATGGGTCGAATATCATGGACGGCTGTCTCTCTATGCGGATGGGGGAAACTGTTTTACGCATGGCTCTTTTTTGTCCCGCGATACCCTCATCGGAGCCATGTGGCTGATTATATCAGAGGTACTGGAGCCCAATGAACAGGCGTCAGATTTTTTAATAAAAACCAATCAATATCCAGCTACCGTGGAAAATGCCGGCCTGAGCCAGCCTTATTACTGCCGGCATGATTTCGCGCATCTGAAGCGCGGCGAAGTAAAGAAATTTCTAAAAACCTTTTACAATCAGTTAAGCGCCTTGCATGACCGGGAAACATATTCTTTCTGGGAACATTATTATCGTTTAGGAGAGCATAAGACACATGAAGAAGCATGGTTCCTTATGCAAGTGCGATGGATGCTGTATCTGGAAGAAAATACCGTGTTAAGTCTGCTCAAGGGAATTCCACGCAGATGGCTTGAAGATGGCAAGAGTATTGTACTTGACAAAGTGAAATCACATTTCGGCCCGATCAGCCTGAACGTTCGGTCTTCTGTCAAAGATAATTTTATATGTGCGGATTTTGTCTGCCATTCAAACAATCCTCCGTCCGAAGTGCGACTGCGCCTGCCGCATCCTGATGGATGCAAAGCCACTCATTGTGAAGGCGGCGCTTATGACGCCGTCTCTGAAACCATTTTTGTCAAAACAAATACGAAAGAAATAAAAATCAAACTCAAATTTTAATCTCTACGAAAAGAGAGCGTGTCTGAAAATCAGAATTTTGACTTAAAATCGCATTTTGTTTATAAGGCCATACCGAAAGCAAATAGACTAATGGCGGGTGGGCTCTGCGAAAATCGGAGCCGATTATAGAAATTCAACAACGAAATAAGGAGAAATGTCGGTAAACAAAAATTTAAAATGTCGGCAATGCCATATCCGGGCATTGGGAATTACAACACATCAGAATAAAATTCCTTTTAACAAGGATAGAACATGAGGTAAAAATATGATCAAAAATATCTTGCTTTTTCTTTGCTGTATATCAGGGGTCGTTCAAAGTTATGCCGTGTCAGTAATAAGCTATGGAGCAGACCCTACCGGCGCAACAGACAGCACCGCCGCGATCCAGACGGCGGTGAACGCGGCAGACGATATCTATTTTCCGGCAGGAACATATCTTTGCAATACAGTGAATTTGGACAATGGAAGTTTCTTGCATGGAGATGGCGCAAAATCAATAATCAAATACAATACCATGACGCCATTCGTAGCAAATACGCCATCAGCCGGCGTCTATATAGAAAATATTACCATTCGCGACTTACAGTTGTTCGGACAGGTGGAACTCCAGGGATTTGCGGAGCAGAATCATTTAATGAAATTTAATGGCATAAAAAACTTATTTATCGAAAATTGTCTCATCAGAGGTTTTCAGGGAGACGGAATATATCTTGGAGGGAAAAATAATTCTTCTGTTGAATGTCATAATAAGAATGTGCGCATTGTCAATTGCACTTTTGACGGGATCAACAATGACAACCGTAACGGAATCAGTATTATTGACGGTGACGATATTATGATTTCCAAGTGTTCTTTTTATAATTGCACCCGCAGCAATATGCCTGGATGTATAGATATCGAACCCAATGATTCTTTTGCTGTAATCAAAAATATAGCAGTGTCCGGTTGTGTTTTTGAAAACTGCAATGGGAATGTGGGGAATATCAGCCTTCTCATCAATCATGCATTTACAACCCCGCCGACAGGCTTTATATTTACAAACAATCTATTCAAGTCTAATATAGGGGTTGCCGTCATTTCTTATGCCGGAAATGAGACTCACAATCACAATATCGTAATTTCAGGCAACGTCGGGTATGGGATGACCAGGCCATTCTCGATTACGCCGGATTCAACGAGCGTCTTGCGTGGCATCACAATATCTAACAATACATTCTATCATTCAATGTCAGCCCTGCTCGGATATGATGCCGCAGGTCAAGTTCAGGATGTATCTGTTATCGGCAACGTATTTCGCGCCAGCGGCTCCACTTCAGGATTGGTTTTTAGAAGTGGTTCAAAAATTGTGCTTTCGAACAACATTTTCGACGGACATTCAGGTTATGGGATTATCTTCGGGATGAGTGGTTCAACTATAAGTTCCGTATCAGTAACATGTAATGTGTTCAGCAATATGGTCAATTACGCTGTTCAAACAGGCGCAACAACAACGAATCCGGAAACAAATATTTTCTATAATAACCAGTTGAATGGAGCGTCGCATAACTTTCAAGCCTTCAGAACAGATGATAACAGTACTATTTGGAATGGCAGTACTGCGATTACTTTTAATACGTCAACATTGCCAGATACGTTTCCGATGGGCATATCGACTGCCACGCTTAATGGAGATACTGGCGTCCCCGCAGGAATCGGCAGCACTCAGGGAATATTGACCACTTACAGGTTATCAACGATCCCCAAAGCAACCTATCAGACATTCCACCACGCCAGCAATACATTAAAACTCGGAAATTTCTGGCTCAGGCGCAGAGATCAAACAACAAATACCTGGACGCGCTGGTATGAAATTGTGGGGATTTAACATGATTTCCTTTAAACTATAGCAATTTTTAAAATATGGCATATAGCGTGCCTCAAATGATTTTAATTCATATGAGGCACACTAAGTTTAATAGACACGGAGAAAAAGCTGATGGCATTACTTGAAAAGTCAGGAAAAAATGACCGGCCTTTGCCGTATCTGACATTTTTTTATGCAATTTTTGTACATAAAGTATTTAAGTAAAATGCTTTGCGCTGTTTTCTATTGACAAAATCACTATATATGTAAGACCAATTGAAAATTATAAAAATGGGAAAAATAGAGAGAGTTTTAAAATTCTAAGGTGGGCTTTGTCCGCAACCCAAAAAACAGGGGAGTCAGGAAGCAGAATGGAACCGGATTTAAACCGGAAATAATGTTTTCTTTGTGTCTTTGTGACTCTGTGGTTAAAACGGTTCCGGATGGGGTGTCCAAAATGTAAAGAATGTGAATGGTGAATGGTAACTGGTGAATGGTGAATGGTAAATGGTAAAACATATGGAGAGCGGTTCTGCTCATCAGTGTCCAGATTGTCCAGAATGTAAAGAATGTGAATGGTGAATGGTAACTGGTGAATGGTAAAACAATGGAGAGCGGTTCTGCTCATCAGTGTCCAGATTGTCCAGAATGTAAAGAATGTGAATGGTGAATGGTGAATGGTAAATGGTAAAACAATGGAGAGCGGTTCTGCTCATCAGTGTCCGGATTGTCCAAAATGTTGTTTGAAATATAAAAGTTGTCATGCTCAACGACACTCCAATGTCTCCGAAATGCGGGTTTGTTGTAGTGCCGTCCGTGCCGGACGGTGGATCGGAACCTCTCTCGCAGAGCGAGAGCACTACACCGAAAGCATTATGCTCAACGGCACTCCAAAGTATCGGAGTCAGGGAGTAGCGAGAAAAGTAAAATGCGCCAAATTATGAAAAGCATTATGCTCAACGACACTCCAAACTCTCGGAGTCAGGGACGAAAACTGAAAAGCATTATGTTCAACGACACTCCAAACTCTCGGAGTCAGGAAGTAGCGAGAAAAGCGAGAAAAGTGGAAAGCGTGAAAAGTAAAATGCGCCAAATTATGAAAAGCATTATGCTCAACGACACTCCAAACTCTCGGAGTCAGGGACGAAAACTGAAAAGCATTATGCTCAACGGCACTCCAAAGTATCGGAGTCAGGAAGTAGCGTGAAAAGCGAGAAAAGTGGAAAGCGTGAAAAGTGAAAAGCGCCAAATTATGAAAAGCATTATGCTCAACGACACTCTAATGTCTCGGAAATGTTATGAGCAGGGTTCAAAAATATGTTTTGTGAGATAAACTATAATAATACAGGAAAGGGTCAGACATATATGAATAATTCAATGTTTAATCATCCGCCGGCGGAATGCCGGGGAATGCCGTTCTGGTCGCTGAACGACCGGCTGGAACCGGCGGAAATGATCCGTCAGGTGGAGGAATTCCACCGCGCCGGAATGGGCGGTTTTTTTCTGCATTCCAGGACCGGGCTGATTACCGAATATCTCGGCGCCGAATGGATGGCGGTACTGCGGGCGGCGGTTGAAAAGGCCGCTGAACTCGGTATGGAGGCATGGCTTTACGACGAGGACAAATGGCCGAGCGGATTCGCCGGCGGCATTGTGCCGGTGGAAAATCCGGAATACCGCGGACAGTATCTCGGACGGCTGCAAGCCGGTGCGCCATTACCGGAACAGTCGGAAGTTGTGCTGGAAAAGGACGGCTGGATTTATTTTACCGCAATCTGTCCGCTCGGGATCGCCTGGTTCAACGGCACATGTTACACCGACCTGATGAATCCCGATGCGGTGGCGGCTTATATCCGCTCCACCCACGAAAAATATAAAGCTGCATTCGGCCAATATTTCGGCACGGTCATTCCGGGAATTTTCACCGACGAGCCGATCATGCGGATGCGTCCGGGCTGGGGCCCATGCGATTGCGAACTGCTGCCGTATTCCCCGCATCTCGTAAAACGCTATCTGACAACTTACGGGGAATCACCGCTGCCGCATGTTGACGCGCTGTTTGCGGATCTGCCGGACTCCGCCAAATACCGCTACCGTTACTGGAAAATGGCGACCGGGCAATTTGCGGAAGCTTACACTAAACAAATCGCGGAATGGTGCGAACGCAACAAGCTGAAATTGACCGGCCATTTCATGTATGAAGACTCCGTGGAACTGCAAACCCGCTGGATCGGCAAGGCAATGGCGCATTACGAGCACATGCAGATACCCGGCATTGACCATCTGTCGCTCAATATTGACAATATTCTTACCGCCAAACAATGTTCTTCGATGGCCAACCAGCAGGGCAAAAAAGTCACACTTTCCGAAATGTACGGGGCTGCCGGCCAGAACATGAATTTTGAAGACCGCAAATGGATTGCCGGATGGCACGGCGTAATGGGGATTAATTTCATCTGCCATCATCTGTCATTATATTCAACCCGCGGCTGCCGGAAACGGGATTACCCGCCGACGTTCACCTGGCACCAGCCTTACTGGCATGAACATGCGGCGATTGAGGACTGGCAGGCCCGGTTGACCTGTCTGCTGCGGGAAGGCGATTTCAGCGCCGATTTTCTGATTATCCATCCGGCGGAAAGCGGCTGGTGTCTGCAACGCGGCAATAATGCGGACGCGCGGCTGGAATCGCTGGACCGCGAATTGAACTCTATCTTGCAGGAAATGTTCAGCAACCACTATGACTTTGAACTGGGTGATGAGGACTTCATGGCCCGTTTAGCGACAGTCCAGAACGGCGGCTTCACCGTCGGTAAAATGCAGTATCGCGCGGTGATCGTTCCGCCAATGCACACCATTCGTGAGTCAACCCTGCAATTGCTGGAAGAATTCAGCCGTCATGGCGGCCGGATCATCACCTGCGGAACGCTGCCGCAACTGACCGATGGCGAGGCCGGCGCCGCCGCGCATCGCCTGTGCCGGATATCCGTTTGTCATATTGAAAATACCGCCGAATTGGAGACGGCAATTGAAAAAACCTTGCCGGCTCAGCATAAGATTGCCGGTCATAACCACCATAATGTCTTTATCCAGCGCCGCCGGACTGAAAACGGCGAATTGCTGGTCATGTTCAATTCATCCCGGCATGAAGATGCGGCGATTGAGCTTAAAGACCGTCAGAATCAGCGAATCGAGCTTTGTCTTGATTCAGGAGAAAACAGGCAATTTGCAGAGAATACAGTATTGCTGGCCCCTGCCCAGACCAGAGTCCTGCTGCTGACGGAATTAACCTCTGCGCCGGTTCTTGTTGAAAACAAAAAGCAGATGGAGGCGGCGCTGCCAATTACCGGTCCGTGGCGGCTTGAATGCGCCGGGCCCAACAGCCTGCCGCTGGACTTCGCGGAATGGAGCTTTGACGGAAAAAACTGGAACTCAGCCGAACCGTGCATTGGATTGAAAATGCGCCTGGACGAACAGCGTTATAACGGGCCGCTTTATCTAAGGCATTCGTTCATCAGCAGAATAACTTCAGGCATCAGCATCGACTTTGCCGCCGAACTTCCGGCGGGGACTCCGTTGAAGGTGAATAATCATAATCTGGTGACGGGCCATGACTGTTATCTGGATCAATCGATTTTGAAAACCGACATCTCGCATTTGCTGATTCAAGAATTGAACACCATCGAATTCAAACTGGATTTCGTTTACGGCGACCCGACAAAATACGACAACCCGGCATTGCGTTACGGCACGGAACTGGAAAGTGCATACCTTACCGGCGATTTCGGCGTGTACGGAATCCCGGCTGCCGCGGACAAACTGCCAATCCAGATCTCGCACGATATCTGGAAAACAGAACTTCCCGAACGTCGCGTTACCCGGCTGCACGGCCCGGTTTACCTTGGAGAAAAGACCAACTGCTCAGACGGCGAACTGACGTTAAGCGGGCTGCCGTTCTACGCCGGAGCAGTCAGGATGTCGGCGGAATTCATAATTCCGCATGGCAGCTTTACAGCAATAAGTTTTGAGTGTCTGGATGCGGTCACCGCCAGAATATGGCTAAATGGAAAGCCTGTTGAGCATCTTTTCAACAGCCGTCCGCTCACCGCCGATATCACCGGCATGCTGCGTCAAGGCTCCAACCATATTAAAGTGGAACTGCGCAACAGTCTGCGCAATCTGCTTGGTCCGCATCATCACACGCTGGGTGAACTTTGTTCGGTCGGGCCATATTCCTTTATCAGCCGTGATTTCAAGCCGGGAACTTATCTGCCGGATCTGGAATGGTCAAAACCGGGAAACCGGGCCGAACAGGAATCGTGGACGGATGACTACTTCCTGGTGAGATTCGGATTGTCTGCCGGAATTAATCTAAGGTGAAGATTTTTGATTAATTGATACGATAAAATCCATTTTTTTAAGAATTTACTTTGTTAAAATACACTCTTGCCATTAAATTAGCGGTATATGGAAAGAGGAAGGAAATGAAAAATAGCGACCGCAAAGACCGTGACCGTAAAAAGCGCAAACTGTGGATTTGGGCTTTGGCCGGCGCCGGGTTAATATGTTTTTTAATGATCTGGATAATTAAGGTTCATTTTTTTAAAAGCGAAGAACCTGGATTGCCGGTCGCGAAAGACAAATTCAATACATATGTGAACGCCCTCATCCGTCCGGGACAATTGAACTCCGCGGAAAAGCTGGCCGTTGTCAACACGATGGCGAATCTGCCGGATGCAGTCAGAGGACCGGTGATAAGGCTTGCCGCCAGACAGGGGATTGAAGAATTAAGAAAGAAATTCAAAGGAATCACCACTCCTGAGGAAAAACAGAAAAAGGTTGATGCGATTATCGCATATATCGATGAGAAATATGTGATCAATCAGGATACTGACAAGGTTTTCAATAAGGAATTTCTGAACGAGGCGATCCAGGTGTATGTGAAAGAGGTACCAGCCGATGAACGGGCATTGTATGCCCCGATAGTTAACAAACTAATTTCCAAAATCAACTCAAAACCAAGGTGAATAGAAGATGAGATCATATAAATTCACACTCGTCGAACTGCTGGTTGTCATGGTAATAATATGTGCGCTCGCCGCGCTGTCGTTTCCGGTATATAATAAAATCAGGAACTCGTCAAAAATGACCGCCTGCTTAAACAACCTGAAACAAATAGGAATATGCATCAATTCGTATGCCACGGACAACAAAGACGCGCTTCCGCGATGCGCAAGACTTAACTCTGCGGACGGGATGCCGGCGCTTAAAGATGTAATGCGCCCCTATGCCGGGGGCAATGTCAAAATCTTTGAGTGCCCGGCGGATGTCAGTTCGTATAAAGCGTTTGGTTCAAGCTACGAGTGGAATACAATGATTAACGGCATGAAAATTGACAAGCACATGTTTGTCATAGGAACCAATCTGATTTCCGCCCCGTTTTGCGGGGATGTGGATAATTTCCATGCAGGAAAGAGAAACTATCTTTATTCGGATGGAAAAATCAAAGACGTTTTTGAATTGCAAATTAAGTAACTGCCATATCATCCAATAATGGTTTAAGCGCTTCCCGGTCAACATAATTTTTCTCAGACTGCTTAGATTTACGGCATCCAGAATGCCCGTTCCCATTCCATTTCGCTGAAGAAGCAGTTCCCGTTATATGAGACATTCAAATAGGGCGAGTAATTCTGCTCCGGATCGGCGTGCCAGCAGCAGCGCACCACCGGGAAGAAACTTAATATGGCTGAATATTTTACATTGACGCTGTACGGGTTGGAATCTGAACGGATGGAACTGGTTTTAACCTGATTCCAGGTTTTGCCGGCATTGTTGCCCCAGCCCAGGCATTCCGCTTCCGTAAACTCATAAAAATAGCTGATTCTGGTCACATCCGCATTCGGGTTATTGCCGTTCGGATCGAAAAAACTCACATTGCCAGGACGGTCATAGGCATTCGAATATTGTTTCATCGGATGCGTATACCATTGTGACGGAACTGTTCCCGGATCGTTTTTGTCGTCCGGGCAGTGATAAACTTTCAGACTGGTGGTATATGTCGGATAGAGCGTGGAAATCCATGGCGGAAACGCTTCTTTGAAATCAATCCGGTAATTTTGAATCAGCATGCCCATCTGACGCAGATTGTTGATACAGGTAATCCGCCTCGCTTTCTGCCTTGCCTTGTTGAGTGAAGGCAGCAGCAGCCCGGCCAATATTGCGATGATGCTGATCACCACGAGCAATTCAATGAGTGTAAAATTCCGGCGGGTCCGTCCATTTCTTCTAAATATGCTCATGATATCTTATTCTCCTCCGCGGTTTGCGCGGTTGTTGGCTGAACAGTTAAAATTTTAATTCCGGATGGAACATTTTCAAACATGGAAGTCTTTGCCGCCTGAGTCCCGGCATCCAGCCCGTGAATGGTTTTTTCCCAGTAGAACGGGTTGAAGAAAAGCTGGATAAAGCCTTTCCAGGCACCGATTGAGATCAGCAGCCAGTAGAACGGCATCAGCAAGGCGGCCGGCAGCAGATGGTAATACCGCCGTTTAATGCAGGCCAGGATATGCACGCCCATAAACAGAAAATTGGCAAGTACCAGCAGTATGGTGGTCACGAAAAAAATGACCGACAGCACCGACCAGAAACGGCTTTCAGTCTCACCCCAGTAAAACAGCGGCCAGGGTTCAAGACGCATGCCGAAAACCGCCAGCCCGTGATAATCGGTAAAATTATGCGGCCCGGCAATGATTTCCCAGGGCGTAAGCCCGCTGGAAAGCGCATCCAGGAACAGCAGCAGATAAAATCCGCCGGCCATCCAGTAAATTATGTTGACCAGCATCATGAACGCGCTGGCGCCGACGCTCATGTAGAAGCCGAAAAGTCCCCACAGTCCCAACTGGCGCAGCGTGTTCACCGGATGCCGGGTATGGCTGAGATGCGTCTGGATGAAACCTTTCACCCAGCGGGAGCGCTGGCGGATCCAGTTCCATACATCGGAATTGGCCTCTTCCCAGGTGGTGGAATCCAGCAGGCAGGTCTGATAGCCATGCGTGTAAATCCTGATTCCCAGATCGCAGTCCTCGGTAACGTTGAACGGGTCCCACCCGCCAAGTTCCCGCAACGCTTCAGTGCGGAAATGGTTGGAAGTGCCGCCCAGCGGCAGGGGCAAGTTGAAAGTCTGCATACCGGGCAGCATCAGATCAAAGGTTGTGGAATACTCCACCGTGAACAGCCTGGTCAGCAGATTCTGACGGGAATTGTAATAGTTCAATTTCGCCTGGACACATGCCATCTCGCGGGGGGTGCTCCGGAATACGGCAACCGCCTTTTTCAACTGGTCCGGTTCCGGACGGTCCTCGGCGTCATAAATCACGCAATACTCCCCGCGGGCATACTTCAACCCGAAGTTGCAGGCGCGGGGTTTGGTCTTCGGCTGCGAATCCGGAACCACGATTATCTTGTAATTACCGGGCAGAAAACAGCGCTTCAGCGCATGGATAGTTTCACGGTCGTCGCTTTCCAGCAGCAGTTTGACGTCCAGCTTGTCCGCCGGATAGTCCAGTTTGCCGATGTTGAGGATGATCTTTTCCGCGATATTCGCTTCATGGTAAAGCGGCACCAGAATGGTATATACCGGCAGTTCTTCATCGGTAATGGCCGCCAGTTCGTCCGCGGATACCTTTCTTTCGCCGAACCCGAGCATTGAAACGCAGCAGGCGCCTATCCGGAAGATCGCCGCGCTGAAATACCAGAACGCCATCAGCGCGGTAATGGTGAACAGGAAATAGTCCCAGCGGTATTTCAGGAATACAAGCATGGCTGCCGATACCCCGGCATAAAATAGAACCTGGGGCCGGGAAATGGAAATATAGGCGCTATCCTCCCGGTGACATTCGACAAAACGCCGAGTCACCGGATCAAGATGTTTCATTCCGGGCAATGTTATTTTTTTGTTTATCATTCTATATTGTAGAAAAATACTATTATCTATATATATTAACGTCTAAATCATTTTTTTTATTGCCTGAAAACATAAAAACTGGTTTATTTTAGCTTTTTTGTCAGATTTTGTTGCCTACAGAAGCAATAATCGCGATAAAAGAAGCGTTTCAGGAGCTATAATATTGAAAAAGCAGTTCCGGTGACTGACTATAATTGTTTTCTCCGCCGGAAATTATTAAACGTAAGCTGTAGCAAATTTATGAGATATCTTGAAAAAACGCTGATCGCCGCCGCGTTGACTGTTGCTTTTTTTTGCGTTGACGGATGGAGCTTTGACAAAGCAAACTGGTTCGCCGAAAAAAATGGTTCGTCCGCTGAAAAATTGGGCTCCGCCGCTGACTCTTCCGCCGTCACGGCGTTGACGCTCCCCGGTTCAGCCTTGATCTACAAGGAAAAAGAACGTCAGACATTGCGCCCGGAAAAAGATATTTTCCTGAAGAAAACTCTCTCCATCGAAGTCAAAGTGCAGAGTGAAAACCCGGCTCCGGTTTCCGCTGTCATCTTTATCAAAGACAAAGACGGGCTGTGGTTTCAAACAAAGCACGAATATAAGATTATTCCAGGCGACTGGCAGCGGCTGGAGACAGACATCGCCGGCGGGTCCGCCTTGATCCCGGTCGGTCATGGCGGAGCCTGGGACGGACGCCATCAGGTCGCGATGCTTACCGCCGGTCTTTCCATTTACGGCAACACGGCCAGGCAGTTCAATATCCAATGCCGCAACCTGGAACTCAGCGGCGTCCGGACGGTTCCGCCGCTGCAACTGCTGAACTGGGAAATGCCCGGCACCTGTGAGCGCTACGAAATCATTCAAAGCGATTTTGAGCTTACGCGCGAATATTGCAATCCGTTCGACCCGGACGAAATCAGTGCCGACGTCGAAGCGGTGGCGCCCGGCGGCGAAACCATCCGCTGGCCGGCATTCTACACGCAGAATTTTATCCGTCAGCAGCATTTCACCCGCGAAATAAACATCCCTTCCGGCAAGGCTCACTGGGCATTCCGGTTCACCCCTGAACGCACCGGCGAATACCGGCTGCGGCTGGTGGTCGAAGACAAATCCGGGAAAGCGCCGGAACTGCTGGTCAGCCCGTGGAAGAGTCTGTCCGTACAGCCTTCCGGGCGCAAAGGTTATGTCCGCCCCAGTCTCCGCGACCCGCGTTATTTTGAATTTTCCACCGGGGAATTCTTCTTTCCCATCGGCATCAATACCCATACCAATATTGACTTGCGCAGTGAAAAGCAGTTTAAATTCGGCCACCTTCCCGACCGCGGCACCTACGATTACGACGAATACCTGGCGGCAATGGCCGCTGGCGGCGTCAACGCCGTCGAAATCTGGATGGCATCCTGGTCTTTCGCGCTGGAATGGAGCATCTGCCGTCCGTTTTATTACGGGCTGGGCCGCTACAATCTGGCCAACGCCTGGCGGCTGGACCACGTGCTGAATGACGCCCGCGAAAAAGACATCTACATTCATCTGACGCTGGACAACCACGGCAAGCTTTCCGACTACAGCGATCAGGAATGGGACGACAATCCGTTCAATATAAAAAACCCGTTCGCCTTTTCCAACGGCGGGTTCCTGAAATCTCCGGAAGTGTTCTTCTTTGATCCCCGGGCGAAAAAGCTGAACCGTCAGCGCAACCGCTATATTGCCGCCAGATGGGGGGCTTACACCAATATCTTCGGCATCGAATTCTGGAGCGAAGGCAACCTGGTCAGCAACTTCAAGGACATCTATGACAGCGGCGCATTCGCCGACTGGCACCGCGATTCCGCGAATGAACTTAAAGTCATGGACCAGGGCAGACACATGCTGACCACCCATTACAGCGGAAGCTGTCTTGATCAGCTCAAATTCCCCGAAGTAGTCGCCATGCCGGAATTTTCCTATGTGGCGGGCGACGCCTACCGGAACACTAAAATCCATTTTGTGGACCAGATGCGCCAGCAGGCGGCGGCGCTGCTGATTTTCAACCGCCCGGTGCTGGCTACTGAATTCGGCGGCACCTGGGCCGGCGGCAAAGCCGAGCAGGTTGTCGGCGACATCCATTCCGGATTGTGGAGCGCGTTCTTCAAGGAACAGGCCGGAACTCCGTTCCTCTGGTGGCACGATTTCATCCACTTGAACAATCACTACCGTCATTATAAAGGACTTTCGGAATATATCAGGGGCATCGACCTGCGCGACCCCCGGATGCGATTTAAAGAACTGGACGTAATTGATCCCGCCGCCCCGCGGCCCCAGCCGGAGTACATCCCCTCCCGGCCCCTGGCCGACGGCTCATGGGCGCTGCAATGGAATCTCCGCGACTATTACCTGGCCTATATCAACGGCTTGCGGCTTCCCCTGGAAGACTGTTTGACCAGCTATTTCGGCAGAGAGAATTACTTTGTCGAATGCTTCTCCGCCGGAGATGCATCAAAAGTCTACGGCTGGGTCTTCTGCCGGCGCTATGTGTTCGACTATCCGGAAAAAGAGGATGCCCTGCCCTTCTCTAAAGATCTGCAAGTCACGCTTGATTACCCGCTGTCCGCCGGAACTTATTCCCTGAGGTTTTACGACACCATCACCGGCAAAGTCATTGCCGCAAAAGATATTCAACTCAACGGCGGCCCATCTGTAATTCAGATTCCGCCGTTCAAAACAGATATTGCCTTCAAACTTATCCGCCGCTTCTTCTGCTCTAAATACGATTCCGCGCCGAAGCCGCCGGAAACTACTGCAAAGGGCAAGCGGAAATGAAAATTAAAAGAATATTCATCGCCATTTTTCTGCTGCCGCTGCTCAATGCTTTTGCCGCAGCCCCGGCGTGGCAGGTGGCGGACGCCGAATACCGGCTGGCGGTTAAAACCGATAATCCCGGCGTAACCGGCTACCTTGATCTAAGTTTATGCGCCCTGCCGGAAAAACTGGACAACGGCGTTGACGTCCGCGACGAAAAAGGCGGGAAAATTCCCTATTTTCTGTACAAGGATTTCGGACTGTTTTTCGGTCCGGCGGCCAAAGCGCCGGTGCGCTATATTTACTTCGGCTTCAAAAAACCGGTGGAAGCCCCGCCGTGGCCGAAAGAACTGGGCAATGTTCCGGAAAATTACCGGCTGCGGATCAGGATTTTCCATGCCGGTGTGGCTTACATCACCGAACAGCAGTGGCTTGAACGGCAGCGGCAGAATATTGAAGAACGCTACCGACGCCCCAACTGGATGGTGAAGTATTACATCGACCAGTGCTGGGAACGTTACTTTGCCCGGTATATTTATCCGTGGCCCGTTACCGACGTCAAGTTTTACCTGAATAATGAGCCCTTTGACAAAGACTGGGATAAAGCGTATGATGTCGAAGATTATCTGGCCTGGAGAAATCCTTCCTCCTACCGCCGGTCCTGCGGCTGGGTCGAATACCAGTACCGCCTGAAAGGCCCGTATTTCATGAAATATGATCCCATCCGGCAGGAATGGGCGTTCAAACGGCTGAAGCGTTACTGGAACATCCGCGAGAAAGAACTTAAACAGGCGGAAATCAACTCCAGAGGCGTACCCGAAAGAGAAATGATCTATATCTTTGAAAAGCGGAAACCGGCCGAGGAGAAAAACAACTGGGAACAGGTGCTGCTGGACAAATGCATGTTCGATTTCAGGAATAATTTTGCCGCGGGCATCACCGGCATGCTGCTGATCCCCGCTGACGGCGAGTATGAATTTGCTGTCAATACCAGCAGTTCCACGCTGCTGCTGGTTGATGAGAAAATTGTGATCAACTGGTACGGCGAACATGAACGCAATCCCGGCTGGGAAAAAACCGTCAAAATCAAACTGAAAAAAGGCCTGTACCCGTTTAAATTCTACTACCAGAAAAATCTCGCCATCACCTATGCGGCCTGCGCCTGGAAAAAACCGGGGGACCGCGAGTTCACGCTGCTGCAGGATGACGATTTCTCGCCGGGCTGGCCCTGCATCCCGGAAACCTGCTCAAGCAAAGACGGGAAAATTTATCCGCTGGCAATAAAAACCGGCTCCTGCATCCTGTATACCGGGAAACGCGAAAAATGCCTGTGGGAAAAATATGCCGTGACCGATTGCGGCAGCGGCGCTTGCGCCTGGGAAGTCAACGGGCAGACTTTTCCCGGCAGGACCATCGACCTGATTTTGAAGGAAGGCACCGACGATAAAATCATGCTTGTTCCTGAAGATAAAACCTATTCGCCGCTGCGGCTGTACCGTTTCGATGATGGTAAAGAAAAACCGTATTCCCGGCCCGACCTGGCGCTGAAACTGTGGACCCCGGATTTTATTTTCGATGATGAAACGCTCGATCTGTTCGTCGAAGTCAACTCGAAACTGCCATACCCCGTGGAATGCTATCTGGACACCGTCGCATCGCCGGAAAACAGTTTATTCGCCAGCGGCCGCGAAAAAATCTCCCTGCCGGGCAAACCGGTCTCCGAACAGAACCGCTTCATTCCGGACAGCGTTTTCAAGAAGCAGATCGTGCTGAAAGGCGAAGCTTTAAAACTGAAGACCGAAGTCGGATTCAACCTGAAACTGCCGAATATGGCTTTCGACAGTAAACGGATAAGGTTTATCAAGGCGCCGGAGCTGCCCCCGCTGGAAACCGGTCCGGAGGGGCTGCATGACGCCGACGGCAGCATCGTGATCCCGGTCATTCACCGTCCGGAACTCTCTGAAATCAGAAAATGGGAACTCCCGGCAACCGTGATCAACCGCCTCGCCGGAACCTCCAAAGTGCTGGTCGTGGCGGATGATTTCGCCTGCGGCAACAGCACCTTCAGCGACATGCTGCAGGAGCTGCTGAATCAGGAGGAAATCGAACTGGAATTCATCCCGTGGCGCAATTCCGGCGACAACCGCCTGCTGGAAAATTTCGCCGCCACCCTGCCCTTCATCCTGAAATCCGATGCCGATGCCGCCATCATCATTCCCCCGGTGCGCGAACTTCACGACGGTATTCCGGTCAGAAATCAATACCGCATGCTGGCCGCCCTGATCTCCGCCTTCAAAGGCCGCAACCTGATGCTGGCCACCCCATTCCCCCCTGTCGTTCCGACGCCGCAGGAGGAGGAACTTTCCAGCGAAATAAAACGACTGGCCCGCGAATACGGCGCCGCGGTTTTAGATTTGAACTATTACATCAAGGAAAATAGAGACTGGCGGAAAGCCTACCGTTCCACTCCGGAAAATGAAGGCTCGCTCGAATTGCTCCCCGTCCAGAACATCGAAGGCGTCTGCCGGATCATCGCCAAAGAACTGCGCTGACGCTCAATGATTGCGATATTCGCGCGGCGTAAGTCCTGTGCTTTTCCTGAAAACACGGGAAAAATAGCCGAGGTTATCAAATCCGACCATTCCGGCTATTTCGGAGACGGAGCAACTGGTATCGCGCAATAGATTTTTGACCCGGGTCATCCGCAATTCGGTGACATATTGCAGCGGCGAAATGCCGTAACACTGCTTAAAAATCCGGCACTGATGCGCGTAGGATATACCTGATTCCTGTAAAAAATCCTGAATCGATCCGGTGGCGCTGACCTGCCGGTCTGCAAACCGGCTCAACTGGCGGCGGATTTTTGAGGCCAGCCGGACCGCCGCATCCTCCGGCGTCCGGGTCTCGTTTTCCGGACAAAGCAGATCCAGCAGCAATTCAAGAAAAATCCCCCGGCTGACCATTTTCTCCTGGCCGCTGCCGAAATTGAACAGGTTTTCAATCCGTCTGAACAGCTCCAGCGTGGTGTTCAGGTTGCGGACCGTACCATGCAGAATCTGCGACGGCACCAGATCCGGCGCGGGGCGGAACAGATGTTCCTGCGGCCGGGCCGGGCAGTAGGTCATGACGGGCAGATGGGCGGAATCACCGCTGAACAGCCAGTCGAAATGAACCCAGTAGCGATGCCCCGGCCGGCCGGCGGTCTCCCGCGAGATATGCCGCCGTCCCGGCGGCACGATAATGTATGATCCGGCCGGACACTCAATCTTTTCCGTTTCAATCTCCACAGCGTAATCGCTGTGTTCGAACAGCACCAGTTCGTGCTCGTAGATATAGCGCATCGCCTCCACCCAGCCGGACTGCGTCGGCGCATTGCCGGCAATCCGCAGACACGGTGAAATACGATACAGCCAGTCATTCATGGATTTTTCCTTTGAATATCATTTATGTGCAAATAATAGCATAATTATGCAATTGATTCAAGCAGTAAAACTCATTATACTATAGATAAGATAATATCATTAAAAGGATAAAAAAAAATGGAATGGATGAAAAAATGTTATTCCCGGCTGCTGATCGATAATCATATTACC
Organism: Victivallaceae bacterium; assembly: GCA_041665605.1. GTDB lineage: Bacteria > Verrucomicrobiota > Lentisphaeria > Victivallales > Victivallaceae > CAIPAT01. The sequence continues at coordinate 4,388 of JBAYIO010000020.1, read as the reverse complement.
GATCTTAAACCGGAGTTCATGCGGCGGTTCGACCCGGCGGAATATGTCCGGATGGTGAAAACAGCCGGGGTGGAAGCCGCGATGGTATATGCCTGCTGCCACAACGGCAACTGTTACTATCCGACCCAGGTCGGCCACATGCATGCCAGTCTTGACGGACGCGACATTTTCGGCGAAACGGTACAACTGCTGCGGCGGAGCGGCATTGTACCGGTCGCCTATTATACAAGCATCTACCATAATAATTCGGCCCGCTCGCATCCGGCATGGCGGGTCACATACCCCGACGGCAGTCAGCACGGCGGAAGATACTGGTGGAGCTGTCCGAACAATGATGAATACGTCAAATTCACCATTGCGCAAATAAGCGAAGTGATCGCATACGATGTGGACGGCATCTTCAACGACATGACGTTCTGGCCCGGCATCTGCGTATGCCCCTCCTGCCGCGAGAAATACCGTGCGGAGACCGGACGCGAAATACCGGTGAAGATCGACTGGCGCGACAGGGAATGGATATCCTTTCAGCGTTTCCGCGAACGTTCGATGGCGGCATTCACGCAGGCGATAACGTCCGCGGTCAAAGCCCGGAAAAATATCACGGTAACGCATCAGACGAGCACCATCATGCACGGCTGGATGCAGGGCTATACGCTGGACATCGCCGACGCCTGCGACTACACCTCCGGGGACTTTTACGGCGGCAAGTATCAGCATATTCTCGGCGCAAAAATTCTCGCCGCCGCATCGCGCAGTCTGCAGTATGAATTTATGACCAGCCGCTGCGTGGATCTCCATGATCACACGTCGATGAAATCGGAGGCGCAACTGACGGCGGAAGCGGCAACCACGCTCGCCAATGCCGGGGCCTATTTCTTCATCGACGCCATCAATCCCGACGGCACTCTGGAGGAGCCGGTTTATCAGCGCCTCGGCTCCGTATCAAAAACGCTTTCGCCGTTCACCAGGACAATCCAGCGACACCGCCCGGTGATAAGCGCCGGAACCGCGCTCTATTACTCCTCCGCGGCGTATATCGATGAAAACGCCTCCGCGGACATCATGCTGCCGAGCGGCAATAAACCGGCGGTCGATGAGCTGACCGGCGCTTCAATCATCCTTACCAGAGCGCATATTCCGTTCGCGGCGGTAACCGGACGCGGCGATTTCTCCGCATTCAAAACAATTATCATGAACAACATACTCTATACCACGCCGGAGGAGAATGAAAAGCTGCGCGCCTTTGTCAAAAACGGCGGTACGCTGATCGCCACGGGCAATACCTCGCTCATGACGCCCGACGGCTCGACCACCGGCGACTTCGCCCTCGCTGATGTGTTCGGGGTGTCCGCTACCGGCGTGAAAGCCAAACGGTTCCATTATCTCTCATTCATCGACCGTCGCTGGCTGATATCCTCGCATGAAACCGCGCCGCTCGTAACAGCGGCGAACGCGAGTGTGATTGCATATATCAACGAGCCGGTTTTCGATCCGGACGACTCGGAGTACGCCTCGATACACAGCAATCCGCCGGGTGCGGACACCGGTTTCGCCGGGCTTACGGTCAACCAGTACGGAAAAGGAAAATGCATTTACCTCTCGTCCCCGGTGCTTTCGCTTCAGCAGGACGCGCAGCAGGTTTTCGGAACCTGGCTCTTCCGCGAATATGCGCCGTCAACTGTTATCGCAGAGACGAATGCCCCCGAATGCGTTGAAATCACCACTCTGAAAAGCACAGTGGAAAACGCCATAATCGTCGGGCTCGTGAACTACCAGAAAGAACTCCCGAACGTCCCGGTGCGCGATCTCGCGTTGACGCTCCGCCTGAACGGCGCAAAACCGGTATCGGCTGTCCGCGTATCCGACGGCATGAAACTGAATGCGGTCAGCGTTGACGGAACGCTCCGCATCGATATCCCCCTTCTCGAAACTATTGAAATGATCGAAATAAACCTGGAGTAGACGTATGAATGTGAAAAACATTGCCGCATCAGCTTTCGAAGCGGGCGCAGGAATCGTCCGCCTTGCGCCGAACTGGGTCCCCCGCTCGTTCTGCATCCCCGGACGCCGCATCAAACTGCACCCGGACGACTATTATGCGCTGGGCGGCGAACGCGGCGGCATCGACGAACGCTGGCTCGCCTCCGCCACCCCGGCGGACAACGGCCCGCTCACCGGCCAAGACGAAGGCCTCAGCAAAATTGTCGGTCCCGGCAATGAACTGATTCTGCTGAAAGAAGCGGTGGCTGAACTGAAAGAGCAGTTGGTCGGACAGCGCATCTGGAATAAATACGGCTGCTGGCCGATTTACTCCAAATTCTTTGACAATCTCGGACCGCTGCCGCATCATGTTCATCACCGTGACGCCCACGCGGCGCTGGTCGGACAGCGCGGCAAGCCGGAAGCCTATTATTTTCCGCCGCAGTTGAATAATCACGGCGGCCATTTCCCTTACACCTTTTTCGGCTTCGAGCCGGGAACCACCAAAGCCAGGGTACGGGAATCGCTGATGAATTTTACCAAAGGCGATAACCGCATCACCAACCTGTCCCGCGCCTACCGCCTGGAACCGGGCACCGGCTGGGACGTGCCGCCGGGAGTCCTCCATGCGCCTGGCAGTCTCTGCACCTACGAACCGCAGGTGGCGTCCGATGTCTATGCCATGTACCAGTCGCTGGTAGATAACCAGATCGTGCCGGAGGCGCTGTTGTGGAAAGACTGTCCGGCCGGCCGCAAAGGCGATTTCGACTATCTGGTGGAGGTGATCGACTGGGAACTGAACGTCGATCCGGAATTTGTAAAGAATCGTTTTATGTCGCCCATACCGGTAAAACCGGAGACGGAAATGGCCGCGCAGGGTTACAGCGAAAAGTGGATATGCTACCGCTCGGCGGCCTTCTCGGCCAAAGAACTGACCGTATTCCCCGGACAATCCGCTATCATCAAAGACGCGGCGGCGTATGGCATCATCATGATGCAGGGCCACGGCAGAATGGGTCTATGGGATATCGACACTCCGGCGCTGATACGTTACGGCCAACTGACTAATGATGAATATTTCATCTCCGAGTCCGCCGCAACTGCAGGCGTGAAGATTGTCAATGCATCGGCGACCGATCCGATTGTCATGCTAAAACACTTCGGCCCGGCCAATCCCGACCTTATTGTAAACTGAGATTTTAGGCGGCGGCCTCACGCCGCCAAGCTAAAAATAACTTGCACAAGAACTCTTGAAGTTCAATATGGCTTGGAGAAAGTCTTTAGCCATAACTGCGGACTCCGCTGACTTATAATCCGCGTCCGTCTGCAAACAGAATCAACAAGAAAAAAGGCATTTTAAAATAGACTTTTAAGCCCTTTCAGCGAGGTTCGCCTCTGTTGTTTCTACCCATTTCTCTATATGAAACAGGTAAAAGAACTATAACAAACCATCCTTTAACGCTATTTTAAAACAATTTTCCATTTGCGCACAGAATGTCTTTGCCCGATTTTGCTCCATATGCTTCCAGAAGAGCAACTATTTTTTCATGTTTCTTCCTTAGTGCAGAATCCAATGCCGTATTGCCATATATATCAACCAGATTGACATTAGCGCCTCTTTCCAATAAGATTCTGACAATCTGATAGTGCCCATTTACCACTGCCCAATTTAATGGAGTACCACCTAATATATTCTGATGGTTAATGTTTGCGCCAAAGTTGATTAGCGCAGTTACCATTTCTTGACTCCCTTCCGCACAGGCATATTCCAATGGAATCATCGCATCCTTGGTTTGTGCATTGACATCTAATCCGTTATATACAAAAAACATGACCTTGCCTAAATTATTAGAAAGAAATAATGCGTTATTACCTTCATCATCTGTGACTTTAATATTAGCTCCAGATTTGACCAATAAATTGATTATTTCCAAAGAGGCGTCTGTTCTTGTCGCCAATAACAAAAGCGGTTCTCCTTGTCTAGATGAGAGGTTCACCGTGGCTCCATATTGAAGAAGCAACTTTGTGATATCAACGTTATTTTCCACAACGGGATAAAATATCGCAGTCGCACCGTTTTTCTTATTTCTAATATTAGGATCCGCCCCGTATTTCAAAAGAATTTCAACCATTTTCGGAGAGTTGTTTATTATGGACAACATTAGCGAAGTATGTCCTCCGTCGGAACGCCCGAGATTAGGATTTGCTTTATTATTGAGCAACATTTCAACAATTTGAAAATTTTTGTTGTTGACCGCCATCATCAACGCAGTCCAGTTATCGTTATCTAGGAGCCTGTCGGACTGAGATTTTTATGATTCATAAAAGTAAAATTTTTTATTATTCAGCCCATAATTGCAATACATGAGCTTCAATTTGTATCATAGATATGAATACATAGACTTACT
>JBAYIO010000019.1:0-58115 GCA_041665605.1 Victivallaceae bacterium | reverse complement strand
ACAGACTTACTGGTGTATTCATATTACGGAGCCCTCCTTTGGGTTTTAGGCTTTCGTAATATACTGTTACGAACAAAGGAGCTCCACTTTCATCTTTTTTATTTTGTTAGGACAGATGTGGTTCGTAACCGTGTTCTCGTCGGGTGCTTACCCCTCAGAATCCTTATCCATATTCCCATGACTATGAGTATCTATATACATTGGACCGCCTTTTATATTTGCTTCAAATTCTAATCATTTTATACGATTACTTCAACTTGCCATTCCGATCAAGCGTTTGAAATTGCCTCCAAGCACGGCTTTGAGTTCGGGTCCGGTCAGATGTTCGAAAAATACTGCCTGGAGATTCATTGATGGGTTGCATACCGGAAAATCCGAGCCGAAAAGTATCTTTTCCATGCCTGCCTTATCAATACCGTAACGCAACATACCCCACCTGAAAAGACCGGTTCCGGAAAGATCAAGGTAGGCATTGGGGTATGTTTTAACGAATTCAAAACGCGCTCTCATTTCTTGCCCGTCGCAGGGATGGGCGATCACCAGTTTCAAATTAGGAAAGTTTTTACAAATGGTTTCCATTTCATCTAATCTGAATGGATGGATATTGACTGGTATATCAAATTCCTGGATCAGGTCATAAATTTTAAACATGGCGTCACCGAGATACGATTTATAGTCCATGCAATCGCCGACAAGTTCACCGATCCACCGGATATTTTCCCGGTGATAAAGCTCTTCGATTTCCCGGCATGATTCTTCGGGGCAGGATGGCAGGACGTGAATTCCGGGGATGAAGAAGTCAGGATAGAGTTCTCGGAATTTTAGAGCCTCACAATTCAACGCCTTGATCTGATCGAATGACGGAGCAGTTAGCTTTTTTGCGACCGAGCCGCAGCATTTTGCGATTCCGGCGCGTTTCATTTCCTCTACGAAAAGATCAGGTGTTTCGGTTCCAGGAAACCATGCCAAGTTATTATCGCGGCTCAAAAAGGGATGAATATGGCAGTCGATGATTTCAAATTCCATGAATTTCATACATTGCTTTCGTTTTTGGACACTTCCTATTTGTTTTACATTTTATATATTATATGAAATATTTATTTAAACTGCGGCAGCCATTCTTTTGTCGCTTTCATCAACTCAATTCCCATTTTTCGTATATCCGACGGCGGCAGATTCGCGCAAAGCGGATCAAGCATCAGCGAATGAAGCGCCAACTCCAGGTCGCCTTTCATCGCCGCCTCCAGAGTCATCTTCTGTACTTTGCAATGCGCTTCAAGCGTCGGCTGAATCTCACGCGGCAGAGAACCAATTGCAATTGGGGTGAAACCGCGGGCGTCAACCATTCCCATCGTCTCGACCACCGCGCCGCGCGGCAAATTATCAATTTGTCCGATATTCGGCATATTCACGACATCTATAAACGGTTTGTTGGCAATAAATGCGGTCATAATGTCAACCGCCGTCTCTCTGGTGCGCGGAAACGGCGCCAGCTCTCCTGAAGCCATTTTGGCGGCCCGCTCTCTGGCGTTTTTTCTGATGCCATACCGTTCTTCAATTGAAGTTCTGACCAGGCCGAAGCGCTTAATCGGAGCTTTTCCGTTATTGAGGTATCCGGACATGAATTCACAGGTATGGCGGTCGCCCGGATAGGTCAGGTAATTATATTGCCGGTATAACTCATCCAGCAGTTTATGTTTGTTATGCGCCATGCCTGCTTCGTCTTTATGCACTTCCGCAAAATATTCATCCACAGACCTGCCTGCAAGTTTTTTCGCCAGCAGCGGGTATCCCGGCTTGCCTTTAACCGTAAAATCCGTCACCCAGAAAAAATGGTTGACCCCGCCATACTTTAAAGAGAGGTCTTTTTCCTCCACTCCAAAAATCTTTTCCAGCAGATTATATGCGCCAAATACGCCATGACATAAACCGACAGCGCGCAACGATGTTGAAGCATATATTGCGCCAGTCAACGCCGCCATTGGGTTAGTATAATTCAGGATGATTGCGTTCGGCGACAGTTTTTCAATCTTCTGCGCCATCTTAACAAACACCGGCACATTTCGCAATGTGCGCGACCAGCCGCCGGGCCCGACCGAATCTCCGACCGTATGGAGAATCCCGTATTTCTCCGGAATCTTCAGGTCATGCCGCATCATCTCCAAGTCGCCGGTGGAAATCGTAATAACTACGAAATCCGCACCGGCAAACGCTTTTTCCTCGGAACTGCCGGCGGTGAACTTAAACCCGGAACCCAAAATTTTGGACATCTTTTCCACCGCGGCCTTCACTTCTTTGGCTGCTTGAAGATTGGGATCCAGCAAATAGACTTCACTGCCTTTAAGTTCAGGAGCGCGCATCATATCACACATGATATGCGGAATCCAGTTGTAACTGCCGCCGCCGGTCATTACGATCTTCGCATTTTTTGACATTATAGTTCCTCCAGTAATTATTTATTAAAATACACTATCATTCCATAATTTCTAAATATTGACGGTTTCATCTTTTCTTGAACTTGCAATTATTGAATTTTACTTACCTCATTTTGATGTGTAAAAAGTCATATTTCTATCTCAAACAACGCTTTAAAACAGGGATCCGAATTTGTCATAAAAATAAAGTCGTCTCGCTGTTCATAATCGTGTTTTGTGAAAGCAAATATCTTTAGCCACCGACACATGTCTTACAAAAGCCGAATAGGCACATTGCGCGATAATTCTTTGAAATTGAAAGGTCATATTTTTTTCAAACTGTTCCGCTTTAGATTTATTAAAACGACCTTCTTTGGTCACAAATTGTCCCCACCAACCATACCCGCCTTTTGAATCCTGTGGAGACACCATAAAACTCTGGGAATATTCTCGCGGGAAAAAACTTTGAAAGACAGCCAGCTCATTCAACCATGAATTGCATCCGATGGTTTCCGGAACAAAACTTTTAGTTTGAATGTCTTTTATAACCGCAACCAACTCACTGATTCTGTCATCCGGGAAGGCAAACGGCGATTCCGGCATGCATGCGTTCTTGAAGTGCAGATAAATGTGTTTTCTTTCCGGGACATAGTCATAACAGAAGCACCCGAACCATTGATGCGCGGGGGGCACTATCAGGGCAGAACAAGAAATGAATGGGGTAATAATTTTCATTGATTCCCGCGCAAACGCTGTTCCGTCCGACCGACAGATAAATTTCAGGTATTTTTCCCTCATCGAGTTCAACGCAAACTGCCAGTCGGCATTTTTCTCATTGAAGGAGGGGGGCTTTTGAATGACCGAAACAATTGAAGTATACCCGCTCAATGCTTTTTCAAAATCTTTTTCCAATCCTTTTTCAAGAACATGGAAAAGATATTTGAGTTGAAGTTCGGCCATTTCAAGTGCAAGCTGAACATTATTGTCTTGAGATAAGTTGCTTCCTTTTCCAATTTTGTATTCAGTCATATTACCCACTCAGCCGTTGTTTTTCCCATTATGCCCTCAATAATCTCCGAAGGGACGCCGATGCGCTTTAATAATATTTCGTAATACTTCTGCGCATCCTCTATTATCTGGGGATTCGTAAAATAAGCATCGGAACCGAGAAGCAGCTTTTTAAAGCCTGAAAACGAAGTATCAACTTCGGTGACACAACTACGCAGCAAAGATGCAAGTTCATTGGGCTGAAGCGCCATCCAGCTTCCGTTGCCGGCCAGATCCGCATAAACATGGGGATGAAGCATCAGCAACTCAGCGGCTTCCTTCCGGAAAAATCTTGTCCCTAAATGCGCAATAATAATTTTCAATTCAGGGAAGGCACGGGCGATTCTGTCCAGATTTAACGGATTCATGTTTGTGAGCCAGGGACGGCGATAAATAGTATCTTTGGGTGCGTATGGTCGTATTACTCCGGTGTGGAAGAGGATGGGAAGTTTTAACTTTTCCGCCTTCTCATAAACAGGCATGTACAAGTCATGATCGTAGGCATAATATGGCATTATGCATTTGAGTCCTTTAAAACCCTGTTCTATAAAATCAGCAACAACCGCCGCATCTATTTTGTCCCATAAATCAATAAAAGCAAAAGGAATCAAAATTTCAGGATATTGTTTAGCAACTTTAAGTGTTGCAGCATTTTCCGGGAACTCGTGATCAGTATGCGGTACTGCCGAGCAGACACAGGCGATTGTCTCAAACTTTTCGCAAGCTTTCACAAATTTCTTAACTTCTTCAGTATCCGTACTGTTAATGTGTGTATGAATGTCTATTTTCATTATTACCTCATCTTGCAGTTAACCTTTTTGGCTCCTATGTTTCTTAGGTGCTGTTAAGAAATAAACTTGTAAAGGTTATTTTGGAACAGCTCTTTATCTATAGCGAAACATGAAAACATTCCATTATTATCCCATAATTTCTAAATATTGACGGTTTTTTATACCGATCAGGTTGAAAGAACGTGATTGTTTGTCCGCGCCATGCTTATTCACCAGTTTCGGACTTGAATTCCGCAGAATCAATTTGAACATTTGCGCCAACACACTCATTTTATGCTTCGGCGGACTCATAAGTTGCTCCTTTTTGTAATTAAAATAGCGTAGATCGAATACGTCAACTTTTCAAGTTTTTAATATCCCCTGGGACGGATTCGATTTGTAAAACATACCAATAATTATAACGTCATTCCGCCAATCCGGCAACTCCTTAAATGATTAAATTATTTTGCTTAGTGATTATTTGACATGGCCTCCGGATGACTATATTGTAACGTTCATGAAAAATAATATTGAAAATCTGCTGGATGTGCTGCCTGTAAAAAACACAAACTATGTCCTGCACAAAGCCAAAGGGCGCGGATTCAACCTTAATAAACATATCCATAAAGAATGCGAAATTATCTTTGTTGATTACGGAGTAGTGGAGTTGACCATACGCCAGAAAACTATTATGCTGAATCCAGGCGATTGCGTTCTTATTCCCGCCATGCAGGCACACCAGTTTCACGGTGCCAATGGCAAACCGTTCGATTTTTTGAATATTATTTTTTATGGAAAATTTGACAGTTCTATTGCCTGCAAACCCATCTTCTTTAACCATGAGGAAAGGGCAATCATGTTGAAACTGAAAAATGAATACCTGACCGAAAACCGCTTCAACCTTGAACTGATCGTCATCATGCTTAATCAGTTGCTGTTATTGATCCAGCGCCGCCTCAGCGAAAGCTGTTTTGAACAGAGCACAGTACAAATAACCGGAGAAAATAATCTGAACCACCGGACAGCAATCATTTCAAGGGCGTTGAATTTCATCAGGAACAACTACATGCGCGACATTATGGCGGAATCCGTCAGCAAGCACTCCGGAGTCAGCACCTCTTATCTGCGCAACCTGATGCAAAGAGAGACCGGACATAATTTCCGCCATCATCTGCGTGAGATCAGAATGGAAACCGCTCAGCGATTACTGCGTGAATCCACCGACAACATTTCCGATATTGCGGCAAAGGTAGGCTACAGTTCCCTGCCGCATTTCTGTGTCGCATTCAAGAAAGTTTCCGGAATGACTCCAACCGAATTCGCCCGCTCTCTTGGCAATCCCAGTATAAGAAACTGACCCAAGCCGTATCTCGCCTATTGGGTGACAGAGCGCTGGTTCGCAAGTAAATAGTTTTAAAAATCAGGCATATTTCGGAAGCGGGCAGGGGGGCCGGTTGTCCGGACAAACATCCGGTAGAAGAACTGCAAATCCCGGAAGCCGGATTATCCCGCCGGGCTTTTGCCGGCAGATCTGATTCCAGCAGCAGTTTGCATGCCCGGTAAATTTTGCGGTGATTGATGCATTTTACCGTACTTTCGTTGAAAAGGCTGTTAAACATTTTTCGCAGATAGACTTCACTGATCCGGAGTTTTTGCGCCAAGTAGGACTGTTTCAAATCCGGATACTCCAGCCGCTGCTAGATCATTTCCAGCGCCGGAAACAATTTCAGCAACTGTTTAAAACCGCCGATTCCGGTTGTCGCATTGCGGGGAAAATGATACAGGACATGCAGCAATTGTGCCATGAAAGTCTGATAGCATGGCGGTTTCAGCGTGTAAGCCTGAATCAGCGCCCGCGTAATTGATTCTGGCAAACCTGAATCGTTCCAGCTCCAATCCGGACTTTCTTTTGACCGGAAATGACGGTTGCAAATAAGAATGGTAACGCCTTCAAAGAAGAAAGACACGGAGAGAAACTTGTTCGGAATCAATGATTTTCGTAACCTGTATTACATCAGGTCATTGCTTAGTGACATAGTCACGATTTTTTTTAATCTTCATTGGGTAAATCACCCGCCCTTTGGGTCGGCTTTGATTTTGCTTTTTGTATTAGTTTCTTGTTTTCTAATCTCCGGCCAGCCCGCAGGGCGTGGAAGTCCGTCCGTAATACCCCGAGGCTTGCCTCGGGGATAGGATGGGCGGGATTTATTTGATTATTTTAAACAATAACTATTGACATAGCCATTGGAATGTGTTATAATCTATTTCAGAAATATAAATACGGAGAGCACGTCTGTTATGGAAAATAAAATTACATCTACCAGAAATTATATTCTTGATCTTCTGGAAAGCGGCAAATTGAAAGGCGGAGATAAACTTCCCGGCGCCCGCGTCATTGCCTCCTCCATTAAAGTTTCATTTGTCAAAATTCAACAGGCATTGGATAAGCTTGTCCAGGATGGTATTCTGGAAACAATTCCACGGCAGGGCACTTTTGTTCAGCGGAATTGGAATACTCGCATTTTGCAGACTAATTTCACATTGTATAAGAAAAATCTGCCGTGGGCGGACTGTTTTGAGGAATTGCTGGCTGATCGCATTCCGCAGTTGAGACTGTGCAGGAAATTTCCGCAAAGCGTTTTTGAATTGCGCACAACCATAGATGTACAGAATAATCGCAATAACTATTTGGATCTGCAACCGGTTCTGGACCGTATATATCCCGATAAATCGCTGTTTTTCAGTCATCCCTTCAAGAATTTTTATGTTGACCGCAAACTGGTGGGGATTCCGTTCATCTTTTCGCCGCGCGTAATGTTTTATAATCCTAAACTGTTGAAAAAATATGGTTGCTCCGAGCCACGCCTTGGATGGACATGGGAAGAATTCATACAAAGCGTGCGGAAAATGCGTGCGCGGAATATTCACGGAACTGAAATTTTTAACTGGGGCACTGGAATGTTTCTTTGGATAAATTTCATATTCCGTGCAGGTGGGTGCTTGATTTCGTCTTCTCCATCCGATCCGGTGGCGATTGATCATCCACAGACCCGCTATGGCTTGCAGCTTTATACCGAACTGCTGCATGAATTGAATATTTCCTACGATGAAGTAGTCAGCCTCGGAGATAATTTTGATTATATAGAACAATTTACCGCAGGAAAACTGGCGTTCATGGTATCGGTGCGTGAAGCTCTTACGGATTTCAGGCATGCTGGTTTTGATGACTGGCAGACCGTGCCGCTGCCGGTGATAGAAGGAGGCGCGGACATCACTGCCCAGGCAACCGATTTGATTTGCGTCAGAAAGAGCTGTACCGACCTGGCGCTCGTGGAAAAGTTTGTCCGGTTCATGCTTTCTGAAGAAGCTCAGGATTTTATCGGCATGGAGAAATACGGGATTCCGATCAGAAAATCTTCGGCATTCAAAAGTATTGACACCGAATCGTCGCGGGATATGCTGTTTCTCTCGGAGACCAATAAAATTAGTGCTCAATACAACATCAATTCTCCGGAATTGTCGTCAATGATAGAGGAAGGAATCATTCGCATATGGCGCGATAATCTGGATCTGGCACAAGCTACCGGGGTTCTCGCCCAGGCGATAAGATTGTTTTTACAGATCAAACAAGTTCCCAAAAAAAATACCTTAATTAAAAACAAGGAGGTTCGGAAAAATGAAGAAGTATGCTTGGTTTAATGTTCGTAAACATGGTCAGCTTGAGACCAATCCGGAAATCAGTCTCTTCACGCTCATAGAACTCTTGGTAGTGATAGCTATCATCGCAATTCTGGCATCAATGCTGCTGCCGGCGTTGGCAAAGGCGCGTGATACGGCAAGACAATCCAGTTGTGCATCAAATCTTAAGCAGATTGGACTTGGCTTTATCAGTTATGGCAATGATTATAGAGACTATTTTGTACCGTTGACTACTGCGGCATCAGACAGCACATCATGGTTCATCACGCTCCAGCAACTGAAATATCTGCCAGAAACTAATGCTCAGAAGGGCGTTTTTGTTTGCTCGTCTGCGACAGTGCAATGGATGAAGAACTATCAAAACCCGTATACTGGGAAAAATATAAATTATTATAATACTTACGGTGCTAATACCAGTGTGGTTAGTTTTGGAATCACAAATACGTCCTATCCATTGCGTACATTCGGCTTTATCAGCCGGACCGTGAAGAAGCTTTCAGCAACTCCGGTGGTCACTGACTGTGTTACTACGGATGCTGCCGGGGCTTTGAATAAGAATTATACTATCCATTTATACTCGAATCCAAGCAATGATCCGCTTAGTCAACTGTCACCTCCGGGAAATGTATATTCATTACATGCCAAAGGCACCAATGCTCTTTTCTGTGACGGTCATGTAAAATATTTTAAAGCGCCGTATCTAACACAATACTGGCTGGATCCGGCTTCCGCTTATAGCATGGACAAGCACTAGAGGTTATTCACTTTATGTGTATAAGCATACTGATAAATCATCTTGAATTTCAATTGGCTGATTATTTATAGGTTAAGTTTGCATTGTGCAAACAAATTAAGATGTAACTAGAAGGATTAAAATGAAGATATTAAAATGTTCAATGTTTTCTGTTGCGGTTGTCATGATATTCGCCGGACTGAACGTATCGGCGCAGGATTCTGCATGCAATCTGCTTAGTAATGCAGTGTTCTCGACGCTGAACGAAAAAGGCAATCCTGAAGGATGGTCCGCATCTGTGTCCGGATTCAGTCTTGACCCGGCGGTAAAGCCGGATGGCTGTGAACAAAGTTTGAAAGTTGCGGTTGCTAAAGAAGGAAAATTCCTTGGCGATGTTACGCAAATGGTGAAGGTCAAACCGCAGACGAATTACACTTTCAGTTGCATTGTGAAAGCATCTCCCGGAATCGGCGTTTTAATGGTTAAGCTGTTAGACACCAAAGGTGGAGAGATTAAGCGGATAACCAGCGCGGCGAATGGCGGTGCCGAATGGGAGATGCTTAAAGCAAGTTTTTCCACGGAAAGCTCCGATACGATTCTGGTAATGCTGCGCTATACTCAGACGGCCGGGCAGACGCTGTGGTTTGCATTGCCGAAACTGGTTGAAGAGAATAAGCCCCAAGAGGCCACTGCAAAATGATGAGGAATAACATGAGAATTGTATTTTTTGCTGCAATAGCGGCGTTGTGTGTCTTCGTGCAGACTTTACCAATTTCAGCGCAAGCCGCACAGGCTGGAGTCAGAATATTTCTGGCCGGGGATTCAACGGTGTGTAATTGGAAGCCGGAAGCGCCACAGCGCGGCTGGGGGCAGATGCTTGATCAGTTCTTTAATAAAAATGTCACCATTACCAATCTGGCAGTCAGCGGAACCAGTACTAAGACATTCCGTACTCTCGGATGCTGGGACAAATTGCTGGCGCAATTGAAACCCGGGGATTATGTGATGTGCCAATTTGGACACAATGATTCCCACAGTAAAAGCGAACCGAAGTCCACCGATGCCGGTACCGATTACCAGGATAACTTGAAGAAGTTCATTGCTGAAGTCAAGGGCAGAGGCGCGAATGTAGTCCTGGTTACGCCAGTGCACCGTGGCATCTTCAGGAAAGACGGTAAAATGAGCCAGGAGTTGTTGCCTTATGTGGAGGCGATGAGGAAAGTTGCCAAAGAGAGCAATGTCACATTAATTGACCTTTACGCTGCGAGCGGCGAATATATGGAGAAAACCGGACCTGAAAATATTGATCCGGTATTCTGCGGCATCAAGAATGACCGTACGCATTTTTCAGAAAAGGGCGCTCTGGTGCTGGCTGAATTTATTGCTAAGGGTTTTGCCGCAGCCAAACATCCTCTGGCAGAGTATTTAAAACAATGACTTGTTATTTATGAGAATTGCATAAAGTAAGGAAAACTGATTAAATATGTGTATTACAAAAATGATGATGTCCGGGCTTGCGGCTCTGGCGGCAATCTGCGGTTTGAATATGAATGCGCAGGATTCCGCGGCGAATCTGCTGAAGGGATTCTCCTTGCTTGATGTGCGAGGCAACCCGCAGGGCTGGTTTTCGCCTTTGACGAACCCGATCGCGATTGATCATGGCGTTAAACCCGGCGATGGCAGTACTAGTATAAGGGTTGATATCAGAAACAAAAGTGAATGGGGCTCGATTCAGCAGGATATTTCAATCAAAAAGAATACCGCATATTCATTCAGTTGCCAGGTGAAAGGCTCTTCGCCAAAATTAGTTTTTTTGATGATAAAACTGCTGGATGCGCAGGGAAAGGAAATCAAGCGATTTAAAAGCGAAGACAATTTTGACGACAACTGGGAGTCAATCCAGTTGGACTTTCAATCCGGAAATGCGGAGAAGGTTTCTGCTTTACTGCGTTTCTTTCAGACCACTGACGCGCTGGGCGAATCTGCCTGGTTTGCCGATCCTCGATTGGTTATTGCCTCTAATGCAACTACTACTCAAACTAAAAACTCCGTGAAAAACTTTTCTCCTGAACTATCTGCGGTTCCGCTCTTTGCAGGGTGTGGCATCTATATTAAATATGGCGACGGCGATTACAGCAAATGTAATCTGGCATATCGCCGCAAAGGAAGCTCCAAATGGGAGGATGCGCTGCCGCCGTTGAATGTGAAAACTGATGCACTTGCTAAATTTCTTCCAATAGTTGATCATATGTTCAGAGGCAGTATAGTCAATTTGGATGAGAATACTGAGTATGAGGTAAAAGCCGAATTGCTGGATTCGAACAGCAAACTCCTGAATACGCTTAAATCTGAGTTCAAGACCTGGAGCGGGAATGTGCCGGTGAAAAAAGTTGTGAATATCACAAAAGAACTCAAGGCGGGACCGGTCGTCCTTACAGAAATACATGGTTCTCCTGACGGCTGGATAAAGTATGTTGTTGACCCCGGAACCGTGATCGACGGCGGCGCAATCGAGGAAGCCGCTGTTCAAATCAAACGTTGCTCATATTTATTGCTGGAAGGACTGAGTGTAACCGGCGGCAGACTTTATGGAATTGATATCTTACGCTCAAAGAATATCCGGGTTGTTAATTGCGACGTGAGCGGATGGGGACGTACCGGCAGGCAGGACTTCGCTAAAAAAGGCGTGTATTACGATGCAAATGGCAGTGAAATAGATTTCGATAATGGGATTAATATCTATATCAGCGGAAATGTATTAGTTGAAAGATGTTACGTTCATGATCCGAGAGGAACGGCCAATTCATGGTTCTATTATCATCCGGAGGGTGCGCAGGCTTTAGGCATTATTTCCACTGGAAGCACGGTAATTCGTTATAATGACTTTATCGGCAGCGATGAACATCGCTGGAATGATGCCGTCAGCGGCTATGATAACGGCTCCAAGACTGGTGGATTCTTCCGTGATGCTGAGGTTTACGGCAATATGCTGGCATTCGGCAATGATGACGGCCTGGAATTTGACGGCGGACAGATGAACCGCCGTTTCTTTAAGAATAAAGTGGAAGGCTTTCTGTGCGGCATCAGTCTGGCCCCGAATATGCTTGGTCCGTCGTATGTATATAACAATCTTTTCGTAAACGAAGGCGATGTAACCAATGCGGCCGGTTCCGTGTTTAAGAACGGCGGCGGATCCACTTATACCTTCGGGACAACATTCTTTTTCAATAATACCGCATACACTAATGGGCAGGGGATTGCTTCCGTCGGGTATGGCAATGATAAAAACCAGGGACAGTTTAATGGTTACAGCCGGAATAATCTGCTGGCCTGCCGCCAGCTTCCGGTCTATGACGGTACTATGAATCCGTTGTGCGATTTTGACTATGACTTGATGTGCAATCAGGCCCGGCTGGACAATTACTATTGTAAAGCCGCTCCGGGTATGGAGAAACACGGGGTGACGGCACTGCCGAAATTTAAAAATCCGGAGAATGCGGATTTCAATTTGTCAGCCGGCAGTCGCGGCGTCGGCGAGGGTGTGGCGATACCGAATTTTGCTCCAGGTACAGACGGCAGAGCTGATATCGGCGCATTTGAATACGGTAAAGCAGGCATACTGCCTTACCGCCCGATTCCGGTGACCTGTGACAAAGGCCAGCTTAATCTGAAAGTCAACCTGAAAGATAAAACGTCAGCTTCTGACACTGTTAATGTTACCGTCAATCCCGGTTCCAATTGGACCGGTGGGTTCAAGATAGTAAAGAATCAGTCTTTCGACTGGGTTACTGTGGAGCCGTCCGCCGGAGTTTTCAAGGCTGGAGAGCCAGTACGGTTTACTGTGAGCACGATCCCTGCTAAAATTAAAAAGGCCGGTTTGCAGAAAGGTCTGTTTCTTGCCCGTATGGAAGATGGTTTTTCAATTCCGGTGACCGTTTATGCCACTGCGGTCAGTGATGCTCCGCGTGCGGTTGTTAAAGTGGTGGATGCGGCTGATTTCACTACAGGAAACGATCCGAAATGTACATCCGGCAGGTATTATAACTTCGATAAAGCCAGTTGGGATGCCCCGGATAAAAAGGCTGTTGAATTTGCGGTAGAAATTCCCTGTGCAGGCATATATTATACGTTTTTGCGGGTAAAATCTCCCGCAGCTCCCGGCGTGGAGCATAATTCGTGTTACATTGCAGTAGACGGCGAAACTCCGCAGAAGATTTTCTTTGAAAACGCGCCATGCTGGGTATGGGCTCCAGTGCGTTTTCCAAATAATAAAAAAGAGCCAGGCACGGCATTAAGTCTGACGCCGGGAAAGCATTTAATAAAAATATATCCTCGCAAGACTATGCTGCTTGACACGATTGCTTTATCGTCAGATCCGGTTTTGGAATAAATAAGCATTAAGGAAAGAATTTTGATGATTAATGCGGCATTGATAGGGATATCCGGATTCGGCTCGGTTCACTGCAATGATTTATTGCGGGAACATCGTGGCAGACGGTTGAAATTCGCTGCGGCTACGGTTATTAACCAGGAGCAGGAGGCGGAACGGTGCGCGGTTTTGCGGGAGCTCGGCGTGGAACTGTTCTCTGATTACCGCGAAATGCTGGAAAAGCATACAGGCAGAATTGACTTGTGCTGCATTCCGACCGGGATTGCTATGCACACCCCGATGGCGATCGCCGCTATGCGATCCGGAGCCAATGTGCTGATCGAGAAGCCTGCGGCGCCGACAGTTCAGGATATTGCCTGCATGCAGGCGGCGGAAAAGCAGTATAAACGTTTTACGGCAGTGGCGTTTCAGCAGTTGTACCGTCCGGAAATAATGAACTTGAAAAGGGCATTGTGCGGCGGATTAATCGGTGATGTCCGGAGCATCAGCTTCAAGAGTGTGTGGCCCAGAAATTTGAAATACTATACCAGGAACAACTGGGCCGGCCGGCTGCAATGCGGGAATGACTGGGTACTGGACAGTCCGTTTAACAATGCGATGGCCCATCATCTGATGATGGCATGTTTTCTCGGAGGCAGTACCCCGGAACGCGCTTTGACTCTGCGGTCAATCACAGCCGAACTGTACCGGGCAAACCGGATCGAATCGGCGGATACCGCTTCAATCATGGCTGAAAGCACAGAAAATATTGCTTTGCACTTTTGCGTTTCCCATGCCTCGGCCCACGAACTGCCGGATACAATCACCGTCAATGGCACCCAGGGTTCTATTATTATAACCCGCGATATGGTTGCCGTTGAAAATAATTCAGGAAGGACTGAAATGGAATTCGACCGGGATATTGTCCGTGAGCAGTTGCTGGATGCAATCATTGCCAGGGCTGAAGGGCACGACCGCTTTATTTGCAGTCTGGAACTCGCCCGTGTTCATACTTTGCTTGTCAACGGGGTGCATGATTCATCCATGATTGTTCCAATTAATCCGGATTGTCTTTTTGAGGAGACCGCGGATAATTCACAGACCATGGCAGTCAAGGGGATGAATGATTATATCGAACAAGCCGTTATGGAACACAAGATGTTGAGTGAAGTCTGTCCTGAATATTTTCCCGGATGCGGACGCAAAATAGATTTGGTAGACTATGTGAAATTTACGGGCGGAAAACGCAGTTGTTGAAAGTTGTTATCGTCTGTGTTTCCGGCAGTACTGATTGTGCCTTGTAGACTCGCTGCAGGCAGACGGAAACAATCGGCGCCAGTGATTGAATAAACGACTGTGACACCGTTTTTATACCTTGCCGGCGTGATATTACAAATTGCTTGCTGAAAAAGAAAAGATATTTTTAAACTATACATTTATAGAACTAGTTTACGTTTACGCTATTAAGATTAAAATATACTTATGGAATCAGTTCTTGCATATTACTGGTTATTTTATAAATCTAACCAGAAAGGAGGGGGTATTTAATTATGGATTCCTGACTGTTTCTGCTTTAATACCACAATCAGGAATAGCACGTTGTACTAATAAAAACTAAAAACAAGAGAGGGAGGAAAACATCATGCTGAAGATTATCAACCAACGGGTATTTCATTTTGAATGGCTGCCAATCTTAGTTTTGGGATTATGCCTGATGAGTTTTGCATGCCGGGCCGATGATTTTAAGTTCATCCGCACCTGTGTGGTGCACTTTAGCTATTCGCTTGCCGCTGGCGATGAAAAGACAATAGCCAAACACGATTTAGCTGTTCTAAAACGTTGTTATTGGAATGATATCAACGGGAACACATGGGTGACACTCAAGGGTATCAATCCTGGCATTAAAATTTACCTGTATGAGTTAGGCAGTGAAATCAATGACAATTACGATACTGTTACTCTTGAGTATCTCGATAATCTGGGCCGCTGGAATAACAGGCGTGCTTCTGAGGGCGGTCCAGGAACCAATGTAAACCAGGATCATCCGGAATTTTTCCTGCTGGATTCCAACAACAGCCGTATATATAACACAAGTTTTACGAATAGCTGGAGAATGGATATCGGTCTCGCCGCCTATCAGAATTACTGGCTGCAGGCGGCTATCAATGACGTCGTAAATCAAACATGGGTTGCAGACGGCATCTTTTTGGATAATTGCATTACTTTGTGGACGCTGGGGAGCGGCAATCCTGCCACGTATCCTACAAATGCATCATGGATAAGCGCCATGCATGGCTTTATTAATGTAACAACGTCGGCATTGCATGCAGTCGGACAGAAGACTTTTTGCAATCGCGGATTTAGCAGGACGGCTGATGGCTACAACGCATTTATAGCACTTGACAGTATTGCCAATCCGCCTGACGCGGCAATGGAGGAAGGAGCTTTTGTTGTTGGCTGGGCATCTTCAGATGCTCAATTCTACCCAGAAGCTGACTGGAAACGTCAGGTTGACGTGCTGGGTGCGGTACATAATTACAAGATTGCTCATGTCAGCCATTGCAAGCTGGCTTCCGGCGGCAGCGGTACGGATAATTATGGAAAGCCGGTTACTTATTATGATGCTCTCTGGTATGCATTATGCTCATATCAGCTTGGGAAGAATGAAATTAATGACAATAGCTATTTTGCGTTTCCCGAGTCTGACAATTATAGCTTATTGTCCTGGTATGATGAGTTTGATAACAGTAAGCTGAATTTGGGCAGGGCTGCCGGTCCATATCAGATTAAAGTGATTTCCGGCAACAATATATATATGCGGGAGTTTACCAACGGTTATGTGTATGTCAATCCTACTGCTAATGACGTGACATCGGTTGGACTCAAAGAAACGTGTAAACAGTTGAATCATGACAATTTTGAAAATGATCCGTCAACGATTGCGAATGTTACCAGCATCAGCCTGCCGTCTCATCGCGGCACAATTTTATTGAAATCGTCGCAGTCGCTTCCCGGAACCGTATATGAAGATGCGGAAAACGGCAATACTGCAGGTTGGAGCGTATATGATAACACTGGAACGATCAGTAATGTTTATGACGCTGAACGCGCCGGACGAGTCATACAGTTGGCCGGCAATGGAACAAGCACAGGGTTCCAGAAACTTACTGATGTCGGCATCGTCTGGAATAACAGTGCCCAGTTTGCGGTGGAGTGGAAAATGAAATATTCCGCGCCAATTATTGTCTATCTTAGACTTGATACTTCAGCCGGGACAAAATATCTCGCGTATTACAGCAATGCCGTTACTGAAGGCGGAACAGGACAGTATGTTTCTTACAATCTTGGAGCGGGAGCGGTAAACGGCAAATGGCATACCATTACCAGAGACCTTAAAGCTGATTTGGCAAAATATCAGCCGACAGTCACGTTGAACAGTGTAACCTCTTTTCTGATTCGCGGTAGCGGTTATATTGATGATATCCTGCTGCGGCAGCAGGATACGGTTTACGAGGATGCCGAAAACGGCAATACTGCAGGCTGGAGCATTTATGACTCTAATACGACTGGAACAATAACAAATGTTGATGATTCCAGTCGCGGGGGTAAGATCATCAGGTTAACCGGGAACCAGTCAAATACCGGATTCATAAAACAAACCGATGCTGGCGCAAATTGGAACAATACCTCTCAGTTTACGCTGGAATGGAGCATGAAAACATCGGTCAGTTACTATATATTCGCACTGGTAAACACTTCAGCCGGAGACATATATCTTACATACACCAGCGCTGGCTATGATACGCTGGGAACCGGCAATTACATCTGGCATGGTCTTGGCTCCAACACTACAAATGGACAATGGCAGACCATTGTCCGTGATCTGAATGCCGACTTAAAGGAGGCGCAGCCCGGCGTAACATTAAATAGTGTTAAAGCGTTTCTGATTCGCACTGGCAGTGCGGATATTGACGACATAAAATTGAGGGAAAAATAATTAACGGACATATATGGTTGTGTTAAATGAGCCGCTAGGGAAAACAAAATGTAGAGCGTCCCCCGCTTTGCATGTTTTCCCGGTGGCATATACTCGAAACAGACTTAAAGAACTATATGAATTTTGAATTATGGAAATGCTGTTGAAAACTGTTATTGCCAGGATGCTTGCCTGCGTCGGCGATACATTAATAACTATCGCAGCCAGTCAGAACGCTGTATTATCCTGTGTTGCATTTTAAATTCGAGGGTTTCGAGTTGCATGCTGGCACATGTATTCGCGCAAATTCCATACTAACACTTTGAATCCTGCTAAAAGAGGCTGGAGTAAATACATCGAAATGTTATCCGGTGGAAATACGATTGGTCTAAGCTATGGTTGAAATAGATGGTAAAAATGACTTTCATTACTGATAATTTTACATGGGAGGCCTCTTCCATTTGCGATCTTTACAAGGCCCGTTGGGCAGTCGAAATGTTTTTCAAGGAGATCAAGCAGACATTGCAGCTTGCCGACTTCATGGAATACAATAAAATGGGGTACGCTTGCAGATATGGACGGCGTTGTTGACTTATATTCTGTTGCGCTTTACCGCATGGCAAAACAAGTGGGATCATTCCTTTGCCAAATTGTTTATCGTATTGCGCTGCATACTTTGGAGTTGCCTGGATATGTTCAGCGTTCTTGCTTGCTGTGGGACAGCAGGCCGCGAATGCGTTTCGCCCAGGATTAGTGTTATTTGCCGGGATTTGTACCGATTCAAATTTATATAAAACCCAAAATAGGATACGGGAAATTCAATAATCGTAAGTTCAAGACAAAGCAAAAATCGTCAAAAATTATAGATATTGGGATGATGAAATCTTCAAATATTGAAAGCTACTGGGATTTTGTAATATAAGAATAAATGTAAACATGAATAAAACAAATTAAAGGAATAATGTCACAACCATCCCATAGGGGCACTAAATAAAGGAGAGATATGAAAATCGATACTGTTGAAATCTATCATGTCGCGATGCCTTTGGTTTATCCTTTCCGAACAGCGTTCGGCAACGATAACACCATTGAATCAGTATTGGTGAAACTAGTTTCGGGAGATTATTACGGATGGGGGGAGGCCGCATCATGGCAATACCCAGCATATTCTGCGGAGTTTGCGGAAGGACAGTTTATTGTTTCGCAAAAACTCATTTCCCGGTCGTTGCTTGGCAAAGACATTATTTCCGGACGGCAGTTACAGCAGGAACTGGCCTGGATTAAAGGAAACTATTTCGCTAAAGCAGGTTTTGACCTTGCATGGTGGGACCTTTACGCGAAGATGCAGGGTAAGCCTTTATGGCAGGTCATCGGCGGTAAAAGCCCAGATGTGGAAGCCGGAGCGGATTTCGGCATAATGGAAAGCATTAATCTGCTGATTGAAACCGTTAAAAAAGCAGTTGCAGAAGGATATAAACGGGTCAAGCTGAAGTATCGTTTGGGATGGGAATTGGAGATGATCGATGCCGTCAGAAAAACTTTTCCCGACTTGGTGATTCATGTGGACTGCAACAGTGCCTATACGCTTGCGGATGTTGAGATGTTCAAGCAACTTGATAAATACAACCTTGCAATGATCGAACAGCCGCTGATGAGCGACGATCTGATCGATCATGCCACGCTCCAAGCCCAGTTAAAAACCCCTATATGCCTCGATGAAAGCATAACTTCCCCGGCAAAAGCCAGAAAAGCCATTCAAATGAAAGCCTGTGGCTTGATTAATATTAAACCCGGCAGAGTCGGCGGTATTACCCATGCACTGGAAATCCATGATATCGCGGCGGCAGCCGACATCCCATGCTGGATAGGCGGCATGCTGGAATCAGCGGTAGGCGGCAATCATTGTATTGCGCTGGCGACATTGCCGAATATCAAATATCCCTGTGATGTTTTCCCGACCAGCAGATTTTACAAAAAAGACTTGTCTGCTCCGGAAACAGTTCATTCCGCACCTTCTATGTTCAGGGCAAGGAATATGCCCGGAATAGGGGCGGAGCCAGATCCTAAAATGTTGTCAAAGGAAACCTTGAATCAAGTTGTTGTAAAACTTTAATGGCAAGGAACTGAACCATGATGCTAAAAAATGGTTTGAAAAAATTAAACAAAGCATAAGAGCGTAAAAAATCCCAAATGAGGTAGTTGGAAAAATGAATCGACTTGAGCAAGAAAATGCCCAATAAAATATAGTTTAAAACAATTATGGGATGATAATGGAATAATGTGAAGAAATGCAATATCGTAAATTAGGCAATACTGGAATTGAAATTTCTGCGTTGGGATTCGGCGCGATGCGGCTGCCAATGAAGCCGGACAACAATGGAGCCGCCTGCTTCGCTATGGATGATGCCGTGGATGTGTTGTCCCATGGCTTTGAACAGGGCATAAATTATGTTGACACGGCCTACGGCTATTGCGACGGGCAGAGTGAGAGCGCAGTGGGGCGGGCGCTGAAACACGGCTGGCGTGACAAGGTATATCTTTCAACCAAACTGCCATTGGGGCTTACTAATGAACGCGGAGATTTTCGCCGTTTTCTGGAAGAGCAGTTGCGCAAACTGGCTGTCAGCCACATTGATTTCTATCATTTTCATGCCACCAATGCTGATAATTTCAAGAATAAAATATTGAAATTAGGCCTGATTGAAGAGGCAATGAAAGCCAAAGAGCAGGGCTTGATCCGCTTCTTGTCTTTCTCCTTTCATGACAAACCCGAAGAAATGCTGCCGATTATTGACCCCGGAGCTTTTGCTTCGGTGTTGTGCCAGTACAACCTGCTTGACCGCCATCACGACCCGTCATTCAAATATGCTTCGGAAAAAGGGATGGAGGTTATGATTATGGGGCCGATCGGCGGCGGACGGCTGGCGTTTGCCGGAAGTGTTTTTGAAAAAGCAATTGGCAACCGCATCATCACTCCTGAGCTGGCCTTGCATCTTGTGCTGAGCAATCCTTACGTCGACTGTACGTTGTCCGGCATGAGCACTCACCGGATGGTGGATGAAAATGTCAAGGCGGCCAGCCAAAGTTCTCCATTGAGCCAGTACGAACTGGCTAGGATTAATGATTTGCTGAAAGAATGCAACTCCCTGTCCGGCATCTACTGTACCAGATGCAGTTACTGTATGCCATGCCCCTTTGAAGTCAACATCCCGGCTTGCTTGGAAACGCTGATATACCATAAAGTATATCGGATGAAACAAGTCGCCTATGAGAAATATGCGTTCATCGGCTGCAGTTGGCTTCCCGGAAAAACTGCTTCCGCATGTGTAAACTGCGGGGCCTGTGAAAAGAAGTGTCCGCAGAGAATCCCGGTTCGCGAACGATTGACGGAAGCCGCCGCAGTTTTCGGCAAACAAACATTCGCCGCATGTCATGGTCTTTTAAAACATTACAAATACAAGAAAGGAATTGATGGTTATGAAAAAATAAAAATCTATGCTCATTGAACTTCTTGTGCTGTTTTCAATCATCGCCATCCTTGCGGGGGATGCTACTTCCAGTGCTGCAAAAGTACGTTTGAAAGCGTCAGGAACCGGTTGTTTTAACAAGACTTTTTTCAGGAGTTTTCAATAATGGTTAAGAAGAGTAACAAAGCAATGGATATCAGTAAATTCGATAAGAACATGGCAATAAAAAAGGCCGATGCAAATGGTTTGTTATGGCACATGCCGTATGCAAAACCATTTAAATTGTCCGGATTTTACTGGTTTGATCAAGACAAGATTTACCGTCGTTTCCCTGTGAAACCGGAATTTTCGCTACCGAAAGGCGTGGACTGGCTTTCGTGGTGTACTGCTGGCGGACAAATCAAA
Organism: Victivallaceae bacterium; assembly: GCA_041665605.1. Lineage (GTDB taxonomy): Bacteria > Verrucomicrobiota > Lentisphaeria > Victivallales > Victivallaceae > CAIPAT01. Next base: position 37,235 of record JBAYIO010000019.1, on the reverse strand, counting down.
TTCCGCACTGACAGCGGCAAAATCAGTCTGAAAGTCAAGTTGCGCGACGCCGGGGCAATGGATCACATGGCGCAGACCGGCATAAGCGGGTTCGACCTCTATGTCGGTGAACCGGGCAAAGAATTTTTTTATTCAGTTACCCGCTTCCCGTGCGACGCAACCGAATTCAATTATGAACTTTTTAACTGCAATGTCCGGAAACTGCGCAATTTCACGATAAATTTTCCGCTATATAATGGGGTGAATGAGGTGATGATCGGTTTGCAGAATGACGCTAAGATTGAATCCCCTCCCGCATATCGGACGAATAAACCGGTGGTGTTTTACGGCACATCTATCACGCAGGGCGGATGCGCCTCGCGTCCCGGCTCATGCTCAACGAACATTTTGAGCCGCCGCTTGAATATGCCGTTCATCAATCTCGGGTTTTCCGGTAGCGGCAGAGGCGAGCCGGACGTTGCCCGCAATATCGCGCTGATTGAAAAACCTGCCATGTTGGTACTGGATTATGAAGCCAACTGTATAAATTTAGAAGATACGCTTCCTGAATTTATCTCTATCCTCCGTGCTACCCATAAAAAGGTTCCAATACTGGTGATTTCCAAAAACCGCTTCGGTCAGGAAGCTCTGGATTGCGGGGATAAACACGACGGAAAAGAAACCCGTGAAAAATGTAAAGCCATGCAGTGTAAACTGGTTAAAAAACTGAAAAAAGAAGGCGATAAAAATATCTATTTCCTGGATGGTTCGAAATTATTGGGCAAGGATTATTGGGAATGCACCGTTGATAACTGCCATCCGACCGACTTCGGTTTCTTCCGCATGGCCGACGGCATCGAACCGGTAATCAAGAAAATTCTGTTCAAGAAAAAATAGGTGACATTAGAATTGAATGAAATGAGTCAAGTATTTCATTTAATCTAAACTCAATGATTGAACAATACATATTTTTTTGCATAGAGTCAAATAAGAGCTAGTCTTCGGATTCTCTGGTGCTTTTTCCCCAAGCGCTCTCATTCCCTCATTGCACACAACTCGCCCAATATTGATAACTATTGCAACTTGCATGAGTTACCTTTTCCGACCAAGGCTTGCAACATAGTGGATACTGCGTTTCTAGGCGAGAACACACAATAGGTATTCGCGCACAGTTTTTCTGACTTTGCTTATCCACGATCCTTTACCCACTCTTGGGATTGGCGGGCGATGATAAGCGTTTATTGTCAAAAACAAAATAGAGTTTCAATATTTTTATAAAATTATCCTAATTCTGGCCCGGCAATGGCAAAGTATTGCTCGTCTCGGGTAAAACATCGGGGTTCGCCTTTATACATTCTTATAAAAGGGCGCTGCTTGGTAAAACCTAAATTGTTCAGGCAGTCGTTGAAAGATAAATTTGTATCAATCACATCAATAACCGCAGTTTTACCATTTAGAATAGGGAGTATTTCACGCAGTAATTCAGTCGCGGTTATGCAGTCATCTGCCACCAACGGGCCGATTTGAGTGAATTTTTTGCCTCTGCGTCCGAATGAATAGCCGGTTATTTTATTGTCTTTGCTGAACTTAAAGCATAAATCAGGAAACGTGGAAAGATAATATTTCAGGACATCTGTCCGGTCTGCGCCGAAGACATATTTGTCTTTTTCCATAATTTCAGGCAAATCTTCCGCTGTAACTGGCGATGTGTTGTCCAAATTTGCGCTTGCGATTCTAACTGAATTATTGATCATTCGTGTCAACATACATTCGTCTTTAAAGCCGAGTTTGTCATATACTTTTTTCCCCTCTGGTGTTGCAGCTAGTTTTATAAAATCGCAGTTCTGTAGGAATTCCATCGCGTGTTTCATCAATTCAGAGGCAATACCCATTTTCCTGAAAGAGTTATTAACTAATAACATGCCGATCCAGGACACTTTATTTTCATAACCGATGGTAGTAATGGATGCAACAGGCATTCCCATATGAACCATGACAAAACAGCCCTTTTCGCTAAAATTAAGGAAGGTTTTCCAGTCGGTGGCAGTTTGATTCCAGTCCGCCATTTCAATCAGTTCCAATAATACAGGAATATCCTTTTTGATCATATTTCGAATTGCCAATCCGCCGTTGCCGACAAATCTAGGCTGGTTTTGCAGCCGTTCAATTCTGTCTCTGATATATGCGATCAGATTTCGATTGGTGTTTTCTGTCAGACGTTTGCCCTCTGCCTTTGAGGCCAACTCATAATGACCGATGGCTCCGTCTGGGTTGAAATGTCCTGCTCCGAATGTGGTAAGGTCACTTTGTCGCAATGGGATACCGTCATTATTAAATTCAGGACTCCCCTTGACCTTCCTAACCGTTTCAGGTTTTTCCAGCAGCATGATTGAAGTTTCATTTTTCCCGGCATGAACATCGGATGCTATCATGCCAGAGACGTCAGAAATGCCATTCCAGAATTCATAGGGATTGATTAGCAAAATTTTCAGCTTGCGGTCAAGCCTGTTTATATCCCTGCAAACCGGTACAAGGCAATGGTTGCCGCCATGTCCGTTAACAACAATAAGAATTTTAAAGTTCTGTCTTTCCGCTTCATCGACAATATCCCTAATGATTTGCATCAATGTCTCCGGACCTAATGAAAATGAGCCTCTGAAGCCGGAATGTTCCAGACTGGTGGCGACAGCTTGAACAGGCAGGAGCGCCGCATCCAGTTCATCCGCGATTATCCGACTGTAATATTCGGCATGAATGATGTCGGTGTTTAAGGGTAAATGAGCATCATGTTGTTCAAGGGCGCCGACTGGCAGAATCAAAATATTTCCGGTATGTTTCTGCCATTCCACTGTAGTGTTGGTGCCATCAATCATTTTTACCTTTTCTAAATATCTGTAAATGTTAAATCCACAACCATAAAAAACAAACTGGTTGTTTTTATTTATAATAACTCGGCAGTTTAAAATTGTCAATAGATAATCAAAAATACCATGAAATTATACTGGTGATTTATAAGCCGTTGTTGACAGATCAAAAAATAAGAGTGCTTATCTTGGCTGGGGTACTGGTCAAGCACAGATGCATCTATTTCTTCGACACGATCATGATCGTGTTCGTCGCGGTACTGTTACACGATATTCGGGTATTGGCTTATCGGGAAAAGAAGGACAAAATTCAAAAAAGAGAAGTTTCTGGGCATCAATTTGAAAAAAGCTGAAAATTATTTGCAAAACTGAAGGGGCGGAAGGCCTTTATATCTTTATTTCGAATTTGCCTGGGGAGTAAACCGGTTCATCCTGATTTCAAGCGGTTATTTTCAAACAAACCTGAAAACACTGTTGAAGCACAGCTCAGTAACGGCTTTGATTTGGACGACAACATTAGTGTCTCTCAGATATATGTTCGCAGAGCAGACCGCAATCTTGAAAAAGACATCTGGATCGTCGTTCTTGGATTTACAATTTTATTTGTGCTGGTCTTTTACATTGAGTTACTTCTGCAAAAGATGCTTGTGCCGGAAACAAATATGCCGGAGATCTCTCTATAAAGCTTGAGAAAAATCCTTAACAAGTTATCTTTCAAAGTAATCTTCCAACGACTCCATGACACAGTAAACGCCGCAAGATTTTGAAATCTTGAATTATTTCTTTTCCCCGGCTACTTTCCAGTTATGCAGCAACAGCTCCGCCATCTTCAGGAATTAATGGGGATTGAGCATGACGAGAATGTCTTTCAGATATTCGTGGAATTAATGGAGTTGGCTTTGCATGCATTTATTGCGATGAAGCTCAGAATCTGCTGCATTATCTAAAAAAAATTACATACGCATGCGGTAAGATCTTCACCTTAGGGAAAATCTTCCCTAAGATAAAAAGTCCAATCTGGCCATGCTCGGTTCCGAAACATGCTGGTCAATTCTATTGCTGACATGTTTCATGCGCTGACGGCGAATACAACAGCCTTTCATCGGAACAATTCCACACTTTCCCATTGTAGGAAACGTTCGCAAGCGGCCTGCCTTTTCTGCGCTTGTCGAAAATCCCGGCGACCAGATTTTCGCCGCCGAGATTCCACTCTTGAATATACTCCAGCGTCTTTTGCGATGCTTTGGCAAAATTTCCGACCTCCAGGATGCGCGGTCTCGATACATCCGCGTATTGCTGTAGGTCAGGATTGCCAACACCCTTAAGTTTTAAGATCGTAATGCACCTCTATTGAAATGTTTTTATCCCAGCAGCTTTAGCCAGCCGTCTGAAGCCAGCAGTTCATGCACCGCCAGGATGACACAGGCGGCAAACATCAGGAGCTTTATTCTGGACAATGCCAGGCGGCGCGGCTCTTGGGCCGTCTTGAACAGTGCCGGCAGATAGTCGCGGAAGAATACTGCCGTCGAGCCGGCCATCAATAGCAAAACCGGCAGCGCCCATGCGGCTCCGCAGCGGGCCATGCTCCATATCGCCAATACCGCGCAGAGAAATAAATAGCCCAATGTCAGCAATATTGCCTGTTTGATCGGCCCCATACTCAGCGCCGCCACCACCCTCTCCTTTAACCTTTCGACGATGGTGTCGCCGAAGAAAGTAACCAGTAAAACAAAGATAACCCCCGTAAGCAATGTCGGCTGGATCTGCTGCATGAGTTGCTGTTTGCTTTGCTCCGCTTGTATCTGCATTCCCCGGACAGCATCAGCCGCGCCCTGACGGTATGCCTCGTCCCGGCCACATGACGCCATCGTTAACATCAGCATTATGGTCAATACCGATAGTAAAACTATTTTCATGATCTCCTCCTGCGGAACAGCCACCAGCCGCAAAGCCCGATGACCGCAAATACAATAATCCAAGCAGTTAGTGGCAAGCCGCCAACGGCAGCGGTCTGGGCAATGGTCGCCGGACCGGTCACTATAACCGGACCGTGAACAGCGGACATCCCGGCGACTACAATCGCAGCGACTGCAATGATTGATAATAAAATAAATGGCATGATATAATTCCTTCTTTATAATGTTATTTTGTTATGATCTGAATACTTTTACCGCAAGAGCGGACGTAGCTTTTGTTGAACTTTTTCATGCATTGCAATCATCCGCGGCCTCCATTTTCCCGGCTTCGCAAAAGCTGTAAAAGCCGTTGCCGATAATAATGTGATCAAGTATCTCAATGTCGATGATTTTTCCGGCTTTCACCAAGGCATTCGTTATTTTGATGTCTTCGGACGATGGCTCGGTTGAGCCGGAAGGGTGGTTGTGTGCCAATATGATTTTCGATGCCCCGTACAGGATAGAATTCCGGTAAAGTTCCCTAACATGAATTTGAGTTTTATCAATCAACCCGATACTGACAGTGTAGTATGCCTTGATTCTACTTCCGGCATCGAGAATTAATACAATCATGTGCTCCTGCTCCTCTTCGTCCAGCTTTATCGCCTTCAAGAATTTGTAGACATTTTTAGGCATGTTGAGTTTTTCATGCTCGCGAAACTCCATTACTTTTGTGCGTTTAAGCGAATACTGATAAATAGATTTTTTCATATCCTGTCTCCATTCCTTCAGTTTAATTAAATTTAAGAAAGGGCGGAGCGGGTAGAGAGGTGTCAGTGTTAACCAACCCCGCTCCGCGCCCTTGTTGTTTATGCGTCTATGGTTTGTCCATCCCAGAGTATTGACGGCTGGCCGTCCAGACCGAACAGCCGCGTCAGCTTGCGCTGGCACACGTCAGCTCTGGCCGGTGAATATTTTTTGGACACCTCGGTAAATGCATTCAGGAAACTCCAGCGGCTTGGGGCTGCGAACTCCTCATGCCTCGGATGCTCGAACTCATTCAAGACTTCGATAATATCGCATGACGGGATTGCGCCTTGTTCCGCTGCATGAACCGTGGCGATTCTGGCTGCGTCATGGGTAACGTCATAGAGCTTGAGATTGTCCGCCTCCAGCTCCAGGGTAAAGAACGCATCCATTAACGTATCCAGCGCTCCTGATACCAGCGACATCAGGTCGATGCCGGAGGTATGACGCCGCTTGATAACAGTAGAACCTCCGAAGGCGAGATTATCGCAAACAAAACAGTTCAATCCCGCTGCCAGGCCGACCGCAATCGTCATGTCATGGCTGTTGCGCAGTCCAATCGCCCGGCTCCATTCGGGATGATTGGAATTACCCAGCCGCATGACCCCGAACAATTTGGCTCCTGATCTGGCAAGTCCGTACTGTTCATTGGTAATCGTCCAGCCGCGTGATTCGACGGCATCAGATACGATTCCAATAATTTCGCTGTGCGGAACCGGATGCCAGGTAGCCGTACTTGCCGGGGTCGGTACTCTGGCGATTTCTTCGCGGCCCACAAACTTTGAACCGCAGTGTAACATTAATCCATTCATAATTTTTCTCCTCAAGTTAGTGGTTATGCAGCCATGCAGACATGTTTGGCTGTACCCGAACGATGCCATTCCTTGCAGGCATCAGCGAACTGACAGTCACTGCAACTGAACGAGGTTTCCGCTGGCAGGAATACTCCCTGCTTTACGGCCTGTTCAATGGCCGTGGCGATCCGGACGAACCGTTGCAGATCGTCCTTTGTCCGCTGTGTATAGTGGTTGTCACAGCTTGGATTCTTGGTTTTGGTCACGACATCAAACCGGAATGCCGGAATTGTGTCGTGATCGGATTCCATCAGATAAGCATAGGAGAACGCTGTTGCCTGAAAGTCTTTATCAGCTTTGCCTTCGGACCAGCGCGAAGCAGATGTTTTCCAGTCCACAATGGTCCTGCCATCGCCTTCTTTTATGAGCAAATCGTACTCCCCGATTAATGGCTTGTCGAGGCCGGGAACGTTCACCCTGAACGCATGAGCGACCGATACGATATTATCCCAGTCGATCCACCGCGCCAGCAAGGCGTCCAGCATGAAACGCGCCTGTTCAGTCAGGCTGTTGATGCTTTCGCCATTCTTGAACGTCAAGTTGTTGCAAGCGGCGCATTCCAGTTTGAACCATTCGGCAAATACCTCATGCAGTTCCGGCAGCGTCATCCTTTTGCCCAGCATTACGTTTCTGGCGTGGCTGGTGGCCGCGATATGGAATACCCGGCCAAACGGCAGGCTTGCAGATGTCCGTTCCTGTTCTGCCTTATAGACGTACTGAAACGCATATTTCAGCGAACACATCAAATACGTATTCAGTGCGGAATAAGACCAGTGCGGCTCTTCCCTCAACTCCAGTATTGTCGGCATAGCTATACCTCCATTATGCGGCGGCCTTGGTCTTGCCGCTGAGTTCGTCAAGCAGTCTGGAACATTCCGACTTGGTGAGCGATGACAGTTCATCCACTCCGGCGCGTTCCATGATTTCTCTCGGCTTCATTCCCATGCTGTGAGCTAGGTCCAGCAGATAGTTCAACTGCCGGGTGCTGGCCGGTGGATTGTCCTGCTTCTTGTCAGAACCACGCTTGCTCTGCGGATAACGGATATGACCATTCGGTTGCCTGCTGCTGGAACCGCTCTGCTGCCTGTTCTCGGAACCGTTCGACTGGACGCTGCCGATTTCCGCTTCGACGGAAGCTCTGACCAGTTCAAAGGTGTCGTGGATTTTGCCTTTGAGCTGATTTTCACTCAGACCGTCCGGCAGCTCACATTCAATGGAGGCATGAAAACTTTGGGAACTGTACTCCTCCTCAGCCGGAACCTTCTTTGAAAACGATGCATTAAGTTTCAACATGATATTCTTCTCCTGGTTTTACGCAGCTTCATTAGCTGGCGGGATTTTAATAACTTTGACGATGCTCCAGCCGTTACCAACCGGAGTACGGATATAAACGACTGTCGGCATGATTGCCTCCTTAAAAATAATCGAGCCCGCTCCTGGTATTATCCAGAAACAGGCTCATTGGTTATGGAACATTACGGCTGGAGATATCCGATTAGAACCCGGATACTTTCAGTTTTTCGATAGCTTCCCTGGCAACTTTCACGTTCCTTTCGCGTTGCTTGAAGCTGGCCTGCTGGTCGCGGATTTTACGAGAGAGAGTCGCCGCGTGTTCGTTAATAGTCCGAATGGAGCCGCGCAGTTCTTCCAAACATTCCAGCAGTTCATCGTAACTGTCAGTCGGGGCTGGTGCGGGAACGACCTTGAAGCCGTTGTTCGGAGCTGCCGGAATAACCGGAGCTTTGGCGGTTTCGGTTGTCGTGGTACTTGCGGCGGCATTGGTTTTGTTTTCCTGATTCATGGTTTCAGTTTCCTTATGTTGGTTGTCGGGTTCATTAGTTTTGGTTGGTTCCGGCGTTGATGGGGTTGTGGCATTTGACTGGCTCCGTTCCTTCCACGGCATGAATACCAGTTTGCCCATACCGCCGGTGGCAATAAACGGAGTAAACGGGTCTTCCATCTGTTCGAAAGCATTATGACCGAGTGATAATGCCCGGAGCAGGATTTCCCGGTCAATGATGACTGGTCTTCTCGGCGGGGTTCCAGTCAGGCTGCTGATATGGCAGGTCACTATGGGCAGCGCGGCGTTATCAGTAGACAGTTCAAAACTGTCGCCTTTGACGGCGAGTGTCAACAGCTTATGAGTATAATCATTCGGCTGCCGCTGCAAGATCGCGCTCAACTGTGGAATGCCTTCTTTATCCAGTTCCAGCTTCCAGTCAATATATTCGGACTTCGGTACGACCTGCTGCCAGCAGGGGTATTTGCCAAACGGACTCCTGCCGGTCCAAGTCCAGTTGCCGGATTCAAGCGTCACGCGGGTAATGTCTTGGGTCTTGGCAATACCGATTTTAGTTGGTCCTTGCATATTGGCCGGAAACAGGCAGGTCGGCAGCCGCAAAATACATTCCTCAGTGAGCGGCATCGGATATGGCACATGGCAGAGCTGGCGGCCATTGGTGGCGGTCAGTCCTTCCGGACTCATCAGAATACCGTGCAATGCTGACCGGGTATCATCCGGAGAGATGGACGGCGCGATCCTGGCCAGGGTGCTGATGAAGTCATCCGGTACATCAAAGAGCTGTTCCGGACAGGACGGCATTACCGGAAAGTCTTTCGCTTCCGGCGCAGGGAACTCCCGTGTAAGCGTTTGGCCGCTGATCTCTTCGCTGATAGTCACGCCGCCAGCAGCTATCGGTTCGACTTTAAGCAGAGCCCGTTTGTCGCCCTTGATGAAGCTTTTCACGTCGGAGAGTTGCAACAGCGTATCCATTCCATACGGCGCATCGGAAACCTTGAGCTGGCAGGTCAAGGATTCTTCAAGGTTAGTGGCGGTCAGGCTGATGGTCTGCCGGTCGATGGTTTGCAGCCGGGCGCAGCCGAGTACCGGCAGCGAGGCTTTTCTCGGCGCAACTTTACTCAACCCGGTGAGCGCCTTTTCGAGTTCGTGTTTACTGATCAAAAGCATGATTCAATTCCTCCTGTTGTTAGTTTATTGGGTAAGTTTGCAGATATGGACTGGCATTCAATGCAGCGGCATTTAAATAGCCATCAGTTATTATGCCTGGATTTTGGAAGATTTTAAGTTAAAAGACTCAATGCAATCAAAGAATAAAGGAGTTTTTGCTGTAAATCGAATTATACCATGGAAGGAATGATTTTAATCCTGGAGCGGGTAATGTACCCCAAAGCTGGTTTGTTGTTATTGTTGTCCTATGCGTATCTAAACTCAAACTACTTGGGTACTATTTGGGTACGTTATTCGACTTTTCATGGCATAAAACGGGCTATCAGAAGAAAAACAGGATTATTGCTTGAAGGGCTTGTTTCAGAATGTTTTGAGCTTAAAAAAGGTTGGTGGTGGGGGGTGGATTCGAACCACCGAAGATAAAATCAGCAGATTTACAGTCTGCCCCCTTTAGCCACTCGGGAACCCCACCAGTTGAGCATTGGAGCGGGTAAGGGGAGTCGAACCCCTATAACCAGCTTGGAAGGCTGGTGCACAACCGTTATGCCATACCCGCGATAACATTCAAAAACTGCAAGTTTCAGAAAATAACTTTGGTTATCGGAATTTCAAGAAAGCATCGAAAAAAACCGCCAAATTTTCAACCCGCAGCGATTCTGAATAAACCGCAAAATAAAAAATGGTGCCGACGGTGGGAGTCGAACCCACACTCCGATGAAGGAACTAGGACCTGAACCTAGCGCGTATGCCAATTTCACCACGTCGGCACTATCATGACCCTTTTTCATGTCAAGGCATCTATTTTACAATATAAATCTTTAAATTCAAGCCGGAATCATAAAAAAAAGCGATTAAAAAAACGGGAAATAGCAGGGAAACCCATTGGCGATATGTCCGGTCAGGGCTAAAGTAATAACATGATATTTAACATAAAAGAGACATTGAATGGGAAAAAAGACATGGATATCAGCCTGTCAAAATCTGGAAAATTCAGTTGACGCGATAATGCGGAAATTTTCGTTTCCGCGTCCGATCGCGCTCTATTTCGCATCCCGCGGGATCGAGGAGAGCGGAATTAACAGTTTTTTGACTCCGAAGCTGAACGAACTTAGTGATCCTTACCGGTTTCCAGGGATTAAAAAAGCGGCTGCAAGACTTTGGGACGCGGTTAAAAATCGCGAACCGATTCTTATACACGGCGACTACGACACCGACGGCGTGACCGCGACGGCATTGCTGTCGCTGATTCTGCGCAAAAACGGGGCCGAAGTTCATTCGTTCATTCCGCACCGTTTTGACGACGGCTACGGTTTCACCCCCGAATCGCTGAAAAAAGCTTTTGCCGCAATCGGCAAGCAATGCCAGGTGCTGATTACCGTGGATTGCGGAATCACCAGCAATGACGCCGTGATCGAAGCGGTTAAGATGGGCATTGACACCATCATCACCGATCATCATGAAGCTGGCGCGGAACTGCCGCCGGCTCTGGCGATCATCAATCCGAAGATTTATCCGGAACTGCAGGATCTGCATGTGCTTTCGGGCGCAGGTACCGCCTTCAAACTTTCTCACGCATTTATTAAATACGGACGCGAAAACAATCTTGGCGGCTTCACTACCAAGCTGGAAGACGTGCTTGATTACGTCGCGCTCGGCACCGTAGCCGATATCGTGCCGCTGCTGGGCGAAAACCGCATTCTGGTCAAACACGGTATTGAAGTATTGAAGAAACAGTTCCGTCCGGGCATCCGGGCGCTGATTGAATCATCAAAACTCAAGGCCGACCTGACTCCGTCGGATATCACTTTTAAACTGGCCCCGCGGATCAATGCCGCCGGCCGGGTCGGCGATGCCAATACCGCGCTGCATCTGCTTGAAGCCGACAACATTGTCGAAGCCTATCATTATGCCAATCAACTGGAAAAGTATAACAGCATCCGCCAGGAAAAAGAGCAGGAAATATTTGAAGAAGCCAGACTGCAGATTGAGCGGGATATTGATTTGAACAACTGCTATTCCATCCTGGTCGCCGGCAAAGAATGGCATCAGGGCGTTATCGGCATTGTGGCCTCGCGGCTGGCCCGCGATTATAACCGTCCCGCCATCGTGCTGACAATTCAAGGCGAAGAAGCATACGGATCCGGACGCAGTATCGGCAATCTCAATCTGGTGGAAGTGCTGGGCAAAGCTTCGCATCTCCTCGTCCGTTATGGCGGACACCCGATGGCTGTCGGAATCGGCCTTGCGTCCTCTAATATCAAACCGTTCTATCAAGCGCTTGAAGCCCGTGTGCGCGAACTGCTCTCGATTGAAGACTTGCAGGAAAATATCTCTTATGACGGCGCCGTGGAGCTGGAAGAACTCAGCACCGGCTTTTTCGACATGATTGACAGTCTTGCTCCGTTCGGTCACAGCAATCCCAAACCGATCTACCGTTTCAACAGCCTGCAACTGGTCAAGAGCACTCAGGTCGGCAACAAGCATATCCGGGGCGTTTTCAAGAACTTCAACAATTCTCAGATCGAATTTATCGCATTCAACCAGATTCCGGATACTTTTGATCACGGGATGTGGGATATTCTGGCCATGCCGCAGCTCAATACCTACTACAATGACAAGAAACCGCAGCTCCAGATCGTAGATTTCAAACCAGCCGAATAATCGCAAACTGTATCGGGATGCCATTCACCATTAAGGTGAATGGTTTCCGCATATAATATCGACAAAAATACTTCAAGCAATGAATTTTAAAATTTCTCTGGAATGCACAGTGGTACTGGATTGAGTGTTGTCTGCTAAACGCAGTTGACTACAGCTAAAAAAAGAGGAAGGCGATCAGATTCTTCAAATAACCATGTGACACAATTTACTATGTAATACGACCTTCAACTGATGTGATCGCCTTCCAGGCATCTGCTTTTATTTTTATTGGTCAACACTGTCAATCAGGTGTTTTTATTCCTTGCAGACCCTATTAAGCATTATATATCCGGAAATGTATTTTGTCAACACCTTTTCAGCAGCTTTCGGTGCCCGCGTTATCCGGCAAAGTTGAATAGATCGTACAAGTGGTTGATTAATAAGATATTGTCGATGAATATTTGCATGTTGACAATAAACAACCGAAGTGCCGGAATGGCACCGTGGTCGTTTCACATTCACTCTTTAATGATTATTATACAATGCGCAGCCGGTCGATGCCGAATTCCACCAGGCAGTAGTCGTCATTCCATTCCACCTGGCCGCCGCCCCACTTTCTGGCGAAAACACCGGGTTCCTTATAGAAGGAGAACGGCCCGACCGCGTAGGATTCTCCTTCCGTCAGGTGATGCGGCCCGAGCAGATTGCGCAGGCTGTTGGTCAGCTCGATTTCCAGATGGTTCACGCCCGGCCGGAGCAGGCCGTCGAGGCAGATGCTGAACGGCTTCCAGATCAGCGGATTAAGTTCCTGTCCGTTAATACGGAAGCGGGAAACGATTGTCATCTGCCGGTCGAACACCAGGTAGCGGCCGCGTTCCTGTCCCGGCTCAACGGTGAAGTCGCGCGACAGATTTAGCTTGCCGCAGAAGAACGGCAACCCGGTTTCATGGGCTTTACCCAGCGTCACTGTTTCCGGATGGCGTCCCAGGGTGAAGCCGCGCGGACAGCGCACTGCCTCGCGTTCGAGCTGCTGGAATTCGCTGGCGGTTTTGACCCCGAAACTGCCGGCGAGATAGATCGCCTCAATTTCCATGGTGTAGGAGAGTTTATTTTTCTCCGATTCGAAAATTGCCGCCGCTTCGATGCATTTATAAACCGAATCCGGCTGCGAGAACAGCGTTTGCAGGCAGATAATATTTTCCCCGACTTTCACCGTCTTGCCGATGTTGATTTTGCGGAACGCCGGATCAAACAGGAATCCGCAGTCGTCCAGCGCCATCATCCGGCCATTGACAGCCAGCGAGAAATGCTGCGGAATTTCCATGACCAGGAATAAATCAGCGGTGAAATCATAATCATCGGCGATATAAAATTTGAAGTCCATTTTCAGGTTAACCGGGCGTTTCAGCCGCAGCAGGCGGTCCTGGATCGACATGACGTACTCATTCTCCGCCTGGAGTTCACCGTCGAAAGCGAACGAACAATAATCCAGGGTCAGCAGATTCGACGTCATTGAATCAATGCAATATTCGCCATCCAGACAAATCGCCGGAACTCCTGATTCCAGTTGCACCGGGTCGCGGCGGAAGAAGTCCACTGCGGAAGCGGAAACCGCCGCCGTCCGTACCGCCAGCACCAGGTCGCCCACCGGGCAGAAATAATGCGGTATCGCCAGCCGTCCGTCTGACGTCATCCGGAAGCAGACCGGGACAAACTCCCCGGTCGCCGGATCGAAGCGTTCAACAGTTTTGCCGGCAAGGTGGATTTCCGCGTCGTAACCGTTTTTCAGGTCGCTATTGGTAAAGTAATAAATGTCAGCAGGAGCGCCTCCGAGATCGCTGAAATAGCGGCGGGTAAAGGCAATTTCCTTGAGTTGCGCGCTAAAGTCGTCTATCGCCGCCATACTGGTTCCTGCCTTCACCACCGGACAGGATGCTGTATAACGATGCATCGCGGCCGCCAGTTCCGACTCGGTATCGAACCAGGTAATTTTGTCGTCCAGCGAGTTGAAGCCGTCAGCGTGTTCGCCGCCGATGTAGAACGGTGAATCTTCCACCCGGTTCTTCACCGCCAGCACCCGGCCGCCCGCCGCGACAAATTGCTGCACCAGAGCATAGACCTCCGGCGAGAAATTCTTCATCTGCGGCATGACCAGGGCGCCGTAGCGCTGTTTGCCGACGACAAACTTGCCGCCGGTCACCGTTCCGTGCATGGCGATCATGGTTTCATCGCCGTAGTGATAGTTAATGTGAGCTGCGTCGAGCAGTTCGCTGAGTTGATTGAAGCTGTCGAAATAGCGGTCCAGTATTTTGTTGTGTTCTCCGGCAAAACTCAGCCAGGCGCTGGACTGGCCGTGCAATATCAGCACATCGGTCCGGATTTCGCCTTCGGACAGCAGCACGCCAAGGCGTGAAACGTAGTCATTGAACTGCCGGTAGTCGTTCCACCACGGCTGATGGCGGAACAGCGAAGCCGGATAGTCGCGTTTTCGTATGCCCTTGAGCGAATAGCTCTCCAGATGCTGACAGAGCAGATTGATGCCATGCACCATCTGCCACTGATAAATCCACTTGAGTTCTTCGAATTTGACGTTCCAGCCGCAGAGCGCAAAAGTTTCCGAGAGTACCTGTTTCTTGCCGGTCTGGGCGCATACCGAGGCCACCTGCACCGGCGTGGTCACCGGCTTGATGTGACGGCCCAGCCAGTCCATGCCGGGAATATGGTAGTACTGGTATTGCGGCATGATCGCGCCGTTGGAGGTAATCTGGGAATAGTAGGTTTCCTCCAGCACATGGTGTCCGGTGATTTTGGTGTCATGGGCTTCGCACCAGTCATAAATCTGTTTCATGAAATTATTCATGAACAGCAGCGTGACCAGCCGCCAGAAGCGGTACCGGGTCCGCCGGAAACCGCCGCAATCCAGCAGAAGCTGAGGCAGCAGCGGCAGCAGTTTTTCTCCATACGCTTTTTCATATTCAGCTTCCAGGATAAACGACCACGGAATGCCGTTGCGCGACACCTGCGGTTCGTCGGTGAAGAACCCGGCCAGTTCCTGCCAGTCGTTTTGACCAAGCCGGTACTGGTACGGCTGATAAATCTTCTCAAGGAAAGCTCTGGTCACTTCAGCGTCGAGGGTATCGACATAATAAGGATTGACATCGTAATAGCAGTGCATTAACTCAGGATCGGAACAGTTGGCAAGTTCGGCCACTGCGCCGTCAAGCCGGAAAAAGGCGATTGTATGCTCAGTCCGCGCCGCCTCGGCAGTCCTGACCGTTTCCAGACGCAGATATTTCTGCTGGTAACTCAGGCCCAGACCGTTGACGCGGCCGTCGCCGAATCCGCTGGGCCAGCCGTTTTCGTCATAGGCCCAACTGTGCATTCCGAGTTTGCGCCCTTCGTCGATGCTTGCCCGGACGCAGTCGAACCACTCTTCGCCCATATATTCGGTCAGCAGGCCGCCGCGCGCGTGCATGAAATACCCGCCGAGGCCGGCTTCATGCATCAGGTTGATCTGGCTGCGCAGTTCCTGCGGGTCCAGCTTGTCATTCCAGCTCCAGAACGGAACCGGGCGGTATTGTAATCCGGGATTTTTCAACTCGGTGCTGATTTGCATTTATTTATTATACCTTACGTAATGGTTTAGTTTTATAAGTGTAAGCATCTTCTAATCTACCTCATAATATTGACAGCGTCAATAGAAGTACGAAAAACTGGCGTAATTATGGATTGTTGCTTTTCTTACAGTTTGATTGAAGAATTTCAGACATAAAAATATACCGGATCGTAATTTAAGATCACGATCCGGTATTAACAAATCCGGAAAGCGGAGGACCGCCGCAACCGGGGTCTTAACGATGCTCGAGGTGAAGGAGTTTAACGGTAAAGCCGTCAACATTCAGCTTAATATGTCCTGCTTCAATGGGATAGTTCTCGCCGGTGTACATATCGGTACAGCCGCTGACATCGGCCGGCAGATTAATGATTAATTCTCCTTTGTGATCGCGATAGGTATGGATTGACAGCAAGTCCTTGGCCGCACATACCACTACATTTTCTTTCTCCGTGTAAAAGTGAACTCCGTTAAGCCTCGCCAGATTTTTGAATACCGGAACTGGAATCGGACCGCTCGGCATGACGACTGAATTCCATGTTGGAAACTTTTTCATCGCGAAAACCGCTTTTTTATTAATCAGGCTTTTACCCATAATTACAGCATCAGGATCACTTACCGAATACCAGGGACTATAAAGTTTTGACGATTCAAGATTGCCGAATGACTGATACTTCTCCGGGATACGGCTGGCCGGCGTGTCGGCATATCTGTTTATGGAGCAGGCCATTA
Source organism: Victivallaceae bacterium (assembly GCA_041665605.1). Taxonomy (GTDB): domain Bacteria; phylum Verrucomicrobiota; class Lentisphaeria; order Victivallales; family Victivallaceae; genus CAIPAT01. Next base: position 20,883 of record JBAYIO010000019.1, on the reverse strand, counting down.
TTTCCGGTTCATTTTCCTCTTTGAACTTTATTCCTGTAAGCCCTTCAATATTTTTTACTTTTATCCCGTTCTCATCAATCAGTCCGCTGGCGAAAAACCATATCAAAGTCTTATTGTCTTTTTTCAAATTTTCAGTTATCCATTTTCGGCGTTCAGTTGTCACATAATTGGAGTTCAGAAATATAAGCATCTTATACTGCCCGATATTCGGGATATCCTCTATTTCATCAAAGAAGTATTCGTTAAAGGGAATGCCCGACTCGCCCAGAATCATGCGGTTTGTGACAAACGCATCGGCCAGATAATCACGGCCTCGCCCGGGTACCCGGTAAAAAATTGAATTATTATCATAAAAGACGGCGACTTCAGCCCTTGACGACCGGTTCATAAGTACCGCCTTTTTAAATATTTCTCCGGTATTTTTAATTTCCTGCATCAATAGCGGATGATTGAAGGCCATGCCGCCGATAGTTCTGCGTCTTGTTCCCTCCTGGTCCCACCACCACACCCCGGCGGTGGGATTAGTCACGCAAAAAGCCGTAAACCGTTTGATATTGTTAATAGTTTCCTGCATATTCCCGGGGCATCTGTCCGATTGAGGAACAAATTTAAAAGCCGGACGTCCCTGATTTTCCTTTTCAACAAAGAAGTCTCTGAAATTTTTACCATAATCAACATCCTGATTCTTTTTGTAAATATCAAATCCCCTGCCGGCTTCCGACACTTCGCGCGGGGTGAGTCCGTCGCTTACAGCGCTTCCGCAATACCAGGTTGTCGCGAGCATCGGGAGATAACAGAGCAGATGAGTAGGCCGGTCATATTCAATTATAAATGCTTTGCCGTAAAGATTTATGGAATCAAGCAGCCCCTGCATTGCCAACGCATGCTCCACCCCGGAGTATTTATAAAATGCCGGAGTCGATACAAAATCGAAATCCGGCGAACCGGCAATTCTTTTCCAGAAATATCTGCCGTAAGTCAAGTGTTCTCTTACGCCCCACTGGCCGGCCTGCACGATCTGTCCGTAAAATGTTCCAACCAGTTTGCCCGGACCGTTATTTTTGGCCGCATGGCATATCTTTAAAATATTATCGGCAAGAACTTCTTCTGAAAATACATAATACTCTCTTGGCAACCGGCTCTCCTGCGGAGTTAAAAAACATTTTTTCGCGTCTGTCTGAAAATCTTTTTCCGATGGAATTTTTATTTCCGCAATGTCTTTAATTTTGGTGCCCAAAGCCGTATTTATTTTTTCAATGCTGTCGTATTTTTTGAGAAGATATTTTCTGAATGCCTCCTGGGCCGCCGGCGAATAATCCGCGAGGCAATCCCCGTACCGGTAAACATTTGACTCGCCGCTGCTGCCGATACATGGCATATAACCCATTATTCTTGACGCGTATTTGCTTTTTTCCACGGCCTCGACAATTCTTGCCACGGCTTCAGCGGCCTTGGCAGTGTATAAATCAGACATTAGCGACACGGGGGCGCGCGGGTAGTCTTTATTTACGGGAATCATTCCGGATTCATTCCACACCATGTGTTCAGGATATTTTTGCATCCAGTCTTTAGGCGGCCATAGCAGTATCCTGATCAGAATGTGCGCCTCCGGCGAATCTTCCAGGAGCAAAGCTATCCTTTTAATGAGGTTTTCTTCGTGGACCCGGTTTTGAATCTCCAACGGTTCCCAGTCCGCATCTGTCGGCAACTGGTACGTGTTCACCCCGGCCTCCCGGGAGAAAATCTGAGAGAGGGTTGTGGTAATTTTCGGCATCTTGGTGTCTTCGGAATAAACCATATTAAGGATTACCGGCTTGTCATTATGGAAAATAGTGGTTACGCCATTAATCTTTTTCAAAGTCCATATCGAGTTTTTCTCAACGCCGGCAGTCTGTCCGCATGGCGCAATCAGAAACAATAGCAGCATGAGACATACGACCTTTACCGGTTTGTGAGAGTTCAGTCTTGAGCAATTGTTTTTCCCGTGGGAAATTCGATTTTTTTCAAGCATGTTTGTTTGTCGTTCAAGTTCTCTCATTTGTTTGTGGACCTTCCTGGGATTTTTTGTTAAGATTTATTGGCATAAACTGCTGCCTGCAGCACAACCAGGCAAAGAAAAATGCAAACGGATTTCCTGCGGAATCTTTTCCGGAAATTTATTATTCCCCGCCATTTGTCCGGCATTATAAGGTTTTTCCATATTCTGCGTTTGTGGTCTTATTGGTTTACTCGTAATACTGTGCCTTCGGTCCCCTTTCTATGAGATAGAAATCATGAGGCATTCCATCCGTTCGCGGAGTTCTGACAGTGGCGTGTCCGTCGGCGAAAAGGATGTTGAGTTTGCCGGCATGCCGGTATGCGTACTGGTCTGTGGTCCAGTAGGCGAATGAATTCAGATAACCCACATATGTGCCTACCGCGGTTGAGTAATTTGAACCGTTTGCGTAGCCTCTTCCCAAAGTGCTGACTACTTCATAATCAGCCATCATCAGGAATATCTGCGGTTTTTTAATTTGTGTGGACTTGGACGATATCCAGTCAGGTCCGGTGTTGCGTATTTCGTGCAGCGCTCTGTTGTAACCGTAACTCAAGTAATAAAGGGTTTTCGGAGAAGGAATCTGCGAAGTATATATATCACTCACTCCTTCTTTGGCTGACTGGCAATAAAAAACCGGAGAGCCGCCTTTAGGATAATACTGATTGCCGACAGGCCAGTCCAGTCCGATATAGCGGCTTAATGAGTAACACCAGGAGCCGTTGGGCTTTGTATCCGTCGAAATGCCGGCCGGATACCAACTGTTATTGTCCGCGTCGTAGTTCATAAAGGCGATTGCCGACTGCTTCATGTTGCTGAGGCAGCTTATCTGTTTGCCTTTTTCCCGCGCTTTCTGCAGCGCCGGCAGCAGCATCGAGGCGAGGATTGCTATGATGGCAATCGTTATGAGCAACTCTATCAGTGTAAAGCCGGAACGGCCGGCCGGCTTCATTTGCTGTCGCGCTGGAACCTCCCGCCGTAATTGACGGAACATGCATTTCTCCGAATTAGCATTCATTCTTCACCTCCATGATTAATGAATCGTTATAAAAGTTCAGTGTCTTAAGATTGCTTTCTCATGCAGAAATATCTATTTCCGCCTGTCAGCTTGCTTGTTGACCTCCTTCAATTTTTCTTCTTATCCTCAATTCCCTGTGCCACCAGAACGTTTAATGGCGGCAGTTCTATTTTCATGCCTCTGGCATAACTGATTGTTTCATTGCGCACAACGCCTTCAATTCCGTTGAATATGATTATCCTGACCCTGGCAAAAGAAGTTTCATCGCCGAAGTCCAGAACCGCGGTTCTGGGGTCTCTGAAAGCAGCCGCCACAATTTTATCCGTTCCGTCAACCTGAGGACAATTTCTCTTTGTCCAGCCGAAATAGTCCAGATCTTTCATTATTACTTTTTTGGCCACATCCTGTTGGATAAAACTGGGCCACAGGGAATTCAGGAGGACATTGCCTTTTTTATTATGAGCGCCGATCAGAAAATAATCATTTGAGTCGGAATATGAAGCTTTCCGGGTTGGGTACGCCGCTCCCCTGATTATTTTTCCCGAACTGAGGGTTTCTTTCAACAGACCTGAAATTTTCAACAGATCCCTGGAACCATTTTCATTGAAGCCGTCAGACGGAAAAAAGTTTTTACCCAGTGGTTCAAAGCCTTTAATATCCAATTTTCCGGCTAGTTGCTCTTCAGGTATTTTGTTGCCTTTTTCATCATATCCGGGAGCGAACATCAGGTAAATATTCTGCCCGGCATAGTCGAATTTGGCAGGGAGAAGCATGCCCGCATAAACTACATTTTTATATTTGCCAGTATCTTTTGTAACATCCAGATCGCAAAATTGCTGAAGCAATCCGATGGCCACTTCATTGGTCTCCCGCGGACCGGTAAAACTGTAAACTTTTCTCACTATTTCCCAGTCTGAGTCCGGATCATAATAATAGGCGATATCGCTTTTTTGGTATGATTTGACATGGGGCACAATTTTAGAAACCAGGGCGGTGACATCCGCGAATTTGTCATAAAAATTACCGTCTGTCGAAGGCTTGTCTCTTTTCAGCCAGACTCCGCCGCCTGAACTTTCAACAAATACGCCGTCACTTACCGCATACAGTAATGCCAGATACGGAACAACCTCTTCAGGCGTATTGTTATATGTTTGTCTGCCCCATGAATTTTCTCTGGCCTCTTCTCCTTTTTCCCCGACGAATCCCGGATCAATCCCCATCCAGAGGAATTTTCCCGGATATTCCGCCTTGAAGATTTTTCCTCTTCCGAGCGGAGCGGTAAGCACGGGACTGTTCAGGGAGTCTTTCGCAAAACGGCCATACCAGTAAGTCTGACAATCCAGTATCTCATCAAAATCATTTATTGCGCTGTCCACACATGTGACACTTTTATTCCAGTTCTTCGTAACATGCGAAACCCAGGTCGTGATTTGAGGGTTTGAGTTTTTGGCAACCCGGACGAATTCCCTGGCAAAATCATTCTGTATTTTGTCGCAGAATTCCCACGCCTTCAAGGCCCTCGGATCATCAGAGGTATGATTTTTAAAGGCCCACTTCGCGTCTTCAGATGAATAACCGGAATATTTTCCGAATGCAGCGAGGAATTTCCCGGTTATTTCAGTCGCTTTGCCCCCGTCGGTTTTCAGTACCGGCGGAGAAAGGAACCATTCATCCATACCTGCCATATCGGTCAGTTTTGACCATTCCGCGAGTTTCAAAAAGAACTCTTTATATTCGGCGGATTCCGGCACTCTGGAACTGGCGGGAATCCCGCTGTACATAATGCCTATTTTAATTCCATGCTGTCTGAGAAAGGCTATTTTGTCTTTTTGGCTTTTGAGCATCGCATCGCTGTAACTCAGGAGCAGTATGGACGCATTGTGCCTGTCCATCATCTCCAGTAAATATTCCTTCGGATAAGAAACCAGCTCATGCACCCGGAGATTGCACATGGTCCGCCGGCTGGTATCGGGCAGACTGGCCTCATCCAGTCCGTGCCATTTTTTTCTGCTGTCATCCCGATATAACAGCCCGTTTTTATTTTCAAAGAAAGGCTGTTTCATATAACCCAGTCGGTCTGTCGGCAAAGTCAATCTTATTTCAGACAGCGGCGCGCCTGAATAGGTATATTCCCTTTTCCCTTTTTCTGAATCGACAAATCCAGTCTTGAAGCTGTTCAAAGGGCCGCTGACGATATCGGAGATTGTTCTGCCTGCGCTGCTGTCTGTAACTTCCATGAAAATATTTTTAACTGTGAAAAGGTCTTTCCCGGCACTTTTTTTAGGGTCCGATGGTTTGTTTTCAATATTAACTATATTTATAGTCGCGACACTCGGAAGCGCTTCCTGTGGAATTTCAATGGAGACATTTTGAAAGCCTTTGTCTGTCGATACCTGAACCTCTCCTATCTTGCGTCCATTCAAAAATATCTCTTTACCCCTGGTATTGGAATTGGCAAGTTCAAAGCACAATTTTGACGCTTTTATGGACAACTTTTCTTCCATTGCATGCAGCGCGGCCATGCTCAATATGCATTGCATTAAGATAGTTCCCCGTATGATTGGAGAAAAAAATGATTTCTGCTTCATTGATATTCCCTTCTTTATTATTTGTAACTGTATTTTACATCCAGCGGAAGTCCGTCAACACCTCTGCGCCTGGGGGCAACATGCCCATCCATAAAAAGAATGTTCTGCTGCGACTTGTGGCGATATGAAAAATAGCTGACATAAGCCTCCGCCAGGCTGTTTCTGTTGCCGATCACGTAAGTTACGACAGACGACATATCGACATCGGTTGCATAGTACTTGATATCCCCCGTCAGGAAGTAAGCGCTTGGAGTCGGTATCTTATGATAGTTATAATACGCGCCGTTATAACCGGGATCATAGTAAAATCGATTATAGCCATAGCTTAAATTGTATAGCGGGATACTGCTGATCAGAGTCGACAGTTGCGATGACGGACAGTAAAAGATCGCCGGTCCGCCGATAGGAAATGTATTTGCGGCACCCCATTTTACGCCGACATATCTGGCCGTTTGAAAACACCATGATCCGGTAGGCGAGGAGGTGCTTCCCACCGGCAGGCTGTTGCAGTCATTCAGGTAACTCAAAAAACCGATTCCCATCTGTTTCTGATTACTGGCGCATTGTATGCCTCTGGCTGTTTGTCTCGCTTTGTTGAGCGCGGGAAGCAGTAAACTGCATAAAATAGTTATGATTCCAATGACAATCAGGAGCTCTATCAATGTAAAATACCGGGAACTGTCTTTTGTTGTTTCTGGCATATTAGTCCTCCTTTAGATTTTTGTTGAATTTAAAAGATTCGCGCTGGATAAGCACCATTGGAATGCGTTCGGTTACAGGCATTGCCCCGTTATGCATATTATGCAGAAGTTCAGCCGCTTTGTAACCGATTTTCTGAGGATCTATGGCGAGGGTTGTCAAGGCTGGTTTAATCTGGCTGGCCAGTTCAAAATCGAGTGCGCCAATAACCCCGACATTGCCGGGAACCGACTTGCCCGATTTCACCAGAGCATCAATTACATGTTTGGCGATCCAGTCGTTGAAACAGCAAAAGACTTCGGGCAGGGAGTTGCCGCTGATCTGTTTTTCAATAATATTTGCAATTGCCGAATTATACCCGAGAGTGTGATCATAGAAATCAATAAAATTAATTCCTTTTATTTTTGAGAGATGCGCTATTTCTTTCAGGATGGCAAACTCTGTATTTGAAGGATCGCCGCCGCAGTAAAGCACGCAGATATTTGAGATCGCATTTCCGGCAAGCTTTTTGAAAAGTTCAAAAAATGAATCGATGAAATTGGGCGCAACCGCGCCGATTTCGGCCAGTTCGCTGGTTCTGCCAACGGTTACTATAGGGAGACCGACGGGGAATAGCTTTCTGATGGTTGCATCCGGTATCCCTTTGTGGACAATAATGCCATCCACATTCATATCATTAATCTGGGAATTCAGTACTGAAACATCATAATCGATGTTTATCCGCTTAAAAATCATGTTAGATTCTGTCTGCCGGGAATATTGTTCTATTCCCTGCAATATGTTCAGACCGTAATTATCCAGCGGGTTGCTTTCCATTCTTACATAATCAGGCAGCAGATAAATAAAACTCTTTAGCTTTTTCTGCTGAAGAGAATTATTTTTTTTGATAAATATTCCTTTCCCGCGTCTCCTGTCGATAAGTCCGCGCTGTTCCAGTAAGTTAAAAGCCTTGTGTACGCATGAACGTGAAATTTTATAGCTGGAAACAAGACTGCTCTGAGTAGGTAAGGCCGTTCCAGGTAAAAACTCACCTTTCCCGATGGAATTTGTCAGTTTATCTGCTAAGTCTATAAACTTTTTTTCTCTCATTGAAGAAATCCTGCTTTAAAATGTAAAAACACAACTAACGCAAACATGTTTCTTATAAAACTATTATAATGCATTTAAATTTCTTTGTCAATAGGGATGCTGAAAAAATATATAATTTAGTTGCAGTGGTTGCTGATATATGTATTTAAGCTCATTATTCATCTATTCTATATAGGAATAGTCCTGTCTGCTTAATTCACTGCAATAAAAAACACATTAAAAAAACATGTGTTTTTTGCGGCGGTGACTTCTTGCTTTTCAGTGCGAATTAATTTTGCAAAGTTATAATTGACATTAGATAAATGCTTTACGCGTCTGCCGCATGCCTTTGGGTTGACAAATTTACTATATATGGACAATTGATTGTTAAATTTTTTAATGTTACCATTTTGTTTTTTGTGGGTAGAAAAAGGATTGGGAGTTTTAAATTTGCGGACGACCCGGCGCTCAGGCTGATCGGGGCATGGTCAGGAATCTGCTGTTGTCCGGAGGCTCGCATTCAGGCAAGACGTTCATCCTGTCTGCTGCCGGCCTGATCTATGGGATTTGACTTCTCATGCACTATGCATTATTCCCTATAGGAAACAGGAGGATTAAAACATAATGACGGATGTGCGGTGCGCCCTGTTATCTGCATAATTATTGATTCTTCTCTAGTCTGATTAATGCATTATGCCACTTGCGGATGTAATTATTCTGAAGAATGGCTGGATTTTTGCAAACATATTCTTGGTGCCAGGATATCATGCCATCCCATTCTCTTATATTACCAGGGGCATGAAGTGCAAATCCAATTTCTTCAAGAAGAAAATTTGCTTTGGCTGAGTTCATAATTTGAGAGGTTGTAACAATATTTTCATGGGTATCTTTGCCGCCCCTGGCAATGGGCAAAACGTGATCGTATGTGGGCATCATTTCCCAGTACGCAATATGACAATCTGACATCTTCCAATTTTTATGAAACGGGAAAACCTCTCCTAACTCCTGAGTGATAATTCTCAACACGCCGGGAAATAGTAATTTGTTTCCGGAATATCTGTCAATGAAGCCGTCTCTTATAAAGATTTTTAACTTTTCTTCAACTGGCATGCTTCGTGCGTCATATTCAATATGCTGATGAGGATATTCAGATAAAATATGCTTACGGGCATCAGCTATCCTGCCTTCTGTGATCATTCCGCCGATGTCTTGCAATATTCTGCTGTGATCCATAATTATTTCCTGGATATTGGCGAAGTTCCATCAATGCCCGCTATCTCTCAACAGGTTCCGTTCTGCCGCCACTTTTTCCTTTTACTTTTTTCTTCGCTTTTTCCTTCGGGAACATATCTGCCGTGTATTTTTCGTATAGCTCAAATAAGAATTCCATGCGCCTGGCTTCGGTGGTAAATGGTTGCGGCCTGTATGCCAGGTCAACGGCCTTGTCTAATTCATTGTGTGCTTTGACCAAGGCTGGAGGCATTGTTACAGGGTCGTATAAGTCGGCCAATGAGTTTTCAGGAAACGCGGCTCTTGTGTCTAATACTTTCTGTGCTGCTGTTTCTATGGCTTTGATTTGTTTTTCATTCGGCTTTTCAGGCCACGGGAAGTTGTTATATACGATTGTATTTGAATAGCTATAATCACTTTTCAATCTGCCGCAAGTATAACGCATCCAAATGTTATGCATCAATGAAGTCAATACTCCAAAATGCCATAAACTGGCGTTAGGTATCATTTGAATTTTATTGCTGGCTATAACTTTTTGATTAATGAATCCGATAGGAATATATTTTCGCCTTTCAGAAGAAACTTCAGGTATTGCTAAATAGTCTGTCTCCGGTTGGGAAATTTGAACAAATAAAGTTGGTGTATCGGCCTTTTTCCTTGTTAATTCCGCTATACTTTCCTGCCTGGATAGCCTCACCGCTTCAACCCGCTTTTTTATTTCAGGCAATCGATTTAATTCTGACGGATTAATATCTTTTAACCATAAGCAATATCTAAACTTTCCTTGCATAAAATCATCGCCGCTCATGTATGGCCTTATCCACTTTTCGACATTAGGTTCTTTTTTCACAAACTCATTTTTTTGAATTTCATCATCAAAAAGAAAATTCCCGCCATCGGTTGGTTTATTTCCCCAAATCATTTTAGGCACATCATTTATTGGCTTTGTTCTATTTGTGATTATTATGTCTGATCCGTCAACTAAATACGGATTTATATTTTTGGACTTTATTTCATGTGGCTCTCCTCTGACGTCATCATACTCGAAAAGTCTTTTTTCTGTTATATCAAAGTTGGAAAATCCTATTATTACAACATGCACCGCCGCATTGCCTTTAGCTTCATTACCCCATTTAAAAGTGCGATGCGCAAAATGTATTTTGATTTTGTAAACATTTAAAAGCTGATTCCAAAGAATTCCAACTTGTTCGCCTTGAGAAATTGAATTTGTACTTACAAAAGCACATCTTGTCATTTTATTATTGGGCAGGTATTGTGCGGCTTTGATGTACCAGGCACTGACATAGTCTAATACGCCGTAACCATTGCCCCCCTGGAAGACTAGCTCCATGTCTTTCTTTTGTTCTATATTCTGATAATGATGCCCTGCAAATGGCGGATTGCCTAAAATATAATCAAACTTTATTTCCTGCTTGTTTTCCGGCTTTTGCCCTCTGTGAATCTCAAAAGTTTCCGCTTGGACATTTACCGTTTTGTACTCTGCCGGCGGTTCTTTAACTAAATAAATGTTTGCATGTTTCGCATAAACATCTATTGAATTAACCGGATTCAATAAGCTTTGCCAATCAATCCGCAATGCATTCCCCTGTACTATATTTGCCGCCTTTTTTAGCGGCAGGCGGACAAAGTATTGCCCAAACTCATTGCTGATTTGCATATTCATCTGGTGATCCATCAACCACATTGCAACTTCGGCAATTCGCGTCGGGAATTCTTCGTATTCAATTCCGTACATCATATCCACGTCAAGCCAGATAATATCCCGGATGTCCAGGAATCCCTGGCCGGTTTTATTCAGCGAACGTAGAATTTCAATTTCCAGTAAGCGCAATTCCCGGTATGTAATCACCAGAAAATTTCCGCAACCGCAAGCCGGGTCAAGGAATTTCAGCGAACTTATTTTTTTATGAAATTCGGGAAGTTTGTTTCTGTTGCCTTTGATTGATTCGAATTCAGCCCAAAGATCGTCAAGAAACAGCGGTTTGATCAGTTTTAAGATATTCTTTTCACTGGTATAATGCGCCCCCAGATTTCTGCGTTCCGCCGGATTCATTACGCTTTGGAACATTGAACCGAAAATGGCGGGCGATATTTTGCTCCAGTCAAGGTAGCAGCAGTCTAATAATGACTGTCGCATTTTTGTATCGAAGCTTGCAGTCGGCAGGGATTCTTCAAACAGCTTTCCGTTAACATAAGGAAAGTCGGCAAGCTGCTCGTCGAGATTTTTAAAGCGCTTTTCGCCTGGAGTATTTAAGACTTGAAATAATTCCTGAAGTTTTGCCGCAAGGTCGCTGCCGTCCTCGCCGGTGCGTTGCTCAATATAGTCTTGGAATTGCTGCTTGTTGAAAATAGTTGTGTCTTCGGCGAACAGGCAGAATAAAAGACGAACAAGATAGACTTCCAGCGGATGCCCTTCATAACCGATTTCTTTTAAACGGTCATGAAGTTTCCCCATTAGTTCTGCCGCTTTAATGTTTACAGGGTCCTGCTCTTTGTAAGCCTTTTTCTGATAACCCAAGATGTAGCCGAAATGGTGAACATGCTTTACAAGTTCGTTCAGTTTAAACTTAACCGTCTTTTCTTCTTCCTGATCGTAAAGTATAAAGGTTTCAAAGTCGGAGACAAGAATGTACTTCGGCAATTCGTGCTGTTTAAGTCCGGGTAAATAGTCTTTTGCCTGCCGGTAGGCTTTGTCGAGGTCTTTTCCCCGGCTTTTCATTTCAATTAAAATCGTTCCCTTCCATAGCAAGTCAATGTATCCGTCGGCATCATCAAGTTTCTTTACCCTATGCTCAAAGGTCGCAACTTTTCTATTGCTGATTCCAAAAACGTTGAAAAACGCAACCAGAAATTGTTTTGCGTCCGCATCTTCATTACAAGTTCCGGCCCACTCTTTGGAAAAGAGAACGGCCCGGTCTTTTATTTCGTTCCAGCTTAATGCCATATTAACTATAACTCAAAGGTTTTTTGATTTTCATGAAATTGATTCCTCTCACATAACAACACCCCCCTAATGTAAGCTGTAAAAACAAGGAATCAACCATTTTTATATCCAGGCGGGATAAAAGGTTTGCAGAAAAACCGATCAAAGGCCTCTGCGATCCCGCCGGGATCGTACAATCTGCGGGCTGTTGTGCTATAACCGTTTGATGCCGTCGGCATCAGGTTTCAACTCTTTGCATATTTTGCAGGAAAGACTGTGATTTTAAAAATGCAGTTAATCGCGTTATTTGAACTTATCGTTGCCGTTTCAGTTGACAAATTTACTATATATAAAAGGACAGAAGTCAGGAGACGGGATTCAGAATGGAACAAAAACGAGGGAATAATTTGAAAAGCGTTCTGCGGACCGGGTGTCCATAATGAGGGTCTTGGCTGTCCAAAATGCGGCCAGTTGTCCGGTTTATTCTGCTGGCGCGGACTGTCCAAAATGATTTGGAAGCGGGAAAAGTTGTGAAAACATTGTGTTCAACGGGTGTCCATAATGAGGGTACTGGGTGTCCAAAATGCGGCCAGTTGTCCGGTTTATTCTGCTGGCGCGGACTGTCCAAAATGATTTGGAAGCGGGAAGAGTTGTGAAAACATTGTGTTCAACGGGTGTCCAGAATGAGGGTACTTGGTGTCCAAAATGCGGCCAGTTGTCCGGTTTATTCTGCTGGCGTGGACTGTCCAAAATGATTTGGACACGGGAAAAGTTGTGAAAACGTTATGCTCGGAGGGTGTCCAAAGTGTCGGAGTCGGGCAGGGTATTCGTCCCGGAGGACAATATCCCATGACTCCCAGGCATCCTGGAACTCCCAGATTATAGAAAATGCGTTGAGCGGCACAGGTGTCTAAAATGTCCGGAATCGAATGGAGCTGGCTATAAAAAAAGAATGCAGTTTGTGTTGATTTCAAGTTTAAATAACGTATTGTATACCGGCCTGGGTTGAAAATAATTCAGGTTCTGGTTATTACATATAATTAACCCCGGAATTTTTTTGTACTATGGATGCAGAGGACTACAAGTTTGTCAGAATCAATCGGGTATCGATTGCCTATACTGACCGCGGCAGCGGACCGCCGGTTCTTTTTGTTCACGGTTTTGCATCGTTTTCATATACCTGGATGAAAATGATCAGCCATCTGCCTCAGAAGTTCCGGTTTGTCACGATTGACCTGAAAGGCTACGGGTATTCGGAAAAGAAATGCGATGCGTTTCTGGCGCCTTACGACCAGGCGGTGATTCTTTCCGCGTTCATCCGGCGGATGGATTTGCGCGATGTGATTCTGGTCGGGCATTCGATGGGCGGCGTAATCAGTCTGATTTCAATGATAAACGAGAAGGTCAGAAGCCGGATAAATAAACTGGTTCTGCTGGACAGCGCGGGGGTTTTTCAGAAACTGCCGGATTTTATTGACGATCTTACCGCTACTTCGGCGAGCAATCCGCTGATCCGGCTGGCTAACGAAGACCTGATGGCCGCGCTGGTATTGCAGGAGGCGTTTCATGATGAAAGCAAGATCAGCCGTGAAACCGTCAAAGAATACGGCAATGTGCTGCGCCAGCCTAAAGCCAAGGAATGCCTGATTTCATCGGCGAAGCAGATCTCGATAGCCAACGAGAAGAAGTTTTTGCATCTGATTGGAAAAATCAATATTCCAGTTTTGATCATCTGGGGGAAAGAAGACCGGATTATCGGAGTGGAAGATGCGTATCTGTTCCAGAAGGAGCTTTTAGACGCGCAGTTGCATATCATTCCGGACTGCGGACATTTTCCGCACGAGGAAATGCCGCTGGAAACTGCACGGATAATCGCCGGATATCTGGGGACCCCGCTGGAAATGGACAAACCGGAAGCCGTCGCGACTGAACCTCTGAAGATTCCTGAAAGCAAGCCGGAAAGCGGCAATTCCGGTCCGGTTTCCGGACTGGTGGAGCAGGCGGACCGCTACTTCGGCAAATTGCACATGCGGCGGCTGATTGACCGCTGGAGTTTCGGAACCTTGCTGCTGATAGTCTTTATCAAAATGCTGCAGTTGCTGAAAAAAATCGGATTCCGTGCCGAAGAAAACGGCTGGCGCAAGGCGACCGGGGTGTTTCTGCGCAACGAACACTCGAAATTTATTCTGGGCGCATTCCGGCTAACCTATGCCGCCGACCGGCAGCCGCCGCGGAGTAAGGCGGAAGCCACTGCCATCGTGGCCGAACGGATGGCGGATTATTTGAGCCGCAATCCGGATTGCCACTGGGCTCTGGACTGGGGATTTTTCGTGACAACGCGGAAGAAGCTGCTGTTTACCGATATAATTGAAGCCGAATTCAGCAAAGACGGCGTTTTGCGCAAGCTGATTATGCATCTGGATAAAAAATGTTCAATATTTTCGGTTATTGATGATAATATCATGGCTGCGGCGTTAGCGCAAATGGTTGACATTTATCAGTCGCTGGACAATGTCAATGACAGTAAGCGGGCCTGGGTGGTTTACAAAAAGATGCGGAGCTGGATCAGGACGATCAAAGGCTTGTCTAATGCCGGACGGCAGGAATTGCGCCATTTTACGGACCGGGTTTTGAATGGCACCGTCATTCAGTTCGAAACGCTGCCGGGAAATGAGGATACTGATTTGTTCATCAGGTCCAGGCTGGCTACCCCGAATTTAAAAACCCGGAGACATCCTGGTTTCGGATTGCTGAATATTGTCTGCCGTTTCACCAATGATCTGTCCGAAGCCGATTTCTGGTTTCAGTATCATCATGTGCCGGTGGACGGCATGCCGATGCAGGAGATGCTGCAGCAATTGAAAACTGAATGGGGCTCTGCCGGGCAGATCAAATATCCGGCATTGAACAGCAATGCCGCTAAACCGGAGATATTTTACTTCGGTCACCGGATTTTCCGGGCCAGGATTTACGCCGATTTTAAGAAGTTGATAAAATTGAGAAAATACCTCAATGAACGGTATTATGCCGAAATGGGGGGGGCTGTGTCAATTTCCAGCATGATTATCTGGGGACTGGCCCAGCACGAATATTTCCGCGACCGTAAATTCCTGTTTCCGGTGGATACCGCGCTGATGGAGGATGTCGCAGTTGATCAGCGCAATATCAGCCTGATGGTCATCCGCCCCAACAAATACAGAAGCGAGAAAAATTCGCTTCACGGCTTTTTACAGTTTCAGCGGGAATTCAACCGGCGGATGTTCGCCACCAGGCTGGGGAAAAGCGAGAGTTATGAACTGCTTGAACTGTATGCGATGATTCATCCCATGTTCTACTACATTGCCAGATATTTCATGCCGGACGCCATGGGGGAAATCCTCGGCACCGCCGGCGTGACTATTCTCAAAGATTCGGAAATGTTCGTCAGTCCGCTTACAGATTTGCAGATTAACGGTTTTATTGCGCTCGGTAATCTGATGATGCCGACTGAAGACGGAAAAGCTGCCGGTGCTGTAAGCATCTGCGGCTCCAGGGCATTAGTCAGGGAATATATCAAAGCCATTTACAACATGACCGAGCATTATCCGGAATTCCTCCATATCGAAATTTAATAAATATATCGATATAATTAAAAATTAAATATATTCTTTTTCGAAATACTTGCATATAAATTATATCAATATATTTTAAATCATTATATGGATATATAACTGAACTAAAACGGATGGATTTTATATGTACAAGATATGGCGTTCCCCCTACAGCGAGTTCGGCAAATTTACGCTGATTCCGAATGATCTGCACGACGAGACCGTGACTGCGGAACAAGTATATACCGGCGAGGTGCTTAAAGGAATTGCCGAGTCCGGCTTCAATGGCATCTGGGTGCATGGTCTGCTGCATAACCTGGTTCCGGCGGATGAATTTCCCGAGTTCGGCCGCAATTCCGCGATCCACCTTGAAAACATGCGTCAACTGATTGAGCGCGGGGCCGAATACGGGATTAAAGTGTTTATTTACATGCAGCCGCCGCGGGCGATTCAGGTCTCTGACGAGGCGTTCTGGAAAAATCATGCCGATGTCGCCGGTCAGGAAGAAGAGCTGCCGGGCGAACCCGGACAAGTCATCAGGGTGCGATCCATCTGTACTTCCACGCCGAAAGTAAAAAGTTATCTGAAACACGCAGCAGCCAACCTGGCGGAATCTCTTCCCGGTCTGGGCGGGGTGATTATGATTACCGCTTCTGAATATCCGGCGCATTGCGTCGCCCGGCGCGGCCGGGTGCTCGGCGCTTTGGGCGAGATCAGCTACTTGCCGGTAGGGTGTCCGCGCTGCGCAGAACGCAAACCGGAGGATATTGTCAGCGAGGTCATTACCTTGATCCGGGATGGCATTCGTTCCGTGTCAAAAGACATGGCGATCATTGCCTGGAACTGGTCGTGGTCGTTTTATGTGGATATTCCCTGTGCTGAGATTATCCGAAAGTTGCCGGTGGATGTTATCCTGATGGCGGATTTTGAACGCGGCGGCTTAAAAGATGTGCTGGGGCATAAGCAGCATAAAATAGATGAATATTCGATTGGCTATGCCGGCCCGTCTGAGCAGTTCAAGGCATCATTCGAGCTTGCCCGTGAACTTGGCCTGTCCTGTCTGGCGAAACTTCAGTTCGGCACCACTCACGAGTTGGCGACTGTGCCGAATCTGCCGGTATTGGGCAATCTTTTCCGGAAAGCCGATTTCCTGCGTAAAAACAATCTCGCCGGGTTTATGGGGTGCTGGAATTTCGGCAATATGATCACGGCGAATACTGCCGGGTTCAACTATTTTTTGAGCAAAGAATGTCCGGACGATAAGAATATGGCGCTCCAGGCATTCGCTGAACGGTATTTTCCCGGCTGCCGGCCGGACAGAGTTGCCGCAGCCTGGGATAATTTTGCTGAAGCAATGAACAGTTATCCGATATGCATTCCGTACCTGTATGCCGGCCCTACCAACTATGCGCTCATGATGACGCCGAAACCGGAGCCGCTTAACGGCAAGACTGCCGGACGCTCATGGCTGCTGGATGAACGCGGCGATGACGTTTCCGGAGCCATTGCCGACTTTTCGCTGGACGAGATTGTAGAAGGCTTCAAGCAGCTTTCGGAGAAGTGGCGTGCCGGAGTGACGCTGCTGAGTACAGGTCTGAATGGCGTCAGCGGCAAACATGCAGAGGAAGAGTTGGCGAATGCCGAAGTCTGCCGGGCGGCTTTCAGGAGTACCTGTAATGTTTTCCGGACTTATAAATTGCGTAAAGAATGGGACCCGGGTAAACTGCCGGAATACCTGAAATGTGCTGCCGATGAACTGGAAAACGTCAAACGGGCGCTGCCTTATATTGAAAAGGATAAGCGTTTCGGCTATCATTCCGAAGCTCAGGGCTATATGTTTGACGCCGCCTCGGTAAAAGCCAAGATCAAAGCACTGGAAGAACAATTAAGCTGAATTATTCACTCTTGGAATTTGAAATAATGCCGTTGTGAATTTATGCTATCCTCTTGTACTATAAAACAAGGGATACGGCATGGACGTTGAACCGCAAAACTCAAAAATATTCAAGAAAATCTGCAAGTCGGCAGGCCGGGCCGTTGCTGACTACAGAATGATTGCCGCCGGCGACCGCCTGCTGGTCGGCTTGAGCGGCGGCAAGGACAGCATGATGCTGATGCATGTGCTGACCCATCTCCAGCGTCATGCCCCGGTTGATTTTGAAGTTACCGCTGTCACTTTCGACCCCGGTTTCCCCGGGTTTAACCCGCATGTTATTCAGAAGTATGCTATGGCGCAGGGCTGGGTTCACCATATCGTAAGTGTCGGCATGGAGGAACTGCTCAGGGAGAAGAATGCGGAACGCCGTCCTTGTGTGCTGTGTTCCAGAATCCGGCGCGGCAAACTCTACGGCAAGGCCGGAGAACTCGGCTGCCGGAAAGTCGCGCTGGGCCATAATCTTGATGATGTCTGCATCAGCATGCTTATCAGTTTGACGCGGGGGCTGGGAATCAGGACGATGGCGCCGAATGTCAAGGCTGATGAGCTGGATTTGCGGGTTGTCCGGCCGCTGACATACGTGCCGGAGAAGATGATTGTCGAGGGTGCCCGCACTTTCGGTTTTCCTGACTGCGGGAAATGCGCGTACCAGGACCGGCTGGAAAAGTCGGGCGACCGGGCGTATTTTGGGAAGCTGCTCGACCAGATGGAACAGCGCATCCCGCATATCCGCCAGAATATGCTGTATTCGATGAGCAGTGTCCGGCCCGGCTACATGCTTGACCCTGAGTTTTTAACCTTGGATTGAAAGGATTTGCCGATGAAAGAGATTAAGACCTTTTTGCTGCTGATAATGCTTGCCGCTGGACTGCCGGACGCCTGGGCTGATTCCACGGAGACTGTGCCTGCAAGTACGCCGAAACAGACGGAAAAGGACATGTACCGCCGTTATCCGAAACCCCCTGAGCGCTGGCACGATCCTTTCGGGGTTTACTGGAAAGAGGCCAGGCCGGTGGATTTCGTCTACCTGGGACCGGCCCAGGTCGGCGGCGGCATCTTCTCCTGCATCGGCTATACTGTAATGTGGCCGGGAAAATTGATATGGAACACCTGCCGGTGGGATTTCTCCGACGAAGACGCGTTTTTCCCGCCGATTGACTTTTCCTCCAAATATTGCGGCGTTGCCGGATGCTATGTGCTCGGATCGCCATTCTGGCTGCTGGAAAAAGCCTTCTGGGACGGTCCCGTCTGGCTTTTTTCCGGCAGCGGCAAGGACAAGCAGAATCCGGCTACTGCTGAAATTCCGAAAGCTTGACGATGCGTCTTTCGCGTTCCGATCTTTCCGCGGCGAACCCGGTGACCATTGTCTCATAGGAGTCTGACGCCGCAGTTTCCGGCGGCAGGCCCTTTGCGACCAGTTCCGCGATCCTGAGATTCTGTCCGCGGGTGTTGTGGAACCATACCTGATCTTCCTCTTTCGGGAAGGTGATTTTTTCGACTATCCTGCTGACCAGTTGTTTGGGCGAATCGCTGAATTCCCAGCGGCGGATGCGGCGGCGGAAGACATCGGTCTCAATCGCCCCTTTGGTGCCGAAAATATGGTATTGCAGATAATGGCCGTCGTCAGCCTGCTTTTCCAGCATTTCGAGCAGCGGGTCGGTATGGTCGGTTTCGCCGATATACATGACGAAATTCAAGCTGGAGACCGCGCCGTTTCTGAACCGCAGATTGATCTGGTGATTGTCCGGGTGGTTGAAATAACTTACCACATTTGGCGCGTTCATGGAAAAGACTTCGTCAACCGGGCTGTTGATCCACCAGCGCTGAAGGTCGAGGTAATGCGACAGTTTCTCGCCGATCAGCGTTCCCCTGCTTTTGCTGCGCCAGGTGTCTTTCAGGTGAAATTCGCTGCAATAGTAGCGGCATTGGGTGTTGACCGGCGTCCCGATCAGCCCCTGATCGATCCAGTCTTTTACGGTCATATACATTTTTGAGTAATGCAGTTCAAAGCCGATTTGCAGAAAGCCCCCGGTCTCTTTTTCCACCGCCAGCATCCGCTGAGCGTCGGAAAGATCAATGCCCATCGGCTTTTCGCACAGCACGGCTTTCCCGGCGCGCATGGCCATTTCGGTCTGTTCGGTATGGGCTTCATTGATCGACGCGATGTAAACCAGTTTGATTGCCGGATTGTTCATGATCGAAGCCAGGTCACTGGTGGCATTGATCCCGAGCTCCCGACCGCGCAGGGCGGCCCTTGCCGGGTCCGGTTCATAGCCGTAAATGTTTCTGACATAAGGCGACGCTTTGGCCGCGCCGACATGGGTTCCGCCCATGCCGCCAAGCCCCAATACTGCAACATCCATCTTGTTTTCCATTTTTTTACCTTTTATGATTCTCTTATAATAAGTTCAGGAGAGACGATGATGGTTTCTCCCTTTAACTGTTCCGTGATGCATTGCGCGGTGATTTTCCCGATCTGCTCTTCATTGACGCAGATTGAGGTCAGGGCCGGTGAGATCACTTCCGCCCAGGAGGTATTGAACAATCCGACCACGCTGACGTCACTGCCTATTTTCAACCCCTGTTTCTTCGCCGCGTGATAGACTTTCAAGGCGCGGAAGTCCGCCACTGCAAAGATGCCGCAGCCGCCGCCCCTGATAAAATCTGCTATATTGTTTTCAGTGGTTGAATCATGAGCCGGGACAATGTCGTGAATGACGGATAAATGGGATTTGGAGTCTATGCCGGCTTCTTCCATGGACTGCTTCAGCCCGGCGGCGATGGCGAAGTCAAAAGTTTCCCTGACGCAGCCATGCCGGATGGCAAGGGCAGGGGAGTAAGGCTCGAATGTCAGCATTGCCAGCCGCTTTTTTCCGGAGTTTAGCAGGTGCTGACCGCCGAGGTAGCCGGCCTTGTAAAAGTCGCAGATTATTTTGTTGGCGTCCGGAAACTCGAGCTTTGTCTCATAAAATATCACATAGTTGAGCTGACGGAATTGCTCTTTATTGCGGTGCAGATTCCGGTAGGGAACATGGCGGGTTCCTTCTATGATCAGTGAATCGAAATTATCCTCGACGTATTTTTGTATCCGCAGTTCCTTGTCCTCGCAGGAGAACGCGTCGCTGGTAAGATAATTCCCCAGGGGAATCGCATAGTAGTTCTTCTGCTGAAGTTCTGCAATCAGCGTGTCCGCCAGATTCTGGTACATGTCGTCTTTCGAAGCCATTATCAGCCCTGCCTGACGGTATCCCTGCTTCGATGCGGACGTGGCCGCAGTCTTCTGTTCGCAGACAAACACGCCTTTGCCCTGCGTCTTATAAATATAGCCTGCGGTTTCCAGATAACGCAGGGCGTTTAAAACTGTCACCTGGGTCGTATTGAAATATCCGGACAGCTCCCGGCTGGAAGGTATTTTATCGCCGGGGCGCAATTTGCCATTGACGATCTGCGCCTTCAGGCTCTCGCTGATCTGGTAATATTTCGGCATCGGCACCGAACCGTCTATCTTTTTTAACATCTTATAATCCCATAACTGATATATAGCACTATTTCAATTATACATCTAAATTCAGAAATGTCAACCGCTGTTTCTTCTGTTTTCTGTCCGGACATTTTGGACAGCCGACTCCGACACTTTGGACACCGGCTGAGCTAATGAGCCAATTTCAAAAGTATTGGCCTTTTCTTGTTAATAACTCGTTTTGCTGTGCATCAAATCCATTTTGACGCATCAAAGCGGCTTTTTTCTGAAAAAGTCGTAAAAAACTTGATTTTT
>JBAYIO010000018.1:0-61894 GCA_041665605.1 Victivallaceae bacterium | reverse complement strand
TAAACTACGATGATCTGGCGAAAGGCGCGACCGCTGCATTAAAATTGAACAACGTCACCATCACTGCCGGGACCTGCAAGGTGAGGGTGGTCGCCGACAGTACCGGCAAGGTCACGGAAGCAAACGAAAACAACAACATTCTGGAAAAGGTTTTCGTCATTGCAAAATAATTAAGGAATTGCATATACATGGGATATAAAGTGAAAATTCAAAAGGGTCAGCGCCCGACCAACCGCGCGTTCAAGGTGGTGATGCCCACCGCCATTGCGGAGGCCATCAGGATGGAGAAAGGCGAGGATTTCGAGTGGCTGATCGAAGATAAAAACACGCTGGTATTATCCAGGTGCAATAAGCTGTCGCTGCGGGAAGCGAAACTGTAAATAAGTAAAATGCGAAGCAGAAGAATTTATCAGGGGGTTGTCCGCAAAAACATGAACATTTAATCAAAGGAGGAATCATCAGGCAAGTTGACATGGCGCTTCATCAAGGCTTGGAATCAGGAAAACCTTTCATTGATTCAAAGGGGGTATTAATTTTAAGCATTCTTAAATTCAAGGGGTAAATTATGAGACGGGGATCTTTTAAAATCATCGTGCTGTTAATGGCCAACTGGATACTGCTGCTGACAAATGTCAACGCGGCACCGCTGTTAAAGATGCAATTTACGGATGACACCGCAGGCTCGCCGCCGGCCACCGCAACTGCCGTGCAGGGCGGCGTCAGCGTAAAACCGACCAGTCTTGTTACTTACACCGACGCGACAATATTAGTCCGTTCCTCGCCAATCGACTCAGGCTCCAACGAAATGTTTGAATCAAGCAAAGTGGTGGAAATTAATGATACCAGCGCCACCAACAGTGCAGCGCTCCGTTTTGACGGCAATGCGGCAGATGCGGCCGGCGGCACTGCAAAATTGCGCATTGATCTGGATATTATGCTGGACTCAACCGTAACAAGAACAGGAAATATGTTTGTCACCATGAAACAGGTCAACAGCAACACTGTTGTCAGTTCAGTGACGATTAACTTCGGCAGCGGCCAGATAAGTTTATCAAATTATAATGCCGCCGGAACTTACCTTAACGATGTCGTAGTCGGCACCGCGCCGCTGGGCAAAAGTTTTCATCTGCAAATAAAATTGGATTATGCCGCCGGGGCTGTGACGGTGAAGGCGGATGGCCTGCTTTGCACCCCCGGAACATTGGCCTGCTCCACAACCACAACCGGAACTTTTGCAAACAATATCAGTTTCGGACGGCTGGATGTTTTCACCTCGACAACAGCCACCGGCAAATGCCTGCTGGATAATATCTCAATTACCGCCATCCCGGCTCTGCCCGATGCAAGCGTGGCCGCATATGGAGCAGTCGGAGACGGCACAACCGATGACACCGCCGCGCTGAACAACGCATTAAACGCTCTGGGCACATCAATAGGCAGACTCACATTCGGAGCCGGTCAAACATATTTGATCTCTGCGGGATTAACCATGAACTCCGGACGGAAAGATTTCACCATCGAAGGCAACAATGCGACAATTAAAGTTAAAAACGGCACTCCGATTTTAGGAGGATACTGGGGAATCTTAATCTACAATGCCGAGAACTTCGTAATTCAGAATCTCACGCTTGACGGCAATCGCGCCAACCGAATCCCGGTTGAAGCATACGCGCATAATTTAATGCTGCAGCAATGCAGATTATTCAGGGTTGAAAATGTAACAGCTAAAAATGCGGTAAGTGACGGGTTTTATGTGGAGGCGCAGAACCGCGCCGATACCGGAACCTTTTCGCGCAACGGGCTGTTCCTGAATTGCTACGCCAGTAATTGTTTCAGGCAGGGGATGTCCGTCATCAACGCGGATCATCTCTATGTTGTCGGCGGAAAGTATGAAACCACCAGCGGCACAGCGCCTGAAGCCGGTATTGACATCGAAGCGGATGCCGGCACCGCATCTCCGGGCAATATGGATATCATCATCAGAAACGCAACATTCTCCGGCAATAATGGTTTTGGAGTGCAAATCAGTTGTATGGGAAATCCGCGCAATGTTACAATTGAAGACTGTTCCTTTTCCGCGGATAATGCCGGGGGGGTTGATCTCGGCTCCGAATATTCACTGGTCAGAAATAACTTTTTTGAAAATTTCACCCAGTCCACCCGCGGGATCGTGGATATTTACTCCACTAATAAATTCAACGAGCATAACATAGTCAGCAATAACTGGTTCAAAAACATTCAGACCGGTCATGCGGTTATTTATGTGCACGGTGATTCCGGCGACTATAACGCAGTGATGAATAACATGATTCTCAATTATAATAATCTTGATATTCTTTCATTCAATTCAACTACCGTTATCTCCGGCAACCGCACCGCATTGTCTCCGGCCGGGTACTGGGCGCTGAACGAAGGAGCCGGATCATCCTTAAACGACTCGTCCGGCAACTATATCAGCGGCGCAGCATATAATGGCCCTTCCTGGGTTGCCGGACATTCCGGTTATGCGCTCAATTTCAACGGGTCGAATCAATACGCGCTGATTAATGACAATGCGCTGCTGGATGTGACAGACCACTTCACGCTTTCCGCCTGGATCTATGCCGATGCCGCCAGCTCCACGGCTCAACATACTGTAATCGGCAAATCAAGTGATTTCCGGTTCGGTTACAGTGGCGGAATAAGTTCATTCGGATTGTACAGTGCAACCGGCATCGGCAGATGGGTATGTGCAGCCGTTTCAAAAGGCGCCTGGCATCATGTCGCCGCCACTTACAACGGCTGTAGAGTACGCTTGTATGTTGACGGCAGTCTGGCAAGTGAATCGGAAGTGAATCCGGGAAGCGTCGGCACCGCCAACCGGGTTTATATTGGTTCATACAGCGGAACAACCTATCCGTTTCAGGGAATCATTGACGAAGTCCGCATTTACGATGTTGTTCTCAGCAAGGCTGAAATTGACAGTCTTTAATGAGAGTTTGAGAGTTTTACAATGACTTTTCAGCTTGCGGCGCAGAGTCCTTTCGGGCTCCGCGCCGCAAGCGTATTCGGGGCCAAAATTTACTTCCCGGTGTTTCCTTGACTGGATATTAATGTTCAGCGTTTTTCTATAAACCTCGTTCTCGCTTCTGAATATTAAAGAGACTAAAGCTGATTCTCTCTGTTCTTCTGCACTGCAAGAACAATATTTTACCTAATTTCCTAATTATTTCCATATGCCCTATTGACAAAAATATTGTCAAACACTATAATTATATGTATCGATACATATAGCTTGTAACATTGAGGGCTTTTATGGTTAGAATCAAAGACATAGCGGAAGAAGTGGGAATGGCCTCGTCCACGGTATCAGCCGTCCTGGGCGACCGCAAGTACTGCTATGTGTCAGAAGAAAAAAAGGCGAAAATTATCGCTGCCGCGAAAACGATGGGCTACAGTCCCAACCGCATGTCACGCGGGATGCGGGGATTGCCGACTAACACTATCGGCATAATCGGTTCGCTTTTCACTGTTCCTGTAATGGGCGCTCTGATTAATAATATGAACCGCTCCCTTGATAAGTATGGTTATATAACCATGCTGGGCGATTCCAAATTTCAAATAGCGAACGAGAAAGTGTTAATCACCGAATTTCTCGCCCGCGGCGTTGACGGGTTGTTAGTTCATACTCACATGCAGAAAGCCGAACTTGACGATTTTATTCAAAACCGGGTGCCGTATGTAGGATTTGCCCAGAAGTTTGACGGATTAAACGTTAATATGAGTCGTTATGACGGGGCGTTTATGGCAGTTGAGCATCTAATTCAAGTACATGACCACAAAAATATCGCCTTTGTGGCAACTTTATCGAATGAACGAAAATTTGAAGGCTATCTGGCCGCATTGGCCAAACATAAAATTCCATTTCGTAAAGAGTTTAATATTGCAATTGAATCCGACTTTGATACTCAGGATGCAGTTAAAGCGATTAATGAACTGAATATATCTGCCATTTTTTGCTCCAATGATTTTGTGGCCAGAAAACTGATCAGTGATTTAGAATTAAGCGGTAAACGAGTTCCGGAAGATATCGCGGTAGTGGGTTTCGACGGCACGGAGTTAATATGTAATTTAGTTCATCCAAGCTTAAGCTCGGTAAAACAGCCAATAGAGGAAATCGCCGAATTATCCTGCAGTTTGCTGATGAAAAAACTAAACGGCCAGGCAGTGGAGGAAAAAAACTATTTGATTGAACCGGCATTACGTATCGGCCACTCATGCGGGTGCAATAATACAAACTGAATAAACAGGTAATAGAAAAACCTAAATCAAGGAGGTATTTATGAGAAGAATTAATGCAATGCAGAACCCAGACAGGCTTCATCGGAAACATAAATTTTTCACGCTCATTGAACTCCTCGTGGTGATCGCCATCATCGCGATCCTGGCATCAATGCTGCTGCCCGCGCTGAACAAGGCAAGAGAAACGGCGAAAGGCAGCCAGTGCCAGAGTAATCTGAAACAGATTGGCATGGCGGCGGTGCAGTACGGCAATGATAATGTAGACTATTCAACATCTGCATATTATAACAGTAGTTACGTATGGACTACCAATCTTGGCACATATCTTGGAATAGGCAAGACCCCGGCGGAAGTTGCCGCAAAATATCCATATAAAAGAACCGTGTATCTCTGCCCAAGCCATACAGTGCGCGGAACGGCTGGCGCGTACGGCGATCTCGGCGGTTTCTGGGGTATCGGCTACGGCATGAATTACGCTTTTGATGAGTCCGTTTACGGAACTGGAGTAAAAGCCAATATGGTCAAGAAGCCTTCGCAACTGATTTATTTTCTGGAAGCTGATGCCGGCCAGCGGATAAATACGACAGATGCTGTAATTCCGAGCAATAAGATATACGGTCTGAATGGATGGGGCCTGTCCGATGGCCCCTATATTTTGCAGTCATGGCACAACCAGAATCCGAACCAGCTTCATTTTGATGGTCACGTCGGCAAGTCGAAATGGGGGGCGCTGGGGGGAAGAGGCGACGTTAAGGGTGCGGAATATTGGACCCTCGGGGCTGCTTATAATGGCGGAGCCGTACCTAGATAACTTCTGACACAGGGACTTAAATACTTAGGGGAAATGATGAAAATATACGGATTACTATTGTTTTTGGCGCTGGCTGGAAACTTGGCGGCCCAGGAGAGCCTGTCGAAAAAGGATGTGCTGCTGTATGAACCGTGCGAGTCGCTGAAAAGCGATAACCCGGGGGTAAAGGTAGCGGATTCGATCAAAGTGGAAACGCAGGGCAAATACGGCAGGGCCTACCGGATTGAACGGCGCACCCTGAACGAGATGGTTAATGGCGATTTCGCTCAAAAAGAATCGAGTTCCTGGGTTTACCGGGATAACGCGGCCTGGCAGCCGTCCGGCGGCATCGGCGACAGTTCATGTTTGAAAATCAACGGCGGCGATGTTTCCGCTCCCCTGACCGGCCTGAAGCCGGGTTCCGCCAATGCGTTTTCGCTTTACGCAAAAAATGCCGATCCGGCGGCGGCGGCGTCAATATCCGTCAGTTGGGAAAGCGGCGGGAAACAGAGCTCCATCGTCAAAGACCGCAAACTTGGCAATGACTTTGAACGGATACTGCTGCCGCTGACGGCGGAAGCCGATTCCGGAACAGTAGTCATTTCTGTTCAAGGCGCAATACTGATTGACAATGCCCAGTTGGATAAAGGATTAGGCTTTTTCAACAGCTATGCCCCGCCCGGACAAATGCGCAACTGTGATATCATTGATATTCCGGTCAACGGCAAATATTTTTCGGCGGCAAAAGGCGCGTTCAGTTGCTGGATCAATGTTCCATGGCTGAATCCGGAGGTTGCCGGCGACACCATCTGCGTATTGTTCGGAGTTACTAACGCGGAACCAAAAATTAAAAAATGGGGCGCAACCAGCATTCTTGCCATTAGCGGCATTCCGAAACCCAAACCGTCCGACAAGCAGGCCGGTACCATTAATGCGGGCATGTTGGATGTGGACTACCGGATTATCGGCACCAATGAAAATCTGGCTAACCTGAAATTGGACGAAGGCCCGTGGCATCTCTGTGTCGTCAACTGGGAATTGAAAGACGGCAAAATGCAATTTGCCATGTATCTGGACGGCGATAAACTGAAAATCAACAAGGAACAGCCGTTCGGCCCCAATAAAGTTCCGGTTTCAATCACGGTCGGATATTCCGGCGGGGGCTACCTGAACGGCCTCATGGATGATTTTGCCATCTTCAACCGGCCATTGACGGAAGCTGAAATCATGGCAATTTACAAGTCGCCGCAGCCGCTTTCCGCAATGCTTAAATAAACAATTCTCAATTTTTGCAGTAATAATTTTAACAATTACAAGTTTGCCGGAACGGGGGGGATTCCGCGTGCAATCTGAAACGACGCCTCTGAATTTAAAATCAAATCAATTAGAGGGAGATTAATCATGCGCAAAACATATTCTGTAATCATGTTGACATTGGCCGGAATCATCGCGGGAATGTTATTGCCTGTGGCATCATTGGCATACACTATTGACGGTTCGACCGTAACCCTGACGCCATCAGACCGCACTTCCGACAACACGTCGCTGATTCAGGGATTTTTGAATAATGCCGCTTACACCAGAATTATTATTCAACCAGGCACAAACAATGCTTCATGGCCGGTAAAGCCGCTGTTTTTCAACCATAGCAACACCGAAGTTCATCTTAATGCGAATACTGTTCTGGAGGCGCTGACCGGCGGTTATCCCAACGGCGGCGATTGCGTGCTGAAAGCAACCAGTTTAAGCAATGTCAAGGTGACCGGGGATGCCGGATCAGAAATATTAATGCACAAGGAGGAATATGCGACGCTGGCGGCGGCGGAATGGCGCCACGCAATAAGTTTTTATAGTTGCAGCAATGTGACCGTATCCGGCCTGCTGCTGGCCAATACTGGCGGGGACGGCGTTTATATTGATGGGGTAACTGGTGGTTATTGCTCCAATGTTGCAATTGCCAATGTTGTGACTGATGGCTGCGCCAGAAACGGCGTGTCGGTAATCAGTGTGGACGGATTGACTATAACCAACTGTACATTTAAAAATACCCGCGGACAGGGCAATGCCGCCGCCGGCGGACCGTGGGCGGGAATTGACCTGGAACCTGATAATTCGTCGCAGCAACTGAAAAATATTGTGATAGATAGCTGCACATTTCTGAACAACGGTTATTACGGATTTCTTCTAAGTACTTCGAAACTTAGCGGCGCGACGGGGATATTGAACATGACGGTTAAAAATTGCATTATGCAGGGCAATGCAATGTATGGTATTATGGTTTCGTGTGTTCCCGCCAGTTTGAACGACAGCTCCAGTGTGACTTTTCAGGATTGCACGATTATGGATAATAAAGATTTTGGAATCTGGGTTGCCAACAAAGCCAGGGATGGCGGTACGCTTTCTTTTACTAATTGTTATTTAAAGAACAACAATCTTGCAGGATCAAATACGCCATTTTTCATCTATAGTTTTACTGACACCACCGAAGCCGGCGGGAATATTCAGTTGAATAATATTGTTGTTGAGCAGCCGACGAACCGGTCAGTCGGTTATTGTCTGCGCATAGATGGTACATATGCTTCAATAGAGAATGTCTCCGGGACGATTTACGCGTCTTCCGGCGGTACATTATATAGAGGAACAACTAATATCAATGTTACTGTTGCCTCAAATGCGGCGCAGTCATGGTGGAAACTGGATGAAACTGCCGGCGTCGCCGCCGCTGACAGCCGCGGCAATTGTGCCGGGACGCTGCTGAACAGTCCGGCATGGGGAACCGGGCGCATCGGCGGCGGATTGACGCTGAACGGGAGCAATCAGCTTGTCACGGTGCCCAATGATGCGTCATTGAATATCGGTACCGGTAATTTTTCCGTCTCATTATGGATGCAGCGCAGCGACAGCGCCGTAACCAACAGCAGGCTGCTTTACAAGGGAGCGCAGACACCCAGTGAAATTGGTTACGCGCTGTCCGGCGGGAACACGTCGCTGGGACTGGTGCTTTGCAATGGAGTGAATAGAATAATGTTATGGAATTCCATTCCCAGCCTGAACCAATGGCATCACATGGTGTTCACTGTTGACCGGGCCGGCGGCAAAGCCAGGACATATCTGAATGGAGTCTATCAGGCGGAAGTGGATATCAGCGCTTATAACGGAGTGGACATCAGCAATACCAGGGACCTGCTTATCGGTGCGGCTGCCGGCGACGGTACGCTGGCATGGCCCGGCAAAGTTGACGACGTGCGCATTTACAAACGGGCGCTGACGCCGGGAGAAGCCGCTGATCTGGCTTCAAGCGCTTCAGCCTGCTGGCGTCTGGATGAAAATGGCGGAAGTTCCGCGGCTGACAGCATCGGGCGCTCCTCAGGCATATTGCAGAATAATCCTGCATGGACGACGGGCAAGCTCGGCGGCGCTCTGGCGCTGGATGGCATCAGTCAATTTGTCAGCGTCAGCAGCAATTCATCCGACCTGAATATTGGCGCCGGCGATTTTTCCGTCTCATTATGGATGCAGCGCAGTGATAATGCCGCAACCAACAAGCGGCTGCTTTACAAAGGGGCGAGTTCGCCATCTGAGATTGGTTACGCGCTGTCCGGAGGAAACACTTCGCTGGGCCTGGTGCTTTGCAATGGAATGAATAGAATAATGTTATGGAATTCCATTCCCAGCCTGAACCAGTGGCATCACATGGTGTTCACCGTTGACCGCGCCGGTGGCAAAGCCAGGACATATCTGAATGGAATCTATCAGGCGGAAGTGGATATCAGCGCCTATAATGGCGCGGACATCAGCAATGCCAGGGATCTGCTTATCGGGGCCGCAATCAGCGACGGCACGCTGGCATGGCCCGGCAAAGTTGACGAAGTGCGCATTTACAAACGCGTCCTTTCCGCGGATGAAGTACTTCGTTTGTACTCGGCAACACCATGACAGTTAATTGAAGACAAGCTATATTTAATTTAAACCACTAACAGCAATTATTAAAGGAATGAAAAAGATGGTCAGACTATTGATGGTGATGGCGGGGATGTTCCTTGCCGCAAACGTGTATTCCGCGCTGGACATTGTCAAGGACGGGAAAAGCGACTGGCGCATCATTGTCGCGCCGCAACCGCTGCCGGTAACCTTGCGGGCGGCGGAGGATTTACAGCTTTATATCAAAAAAACGACAGGAGCGGAGTTGCCGATTGAAAAGACCGGAACCGTCACCGGCGGAAAGAATATCGTGATCGGCGACTGTGACGCCGCCAGAAAAGCCGGAATCAGCGCCGCAGGATTGAAGCCGGAGGGTTTTGTCATCATAACCGCTGACGGAAACTTGTATATTGCGGGGAAAGACACTAAAGGCGACGCCAATTCCGATCACTGGCGGAGCGCTCCGCAGGCCGGCACATGGAACGGCGTCAGCGCCTTCCTGGAAAAATATCTTGACATCCGCTGGTTCTTTCCCGGAGAATACGGCGAATATGTTCCGGAACACAAAAATTTGACGCTGGACGATATAAATATCAGCGACTATCCGAAAATGGAATACCGCCGGATGACTTATGTGTGGTGGGACGGCATGAGTCCGGCCAGAATCGCGGAAGTGAAAAACTGGGAACGCCGCAACAAGAACGGCTGGAGCACGGTCTGGAGCGGCTCACACACCTGGCTCGAAAATTTCCGGGGCGAGGATTACTTTAAAGCACATCCGGAATGGTTTGCCGAGGTCAACGGGCAGCGCCTGGCTTACAATGGCGAATATGGACTTCAGATGTGCACCACCAATCCGAAAGGGCTGGACAAGTTTGCCGATATAATTATTAAAACCGCCCCGAGTCCCGGTTATGAAGGCTGCATGTTTTCGCTGTCGCCGAACGACAGCGGCAATTTTTGCGAATGCAAAAAATGCCGGGCGCTGGATGTGGAAAAACTGCCGGACGGCAAACCTGTGCTGACTGACCGCATGGTGACTTACTGCAACGAAACAGCGAAACGGGTCAATAAAGTTCTGCCTGAACAGACTTTCGGTTTTTATGCATATTCCTACTATATGCTGCCGCCGCGGAAAACCGCGCTGGACCCGCATGTCAAGGTGATGCATGTGCTGAACGATGTCGGGGTGCTTTATTACTCGGATAAAATGTCGGAAAGTTATCTGAACAATATGCTGCTGCCGTGGAAGAAAATGACCGGTACGCTTTATTTTTACTCGCACCCGGAAGGCAACAGCAACATGGTGCTGCCGTGCATGCACAAGGGCGCGATTAAAAAACTTTATGTCGATCTGGATAAAGCCGGCGTGACCGGATTCAGCATGAATTGCGCGGAAACATTTAATGCGTCCGCGCTGAATAATTATCTTTACCTGAAGATGGCGTGGAACCCCAGGGCGGATATTGACGCTGTTTACGCGGATGCCTTGAACAAGTGCTATGGCGAAAAGGCAGCGCCGTATGTCCGGCAGTATTTCGATGCGCTCGAACAGTCCGTGGCGAAATATGCCGATGCAATCAAGGTGGATTATGCGATCGGCGCCGCGAAAAGGTATCCGGACATGCTGGATCAAGTTTATGACGGGTTGTATCAAAAAGGCATACCGTTCCTGAAACAGGCTGCGGCAGCGCCGGCGGACAAAAACCAGAAATACCGTCTGCAAATGCTTATTGACAACCTGGAATACTGCCGGGATACCGTCGAACTGTATAAACTTTCCCAAAAGATCATCAAAGCGCCTGTCAAAGATAAAAAAGATGTTTTGAACGCGCTTGAACTGTCTAAAAAGCGTCTGGCATATCTGGAAAACCTGAAAATGCTTGGATGGTTGAATTTGCCTGTCGAAGAAAGCACTGAAAAGGGGAATTGTTTGTCGTTTTCACCGAAAGTATATCTGGCGATCCTGAGCGAACTTGAAGGCGGCGGCAAAATGGCGGGCGCGGTTTATTTGAAAAACAAAACGGCGGTAACAATTGACGGGAAACTGGACGAACCGTTCTGGTCCGGCATTCCGGCATTAAAAGTCAACTTGAATAAAGACGATGCCGAACCTTGCGGCATCGCCGCGATGGCGAAAGTATGCTATGATAAGGATTATCTCTATATCGGGGTACGCTGCGAGGAGCCGCTGACTGCTGAAATCAAGGATAGCTGCCGCGTCCATGACGGTCCGGTCTGGGATGAAAATGAACTGGAGTTTTTCTTTGACATCAATAATGCGCAGAAAGACTTCAAGCAAATCCTGGTCAATACGCTTGGCACAATTACTGATGTGGAATCAATCAACGGCAAGGGCAGCATGAAATGGGAGTCCGATGCGCAAGTAACGGTTGCCAAAGACGCCGATTCCTGGACCCTGGAAATGCGGGTGCCGTTCAAAACGCTTGGCGGAAATATTCCTCATCCGGGCGCGATATGGGGATTCAATATCTGCCGGGTGCGCAACACGGTGAAACCATCCGAATATACCTGCTGGAACCCGACTTTCGGCGGCTTCGGCAAACCGGAACGTTTCGGCAAGTTGATTTTCCGTTAACTCACATTCCAAATACAAGCGACTGGATAGCAAATGAACATTCACGACGAGTCCCGCTTTCGCGTCGGTTCGCTGGTCTATTCCCGTGCCGGTCTGGTAACGCTGTTCGCCTGGCTGCTCTGGGGGGATTTCGTCTACACCTTGATGGAGAATGTGATGCCGTCGCTGCTGCCGATGATACTGCGGGATAATGGAGCCGGCAATCAGGCCATCGCATTTATCGTCTCCAGCATTTACATGGTGGTCAATGCCGTCGCCAATCCCGTCATCAGTTACAAATCCGACCGCTTCCGCAGCCGCTGGGGCCGCCGCCGGCCGTTCATTCTGGTGACCACGCCGTTTGTCGTGGCTTTGCTGGCGCTGATTCCATTCGCGCCGGAAATATCAAGGACACTGGACGGCGGCGGCTGGTTTACAGGACTGCTAAAGTACAGTCCGGTGACTTCTCTCGTGCTGGTTTCCGGCGTACTGGTGGCGGCGTTTCAGATTTTCAACATGTTCGTATCCTCGGTTTACTATTATTTGATTGCGGATGTGGTGCCGGAAGCGTTCATCGGCCGTTTTTACGGGTTATTCCGGGTATTCGGCACCCTGGCCGGACTTACCTTCAACTACTTTATTTTCGGCATGGCAAAAACGCATATGCATGAAATCTTCATCGGCATGGCGATATTCTACGGAGTTTTCATTACGCTGATGTGTCTGCGGGTGAAAGAGGGAGAATATCCGCCACCCGACAAAAAAGAGGAACGCGGACACTGGTGGAGCGGCATCCGCAATTACGCTGACGAGTGTTTCGGACATCCGTTCTATCTGCTGATTTTTCTGGTTTACGGACTCTATATATGGGGGGGCGCGTCCAATGTGTTCGCCATTTTTTTCAGCCGCGACCAACTGGGTTTGACTCTGGACCAGATCGGAAAAATGAGCGCCTGCGCCGGATTATTCAGTACGCTTATCATTTATCCGGCCGGCATCCTGCTTGACCGCTGGGGCAGCCATAAGTCAATGATCGCGGGTTTATTTGGCTCCGCAGTGTTAAGATTGATCAGTTTTTATCTGATCAATGATTACTGGTCATTATTGTTGTGGAATATTATATGTAGTGTGCCTTTATGTCTTTCAGGGCTGGCAATCATGAAATGGCTGATTGATCTTTACCCGCGCGAACGCTACGGGCAGTTCGGGTCGGCCGGTGCCATGGTATCTTCCATCGGCGCCGCGCTGATCGGGCCTTTGTGCGGACTGTTTTTTGACGGGGTAAAAGATTACCGGTATGTATTTTTATGGCCGGTGCCGTTCTATCTGGCCGGGTCCTGTGCTGCATGGCTGGTGTATCGCAAGTGGAAGTCCATGGGCGGCGAGACCGGATATCAAGCGCCATAACCGGATGCTGACATCTATTCCATAAAACTGCATTCGAATTATGTAAATTTAAAATCCGCTGCTGGAAAACTTTTATTCAACCGCTATTTTAGATGAACGAATATGAATGAAAATACTAAATGGCGGGAGACGGAAATGATTATCAACATGCATGCACATATTCAGGTGGAAGAGAGCAAAGGGAGCGTATCTGTCAGCGGACTTGGACTCGGAGAATATGTCGGGCATTGCAGAAAAATCGGAGTGGAGAAGGCCTGCATCTGCGATTATCACGCGAAATATAATACCCAGGTGCGCGATGCCGTGAATGCGTATCCGGATTTTTTCATCGGCGTCGGCAATCCCGATCCGGACCGGGATGCCCCCGACATTGTGGACACATTCCACGCATGGGGTTTCAGGGGGCTTAAATTCATCTATACTGGAAGGAACTACGACGACAAAGCCTATTTCCCTTTCTACGAACGTGCAGCCTCGCACAAGATGTTCATTCTTTTCCACACCGGCTATGTGGCAAGCGGCGGAGACGGCCGTTCAGTCTCTTATGAGCGCATGCAGCCGGTTCATCTGGACGCTGTGAGCAGAGCGTTTCCCGATCTTAAACTGATCGGCGCGCACCTGGGGAATACCGGCTTCTGTCTACAGGCGGCGGAGGTTGCCGCGAAGGTTCCCGGCGTCTATTTTGATTTAAGCGGCGGCACTGTCCGCTGGATGCCGTATTCGTTGCTCAAAATTCTCTTCTGCAAGTCCGCGGAAATCAATCTGCGGACCACGGATGAGGTAACGAACATGGAGCTGTTCAAAAAAATCGTCTTCGGGTCGGACAGTCCGCTGCCGGAGGTACTCATTGAATTTTATGATAACCTGTTTAACGCGTTCAACGTAGATGAGGAAACCAGAAAAGACGTCATGTACCGCAACGCCCAAAAAATAATAGGGCTGTGATTTCCCGCTAACCCTGTTTCACTGACAGTGCCATTGTTTTTCAATCAGTTCGCGGGCGATTTTGATTGCCCTGCCGGGACGGGTGCGGTCGCCGTTCAGGGTATAAATATCGCGGTGGATGATTTCCAGTTCACAGCCTCTGGCGGCATTCAGCGTTTCCGCGATGTGGGCGGCATACGCTTCCGGAACAAAATCCCCGACGCCGATATAATTCGGCGACGGTTTCCTGGAGTAAATCACTTTGGAGCCGCGCAGGGCATCGCCGATGCTTTGCTGGTTGCACCAGGCGGAGACGGACACTTTCCGCAGATTCGGCAAATGCCTGATGCAGCTTTCCCATATTTCATGCACCGGTTCACAGCAGCCGTAGTAAGTCATGCCGAATTCTTTGGCAAGGTCGCGGTATGACGGATAGATATAATCTCTGAACATTTCCGGGGAAAGTCCGACCGACTCCTGGCTGTTCAGGTTTGCCCACAAATCTTTGCACCTGACTTTTCCGGAAAAATCCGCGGACGGAAGTTCACTGGTAAAACCGTAACTGCCGGCCCCGGCATAATCATTGCCGTTGTTCAGCGTCAGCAACTCTTCACGCTCCATCCATCTCGAAAAATCCAGCATGCCGTCGCGGATCATATTGAAAAGGCGCACCATTTCTTCAGGGGAATCCATCAGCGACATGAACATGTTTTCCATGCCCATCAGCATAACAACCCGCGCCGTGATGCCGAAAGCCCACGCCATTGACATGTTTTTTATATTAACCGGCAGAATATCGCCGATCAGCGATTCGACGAATTCCTTTTTCGCGAAAGTCGCGGACCGGTCCGCGCGAAACGTTGACGGACGGAGTTTTTCGATGTCGCGCCGCAGATCGGTAATGTCATATTCGAACTGATAACCCACATTGCGGCCTTCGGAGTCCTCCGCCCGGTGCATCTTCACTTCCAGATCGAACAGGCGGAAATCAATCTGCCAGGGAACGGTATAATCATCCGGCAGTACTTTATCGTCGTCAACCAGCTCATGATTGACGATCCTGGTCTGGAGTTCGGCTTCAATCTCCCGCGCAACGGGACTGGCGCATTTCAACGGCGGGAGAATGTCCTTGATAAAAGTTTGGAGTTCCATCACCAGCAGCGGACGGCGGCCTTGCAGCGAGTTATGTTCGTACCATAGTTTCCGGCGTTCCGCCATCACCGGCAGACTGGCATATTCCTGACACTTCTTCGCCAGTTCACGCAGATAAACCCGTTCTTCCGGAGTAACTGAAAAATTGCTCATTGCATCATCCATTTTATTGAAAATTAACTATTAGTGATTATATTGTTATTATTATACATGTATAAAAACAGCCTGCAAGAATTAAAAATTGATATTAATTTAGTATTTGTGATATGCTGAAACATAATAGCGGAACCGTTTTTGAAATTGAGAATCAGTTGCCGGAACTGCCGGCATTGCGGCTGATCTATGTCAGCACAATCTACGATGCTGCTTATTACTGGACCGGCGGCAAGCGCCTCGATGAAAATGCCTGCGCTTTTCAATATACCCTTTCCGGACTCGGCAGATTTTGTGACGGGCAAACTACTTTCGATCTGCCGCCGGGCGCCGGGTTCCTGTTCAGCCATGGCGATCCGTCCTATTCCTACTATTATCCGGAAGATGCGACTGAACCATGGCGGGTGCTGTGGTGTTCATTTGTTTCGGATACCACCGCAGGCATGGTCTCTTCGATCAACCGGCAGTGGGGATATGTTTTCGAACTGAAGCAGTCATCGGAAATAATCAGCCGGATGCAGGCTTACTGCAAGTCAGGACTTCTGTCCAGTGCGATCAGTTCCGCTGAATCATGTTCGCTGGTCATGGAGCTGCTGTCCGCGCTGGTATGGAGCAAGGAAAAAAAATGCGGCATTGAGTCCGGTAACCTGATTTCCGACCAGGCGCGCGGCATTATCAAGGAAAATACTCACCGGCTGCTGACCGTGGAACAGCTCGCAAAGATGCTGGACGTTTCGCGCGAACACCTGGGCCGCAAGTTCCGGCAGGAAACCGGAATCAGCCCCTATCAGTATATTCTCAACAACAAGATCGAGCATGCCAAACTCCAGTTGATGAGTTCCGCCACTCCCGTAAAACTGCTGGCGGACCAGTTAGGCTTCTCCAGCGCCGCCCAGTTTAACAATGTCTTCAAAAAAATTACCGGAATTCCGCCCAATGCCTACCGGCGCATGCATTTCCGGAGAAAGTGAATTGATTCTCTCGCTTTTGCCTTTGCGACTGTGTTTCACCAAATAATATAAGATTTTATCAACAATTTTCGGCGAAGGCTATTGACAGGATTAATTTTTAATGTTATAATGTTAATATATAGAGCTAATAACATTAACATTATTGTGGCATTATGAATCTCTCTCAGGAAAAAATATATAATTATCTGCTGGATAATATCGCCGAAGGAAAATTTGGCGAGAATGCGCGCATTCCCACCGAAAGTGAATTAAGCAAAAGCTTTGACACTAACCGGATGAATGCGCATTTTGCGATCAAGGAACTGGAACGGTTCGGAATTTTGCGCAGAAACAAAAAGCAGGGTACGTTTGTCAACCGCGTCCCGCGCCCGTATTCCTTCGGCGAACTGAAAAGTGTTACCACCCGGCGGGTCTGCGTGCTTAACCACTGCAATCCTCTTTTTCAGCATATTCACTGGAATGACCGGATCATGTCGGCGCTGGAAAGTGTGCTGAAGGCGGAATCAATCGAAATGGTTTACCGGGATATTTCCGGCATCAATGAACTGGAGGACTACCGCCGCCTGCTGAAAGAACTGGTTTGCGAAGGCTGCAATGCCTTGCTGATTGTTGCGGACCAGGATCTGGAAACCGTGATTTCCCAGTATCCTGAAATATTTTTTGAGTTCCATAACGATGTGTTTATATTTGACCGGGGGATCTCCAACTGGCTGGACTGGCCGTACAATATAGTATCGGTAAATGTTTTTGGCGATAGTGTCATGGTCGCCGATTATCTGCTGTCTAAAGGCTTGAATAATGTTATTTTCTGCCGGAGAGCCGGTTTTGAAAGTTTCTGGCTGCGCGAACGACTGCGCGGTCTTGAATTTGGTTTCAAACGCGGTTCCGGCGGCAACCGGAAATTAAAAGTTCTGGAAATTATAAAAGACGGTAAGAGTTTTGCAAAAGGCAATGACTGCTTTATCAAAGAGCTGGAAAGTAAGTCCGTGGTTTTAATCGCCCAGAATGACGAGGTGGCCGCGCTTATAGTGGATATTGCCAAGTCTCATTCGTTAACTGCCGGAAAGGACTTTATGCTGATTTCCTTTGACGATAATTCGAAATATCGCGAATATAATCTGACGACAGTGTCGCCTTCGCTGGAAAAAATCGGCAGGCGGCTGGGCGAGATGATCAAGAAAAACATCAATAATGAAAATTCCGGCGAAACAGTATGTATTAAAATCGACTCTGAATTGATTGTCAGAGAAACCTGTTAGCGCCGGAATAAGTGAAGATAATTAATTTGTAGCGAATGTAAAAACGGTAAAAGGAGGATTCCAGAATGAAAAACATCAGTCAGCAAAAAATGTCGCAACAAAGAATTTTTACGCTCATTGAACTCCTGGTCGTGATCGCCATCATCGCGATTTTGGCCGGGATGCTGCTGCCGGCGCTGAACAAAGCGAGAATCAAGGCGAGGCAGATTAATTGCGTGAACAATACCAAACAGATAAATCTGGCATTGGGCAACTATTCCGCGGATTCCGCGGACTGCTATCCGTCGCCGGCGCAGGCATGGTCTCCGACGCGTACCTGGACCATGCTGCTGATCAGCGGCAAATACATGAAAGGGGCCAGAGAGCCCTGGGGCGGCGTCTCTACCTCCATATTGGAAACCATGTGTCCGTCCAATGTGCATTACACCTCGGCTCCGCGGACCACCTGGAACACTCCCTACCTGATGAACGGGGCGGGGCCAAGCTGGATGAAAAATATTCCCGGTCTGGACGGATTTAAGCGGAACAAAATCCAGAAGCCCAGCGAAACGGTGGAAGTCCTTTGCGGCGGTTACGGTCCTGGAGTATACGGCGCAAATTATGTGATTATCGATTACCGCTATCTGGCCGGTCCGTATTTCGGCTCCGGCTATGCCCAGATTTGGGGTGATTACCATAATAATCTGATCCCGACCAGCTATACAGATGGTCATTCCAGACTGGCGCCCATCAGGGAATATATGATCTATGACGATGCTTCCGGCGTCGCGGCGTGGAAAAAATACTTTGCCGCTACCGGACGCTGAAACTTGCTGCAATTTTTGCAATTAAGGATTCTGAATGATGAGAAAATTGATACAGTGTACAATGGCCTTTATGTTATGTGCCGCCGGGATTCAGGCTGCCGATGTCATGCTGCTGGATAATCCGGAAATCGCCAGGCAGGAAAAGTGGTTGATTTTCAACGGCAATATGGAGCTTGGCGAATCCGGCAAACCGGTTCCCGGTTTTTTCGCCCTCGGCTACTTCAACAAAGATGAAGGTTATAAGAATCCTGAACGGATTTATGCGCCGGTGACCCGCCGCGGGGAATCCGGCAATCAGTATCTGGAAATGCCGGGTTATCACGGTCTGCCTGAATACAATCTTTATGCTGCCGGATTCTATCTGCCGCGGAACGGCGAAGTTGAAATTTCATTCATGGCGAAGAGCATTCCGGATGAAGACGGCAAGCTGCATGAACAGCCGGGGATCATCATGGATTTCCGGTGCAGTGATCTTACCCGTCAGTACGGCAGCGTCAAGGAACGCTATCCGGTACTGGAAAGCAAAACGCTCAATCCCGGAAAAGAATGGCGGAAATATTCATATAAGATCCAGGTTAAAGCAAATTTCACTTACACCATAATGTTCCGGTCATTCAGCAGGAATCCGGCGGAATGGCTTAACGGACTCTGCATGGATAATTTAAAGGTCTGCTATACGGACGCCGCCGAAGCGGCAGTATGCAACGAAGCCGCCATCACCTGTGATCGCTCCATCAGTGTTTTCTATCCGGATGAAGCGGTTGAATTGAAAATTCAGGCGCTGCTGCACAGCTCAGAAGCCAAGGCTCCAATCCGCCTTCATCTCCGCAGTGACTATTTCCTGAAAAATATGGAAACGCTCGAAACCGCGCTGAACCGGGATGCGTCTTTTAAATCCGCTGATGGACGTTCACTTTATACCGGCTCTGTCAAATATCAGCCGAAACAGTACGGCAGCTTCAATACGGTAGTAGTGTTTG
The DNA here is from genome assembly GCA_041665605.1 of Victivallaceae bacterium. Taxonomy (GTDB): domain Bacteria; phylum Verrucomicrobiota; class Lentisphaeria; order Victivallales; family Victivallaceae; genus CAIPAT01. The sequence goes on along the minus strand of JBAYIO010000018.1, from coordinate 42,672 downwards.
ACCGCAAACCGGTCTTCAGTTCCGGCGGCGATTTTGCAGTGCTGCACAAACTGGATAAAGCAATTTCTCCCTTGCGCAAACGCATCGGCGGACATTTCCGGACGATCGGGAATTATTATCAGTTGACGCCTTCCAATGACTGCCCGCTGATAATCAGACAGGGCATTGATCTGGAAACGCAACTTTATGCGCTATGCGGATTTGGACACGGGATGGTCTCGTTTGACCTGAAGAAAGTTCAGCCGCAGCCCGACAGAATGGATTTTACCATGATCGACGCCGATATCAAACTGCTGGAAAAGTATGGCATTGAGCCGATTCCAAGCCTGGGCGCGTGGTGGATTTATACCACCAGGCGGATGAATGGCGGAGTGCAGATTGGTCCCATGCCCAACTGGTTTTATGATGACAAATACACCCGGCGGTCGCTTGATAAAGACTCTCCGGACCGGGAACCCCGCACGCTGAAGGATGAAATCTGGCGGCTGCATGTCAACAGTGCAGTCGAACATTTCGGCAGCCGGGTCAATAAATGGATGCTGCTGGTGGAGCCGCAGTGGGTGCTGACGCCTCAGGATTATTTGATATTGCAGAAAATAGCCTGGGAGATTATTAAGCAGAAGAACCCGCAGGATTTGCTTATCGCCGGCGATGCCACCAGCGATGCCGGATATAATCTTATCGGATGGCTTGAAAAACTGCACAATATCGGTTTCGAAAAATATCTTGACTGCGTGTCATTCAACCCTTATCAGTCCAGTCTGGACAATATTAACGGCGTGCTTTTCCGCTATTCCAATCTGATTGAAAAATTGAGAAAAACTCTCGCTCCGGAAACTCCGCTCTGGGAGCAGGAACTGTATTTTATCGATAATTCCAAACGGAAGCAGGATATCGGGCGGCAGGAGGTCTTTTCCGCCGGAGATGTCCAGCGTCATTATCTGCTGGGGCTGCTGAACGGTTTGCGCGGCATCACCGGCATTCCCAGTACCAGTATCAGCAAAAATCAGAATGAACTGGGCCCGAACGATATTCTGGCCGGTCTCAACAGCCTCTCGTCTTTTCTTGACGGCAAATCGGAAACAACACCGATAAAACTTTCAAATAAACTGTTGCGCTGCGGCATTTTCACGGACGGGGACGGCAGGAACTGTTCCGGCGTGATCTGGTCGCTCCGCGCAGGCGGAATGACGATGATTCTTCCGGCAGTCACTGGAGTTAAATTGTACGACTGTTTTGGCAATGAACTGCCGGCGCGGAAGGAAATCGAACTCGGGCTGGATCCGATATTTGCCACCGGTTCTAAAGACCGTTTGACTTCACTTTTTACGCAGGCTGAATTCAAAACCGCCCGTCCGGTTGTGATCCGCGGCAGAATGTTTGGCAATATGACTTTCCTGGAGGCGGAAAATCTGTCCGGTTCCAAAAATGTGGTGCTGGCGGATTTTGACGACAATATTGCTCCAGTTAAGTTATATTTTAAGGATTCTGACTATTTACGTTTGCCGGTTGACGGCAAGCTTGCCAAATCCGGTTTTAAGTCCGGGCTTAAAGGCGAAAGTAAATTAGTCGCGGATAATATTGCAATATACGCCAACAGCGGCGAATTTACGATTCCCGCCGGGGAAGCCGCCGCACTCAAGTTGCAGATGACGGACGGCTCGAAACTGGCGCTGTGGACCGGCTCCGGCAAATTGTGGATCAAGGCAGAAGTCAGCGACCCGGCAGTCACGCCGTCGCCGGACAATAATCTCTGGAATGGCGATGCGCTGGAGCTGTTCATTGACCGCACCCCGTTTAACCGCATCGGCCTGGATGATTTTGGCGGAAAAAACATTCCGGATTTAAAAATCAATCAATATCTTTTTGCCGCAGTTCCGTCGCTGACCGGCAGAACGATTCAAGTTGTAAATCCATCATCCGGTAAAACATTCGAATCCGGCGCGGTATTAAAGCAGGAGAAAACAACGGACGGTTATGCGCTGCTGATCTCCCTGCCGCTGGATGAACTCGCCTCGTCTCCGGGAGCCGGCAACATTATCGGGATGAATTTTGAACTGTCCAGAAAAGACGGCAAAGAATCTAAACCTAAAGCCGCGCTGATTGATCCAAAACTTGAATCTTATAAATGTCGCGCGCATTATCCGCTGTTTCAGATACCAGGATTGAATGCTGATATGCTTGAAAATGGCAATGTCAAATGGAAAAGCAATCTGGATTATGCGCTCAGGAAAACCACGGCGTATGAAGTCAAAGAGGGTTTCGGCAAAGGCCCCGGCATCAAGGTTGAGATACTGGAAGAACCTTCCTGGGGGCCGACATTGCGGCGCGGTTCCGTTACCGGTCAGCCTGTTAATCTTGCCGGCGGCGATTATCTGCTGGTATTTTATGTCAAAGGTGATAAAATTGATACGATGAAAGTAAGGTTGTCCAAAGAGAAGGAAAAAACTTTCAGCGGCGGAGATTTGCCGGCGGGCGACCGCTGGACCAGATATGAAGTTCCGTTCACGGTTGCCGGCGCTGATGCGAAAGCTCCGGTTTATTTTGAGTTCTTTGCGCTGCGTCAGGATTATAGTAATGCGGTTGTCAGCGATGTCGCGCTTTATAAACGTTGAAAAATCGATATGATATGGAAGCACAAACTCAGAAAATCAACTTTAAAACACTAATTTTAATGTGAAAGAATCAAGGAATGACAAAATTTAAATCAATGATGCTCTCAGCTCTTGTGATAATGGTTGTTGCATGGGGAGCTTTTGCGCATGGCGAAGATAAAGTTACAATCGCGCTGGCGGGGGATTCCACCGTCGCAAACTATAAGCCTGGCGACAACATTGCCGGCTGGGGCCAGATGATTCGGTTCTTTCTGAGCGACGGTTGCAAAGTCGAGAATCTGGCAGTCGGCGGGCGCAGCTCAAAAACCTTCATTGAGGAAGGGCGATGGAAAAAACTTCTGGATGGCAAGCCTCAGTTTGTCCTTGTACAGTTTGGTCATAACGACTCTCACGGAAAAGAAAATGCGGAATCCACCGTTGCGGGCGGAAATTACAAGGATTTCCTTAGAAAATACGCTGATGACGCGAAAGCCGCCGCCATCACGCCGGTCTTCATCACGCCGATGCACCGCCGCGTCTTCGACAAGTCCGGAGTCCTGTCGGCAGAGCTCAAACCCTATGCCGACGCAATGAACGAGGTAGCTGCCGAGAAGGGAGTATTCTGCGTTGATCTCTATGAATCCAGCGGCAAACTCCTGAATGAGTCAGGAGAGAGCAAGTCCGAATCTTTTTACCGCCCGTCGGACCGCACTCACTTCTCGCCGGAGGGGGCCTATAAAATGGCCGGGCTGATTGTGAAGGATTTGAAGAAGCCGGCAAGCCCGCTGAAGGATTTTTGCAGAGAAGTTCCACTCCCGTTGCCGGCTCAACAGCCCGCAAAGAGCGGAGCCGGGGCGATATCCGGAACCAGTGCCGGCGTACATGTCTTTGGCGTGAACTCCAAAGTCTCCATGAGTTTTGACCGCGGCAGTGATGGTGTATCCGGCGGCCCGGCCGGCTGGATGAAAGAGAACGCCGACCAGAGACTTGTAGTTGCCACCCAGCCGGTGACGCCCGAGTGGACAAAGTGCCATTTCACCTTTACCCCGAAAAGCTCCGGGGTTGTGATGCTTATTTTAATGGGCGGCATGAAAGATCAGTACGTATGCTATGACGATGTGGAAATTGGCGGAGTTGCAATTGAAAATGGAGACTTTGAGACGGCAGGCTCCAACGGACTCCCTGCCGGGTGGCAGCCGCTGGGCAAGCCTGTTTATGATGTGAAGTCCGGGAAGGCGCACGGCGGCAGTGGTTTTGTCAAGTGTACAAGCGGGGACAGACTGAACAGGGATCTTGCTGTGGAGGCGGGTAAACCTGTCACAATATCATTTTGGATAAAGGCGGACTAGGTCAGGCGGCCAATGTCGGAACACATTAATAATTTTTGGAAGACAAAAAATGAAAGACAGCATTGTTTTTAAATTCCCGCTGGACCGGACGCATTGCGGAGTGCCGCTGGGCAACGGGAATATGGGTGCGCTGGTGTGGGGCGGCGGAAGCCGCCTCTGCATCACGCTGAACCGCGGGGATCTGTGGGACCATCGTTACGGCGAATGTGTCATGCCGGGACAGACATACCGGGAACTGGCGGACTTATATGATCCTTATGATGTAGCGCCGGTGCAAAATCGTTTCGTCCGCAAGGAAGTCCAGGAATTCCGCCACCAGATGTGGGCCAAATACCATACCGGCTGGAGTTCCACCAGATTGCCGGTCGGACGGTTCGAACTGGAATTGAAGCCGGGACACGAACTGGCCAAAGCCGAACTTCAATACCAATCCGGATGTCTGGATGTGTTGACAAAAGACGGCGGTATCCTCCGGCTGATCCAAAGTTTTTCCGGCAATCAACTGCTGATTGAAGATGCGGACCATATTATTGCCGCGGTCAAATGCCGTCCCGCATGGGAGTGGGTTGGTCACCTTATGCAGATGGCCGGATACGTCCCGCCGCAAATGCTCAACGGCGAAACCGGTGACGGATGGTTTCAGGCGTGTCCGGACGATCCCGGCGTGACGGCGCTCTGCCGCGCGGCCGATTACGGCTTTGCGGTATCCCTGGAACTGGGGTATGCACCGGTATTGAACAAGGCATCGGAGGATTTTCAAACCACCTCTGAAGCCGTCGCCGGCTGGTGGCGCAATTACTGGGAAGAAACTCCGGCAATCCGGATTCCGGAAGATTTTCTTAACCGGTTTTACAAGTTCGCCATGTATAAATTCGCCTGCGCGACCCGGCCCGGCGGCATCGCCTGCGCACTGCAGGGACCGTGGCTGGAAGAATACCAGACTGCGCCGTGGAGCTGCGACTATCATTTCAATGTCAACATCCAGCAGATTTATACGCTGGCATTCGCCACCGGAAAATTTGAACATCTGATGCCGCTGTTCGACATGCTGGAGTCCGAATCCTTTCAGCGGGTGATGCGCGAAAATGCCCGCAATCTGTTCGGCATTGAAGACGGCCTGCTGATGACCCATGCCGTTGATGACCGCGGTTATCAGTGCGGCGGCATCAGCACCGGCAGCGTTCTGGATTTTGCCTGCGGCGGCTGGACGGCCCAATTATACTGGCTCTATTACAAATACACGCTGGATAAGGAGTTTCTCAAAAAACGCGCTTATCCGTTCATTTACGGCGTCATGCGGGTTTTTGAAGAAACCCTGGAGGAATATAACGGCAGGCTGTCCATCCCGTTGAGCATTTCCGCTGAATACGGCTGCATTTTCCCGGTAAAAAAAGACGGCCGCATGGTTCATCAAAATACCGGCCGCGATCCGTCCAATCAACTGGCCTGCATTCACATGCTGGCGGACATGCTGCTGGAGGCCGGTGAAATTCTCGGTCTCCCGCCCCGCCCGGTCTGGCGGGAAATTAAACAGCGCGTTCCGGAATATACGCTTACGGGCGAACCGGGCAGTGAACATATCGCCATCTGGGCGGATCAGGATTTAGACGTCTGCCACCGCCATCATTCTCACCTGGCCTGTATCTACCCGTTCGACACGCTGAAGAATATCTCGCCTGAACAGCAGCACATCATTGATAATTCCATCGACCACTGGATCGTGCGGGGCATGGGCCAGTGGAGTGAATGGTGCTATCCCTGGGCCGCGATCATCCAGGCCCGGATGGGGTTCAAGGACGCGCCGGCCCTGCTGCTGAACATCTGGAAGGAAGTATTCATCAATGAAGGCCTGGCGACTGCTTATCTGCCGAAATTCCGCGGACTGACCGCGCACCGGCGGAACGATATGCTGAAACCGAAAGAGACCAGCGAAATCATGCAGCTTGACGGCACGATGGCCGGAGCCACCGCAATTATTGAAATGCTGGTGCATGAGAAACAGGGAGTCGTGCATGTATTCCCGGCGGTTCCCGATAAATGGCTGGATATTTCGTTCAAAAATGTCCGTCTGCCGGGCGCTTTCCTGATCAGCGCCGAACGCAGAAATGGTAAAATGACATTACTGAGCATTAAAAGCCTGAAAGGCGGCTCGATGGAGCTGAAACCGGCGGATGACGCAACGGTGGTTAAACTTCAATTTGCACCGGGAGAAGAATATTTTCTCAAAGACACCATTCTTGAATCAGATATTGATCGTCTAAAGGTTCTCGCTCCGGTTACCGGCCAAGCAGTCCGGTAACGGCGCTTTTGAACCGGGGCTCGAACTCCGGGGTGGTGCGGCAGAAATACCCGGTTTCGTAACCGCCGGTTTCATTGAAACTGGCGGCCAGCGGGAGGTAGAGAAAATCGTCCCGGCAATTGGCGGCGACGGCGACAAATTCATCGGGAATCAGCGACTGGATGAAAAGCTGGTATTCCACAAACGGTTCGCCGGGCAGAAAAAGAAGCCTGACATTGCCGGTCTGCAGCATGTTGATCACATATTCCGGAGACGGATTGAAATCATCGGCGCCAAGCAGCGCGGCGGCTGAAGCAGCGCTGGCGGGATCTTTTTGCAGCATTTCGCCAAGTTTATTTCTGTCCGCCGGCACGGCGGGGAAAGGAAATGATGCTTTCCGCCATGCGAGGTCTCCGGCCGGTTCCCATTGCATGCCTTTGATATTTGACGATATTCCGTCAGCCAGTTTTTTCCCGAACTTCAGAATGTTGCCTTCGAGGTCATCCGCTGAAGTATATTTCCCGGCGGTGATATTGCCGCCGGCGCCGGTGAAAAAACCATGGATTGCGTCGGGAATTTCGTGCTCCAGCAGCCGGACGGCTTCGCCCGGCGCGTCGGCGCTGAATTTATTGCCGCTGTTTGCCACTTGCGGATGCGTGGCATAGAAGCTCAGCGTTGCCGCTATCCCGCCGTAACAGTCTTTGAAAGCGCAGGTACGGAGCATCGGGTCAATCGTTCCGGCCGGAAGGTCTCTCAGCGCCTGTTCGGCACAGCGGCTCAACCTGACTTGAATCCTGCCGTCCTTGTCCGGCATCCGGCGGTTGGACGCATAACCGTGAATCCGGTGTTCGTTGAATCCGGTTTCCGTAATCTCGACAAAATTCTCTGATGCCGCGGCATGACGGCATTTGTCAATGATGCCGCGGTACCAGGCAAAAAGCAGATGAGCCTGCGGATTGATATATTTTGCGGCTTCAAAATCTATCAGCGGCGCGTCGTGCTGGTGGATGCAGTGAATAACCGTATGTTCAACCGCCGTTCCGGCCCCTTCCGCCAGCGCAGTCTGCAATTGCTCATAAGCCGAATGCAGCAGGGCGCAGTAATCCATGGAGGCGATCAGATATCTGCCGCCCGTGTCTGAAAAAATGTACCCGTGCAGATAGAGCGGATCGCGGATAAATTCCGCGCCGCCGCTGAAATTCAAGCCGACCACAGTTCCGGCCGGCGGGGTGCAGTCCACTTTGAATGTTGCAAGTTTAAACATTGCCGTCTGCTGTTCCTTTAATGTTCCCGGTATCATACGGCTGATAAGCGCCAAAGTCAAATCATTAATTAAATTTAAAAAAAATTCTAACATTGCATTGACATGACTTTTTCTGCGATGTATAATAAATGCCAACGTTGGCGAAGATATTGGAAATTATGCCGCATGACGGAAGTCAGGAGTCAGGAGACAGTAGTCAGAATGGAACAAAGACAGGAGCCGGAATTCAGAACCGGACCGGAAATCAGGAAGGTAGTAGAAATGAAAAACAGTAAAGAACTTTCAGGACTTGACAGCCATGTCTCTATTCTGAATTTTGATTTCTGTCTTCTTAATTCTGGTTTTACGCTTTTCATTCTGACTCCTGACTTCTGACTCCTGACTTCCGGATTGATTATAAACGCTAAAAAAATAGACAGCTTAAAGATATTATGGCAGTGACACTTAAACAAATCGCGGAAGACGCCGGAGTATCAATCCGGACGGTTAACCGCGCCTTGAAAGAACAGGCCGGAATCAGCGACGTCAAACGTCAGGAGATTCTGGAGGCCGCCGCCCGCATGGGCTATATTCCCAATATTGCCGCCAGAAACTTGCGGCTGCGCAAGAGCAACTTTGTCGGCATTGTGACCGGAACTAATGAAAATGATATTTTCATCAGGAAAAGCCATGATCTGCAGCAGCGGCTGGAAGTGCATGACTTTTTTCCGATTGTCGGCCTTTTGCAGGATACCCGGGACACGGTAAGAACGATGCTCAGCGAATGGGCCGGCATGGTGGATACGGTGGTGCTGTTCGCCTGGCGCAACTGGCTGCCGGAGGATGTGCTCGTTTCCCTGCCGCAGCAGTTTATTTTTGTCGATTGTACGCAGGTTCCGCAGAATTGCCGATTTCACCAGATAAAAATTGACCGTTCATCCGGCATTAAGGACGCCATTCTCTTTCTGCTGGAAAGCGGCCGGTCGCGGATCGTCCGCTGCGGAAGCATCAGTGACCGCGTCGAGGGTGTTGAAAAGGCATTCCGCTGCTTCCGCGGCAGAAGCGCTGAAAAAATATTGATTCAAACCGGCGGCAGCGAGTTTGAGGACGGTTACAAGCTCGGAAAGGAATTGATGGAATCGAATGCTGACGCGGTGTTTTTCGATACTGACCGCATGGCTTTCGGTTTTTTAAAATACGCCTGGGAGGAAGGCATCAGGATTCCGGACGACATTGCCGTCGTCGGGTTCGATGATGACCCCTGGGGCAATTACTCATGTCCGTCACTGAGCACGGTGGCGCACCCGATTGCGGAGGTGAATGAAAGAATAGTGGAACTGGCGGAACGGCGTTCAGCCTCGCCGGAAACGATTATTTTCCCGACAAAGTTTGTCAAACGCCAAAGCGTTTAAATAGATATTAACCACAATATGAGGATTTTAAAATGGCAGCAAAAGCGAAGAAAAGGTATGTACTTGTTGGAACCGGAGGACGGTCGTCGATGTATATCAAGGCCCTCGCGGTTGATTACACCAAAATCGCGGAACTGAAAGCGTTCTGCGACACCAACCAGACCCGCATGGATTTCTGGAACAAGGAACTTAAAAACGAGTACAAGCACGCTCCGGTCAAAACTTACAAGGCCGAAGACTTTGAACTGATGATTAAGGAGCAGAAGCCGGATGTGGTCATTGTCACTTCCATGGACCGGACACACCATACTTACATCTGCCGCGCCATGGAGCTTGGCTGCGATGTAATTACGGAAAAACCCATGACGGTGGATGCGGAAAAATGCCAGCAGATTATCGATACCAAGAAGAAGACCGGCAAAAATGTCACTGTCACTTTCAACTACCGCTATTCCCCGCGCAATACCAAAGTCAAGGAAATCATCAAGAGCGGCATGGTCGGGGAAATCACCAGCATTCACTTTGAATGGCTGCTGGACACTTGCCACGGCGCCGACTATTTCCGCCGCTGGCACCGCTACAAGAAGAACAGCGGCGGCCTGATGGTCCACAAGGCGACCCACCATTTCGATCTGGTCAACTGGTGGATAGATTCATTTCCGGAAACCGTTTTCGCCATGGGCGACCTCCGTTTCTACGGCAAGGAAAATGCCGAAAAACGCGGCGTCAAAGATTTCTACTACCGCTCATCCGGATCGAAAGTTGCGGCAAAAGATCCTTTTGCCTTGAAAATCGCTAAAAAAGACAAGATTTTGAACGGACTTTATCTTGACGCCGAAAAAGAGGACAATTATTTCCGCGATCTGAGCGTTTTCAGTGACGGCATCACCATTGAAGATAACATGGGGGTCATGGTAAAATATCAGAATAAAGCAGTCATGACCTATTCCCTGAACGCGCATAGTCCATGGGAAGGTTATCGCGTATGCTTCAACGGCACCAAAGGCCGCCTGGAATTCAATGTCGTTGAAAAATCCTACGTCAGCGGCGCGAATGAAGACTTCAATCAGCCCGGAATGCGCGAACTCGAAGGCGATAAATCGGAAATCGTTCCGGAAATTATCTTCCAGGCTCATTGGAAAAAACCGAAAGTAATTACTTACGAACAGGGCGATAAGGGCGGACACGGCGGCGGCGACGTCCGGCTGCTTAACCATCTGTTTCTCGGCGTCAAGGACGATCCCCTCGGCCATTCAGCCGGATATGTTGACGGCGCAAAATCCATTCTGATTGGTATCGCCGCCAATAAATCCATGCAGACCGGCCTGCCGGTGGAAGTTAAGACCCTGGTGCAGATATAATTTGAAATCAATCTGACCGCATACGGCGTCTGTTTGCTGAAAAGTAAAACAGACGCCGTTTTTTTACAGAGTTGATCAAATTTTTCGCAAACATTTAAACGCAGTTTGATTTTCTTTCTTTTCGCGCTAATATATTTATCTCTCATTCCGGGCCGAAGTGGCGAAATTGGCAGACGCGCTAGACTCAAAATCTGGAGTCCGCAAGGGCGTGTGGGTTCGAGTCCCACCTTCGGCACCAACTTTTCTACTCAAAAACCCCTAATTTTTAAAAATCATGATTTTCTCTTGATAGCCTGTTTTATCTAGTGATATTACGAATTACAAGAACATAACAAGAACAATTAGTTTGAGCTTATACAGGCACAAGCAAAAAACACTTACAACGACAAAACAAGAACACTACTCAATCTTGGCATATATTTTATCGGTTGATCATAAATTTGCTCTGATTAATATTGGGGGATAACAAGAACATTGGGAGAATAACAAGAACATTACCAGTTTCTGATGTGGACAATAAAAAGCCATGCCGGTTAAATCAGAAGGGATATACTTCCGCAAAATGACATTGTCATGCAGCTAAAATCAATGATGGCAAAAACGTGGAAGAAAATCCGGGATGAACTGATTCAACAACTGTCATAATCTCTCATCCCGGCATCTCGCCAACACTTTAAGAGAACAACCTCTTAAATCAGTAATCTCGATGTTGCCATACCTCATTACCACTGAAAAAAGACGGCTGTCTGACTGATTTATAACGAATCGTTGTCCGGTATACCGGAGCTATGAGAACTTCACTGAAGTAGTTGGCGAAGAGTTCCCCGCCATTTTCATTTTCCTGGCGATCTCCAGAAGCTGATCCCGCTGTATGATCGCGCCTTCCAAATCGGACAGGGCCTGAAAACTAATAGACTTTACCGCCAGTATCGCCATCATGCCGACCATCCGGAGATCACGCTTGGACATCTTCCGCCGTGACGGCCGGCGTCCTCTGCCGGTGGCCAGCCCGGTGTGCATCAGTATAAGTTCATGCATGAACAGCTTGTCATTCTCCAGACGTTTCTTCAGCGCCAGTCCCTTGCGCTTTCTCACATCCGGGGTGTTGAACCTGGATTCCGGAGCTTTCTTCGGATACATGAAATGCTCCTTTTTTAAATTAAGCTTCATTTCCGAGGAAGCCGCCTCCAGTTTTTCCGCCAGCTCCGGCGGGGCGTGTTTACGGCAGTTCAAAATGTCCGAGAGATACTGCCTTGATATTCCTGCACGTCTCGCCAGCTCGGCTTTCTGGCCCCACTTCCACGGGCTCACGGGATCTAATATACTAAAATACATAGCCTTGTCTCCATATTTGATTTTTGTCTGCATAGTTAATATATTAATAAAGGTAGACCGCGTCAAGCCAAGTCGTTTGGAGACGCAAAAAATTGAAAATATCTGTCAAAAGACAATATATAGCGTACAATTATAAAATTTTCTTAGTCATACAATTTTACCGCCTTTTTCATCAACCTGTTTTTATCTTAAAATACGTCATCTTCCGGAGCTGTTTTGCTGCCGGACCGCCTGATCAGCTTAAAATCACCCAAAAATGGCATAATCACTGACAGGCTTGTTTTCGAGATGCTGCCAATGACTGTTCCTCTATCAGTTTTACCCAAGACATAATGCCTGGAGGCTGCTTTAACTTCCGCAGCCAGATGAAAATACTGCCCGTATCTTGGATAGTGCCCCAAAAAAGCCGCACTGCCGGTACTTGGATCTATCCGGTTGCAAGCGCTGAAACGCCAAAACAACGTGATGAACGGCTGAATCAGACGGAAAAGCTGCGTTTTCCCGTTTATGCCACCGTCGGGCAGGCCCTTTTCTCGCGCGTGAGGGTCGAGACCGCCAGGCTGACTTTCAAATGCGGCTTAAAGAACCTAATAAGCCTTATTTTTAGTCATTCCAGCTTAAAACGACTCATTTTCCGGGCATAATACTTGGTAGCGGCCTTTAGCTCCTACCCTGTGTTCATGGCCGCACACGGCCTCCAACAACCTTGGTGGCCGCTGCGGGCGCATTGCCCCTGCCTGGCCGCCTGTCAAACAAAGGAAGGCGAAAAAATGAGTCCAGCAGCAGCTTTAATGCTCGAAATGAAAATCTACCCGATCATCCGGAACACCATCCCCAGAAAGGCCAAACCCATCGGTTCCGAAGACTATCAGGAACTGGTACAGGACACCACCGCCACGGCGGCGGCAATGATCGACGCTATGGAGAAGTCCGGCAAGAAGCCGATTCCCAACAGCATTGCTTACTACTCTATCCAGCGGACTAAATGCGGCAGACGTTCATACGGACACAACCGCACCGACGTGATGAATCCCGGCTACCAGATGGATAACGAAGGTTCCGTCTGTTCCTTGCAGGCACCGGTCGGCGGCGAAGATGAAGACGTTACCGTCGGCGATATGATCGCAGCTAAAACAGAAGACATCGCCGCTAAAGTGCTCCGGGAGATCGACTGGGATGCATTCATGCAGACCCTTGATTCCAGGAAGCGCACGATTGTGGAAGAACTGATGATCGGCGGCGGGACCGGCGACATCGCCAGACGGCTGGCGGTCACTTCCGCGAGAATCGTCCAGTTGAAACGGGAGATCGGCGCAGCCATCCGGAAATTCATGGGTGACGCCATCCTCATTGATTCCGTCAGTGAGTCAGTCTGGCAGCGCGATATCCGTTCCCTTCGGGAACGGAACGAGTGGAAGCATACGAAGATCGACCGGATCGACGATCCCGAACAGGTGAACATCGCAGAAGCCTTGTTCGGCTGAAGCTGATAACAAAGCGGAGCGGGTACAAGCTCCCCAATCTTCTTTACATAGTACAAAGACATAACTGAATTAAACAACCTTAACAGGAGGAATTGAATCATGCTTTTGATCAGTAAACACGACCTTGAAAAGGCGCTGAGCGGACTGAACCGGATTGCGCCGAAGAAGCCTGCGCTGCCTATCCTCGGCTGCGCCCGGCTGCAAACCATCGACCGGCAGACCGTCACTATGACCGCGACCAACTTGAATGAGTTTTTAACCTGCCGGATCAAGGTCTCCAATGCGCCGGAAGGACTAAACACGCTGCTGCCTTTATCCGAAGTAAAGACCTTTATCAAAGGCGACAAACGCGCACTGCTTAAAGTCGAACCGGTCGCTTCCGGGGGTGTTACTATCTCTGAAGAGATCAGCGGCCAAACGCTGATAAGGGAGTTTCCGGCACCGGAAGCGAAAGACTTTCCGGCAATGCCGCCTTGTCCGGCGGAACTCTTGAACGTGCCGGATGACTTTATCAGCACCTTGTCCAGGGTCGCGCCGTCCACTTCACAAAAAGATCCGCGGACAACCTTGCACGGCATCCTGATGAGCCCGGAAGGATTGACCGGCACCGACGGCAAACAGCTCTGCCATGTGCCGTATCCTTTGCCTATCAGGGAGGAATGCGTTCTGCGGCTGCCGGCCTGCCTGTTTTCATTAAGCGCAAAGTTGGCAGTCAGACTCGGCATTGCCAAAGACAAATATGGCGCCAGCGTAACAATTGAAACTGGCAACTGGAGCTGGACAAGCAAAAGCCTCTATGGAAAATATCCAAACTGGCAGCATCTCGTGCCCAATCCAAAAAATATTGTGTGGAAGCTGGAACTGGATAAGGCAGGCATTCCGCAGTTAAGCGCAATTCTGCAGCGGCTGCCGGACGATAATGCCCATAAACTGCTGAAGTTATGCGTTAAAGGTGACTCTTTCGAACTGTTCACAGAAAAATCAACGCTGCCAGTCACCTGCCGCATCAGCAGCCTGACCGGAATCCCGCCGGCTGAACGCATTATGATTGACCGCGAAATCCTGCTGCGGGCATTGTCACTCGGCCATAACACCTTTGAACAGATGGCAAATGCGCTCACGCCGCTGGTTGCTACCGGCGGACTGGGCAAACTGGTCTTCATGCCCTGGCGGGAACGGGGCCAAACCGCAGCAACTACGCCATCAGAACAACCTAAACAGGAAATTAAAACGATGAAACAGGAAAATGGAAACAACGCGGCCAAAAGTACGGCCACTGCGAAAGTAGTCAAAGCTCAGGAAACGACCAAGGCCCCGGTCACGCCAGTTGCAGCAAACACCGGCTTCAAAGTAGTGCCCGGCCAGGGTCAAGCTGACGGTTATGGAATGCGTGGAAGAATTGCGCGTCTCCATCCGTAACATTAACGAGCATTTGCTGAATCTTTCCAAAAAAATCCGCGAACACCAGGCCAATTTCAAGCGGCGGGAAAAAGATATGAAGGCAGCAAGAGACGCTATTGAAAAGCTGAAAGTATCCGGTTTCTAATCGAATACGTCCAGCCGTAATATTCCATAACCATGAGCCTGCTTCCGGATTAATACCAGGGGTGGGCTCAGTTACTTTTAAGGAGGCAGTCATGCCGTCAATAATCATTATCCGCAAGCCGGCCGGCAACGGCTGGAGCATCGTCAAAGTTATTAAAATCCCACCCGTTAATGAAGCGGCGTAAATCAGGAGAAGAGATCATGCTGAAACTTAATGCATCGTTTTCCAAAAAGGTTCCGGCAGAAGAGGAATACAGTTCCAAAAGTTACCATGCATCCATTGAATGTGAACTGCCGGACGGGCTGAGTGAAAATCAGCTCAAGGGAAAAATTCATGACACTTTTGAGCTGGTCAGAGCCTCCGTCGAAGCTGAAATCGGCAGTGTCCAGTCGAACGTTTCCGAAAACGGACAGACTATCGGACACCTCCGCTATCCGCAGAACAAGCGCGGTTCTGACAAGAAGCAGGCCCCCGCCCGTGCCAGCGCCAGACAGTTGAACTATCTGCTTGACCTGGCGCATGACAAGGGCGTAAAGCCGCGGGAAATCATGGAACGCGCCGGGGTTGATGATCTGTCAGACCTTAACAAGGCCGAGTGTTCCAGACTGATCGACGAACTCAGCGGCAAAGCCAAAGCCGCTTAAAGGAGGCAGGATTATGCCGACAATAATGGAACTGCGGCAGGAGCCGCACTGGTCATACTCCGCCTTGAACACTTATCTGGCGTGTTCGCTGAAGTTCGCCTTTCAGTATATTTACAAAGCCGAAACGGAACGGACGGCGTCCAGCCTGCCGTTCGGCCGGACGTTTCATATCGCGGCTACGCATTACACCAGAAGCATCATGCAGGGCAAAGCTGCGGCGCTGCCGGAAGTGCATGAAGTCTTTGCCGAATGGTTCAAAGCGGAGTGTGCCGCCTGTACAAAACTGACATTCAAGAATGGAGAAGACAGCAACAGCCTGATTGAACAGGCAAAATTTATGCTGAATGCCTTGCTGGCAAACTGGAAAGATTACGGCAACATTGTGGATGTCGCCCATGCCTTCAAGGTAAACGTGCCCGGGCTCGATAAAGTTTTTATCGGCGAGTTCGACCTCGTTGTTAAGGAAGGCGACACTCCGGTTATTGTGGACTGGAAGACTGCTGCGTCGCGCTGGCCTGCCGGCAAAGCCGATAAGGACTTTCAGGCAACGGCGTTCTCTTATGCTTATCTGATGGAGAACAAGAGCAATACGATTCCGAAATTCCGGTTCGATGTCGTGACCAAGGCCAAAAATCCAAGCCTTGAGAATCACCATACGCAGCGAACCGAGGACGACCTGCAGCGGTTCATCCGGATGACCGGAGCAATTCAGCAGGCGGTGAAGCAGGAAGTGTTCCTGCCTTCGGAAACCTCGTTCAGCTGTGCTGACTGCCAGTTTGCCGGAGCCTGCAAGGCATGGCACCGGAAAAGCGCGGCTAAACATATTTCCATGGCCGCATAACTATTAAACCTAAAACATAAAGAAGGTAACTATGAACGGACTATTATTACACTGCGGTTCTCAATATGTGGGCCGCAAAGAGATCGCCCTGGCGCCGACTCCCTGCGGAACGGCCACCTGGCATCCGGTTCCGCATTACGAAGTGATCGAAACCGTGTCCAATGCCGTTGAGTCGCGCGGCTGGACAATCGCCGGTGAGCAGTATGGACTTGCCCGCGACCAGCAGAAGCTCTATGGTTTCATGCGGCTGGGTAATTCCACTCATCCGGAATGGAGCCGGTCCATCGGCATCCGCAACAGCCATGACATGAGCATGTCGGTGGGCCTGGCGGCGGGCATCGTAGTCTTTGCCTGCGATAACGGCGCATTCGGTGCTACTACGGTAATCAAGCGTCGGCACACCTCCGGCATTGACCTGATGTCGCTGGTGGCAGGGGCGCTGGATACACTCATTGAAGAGTTTCTGACGCTAGAAACGGCGGCGGAGAGACTCAAAAGCTACGATGTCATGTTCGACGATGCCAGAATCGCTACTGTCCAGGCGGCGGAAGCCGGAGCCATCCCGTCCTGTGACATACTCACAGTCCTGGAGGAATTCAATCATCCGCGGCATGCAGAATTTGCCGAGCCGACCCGCTGGAGTTTCCTGAACGCCTTTACCGAGGTATCCAAGAAATACTCCCCGGCCAGAGCCGACGTGTGCCAGCGCAAGCTGACGCGGCTGTTCGGTCTGGACGGTCAGCCGTCACTGCTCTGGGACGGCGAATTAATCGACGCATAAAAACCAGGGGTGGGAGCGGGGCATGCAATCCCCAACCTCTCTCTGCTCCGTTCCCGCCCTTTCTTAAAACAAGGAGTTATTGCCATGCACAGCATCAATGAACATTCGACCAAAGTATTCAAGCATCTGCTTGTATTAATGCCGGAAGGTCATCTCAAGCTGGACAACACCGCCGGAACTTTCATGCCGGTAATTGTTGAGCAGTTATCCGCGCATTCCGGCTTTGAAGCAGTCTATTCCGTATCCCATTACGGTGAGCAGAACGGCGACTTGATGGCCGACCCGGATATGACCTTCGGCTTGAAGGAAGGAAATTTCTATCCTTTAAGTTTCCGCAACGATTATGTCGGCGTGGACCAGTACGTCATCAGCGATCAGGAAGGAGCCGAATCAAAGGTGAACCTGAAGCTGCAACATGAGTTGACTGAATTCGCCAATATGTGGTTCAAGAATATTGCCGGCCAACAAGGGTTGAAGCTATGACTGACAATGATTACATCATCCACCGCATTCCCAAGCGCGACGGCACTATGCGGATACTGCACGAACCGAAGCCGGCTTTGAAACTTAAACAGCGGCAGATCCAGCGTTACCTGCAAGCCAGAGGCATTAAATGTTCGTACCATGCCCACGGTTTCACTCCCGGACGGTCGGCGGTGACGCATGCGAAGAATCATCTGCACAAGCGGGTGATCATCAAGTGCGACATCGAGGATTTCTTCGGCAGCACGACCAAAAATATGGTCAGCCGGGCATTGTGTGACTGTGGACTGGACAAGAACACGATCGATGACGTCTGTAATATCTGCCTCTTGAACAATGCGCTGCCCCAGGGCGCCCCGACGAGTCCGCTGCTGTCGAATCTGGCGTTCCTGTATCTGGACAAACGGCTGTCGGGTCTGGCGAAGAAGTTTAAGGCAAGTTATTCCAGATATGCCGACGACATGTGCTTCAGCAGCAATAATCCGCAATTCAATGCAATCCTGCCGCAGGTGAAATACGTCGTGGAGAACTGCGGTTACAAGCTGAAGGACAGCAAGACCAGAGTGCTCCGGCGCAACCGCAGCCAGATTGTCACCGGCGTGGTGGTCAACCAGAAACTCAACGTGCCGCGGGAATTGAAGCATAATACCCGGGCCCGGCTGTTCAAACTGAAGCAGGCATTGCTGACCGGAAAGGCGTTCGACGAAACGGAGTTTACCAGACTCTGCGGGCTCGTCGCCTACTTCCAGGCGGTATCAGCGGAAACTGCCAGCAAGTTTCGCGCCGCCGTCCGCGAGATCGAAGCGCTGCTGGCGATGAGCAGCAGGCTTGCCGCAACTAAACCATAAGGATCCCAAACCAAACCCTTGGCATTGAGCGAGAGATACGAATTGTCTTAACAGTACAGAATGTATCGAACGCCCGGCGATGATAACGTCGCCATCGCAAGCATTAACGCAATAGCATTATCAGGTTATCCATCTGGGCGCCCGGCAACGCTTGTCCAGGATCGTGCCGATCCTGGACCGCTCTGCCGGCGCCCTACTTCCCAAAGCAAGGGTCCGTAGCACGGACGGGCAATTTCCAGCCTGAAGGCTGGCCGCGCTCCGGCGCGGAACAGCCATTCAGTAAAATTCAAAACATTAAACCCAAAACATTAAACCAAACTCCTTGGCATTGAGCGGAAACATGAACTGTAAAAAGTATATGTCGAAGCCGGGCGATGTCAACGTCGCCGCCGCAAGTATTAAACCAATGGCAGCATCAGGTTGTCTATTGGCCCCGGTACCGCTTACCCAGGATCGTGCCGATCCTGGGCCGCTCCACCCGGGCCTTCCATCCAAAGCAAGGAGGTCAGTACGACTGACAGCGATATTCCAGCCTGACGGGCTGGCCGCGCCTTGGCGCGGAATAATAACCGGCGGATGCAACGCCAAAGGAAATAACTATGGAAGAAATCATTATTCAGGAAGGCAGCGTGTGCCTGCGGTCGGTACAGGAACTCAAACGCATCCGGACCGAGGACTTTTACCAGTCGCTCGCGGCCAAAGTCGGAATGCAGACGCCGATTCTGCCGGAACGCACATTGTATTACGGCAACCGTGGAGAAAAACGACTCTATTGCATTCACCTGGCTCCGGAGACGGCGGTGATAAGCGTGAAGGATAACAATGACGAGCTTCGGGAATATACCCTGAAGCTGCCGCATCTGTACTTCTTTCACCGGTTCGTCCACGCCGCATTCGATGAACTGTATGTCTACTGCTCCGGAGAAAAGATCCGGAACAGCACGGATATGCTCTGCCATGTGCCGCTGAAAAACCTGTATCAGAACGGACGGGTGTGCATGGGCAGCGACCTGAAGTTCTCCCTGGAAGGTTCGGACGCGACCAAGCTTCTGCTGGTCGAACAGCACTTTCGCTGCTCGGCGTTCAACAGCGATCTGGACGGAGCCTACAAAGAGCATGCCCCGGCGGCATGGTACGGACATGATCCGATTGAACACTGGCAGGAGTTATCAGGTCAGCCGGATTTTGATCCGGGCAAAGTGGACTGGCGGCGGCACTGCTGCTGGCTTGACGCCGTCAGCAGAATACTGGAGGGTGAATAAATATGCATACCGCCCAATCCGCCGTACAGCAGGTATATAACAATATCCAGGGCCTTGACGAGTGTTTCCAGAAGTATTTCGCATTGGACGATGGTTTGCTTAAGTGTTATCGCGGACCATGGGAGGAGCAACTGTTCGCCCAGCTGGCGCTGGGGCTGAAAAGCCGCTGCGTCTGCGTAGAAGTCGATAACAGCAAGTTCCGGCAACTGCGGGAGGCCGTGATGGCGTTCCAGGAACTGCCGGAAATCAAGCATCAAGTTCAAATTGCTCAGACAAACCCTAAACAACAATCATAAAGGAAAGAATATCATGCACATTCCGATCATTCAGTCCGGCGACCAGTTGCCGGAGTCAGGCCCGGCGTATATCGTCGGCAAAAAAGGTTTCTATCTAAGGAAAGAAACGTCCCTCTATCAGGTCACCGTCAAAATTCCGGAGATTCCGGCCTATGCCGAAGTCAAAGAGGAACTGCTGTGGCTGGCGCCGCCGATACCGTATGCCTTGATCGAACGCGCTCATGCGTTCTTTCGGACGGTGTACTGGAAGTTCGGCGGCGAAGCCATCGTCGCGCTGGTGCTGGCCGATAATAAGACCTGGCAATTGGAAGCGCCGGAGCAGACCGTCAGTTCCATGCATCTGGATTACGATATGAAATCGCTGGCGGGCAAAGGCCGGCTGGCGGGAACCATCCACAGCCACTGCAATATGGAAGCGTTCTTTTCCGGCACTGACGACAAAGATACTGCCGCCGGTTTCGACGGGCTGCATCTGGTATTAGGCAGGATTATGCTGCCGCTGCCGGAAATAGCCGCCGCCGTCTGCATCAACGGCAGCGTGTTCAAGCTGGCACCGGAAGCGGTTATCAGCGACCTGCCGGAAGATGCTATCGGCTCCGGAGAACCGGATCCCTGGCTGGAGAAAGTGCAGGCGGCGAAAGCCCCGCCTAAACACAGTTACGGCTTAAGGCAGAACTGGGATGAACATGAAATGATGGAGGATGAACCATGGATGCTCTGGTAATCATTGGACTCGGCGGCATCGGCGGAGCCATTGCGGAACCGCTGTGCCGTTACCTCGACCATACCGCTTACATCAAACAAGTAAAGCTGATTGACGGCGACCGTTATGAAGCGCGCAACGCCGAACGGCAGCAGGCCGCTGCCGGGCAGAACAAGGCGGAAGCCTGGGCCAAACGGCTAGCGGGAAGTTTCCGCAGCCTTGCGGTCAGTGCAATCGGCAGTTTCATCACGCCGGACAATATCCGGCTGTATCTGCCGGATAACTCCATCATCATGCTCGGCGTGGACAACCATGCCACCCGGAAATTAGTGCAGGAACACTGTTCCAAACTGCGCAATGTGGTATTGATCTCCGGCGGCAACGACTATTATGACGGCAATGTGCAGGTCTTCGCCAAGAAGAATGGAAAGGTCCTGCTGCAGCCGATCACCTGTTTCCATCCGGAGATCGAGTCCCCGGCCGACCGCCGCCCAGATGAACTCGGCTGCGACGAGGAGCTGCCGGCATCCCCGCAGCTGCTGTTCACCAATTTCATGGCGGCAAGTCTGATGCTCAATGAACTTTATCTGGTTTTGCAGGAGCAGTTCCCGCATTCCGAGATATTCTTCGACATCCGGGCCAATGCCGCCAGATCGCTAACCCGTACCAAGGAATTAACCCTAAGCACCAAGGAGGCGGAAAGACTCAAACAACGTTCCAGTTCCATTCGTATCGATCAGTAATCGAGAGACAGTTTCAACAGCCATAAACAACAAAACAAAAGGAATTATTATCATGGCTAAACTTATTTGCGGAATCAATGAAATCTCCAACGACATGTTCAACGGCAAGACCATCGAAGAGGTCATCGCGTCAGCGGGTCCGTTGCTCAATCTGCCGGAACGCTCCAATCTCGTCATTCTCGTTAATGACGAAGAGAGCGATGCCGGTCACGTTATTGCACCTGACGACGAAGTGGAATTCGTCAAAGCCGCCGGTGAAAAGGGCTGAGTCCGGCAGTCTCTAAGCACAGGGCGGCGCGGGGTAATACCTGGCCGCCCTTATCCATCTATAATACATAAGGAATACGACTATGCCATTTATCTTACTGGCGATCGTGGCAATCGCGGCGATTCTGGTGGCGGGTATTTCCGCTGTTCACGGCCCGACCATACTGACCACCGGCACTGCGACTATAACTCCGGTAAATTCCGGAGATGGCTTGTCGCTGCTGCTATGGTTCTTGGTAATCGCAGTCATCGGCCTTTTCGGCTGGTGGCTGGTCCGGAGGCGAAAATCATGAAAACGGTTTTTTTATTGGTGTTGTCAGTATTGCTGATACTGTTGTTCGTATCATGCGGCGACAATGAAGCAGTCACCCGGCAGACTGTCCAGTTGGCTTACCGCCAGGGCGCGGATGATGCCATCCTTGAACTGCAAAAACAGGTTCAACAGACCAAACAGCAACTCATGGCCCAGCTTCAGCCGAAGCTGCTGATCGGCGCGGTTATCGTACTACTGGTGACTTTTTTCGGCGACTTCATCGCGGAAAGAATCAGGGAGAGATTGGTAAGGATATTGAAGTTTACGCCTAAGCGGCAGGCTATATTGCTCAGTTGCGGTTATCTGCTGATTTGTGCGGTGTTGGCGGCCTGGAGTTTATATCGCGGCGGAGCAATCTGGTCTTTGCCGGTAATGTTACTGCTGACTGGCGCAACGGGCGTGTTCTTCATCGGCTATTTGCCGTCGCTGTTCCTGTCAGCACCGGAATCCCGCCGCCTGGCTTTGTCAAAGATCAAACTGCTGCTGTTTGCGGCTTGCGTCATTCTGGCAATTCATGAACTGCTTGCATCCGACGGCTGGCTCCGGCTGCCGGTATAAACAACCATAACCGGGCATGGTACGAAAGTACCGTCGCGGCCCTTTTCATTGCTTTTTCAGTTGGCAATGAAGAATTATTATTGCAGTATAGCTTAATTTTTCAATTCATATAGACATAAATCTTTGTTTGCAATAAACAAAAAAGAAAGGCATTGAAAATGAAACTTAAAAATCTGTTTATAATGTTCGTGTTATTTGTCTTGATCTGGTCTTTAACTGCCTGTGAGCGCGTTCCCGCCAGGCTTGACGACTTCAGGATCGGAGGCAAAATCATCCATATTCCTAATCCTGCCGGTTTGATTGAGATGGGAAGCGCCCGTAGCGGACTGGCTCCTTGCGTTATCCCGGATAACCGGCTTGTTGCCGCGTACATCACTCCGGACGATCTCAAGAAACTCTGGTCTTCGCCGCTGGCGATGGAAACATATGCCATGGTGCAGGTTGCCAGGTTCCGGGAAGATAAGGAATATACGGAAGAGCAGTTTAAGGCCGATGAAAAGCAGATGAGTACAAATCTTACCCAAGGCGATATCAAAGACCTTGAGAAGACACTCAATGATCAGGCCGGCAAGGCTGGCGTAACTGCCATTACCCTGGGTATGCCGGTTAATATGGGCTGCTCATTTTCACAGAAAGATACTTTCAACTGGGTCATGGTACTGCCGGTCGGCAATAATGAAAATACTGTCACGATGGCGGTAAGCTGCACCGTAGTACGAATTCATGGTCGCGTACTGTTTCTTTATGTATACAGCCGATTCGATGGTAAAACAACCGTATCAAATCTCACGGCTATCGCCCATAAATGGGCTGATGACGTGCTGAAAGCCAATTAAAATAAGGAAAAGAAAATGAAAAAGATCGCGGCCTGGATAATAGATCATCCCGAACGGGTGATAAATTTGATTTGCGTAATCTCGATGACCATGCTTTACCTCTGCCTGATTGCTCTGTCCATGCATTGGTTCCTGGCACTGGCTTTCATCAGCTTCATGGCAATACTTGAATGGGCTATGCTGTGGGTTTCTCTGGAAAGTAACCAGTGGAAGAAAATCCGCAGGCAGCTTGAGCTGATAGGCGAATGTAAAGGCAACGAATGCATACCGAACGTGATTATACAGATACTGATTGAAAAATATAAAAGTGTCCGTACTACCGTTCAGTTTGCGCTTTACCTGAAAGGCTATGCGAAAAACCCGTATGCCAAAAACAATGAGAAGGAAACAGATAAAGGCGGATGGTGGGAAACTGAAATAACCGGCGAGGGAGAAGACACCAGCACTGAAGATCCCCGATTAACAAATAAAAAGGAACGTTAAAATGAAAACAACACTGTTTGTTATTATCGCATTGTTGCTTATGCTCAATGTTCATAGCAAGGAAAAGAAAGAAACAGGGGTGACTGCCTCAATGCAGCGCACCAGTTTCAAGATTGATAATGTAGTGGTTAATATCCCTTTGCCAGGCCCTGATTACTTTTGTACATCGGAAGCTCTGGTGAAGAAGAACACCTGGCTCGTGCCTAAACCCGACACTCTGGTAACTTGCTATAGCTCACTCGGAGGTGTTACCTACTCAAAGGTTAAGGCCGCCATAGGCATGAAGTACGAAGAAATATATGCGGCCAGGGAATCTTTCGTTAAGGTTATGAAAGATGATTTAAAGACTGATGTTACGCTTGATGAGTTCAAAAAGTTGTCCAAAGAAGCAACCGAAGATTTGCAGGAAGTCACGCTTTTAGCCGTTGATAAACTTCTATACGAAGATGGAAAGAAGCAGGAAGTCAAATCCGGGCTCAAAGTTGAACTCGGATGTTTCATAATGCGTGATACCGCCTACGGAGTAGTCTCCATTGTTCCGGATTCCAATGGCCCATTAGTAATATGTGATGTTACTATTCTGGTCAGAGGCCGCATTATGCACCTTACCACCAACTGTAAGTTCAATGAAGCGTCGAGTGTTAAGTTCCTGATGGAATTATCAAGGAAGTGGGCTGATGCCACGATCAAGGCAAACAAATAAAACGGGGGATTCGGCCCCTTTCAATTTTCTTTTTTTAGCTATGGCAGCCCCTTATTTCTTAAAGACATGGTTGCATCAGGTCAATCCATGCACGGATTTGAATGAACCATCCGGCTGCAAAGTCAATTCATCCGCCATAGACAGCAAACTGGCGTGATTGCCGACAAGAAGCTGTTGCGCTTCCGGTGTCATCCCTCTCATAGTCGGTGCCATAAGGATGAACGGAGCCTGGCGCAGTAACAGGCAAAGCACCCCTATGGTCGTAGTCAGTTCCGCCATTCGATAAGTAAGGTAAACCGTCGTACCGGAATGCTCGCCGAGATACCAAGCATTCCGGCATTCCGATAATTTGCATAAGGACTGCTCAATTTGCAGCGAGATGCAATAGAGCTTTATGAAAATCTTCATGGCGCAGTGAATATATAAGGATATCTTTGAATTTGAGTTTAATTGAAGCAGCTTTTTCCTGCGGACATACTGCCGCGATGTCGCAAAAAGTGTTTTCCACTATTTGACGCGGACAGCCGTAATTGCACGGCGTCGTACACTCCAGAAATTTGGCGTGGTTTTCATCAACTTTCAGGTAATAAGTATAGAAAGTGTTAAAATGATGCCAGCCCGATAAGTTGCGGTTCCAGCTATACCACGCTGCCTCCTGCTCCGGCAACTCCTCTAGATATTCCCATAGAATTTTATCCATCATTGTTTTCCCTTCTAGTCAAAAATATTTACAATGATAACTTTATGCTTTATCATTAATTCCAGATAAAGATTATAACCGTGCCAATCAAATATCGCTTATATTTTTCAACTTGAATATCCTTCTTCGCAATACACTAATTCCATAGGCAATCTCCCTGAATCCTATTTGATGCCTGCTTGAGACTGAATCCAATCTCTTTTTGCTTTCAGATGCAGATAACTTTTATAACATTATCTTTATATAACCGAATTCAATGTTTCAAACAACTCAAGCAGTCTGATTTTGGTCTTATCGAGTTTTTCATTGCTTATAAACATATAATGAGCTTCTCCATGATAGCCGATTCGCGGTTCGATTGCTATAAGCTTGCGCATCTCGCTATTGAGTTCGAGATGGTTGGCGCATATTTTCTTCATCTCGTCAAAGACTAATTTTTTGTTGCACTTTTTATTTTCATAATATTTTTTTCTAAGGTCGGCAAATTTTGTGACATTGATATCGGAAAGCACCATATTTTTGAAAGCTTTTGCCACGGCGAAATCCTGTTGAAAATCAACTTGTTTTGATGCTGATACTTTCTTTTCCGCTTCGCCCATGCACTGAAGACCCTTTTCCCAACGCTTCAGGAGTTCTTTGAACGCCTTTATTCGTTTATTGACAGTCCACGGCGGATGTATCCAGTCCTCCAACCGGTGATTCATAACCGCGGTATCCTGCCATGATGACGGGCTTTGGTCATCATTGTTCTCGAAAAACAACGGATATGCAGGGCCGTGATTCAGGGGCTGGAAAGATAAAGACCATGCATCACGCGGATAAAATTTTCCTGCATCGCTGAAATGTTTCCAGGCATTCAATATGTCAACAGCGGCATTGACTCCATAGCGTCGGGATGCGATATCTTTCAACACCTGTTCGATATCTTTTCTCACAGGGTCAAAATAAAATTCTTCCGTTAGTTCCGTTATAATTGATGTAAAGCATCCGAAGTTCCATGTGAACATGCCGCCGCGGCAATTGTATTTGCGCAGATTATGCATTTTTTCCGCAACGGAATAGATGACCGGCAGATGCGGCAATGTTCCGGCTTCATGTGTCGTGCTTATCTGAAGTTTGGCCAGTACGTGTTTATTCCACCTGTTTTCAAAATTCGCGGTCTTGATAAAACGTTCCGACGGGCCGACGTAGGTCAAAGAGTACTCATCATTTAGAAATTCATCATCAAAAATCTTAAATTTTCCACCTCTTTCAAAATCAGACATCACGATAACTTTTTCAGACAAGCCTTTCAGAACTCCAGCCTGCGGATCTTTTTCCCACTGCGACCAGCTCCAGTTCCACGCTATGATATTGGCGTCAGGTTTGGCGCGGTGGATTCCTTTTTCCGCGAGGTTCAGGATTTCCGCGACGACTTCTTGCGGGGTTCTTTTTTTACATCTTGAACACTGTACTTCATAAATCGGCCAATGTTCAAAAGTTATCTTGATGTCCGGGTTTATCACCCGCGAAAAACAGTGAGACTGATGTTCGCTTGCGGTAATCATCGTTATCCCACCCAATTCCGGTAATCTGGAGAAAAGCTGATAGAAGCCATGCTCAAGATATTCTTTCACTTCCGGGGTACTCGAACATAAAGCATATTCATGGGCCGGCTCGAAAAAATCTCCCCGCAGATGCCTGTTTTTCTTCCAAAAAGAATCATTTTCACGGAAGCCCTGCGGTTCTTGCATATGAAGATAGACCGACAATCCGTAATCTGAAGCACGGCCTATTAATCTTTTCAGTTCATCACATTTTTTATCCTGATTGCGGTTTGCCCAATTAAAACCGACAGGCTCTATCAGATCCCTGAGCCACGCCTTGACCCATATCCCGGAAAACCCATTATGCACAATTTTTGAAAGGATATTGTCATGGTAATGCTCCCCGTCATAATGCCCCTGCGCCTCTTTGTAATAACATGCCACCGGAGATCGGTACAATCTCAACGGCAATGCTGTTTTTCGCAGATACGTCTGCTTTTTAAGGAATGGAGCTTCTTTTGCCAGCATGAGTTTTTCCAGAAAGAATACTCCTCGCATTACGGCCAAATCATCCGCGCCGGTTATTTTGACTTGTTTATCCGAGATTTCTATTTTATGACTTTCCGGAACTCCTGTCGTTTTATCTATCCGGAGAATAATCATATATGTTTTTTGCAGTTTGTCATTCAGCCGGACTTCCATACCGATATCAAGAAATTGCCTGAGATCATTGATGGCGAAGTCAATTACTTTACTTGTTTTGCATAATTGGGTTATTCCCCATAAAGAATTTATCTCTATTTCATTCTGCAATTTTTTAATGCTTTTATTGCGTTGGCAGCGGTTGTGATATGGCCCCATTAACTCAGCGCTGAACGGAAATCTTTTGAAAAGCGGCGGCTCTTCAGTTGTCGGATGGCAAACCACGGTGTCATATATATTTTTGATGGACATTTTAATAACTGTTTATTTAAAAGGTTCAGTCATAATATTATAATAAAACCGTTCGGCTTGCTGAAGCTGTTTCAGCTCGACATATTCGTCGTCAGTGTGGGCGGTTGCTATGGAGCCGGGCCCCCAGAGCACGGTGGGGATTCCGGCTGCGTTCATGCGGAATGCATCGGAACCGAAAGCCACCTGGCGGAGTATGGCATCCAAACCCATTTCAGCACATATGGCGGACATCATTTTAACGCCGGGATGACGGCTGTTTATCAGAGCGGCGTTCTGGGCGTCTTTAAGTTCGGAAGTTGTAAATTCAAAATCCAGATTTTCAGACAAATATTTGGTCAGGGCACTTAACGCTTTTACCGGGGATGTTTTCCTCGTCAGTCTCCGGTCTATCTCAATCGTACAGGATTCGGGAACTATATTTACCGACGAACCGCCTTTGATAACGCCGATGGAAATGGTTTCGCTGCCAAGCGCGCGGCCGCTGATTGCAGCCAGTTCTGATTGATATTTCTCAATAAGATTGACAATCTTCGCCATACGGTAAATGGCATTTATTCCCTTTGCCGGTTCGGAACTGTGAAAGGCTTTGCCGGGAACAGAAATGTCCCATCTGGCGACGCCTTTGAAGCCGTTGACAATCCGGCATTCGGTAGGCTCCCCCACGATGCCGAAGTCAGCGTCTTTGGTCGGCATCTGTTCGCACATCGCAAGGCTGCCTTTG
Source organism: Victivallaceae bacterium (assembly GCA_041665605.1). GTDB lineage: Bacteria > Verrucomicrobiota > Lentisphaeria > Victivallales > Victivallaceae > CAIPAT01. The sequence continues at coordinate 14,408 of JBAYIO010000018.1, read as the reverse complement.
AAAGAATATTCTTCATCGGAAACCCCCATGACAATGATATTGTTTTTGACTGTTTCCGGATGTTTAGCGGCCTCGGCCAATGCTGAAAGCATGGCGGCAAGTCCGCCCTTGCAGTCACAGGCTCCGCGTCCGTATATTTTGCTGTTTTTTTCACGGGGAACCAGAAGATTTTTATTGTCACCAATTCCTACAGTATCCGTGTGGCCTTGCAGGATAATTGTTTTGTATTTCGCCCCTTTGTAAATCATTCCGCCGACATTGTCGCGACATTTTAATGCCGTCTTCTGGACAATTGGTTCCAAACCAGTTTTTTTTATAAAATCATGCAGATACTCGTTAACTTTTGCTTCGCCGCAAAGCGAGGCCGCGGTATTGTTTCCGCCCATCGGATTTATGCTGGGCAGCGCAATCAGATCTTTTAAAATTTCAACAACGTTTTTCATTAGCAAAACTCCGGAATGCCTTCAATGGCGATTGCCCTTACGCAACACGAATCAAGTCCCTTTATCGGCATGGGCTGATATATCAGCAGGAAAATATCGGACTTGAGCTGGTCAAGGTTTTTAACGACTTCAAGGAACATGATGTCATGCGGCATTACCGCTTCATGCACATCACAAGCATCCTTGACACTGTGTTCGATGGCCGCGCCATCCCCGAACGCTATGCACTTTACTTTCTTTTCGGCGAACCAATCCCCGGATTCCTTGCAGAGATACGGTCGCTGGTCATTCGGGTCATTACTGAACGGTTCGCAGTGAAAAGGGCTGTCAAGCACGGCGATATCACCCGCCCTCAAGCGTCCATTATCCGCCGCATCAAGCATTGCTTTGGTTATCTGTGCGCCTGGTCCGCATTGCAAGTTCATGAGCACTCCGCGCCCCATGAACGCAGTCACCGGCAGACCTAAAATGTCTTTCCAGTTGTCATTGTAATGGTATGGCGTTTCAATGTGCGTTCCGAGATGGGATTCTACTTCCAGGTCGGAATGATAATCTTTTGAGCTGTCCTGAAAAAATCTCCTGACTTTACATAGTCTCGTTGAAGTTTTCGGGTCAAGATGTTTGCTTAAATCCACGATGCGGTAATTTGCCAGAGTTTCAACAGTCATGATTTTTGCCTTTCCATAATTATTTTTTTTGCATTAAGGTAATAGATTTTTTTCAATTCATTCTCTGAAAAACCGGCATAACCTTTTCGAAGCAGCTCCAATGCCTGCTTATAAGTGTTGAACTCCAGAACAGGAGCAAAATCGGAGGCGAACATGAGCTTGCCGACGCCGAAATTTTCCTGCAGGAGCCGCAAGGCGGGAAAAAGGTCGCGCTGCGGCCAACTCCAGCCGTTGCCTGAAAAGGCGTAAAATCCGGAAAGTTTAACATAGACATTTTCAAACTCGGACAACGCCAGCACATTCTTATAACTTTTAATGTCAAGTTTCCCGTTATCCAGGTGCGGCCTGCCCATGTGGTTTATAAGAATTGTAAGCCGTGGAAATTTCTTCAAGCACTTGCCCAGTTCAACGCATTGATGCGGCCATATCGTCAAACTCAAGGGAATTTTGCAGTCCTGAATACAATCCCACACCGGCGTCAGTGCTGCGGCATGAAGCCATGCGGCCGGATCGTCATTGCGCAGATAACAGCTTATCCCGAAATGTCCCCGGCTTATAGACTCGTCGGCCTCGTTGGGAAAAATTTTCAGTCCCGGCCTCGCATAGCCGAATGAATATACCCATTTTCGTTTTTTCATCAAAGTTTCCACATAAGCACTATTTTCGGGGCAATGCCCCTCGTCATAACAAATCACAAAAGCCGCTTCGATGCGATATTTTTCCCGGTATTCCTCATACAGATGAAGTTCGCCTTTATCGCTGTCCTTTATGTGAGAGTTGTCAAAAAGGTCAGAGTAAGGTTTCTCAAACAGATGAATATGAGAGTCTATGATGGTCATTTTATTTCAACACAGCTTTCGTCAATTTTGATGGTGGTTTTCAAGGATTCCAGCGCCTCCTCCGGAGTAATCAGATCAGGCGTTTTGTCAAACATAACGCATTTCAGGAAATATTCGATTTCGCCCGCCAGCGCCGTCTGTTTTATGATCTCCGGGTTCAAGGTTGTCTCTGAATTGAAGAATGCATGCGCATGGTCGTCAATAAAGACCAGACTCTCAGATGGCATTTTTATATGAAGTTCGCCTTTTGTTCCGATGATGTCCATTCTTGCGTCAACTCCGGACGGCTGCGCATCACGCCGGAGCCATGACGAGGAGAACGAGCACATTACCCCGTTATCCAGCTTTACCGCCGCCATACACGAATCGGCCTCTTGATCCGAATTGTTGTACTTCTTGAAGCCGTATGAAGATTCCAGCTTCCCTCCGGTGAACCACAATGCCAGGTCGATGTCATGTATTGCCGTCTCGCGCATCGGGTTCTTTTTCTTGCCGGGGGCGAGGGTCGAATAGTGGTTGTTGCGGCTTGCCTGAATCAGAGAAATCTTTCCCAGTCTGCCGGACGCAATCAACTCTTTCGCCCGGTAATATTGCGGCATGAAACGGCAGATATGCGCTACCATGAATTTACCCGTGGAGTGACTGGCCGCCTTGACCATCAGCTCGGCATCTTCGATGCTGTCGGCGATGGGTTTTTCAACCAGCACATGCTTGCCTGCATGGAGCGCGGGGATTACCACATCCTTGTGGTCTTTGCCGAAATTTACCACGCTTATTACGTCAAGGCCGGCATTGGCGAGTTCGGCATAATCTGTACAGAATGAAGGGATATTGTATTTTTCCGCAATCTCCTTAGCTCTGCTTTCAGTCCTTGAACAAATCATCGAGACTTCCACATAAGGGAATTGGGAGAACACCATCGTGTGCAGTTCCCCGAACTCGCCAAGCCCCGCAATGCCGACCTTGATTTTTTTCATTTGCCGAAGACCCTCTTGAATTCCTTTGCCGCTTTTCCAGTGACTATTTTAGCCCCTAACGCGACAAGCTCCGTTTCAATCGCTTTGATTGTCGGAACCAGATGCTCTTCGCTTGCCGTCCGCGAGAGGTGTCCGATTCTTATCACAGTGTTAGCCGTGACGCCGAGCCCTCCGGCAAGGAGAATGTTGTGTTTTTTCTGGATGTTTCCTCTAAGTTCAGCTCCGTCTATTCCTGCCGGCAGGCAGACTGCCGTTAGGGTCTTGCTCGCAAACTCATCAGCCGCAAAAAGTTTCAATCCCATTGCCCGCATTGCCGCGCGAAACGCATCACGGGCCTTTATGTGTCTTGCGAAACGCTCTTCCAGCCCTTCGTCCAGTATCTCATCCAGGGCCTGGTTCAATCCCAGGTAAATCGAGACCGGCGCGGTATTCGGTCCCTGCGGATGCCAATTCAGCCACTTGTCGCGATAGCTTTTCAAAACATTCAAATTAAGGTACCATGAACGCACCGGCTCTTTACGCTTGTTTATTCTACTCCAGGCTTTTTTACTCACGCTGATGAAACCCAACCCGGCGGGAGCACCAAAACATTTCTGAGGCCCGGAAATGCAAAAGTCGATGCCGAGTTTATCCGTTTTAACATCCACGCCGCCCATGCTCGATACCGTATCAACGATGCTCAGGATATTTTTTCTTTTGGCGATAGCCAGGATTTCTTCAAGCGGACTCTCAATAGCGGTGGATGATTCGTTGTGAACAATGGCCAGCGCCTCTATTTCGGGATCATCTTTCAATGCTTTTTCCACTTGCTTGGCGGTTATCGGCCTGCCGTATTCGCTTCTGGTCGTGATCGTCTTGATGCCGTAAGCCTCCGCCATTTCGGTGAATCTGTCGCCGAAAACGCCGTTATTGCAAATCAGCATTTTACCGCCGGGTTCGACCGCATGGCTCACGGCAATCTCCATGGCCGATGAAGAAGTTGCGGCAATGATGTAAAAATCATTTTTTGTCTGATAAATTTTCTTCAACTTTTCGGTAACGTCAAAATACAGTTTGCAGAACTCCGGCCCGTAATGCGGCCTCATCGGTTCTGAAAGTTTTTCGCACACCGCCGGACTGACCTCTGTAGGTCCCGGAATCATAAGTTTTAACTCTTTGCCCATAGTCCATACCTTTTGATTAAATTATTTGCGAAATTGATTTCGTCAGTATAATTATATATTAAGTTGGCTGTTTCGTCAAGTATTTTATTACAAATTTTAAGTATTTATCAAAAAAATAGCCGTTTTTGCCATTGACAAACGAAAACGATTTTGTATAGTATTATGCATATTTGTTTTTTAACGCTTTCTTAACGAATTGGATTTACATATGGGACTGGCAAAAGTTAAAGTTGACATAAATTACATCGCCATGAAATTAAAAATGGCGAGTTCTACCGTTTCGAAAGCGTTGAATAACCGGCCGGACGTCAGTGAGGCGACTAAAGAGAAGGTCAGGAAATTTGCAAAAAAACTGAATTACACTCCCGACCGCTTCGCGCAGGCGATGCGTTTGAAAAAAAGCGGGCTTATCGGGGTCATCATGCACGAGATGAAGCACGAATTTTTTGTTGAAATTGCCAGAAGTGTCACGCGGGAGGCGCAGCAAAACGGCTATCAGGCGATTTTTGCGTCCTCGGAAGGTGATCCTGAAAATGAATCAGCGATAATCAACGATTGCAGCCGCCGTTATATTGACGGTCTCATAATCATCCCTTGTATCGGTGGCGATCTTTCGCATCTGAGAAACCTTGACGTGAGAAAGAATCATTTTGTGATCGTCGATAATTATGTGCCTGGAATAGATGCTCCGTTTGTCGGAACGGACTTTGAGGAAGGCGGCTATATCGCGACAAAACATCTGCTGGAAAACGGACACAAAAATATCGCGCTTATTCTCGGGCAGAAGGAATTGCCCAGCACCTCGGAACGGTTTCTCGGATATGCCAAAGCGTTAAAAGAGGCGGGTGTTTCTCTTAAAGAACAATATATAAAATATGGGAAATACAGTTCCGAATCCGGCCAGGAGAATACCAATAATATTTTAAAGGCGTCTCCTGAAATCACCGCCGTCCTATGCGCCAACACCGACCTGTCCGAAGGCGCTGCGAAGGCAATAACCGCGCTTGGCAAAAAAATCCCCGGGGACATCTCCCTGATGGATTTCGGCGGTACTCATTTTACGGCGGTCAACCAGAAAAACGAAGTAATCGGTCAAACTGCCGCCCAAACCATCTTCCGTCTGATTAACGGTGAAAAAATCACCGGTAAAATCATCATCAAACCAGAAATTGCCGATAGAGATTCAACGAAAGTCAACGTCTTCCCGTCCAACGTCCAGTTTGCTGCCGCTTTCGACGACAAATAAAAATGCGTTATTTCAAAGAAGTGATATATGCTTAAAACTTCTTGAACTACAGGTAATGCTATCGGCAATATCTCAATTATACGTCATGATTCACCCATTCAGCAGTTGGTCAGCCGTATAATTGCAAAAAAGTAGGAAAGGGCCTCGCGCCGGATTCAAAAGCCTCGCCGGAGCAATCTGTATGACCACATTGTTCGTCACATATTACAATTACATGCGAAAACATACGGACAGATTCAATACTCCGCCATTGCAACTGGATGCCTTGAAAGGTATTCAATCATACCCAAAACAATGGGAAAAGATACTCCAACTGGCATCGGCATAATTCAAAATCCAATTTTCAAACAACACTGGAAAAACAAATCCATTTGTTTTTTCCTGGACAAATGTCCTGTAAACATTAAGGTTCTGGAACTGTCAATGCCAAAATCGTATAAATAGCGGACGCAGGACGCGGCTTTAGTTGACGGCGACAGGTTCTAATGTAGCTCCATCGCCTTTTTACCTATCCACATCTTCTTTCATTTCTTTCATGCCAGATTTGACACTACCTTAAATAATTTAACGAAACCTATTTCGTAAATTGTTGTTATAATCCTATTCAAATTTTACATTTTTAAAAATTACTTATTATCAGAGCGGAAATTTGACTGGAATTAATTTCTTTATGTTATTGGCGCAGGGATTCTTAAATCTTTCATAAAGCATCTCTGCTGCGCAGAAACCGCACAAATCAAGATCCTTATATATCTGTATGAACTCTTTTCCAGACATGTTCCCAGTTCCGTCATTGAAGACTGCTGTCCTCGGAAATGCATCCCCGCGGGAAGCCATTTCATTTTTCAAAGTCTCTATTACTTGTTGCAGATTGCCTCCGCAACATATTACTCCATCAATTTTTTTGTTTTTTATTATTCCAGCGAGTTCTTTCTTTGAGGATTTGTCTAAAGTGGGCTGGCTGTTTCTCTGGTTGATGACGTTATACAATATTGGCTTTTCCATATTATTCATAAGACAGTAATCCAACACACCACGATATTTTTCCTGTATAAGAGGTTGCGGAATGAAATTGTCATGTTTGTATTCTATCCCCAGAAAAATCAGTCTCTTACAACCTTCCATCTCGAGTTTTTTTGCCGCAACATATCCTCCTTCATAGAAATCAATGGTAACTGAATCAATATCCATACCATATACGAATGAAGCGGCTATAATTACAGGAATATTCAATTTCAGGATATCCGGCAAATACATCTGCAATGATATACCGCCCACTATAAAGCCATCATAATTACGTTTTTCTTCTTCGCTGCTTCTCAGAAAACTCTCTCCTTGAAGTAATATCGCTATATCTTTCTGTGCATTCACATACTTGTTTATCCCTCGGAATATACTACTGAAGGCAACTGTATTTACATCAAGATTGTCTGGTTGACTCGGAAAGAAAATATATAAAATCTTGCGGGGGTTGTTTTTTTCTACTTTGTTATTCCGGTTTTCTGGCTTTCTACAGACAAAACCACCTTTACGTCCACGCTTTTCTATAATTTTCTCGTGTTCAAGTTCGGCAAGCGCATTTCTTACAGTTACCCGACTCAGGTTATTTAACTTGCAGAATAATCTTTCCGGCGGGATACGATCCCCTATTTTTAAATTATCAGAAACTATTTGAAAAATTAACGATTCTTTAAATTTTTCTTTTTTACTTTTGTAAGCATTCATTTTTTTGTCCTATTGGTATTATATTGGTTATATAATACCGTTTTTAAAACAAAAGTCAATCCTAAATAATACAAATTCTTCTAAAATCGTGCAATAACCTATTGACAAACGAAATCGATTCCTGTATAATATAAAATATCACAAGTGGTCACTCGGTATTAACTGTGGGGGCAGCGCTTGAAGGAATAATGGGGAAAGAATCACCGGGAAGATTATTATCAACCCAGAAATTACCGATAGAAATTCAGTTATTAGGAAAGGAATTAGATAAAAATGTTATCATTGACTTCAGAATTAAAGGCGTTTGCTGTAATAGAAGGGGCTGATCTTGTTGGGATAGCACCTGTTAGTAGATGGGAATATGCGCCTTTGGAACTTAGCCCGCTGGGAATATGGCCCTCGTCAAAATCAGTCATATCAATTGCCGTGAACCTTACAGATGCCGGAAAAGAACTTTGTGACGTAGAAGATCCGCAGAAAGCAAGTTTGGGAGCCGGTACTGGCATAGCATGGTGTCGGCTTGACCATGTGTCCCATAAAATCGGGAAATTCCTTCAACGGAATGGTTTTGATGCGATACCTGTAGTCTGTACCTCCTTATGGCGCTACAGACCTTATAAAAACTTTGACAATGGAAACAGTTTTTTACCGGACATTTCCCATATTCATGCGGGCGTTGCGGCTGGCTTGGGAGAATTCGGTTACAATGGACTTCTGATAACGCCTGAATTCGGACCCAATGTAAGACTTGCCACTATTATTACAAATGCGCCACTGATATCTGACCCACTGTATGATGGTCCGGCTTTGTGCGATAAATGCATGAGATGCGTTAAGGAATGCAAGAGAGAATGTGCCCAGGCGTTATGTAAAGAAGTAGATGGGATGTGTGAAGTCAGAATAGAAGACAAGACTTACAAATACGCGAAAATCAATAAATGGCGCTGTGCTTGGGGAGAGCATTTTGCGCTGGACTTGAAGACTGTGCCACCGCCGGAAAATGTTACGGAACATTCCGTGGTTGAAGCTATGGAAAGGAACGATGTCAAGGGATGGACCAACGGACGTTGCCAGGTATATTGCATGCCGCCTCATTTGCGTCATATTGATCCGGCTTACTGCAAGCCGCCACGCAGAAAAAGACAGTTTTCAGAAATTAATCAATATCATGACAATAACAAAATCATTTCAGATGAAATAAATAAGATAGCAGTTGGGCGCGAAGCTGATTTGCTTTGTTTTCTTTCCCGTGAAGATGCATTGAAGGAATTAAAACTTGATTTGAAAGAGTTTCTGCCGGATGCAACTTCCGCAATAATTGTGGGTGTGGAAAATATCAGAATCCCTGAATTTGAGAAAAACAAAAAGGAGCATGTCAACTATTCAAGAATTGATTATCCTAAAATGAATGAATTGAAAGAATCATTTGAGGAAGGATACAAAGTAACAGATGTGGCGCAGCAGAGAGTGGTATTTATCGGACTGGATATGACAAGATATCTGGAAGGTCTAGGATATTCAGTGCTTTGCTGTATACAGACTCTTGGAGTTTTTGGAGAAAAGATAAATGCGTTTATAGGGAAAGGGCAGGATCTCAGGTTGGGCATAATGCTGACCAACGCAGTTTTTCCTTCAGCCATGAAATCAGACTTAAAGAAGAGAAACAACAATAAGTCTAAACTAAAATCTTCCTCTGAGCTTTCGTTCATGGTAAAAAGCCTTGCACTTGCGAAAGGGGCTGACTTAGTCGGTTTCTCTTCTGTCGAACGTATTGATAAAATCACTTCACAGTTAGAGAAAATACTGGCATCTGAAGGAACGGAATATTTTACCGCGCATGATGTCGGAAGAATGTCGAAGGGGCCTTTCATTCCGAAAATAGTTTCTGAAAAATTAAAAGTCAGAAAGGCATCAGAATATCTGCCGAATGCTCGTTCAATAATTGTTCTCGGTATGCATTTTTTTGACGCAGTTGTAAAAAATGCAGGAGCTAATCCTGCTGAAGTGGTGGGCCCTTATGGACTCATGCAGTCGGAAACGATATCTCAGTTGGACGATATAGCGTTGTCCGTAATCAAAAAACTGAAAATCATGGGATACGAGTCCACTTACAGTTATGATTTGAACGGATTGGCAAGTCTGGTTACCGGATCATGCGCAAGCGGACGTTCATATTACGGGATGCCGTGGCGCGGCCCCGGACTATACCCAGATATGACTGCAAATAATTTTGCGGCAGTCGCTGCGGGACTTGGCGAACTCGGTTGGTCTGGAACCGTCCTGACTCCGGAATTCGGCCCACGGCAGCGGTTTACTGTGATTATAACGGAAGCTCCGCTTGAAGAAAGCCCGTTATATAAAGGTTCAGCATTGTGCAGCAAATGTATGAACTGTGTTACAAAATGTCCAACAAAAGCCATTGGGAAAAAGGGAAAACATTCGGTTGAAATAGAAGGAAAAACCTTTGAATACGGCATTCATAACCGCTTGCGTTGCGACTGGTCTAAAAGATATGCTTTGGTAGGGGAAGAAGGCCCAAAATATATAGGTTCCATCACTAATATCATGCCGCCCAAAGGAGATATTACTCCGCATGATTTATCAGAGGCATTGAAAAAAATGGATCCATTGCAAAAGGGTTGCATGGTAATTGTAGAAAATTGTATAAAAAATTGTAACTCATTAATACTTGAATAGGAAATTGATATGTTGACAGCAAAGCAAGTTAAGGAATTCGCCAAAAAAGCAGGTGCCGATATTGTCGGAATAGCATCTATGGATAGATTTGAAGGTGCCCCCAAACAGATGGATCCTAGATATATTTTCCCTGAGGGAAAGTCTATGATAGTATTGGGGTTTAGGATTCACCGCGGATGCTTCAGGGGAATCGAAGAAGGCACATATTTCATATCTTATGCAACTATGGGTTATGCACACATTAATCAATTGGCAATCCCGACAACTCTTAGAAGCGTCTCAAGTTTTATTGAAGATAATGGATGGGAAGCTGTTCCTATTCCTATGGAAAATCATTTTTCTGCCGTAAGCGACTGCAATGGCGAACTGCTTAACAGGCAGACCGTCCCTGTCTCGCCTGAGAAGCCCATTCCGGACGTAATGTTCAACTTCAGAATAGCCGCAGTTGCAGCCGGACTCGGTGAAATAGGTTGGAGCAATCTCTTGCTCACGCCAGAATTTGGACCGCGCCAGAGGATTGCGGCAATTATCACGGATGCACCGTTGGAAGCAGACCCTCTCTTTGAAGGCAAGCTCTGCGACAGGTGTATGCTCTGCGTTAAAGACTGCGCCGGACATGCCATCAGTAAAACGGAATCCGTTAAAGTCAATATCGGGGGGAAAGAATGCGAATGGGCCAAACTCGATGCGACTGCATGTTCAATCGCCTATGCCGGAGGCGTAAGAGAAATTTCTCCATTCCTTTCCGAAGATATTCCTTTTGATTTGAATAAGAGCAATGAGAACAGAAAAGGCGACGGACGTCCCGACTTGAGAAAGCTTCTGCCTTTTGCTGATCATACCTTGTCAACATTTAATCATTGGCCGGCAATAGAAGGAGCCAGGGGCTGTACACGTGCCTGCATGATTCATCTCGAAAAACAAGGCAAACTGAAGAACAAATTCAACAGTCCATTCCGCAAAAAGCCTTTATGGAAAATTAAATCTTCAAGCTGTAAAAATTGTGATTCAATAAAAAACAATGTTGATCCCAATACGCCGAGTTATTACTAAAAATAGATCATAATCTATAAGGAGAAAATCATGAAAAGCCGGAAGAACAATTTTACACTCATCGAATTGCTTGTGGTGATCGGCATCATCGCAATTTTAGCCTCAATGTTGTTGCCTGCCTTGAATAAAGCGCGGGAGCTGGCAAAAATGACATCCTGTTTGAATAATCTCAAAAATATTAGTATCGGGAGTATCTCTTATTCCGAGGACAACAACGGCATGTTACCATATGCGTTCATTCGTCCGACAGCGATAGAGGGGCTGACTTGGTCAGGCCTCATTTGTCCTTACGTCGGGATCAAGCCTCGCAAGACTTCTGGTTATTTCTGGGAACCAGCAAAATTTATGGTGTTTGCGTGTCCTTCTGACACAACCCCATGTGCAGATTGGGTACAAACCAATCTGCACTGGGCGAAAATGAGTTATTGCGCTAACCTGGAAGTTATTGATGCTACGGAAGATAGCAATAGTGATGGTTTCCCGGGAGGCAGAAAAATGGTCTCCATTTTCAAGCCTTCAAAAACAATCCTTCAGGCGGAAAACCAGACAAACAATTGTACTGTGGGGTACGGTCCCTATAATGCAAAATGCTACAATACGGGCTTTACTTATGAGTATACGAAAGTAAACGGCACCCTTGCCAATGATCCGGGAAAATTCGGATACCACTCCAGACAAAACAACTGGTCATTTGCGGATGGACATGTGGAAAGCATGAAATGGTCTGACACAATTTCCCCATTCAATTATTGGAAATTCAAAAAGTAATAATTAAATCCGTATAAAAATTGAGACTGAGAGAATGGAGATATTTCATTGAAGCTTAAACTAATAACAATACTGTACATCATGGCTTTTGCAATGGTAAGAGCAGAGGAAACCCCCACGAGGCCTAAATTCGACAAAAAACCGTATTTGAAAACTGCTTGGAGTCCGGCGAATCCTTGGTGGCTGCCGAACAAATCCCGCACGCATGGTAAGGGTGGTCCTGATTTTGCTTGGCACAAGTTTTCCGACGATCCGGTAACCATGTGGAAAGAAGTGGCCGAACGTTACGCGAATTATGGAATTACCGGACTTCAAACGGAAATGACTGTATCAAACAAAAATATCGGCTACACTGCCAACTACAAAAATATGCTGAAAGGTTTTGAGCAGGCTGGAAACGGCATGCAAGTTGGATGTTTTATTTCAATTTGTGGAGTTAGTGATGTGGAGATTGCCAAAACGAGATTCATTGAACTTTTCGACGCAATAATGCCGGAGGCGAAAAAGCATCCTAACGCCTGTCGTATTAACGGGATACCTGTGGTAGTGCTGTATGGTTTAAGCTTGAAACCGAAAGAACTGGTGCAGGTAATAAAGGCCGTCGAGGACAAACACGGCAGAGTAATTTGGCTCGTTAATGCAGCTTCTGGAAAGCCGGAATGGTTGAGAAGCATATTACCGCATGTTGACGGGATTTCTATGTATGGATGCTGGGATTTGCAAACACAAAGGGAACTCTATGCCTGGCTGTCAGACGTGATGCACAATGAATTTCCAGAAAAAATATTTGAAGGAGGCATACATACAACATACACAGTACATTTTCACTACGGCGGACAGCGTCCGAAGCTGACGGAGAAGTTTCGGGAGTCTTGGAACATTACTCTGGCCGCCAAACCTGATTCCACCACTGTGACCAACTGGTTCGATTGTTATGAGAACAGTCGCATAATGCCAAGTTATGAGCTCGACGACTGCATGCTGAAAATCACCCATTATATGCTGGACAAATGGCGGGAAAAGCCTTGGGAAGGTTCCCAAAAACCGGAACTTTATGTTTCGAACTACACCAATGTCAGGCTGGGCGACACCATATGCATTGAAATACTGGGATTTCCCCTAAAGGATAAGGACAAGGACATAATTCTGACGGTTGAACTATGCGATGGGACTGGAAAAACCCTCCACAGCTTTCCGGAACATAAAATGACGCTGGACACGATGAGAGCCGTTCTTTTCGAGTTTCCCTCCGAAAAAATCGCAGAATACTGCGCCCTGCTGCCCAAAGTATCTTATAAATGGAAAAACAAGATTTTCTCCTTTCCGCTTCTTCCTCAGAGTAACTTGGTGACAAGTCTGTCTCCGCACTTGCTTTTTTGGTCCCGCTCCCTTGATCATATCATCAAAATAAGCGGTAGCCCGAATTGGACCCTTAATGGTACTGGCATCGGCCAAGTTGCCATCTATCCGAAAGACGGCAGAGGACTTATTACAAGTTGTGCGTGGTCAACCAGTTATTCCCCCAAACAGGTCGATGGCGGAGGCGGATGGGTCCGCGTTCTCCGGAATGGACGGGAAATTGACGGTTTCGATAACTTTGACTTGAAGTTTACCGCCCTGACGCGAATACCCGATCCGGGACAAACACTTGACTGGTACAATATCGAGTTGGAAAATCCAAACGGCGGCCGCTATCTCTCGCCGCCAATCTGGGTTTCTTCAGGCAAACGTCCGGGTAAAATCACTCTCCCAATTCTTTGCGAGGACAACACAATAAAAGAAGTTTATGTCGACGCTGAACGTGTACCATTTTTTTATTACCCATGTCAGGAAGACGCGGACGGCATGCTTCTGGATATTTCGGGGTACGATCATCATGGTTATCTGGGTGGCAAAGGCTACGGCGGCGGGCACTTAGCCCGTACGGCCTACCGGCACGAACACCTCGGCTTGCTTCCTCCCAGTTCCCCGGAAAACATGCCGGTTTATAAAAACGACCCCGATAACTGTCGTTTCCTGGAATTAAATGGAAAAGACTACGTTATGCTTCAGGGGGGAACGGCATTTCCTTACGCTTCGACATATGAGTTAAGCATGCGACCGGACAAAATCGGCGAAAACCAAATAATACTGGAAGCTCCGAACGGTCAGATATCGATCAGTTTGCTGGCTGATGGACGGATAAGTGTGAAACGCAAGCAGGCCCTTGAAGGAGAAGGCGGAAGGAAAGCCGGAAAATTACAAGATGTTTCGATCATATCAGAAACTCCTCTTAAGGAAAGAGAATGGACGCATCTCGCAGTCGTCTACAATCTACGAGAAATGACTCTTTATTTAAACGGCAAAAAAGAAGCTTCTGCCTTGGCTGGATTCAACCGCAATCACGAATGGATAAATGCCGTCGTTTTAGGTGGCGGCTGCAAATTCCCTTTTAATCCTGTTCCTGAATTCAAAGGTGCAGTCAGGAACTTAAGAATATACGGCAGAAATCTCAAACCAGAAGAATTCATTCAAGACAAATAAATCCGAAAGAATCGAAAATATCCAACAAAAAAATAGGAGAAACAGTTGGACTCAATTAACGGCAATTGCAGGGAAAGCTATCAATGACTTGGAAAATTCATGAAAAGGCAGAAGGAGGATGGTATGAAAAGTTTACTTAAAATTTATTTGTGCGGGATCGTATGTCTGCTTACTTTAGCAGTTTATTGCGATGTTTATGATGTAACAGACTATTATCAAGCGGGGGATATCTCTTATGCGGAAGCCATTGTCCGAGCAATTACTGCTGCTAACGCCAATAATGGAGGCGTAATATATTTCCCTCCC
>JBAYIO010000017.1:0-62658 GCA_041665605.1 Victivallaceae bacterium | reverse complement strand
TAATTATAGCTTAACCTACACTAATTTCCATAAAAAAACGTTCTATTTCTGAAAAAAACTTTTAATTGCACGAATTATATAATATAATCTATAATTGTAAAAGATTGTATCTGGGAGTGTACAGATGGCAACAGCATTTGCTTCTGCGGAAAGAGCAAATCCTGCGGAAATAGTCCGGCAGGTGAAAATTTTTAGACAGGACCATGAACTTTGTTTATTGCTTGATCTGATGCCCGATTTTATTTTGATTCTAAATGTGCATCGTCAGGCGGTTTATGCCAACAAGGTGCTGCTCAATTTTTTGAATAAAAATAATATCATGGAAATTGCAGGACTGCGCCCCGGGGAAATTTTGAATTGCATCCATTGGGCCGAGGATGGCTACGAGGGATGCGGCACCACCGGCTTTTGCAAAGTCTGCGGCGCGGTCAATGCGATTATCAGCAGTCTGCGCAAGGTGAGTGATGTCAAAGAGTGTTCCGTAACCGCTGCGGATAAAACCTGCTACAATTTCCGGGTATGGACATCCCCTTATGAAAAGAATGGCGAAGACTTTGTTCTGTTCACTTTACGGGATATCTCAATAGAAAAATATCACAATGCGCTGGAGCGTATTTTCTTCCACGACATTCTGAATACGGTCAACGGGTTTTACGGCCTGCTTGAGATAATCGGGGATTCGGCTGATAAATTCATGCAGTTTTCGGGACTTTTCAGAAAACAGACGGATAAATTACATGAAGAAATAAATTCGCATAGAGATATGATGCTGGCGGAAAACAAAGAAATCGTACCTGAACATGAGGAGATTTCATCGCTCTCATTATTAAATGAAACTGCAATGACTGCGGCATCTTATGATATAGCGCGGAATAAAACTATCACAATCGACCAGGCTGCGGTAAATATTGTATTTTCTTCTGATTCGAAACTTATCCGCAGAGTGCTGGACAACATGCTGAAAAATGCGCTGGAGGCTTCGGCGATCGGCGAAGAAATTATCGCCGGCTGTTTCAGGCACGAAGATCGAATCCGTTTTTTTGTTCACAATCCTGAATATATTGATGCCGATGTTCAGTTGAATATTTTTCAGCGGTCATTCTCCACCAGGGGCAAGGGGCGCGGGTGGGGAACATACAGCATGAAACTGCTTACTGAAAATATTTTGCAGGGCAAGGTCAGTTTTCAAAGTACCATGGAGGGTGGAACCACATTTTATGCGGATTATCCTTTTGAAATAACTGGCAAGAATAATAAACAGGCATTATGTTTGAATTAAACTGGATGTGAATAATGGTTACAGATGAATGTTCATTTTTTGACACAGATTTTGCATCTCCCGAAAAAGCTTCGGATAAGGAACTGCAAGCAGAAATCGAGATATTCTGTTCAGACGGGCTCTTAAATTCGATACTTGATGCAGTTCCGGATCTTACTTTGATTTTAAATAAATACCGGCAGATTGTGTTCGCCAATCAGGCGATGTTGAACTATCTTGGCGAAAAGGATATATTGAAAATTGTCGGTATGCGTCCTGGAGAATTGCTTGGCTGTTCTCATTCGAAAGAAGGCTCCGGCTGCGGCACAACTGAATTCTGCCGGGTTTGCGGTTCGGTCAAGGCAATCTTGAACAGTCAGAATTACGTTAAGGATGTTCAGGAGTGCTCAATTGCTTCCTGTGACGGCGAAAAGGCATTTAATTTCCGGGTATGGACCACGCCTTATGAACGGGCGGGGGCACTTTACACGATTTATATGATCCGTGATATTGCCGATGAAAAATTCCGTGCTTTGCTTGAGCACATATTTTTCCACGACCTGACCAATACATCTTCCGGCATTTACGGATTACTCTCCATGGTTGAGGGGGATTCAGACAAATTCAAGGAATATTCCGGTCTTCTGTTAAAATTATCACAGCAACTGCTTGAAGAAATCGGGGCGCAGCGCGATCTGGTCATGGCGGAGAATAATCAGATTGTGGTGCAGGAGGAATTATCCAGTTCAATGCAGATACTCAAAGACGTTTTCGATTTGTATTCGAATAGTCCTGCTGCCGGAAGCAAGAAATTGATCTTGGCGCAGGATTCAGTTGATATTAACTTTACTTCTGATAAGCGGCTTGTCCGCAGGGTGATCGGCAACATGGTGAAGAATGCCATGGAAGCATCAGGCGATGGCGACACCATTACTATCGGCAGTTGCATGTCTGGCGGAATGGTCAGATTTTTCGTTAATAATCCGATCTATATCAGCAGGGAAATCCAGTTGAATTTGTTTAAGCGTTCTTACTCTACCAAGGGAACGGGGCGCGGTTTGGGAACTTACAGCATGAAGCTGCTTACTGAGAGGATTCTCGGCGGAACGGTATCTTTTATATCGGAACCCGGTAAGGGAACCACTTTTTACGCGGATTACCCTCTTAAAGTTATAGGCAATAAAGAAAAAACAGTCTCGGAATGAGATTAAATGGAGATAAATTATGACTACGGATACAGACTCATTCTTCGATACTGAATTCGCGTCTCCGGAAAGAGCTTCGGCGGCTGAACTGAAAGCAGATGTTGATGTTTTCAGCTCCGATATAATGCTTGATACTGTACTCGGCTCGATCCCGGATTTTACTTTGATTTTGAATAAATGCCGTCAGATTGTGTTTGCCAACCGGGCAATGCTGAACTATCTTGGTAAAAAAGATATATCCGGCATCGCCGGACTGCGGCCGGGCGAACTGCTCAACTGTTCTCATGCGCATGGAGTTTCCGGTTGCGGCACTACCGAATTCTGCCGGGTTTGCGGCGCGGTAAGAGCCATCCTGAGCAGCCAGTCAGGGGTGCGGGACGTTCAGGAATGTTCAATCAGCACCCTGGACGGAGAGAAGACTTTCAACTTCAGGGTATGGTCTACGCCTTATGAACGGGATGGAAAGCTTTATACGATTTTCACGATTCGCGATATCGCCGACGAGAAGTTTCGCGCGTTGCTTGAGCACATATTTTTCCACGATCTGACCAATACATCTTCCGGTATTTACGGTTTGCTTTCCATGGTTGACGGCGACGCTGATAAATTCAAGGAGTATTCCGGAATCCTGGTAAAATTATCGCAGGAACTTCTTGAGGAAATCGGCGCGCAGCGCGATCTGGTCATGGCGGAAAACAACGAAATCGTCATGCAGCAGGAGGCGACCAGTTCCGGTGAAGTGCTTAAAGATGTCTTTGATTTATATTCCAATCATCTTGTCGCTGAAAATAAAAGCCTGAAAATTGCCGGCGATTCAGTTGATATTACCTTCACTTCCGATAAACGGCTTGTACGCAGGGTTATCGGCAATATGACGAAAAATGCCCTGGAAGCGTCCGGCAAAGGGGACACCGTCACCATCGGCTGCAGTATGTTTGAGGATAAAGTAAGATTCTTTGTCAATAATCCCATCTATATCAACAGGGATATCCAGTTGAACCTGTTTAAACGCTCTTTCTCCACCAAGGGGGCCGGACGCGGACTCGGTACTTACAGCATGAAGCTGCTTACGGAAAAATTCCTCGGCGGCACGGTGTCTTTTGTTTCAGAGCCGGGCAGGGGAACCACATTTTACGCGGATTATCCGCTGGCGGCCGAAGTTAATGGCGGAGCAGTTGCAGATACAAAACCGTCAGACGCTCTCCGTAGAACATCCATATAAATGTTCCGGCAGCAAGAAACGGTCCGAAGGGAATCGCCGTTTTTAAATTGCGGTGCTTGAAAAGCATGATTCCGACGCCGGCGGCAGCACCGGTAAGCGATCCGAAAAGGACGGAGAAAAAGCAGGCTTTCAAGCCGAGACAGGCCCCGACCGCAGCGATGTATTTTACATCCCCCCAGCCCAGCGCTTCAACCTTGAACAGCATTTTGCCGAAAATCGCCATCAGCGCCATAATGCCGCCGCCGACCAGTAACCCGGCAGCGGAAAAAATGAATGACTGGAGCCTGGTTGTGGAAACACCCCATATCTCCGGGAATATCAATGACACCGCCAGTCCCAGCAGTATGACCGGATAAGTCGTTTTATCCGGAATCAGAAAATGCTCGATATCAATAAAAATAGTAGTGACGATCAGCATGGTGACGCCAAAGTAAACGATTAAAACACTTAGCGGCTGGTGATCGAAAGTTACTTTATAGAAAAGGATATAGAACAGTACCGCCGTCAGCAGTTCCACGCAAAAATACCTGAATGTTATCGGCGCTTTGCATTTGCTGCATTTGCCGTTCAGCACTACCCAGCTCAGCAGCGGAATATTCTCATACCATGCGATATCGTGTCCGCATTTCGGACAATGCGACGGAGCCGTGACAATGGACTCGTCCCGCGGGATGCGCCAGATGCAGACGTTGAGAAAGCTTCCGATGCAGGCCCCGATCACAAACACCATGATGTGCCACAGCGGCATGACGTCCGGCGAGAAAGGGTAGGGATATTCGTTCATTTCTTTTCTCCGTCTCTGGCGATAACCGCCTGTTCCAGCGCATGGCGCATTATTTCGACCGGAGCCTGCCTGCCGGTCCATTTTTCAAACGACTTTGCGCCCTGATAGAGCAGCATGGTCCTGCCGTCGGCGGTTTTGAGGCCGGCGGTTTCGGCATATTGCAGCAGCGGCGTTTTTTTATAAATAGTATCGTAAAAACAGATATTTTTCAGCAGTTCAGGCGGCAGCGGCATGGGGTCGTCCGGTTTCAGTCCCAGACTGGTGCCTTGGATTGCCGCTTCTGAATTACTGATAAAAACTTTTATCCTTTCCAGATCGTCCAGACAGCAGAATTCGTAATGCCCGCCCGGGAATACTGCATAAAGCTTTCTAACCAGTTCCGCGACTTTTTCAAGACTGCGATTGGCGAAGAACATGTTTCTGACCCCGTGTACGGCAAAATGGAACGCTGCCGCCTGTACGGCGCCGCCGCAGCCGATGAAAAAGAAACTGCCGTCTTTGACTTTCAGCCCGAAGGCGTCTGCCAGTGCGGATGCCAGGCCGACTCCGTCAGTGGAATCTCCATAAAGTTTGCCTTTCACGATGGTGACCGTGTTGACACTTTCCGCCAGTAAGGCTTCTGTGGAAATTGAATCCAGATATGGTATGATTGTTTTCTTGTGCGGAACCGTGATATTAAATCCTGAAAGCCTTGCTCGGGCAAATTTTATGAATTCCGGAAAGTCTTCGGTCCTGACCTGGAGTTTGGCATAAGGACATCCGAGTCCGAGCGCTTCGAAAGCCGCATTCTGCATTTGCGGAGACAGCGAATGCGCGACCGGATCTCCGATCACCAGATATTTTATGTCGTTTTGAATCTGTATGTCCATTCTGTTAAAGTATATCGATTTTGAGTTTTTTCCAGAACACTGTGAACCGGAATTATGAATTTTCACAAAGTAAAACCATGGTAATTGTTCCACCTGTACATTTTGGACTCAGGTAGAGGAATTACTTTAAGATTGCGAATCGGTATTACTGCTTTTCCGTGGATGCCATTCTGCTCAGATCAACTTGCGCCTCTTCCCAGAAAAGCGTATCCTCCACCGGTTTATTGTCGATTTCCCAGAAGTGGTTCATGACATCTTCCTTAATGACGCCGGTTTGTGTGGATTTAACCAGATATGCTTTGAGCTCGGACAGCTCCATGGTATTGCCGGCAGCCAGTTCCGCTGCATGGTCAATCAGGGCGCAAACTGCGCAGGCAGTTGCCGGATCTGAATTGACATGAGAAAAATTGAAAGTACAGACGACTAGATTGCCTTTCCCGGCTTTCAGACTGAACAGATAGGAAAAATTGCGCAGCGTATCGTCGGGCAGAAAATCTTTAATCCCGTGAATCAACCCTTTCATGCGGTCGCGCACAGGTTTGTCCACGCCCATAATTAACTCGTTGACCCGGAAGGGAAAATGATCAAGATTTATTTTGTAGCCGCCTTCGACCAGGTAATAGTAATTCAAGTCGAAATAGCGGCCTGAGCCCATCGCCTGCTGAAAGAAATCAGCCGTTACGATTCCGCCCAGATTGCTGCCGCGGTCCCATATGCACGGCTTGAAACGGTCCAGCGTTCCCGGCAGATAATACTGACTGGCCTTGCGGTCGCGGTGATAATTCAGAATCACCGTTTTGCCTGCTTCAAGGTCTTGAAGGACTGAATCATCCAGAACATCGGTAAAGACCATGCTGCTGTCCAGGCGTGCATCTGAACCGGTGCGGCGCAAAAAGTCTTCCAATTCCTTTTCAGCAATTCTGATTTCCGGCATTACCGGCAACGTCGCCGCCGGATATACCCGGAACTGCCATTGATTGCGCCACTGCCGGTTGCAATTGCTGAATTCCGCTTCCAGCGTATATGCGGCAGCCCTGCCTTCCAGGCACTCCATCTGCAATCTTATTTCGACCAGTTTGGAGAGTCCTTCGACCGGCATGAATTTGTCTCCGGAATATATCAGTTCCGCTGATTTGCCGTCGGCTGCAAGATACAGCTTCAGGGTGCAGCCGCCGGGGTCTGATGTACAGAAATTCGAGAGATAAATGGCGATATCGAATTCCTCCCGGCAGGCAAAATTTTCTTTTGGGAAACCGGCAAGGATTACCCGGTCGGAATTGAAATTGCGGAACCATCCGGCGTCAATGAATTTATCATTATCAAAGCTATCGACAATCCCGTTCTTGTTTTCGTATTTCAGACAATCCGAAAATTGCAGCATTTCATAGCCGCAGAGTTTAGTGGAGAGGCGCAGGCGTTCAAGATAGATTTTCATGCCCAGTTTTTTGAAATGCTGTGAAGCCAGAATATAATCCGGCATCTTATCTTTCAACTGCTTGGCGGCAATCAGCGCCGGCAGATCGGTCATATAACGCGGCTTTTGAATATTGTTCTTTTCCTGATATCCGGGTCCGGTCTTCCGGCAGAAATCATCAAACTCCCGGTTCAGCGCGGCGTAATCAGGGATGTCGGTATAGTGAATGCACTCATGCGCCATGACCGGGCGTACCGGATTTAGCACGCGCCGGACGCTCATTGCGCCATGCGTAAATTCCTTTTGTTCCGACAGCGGAAAACGGTACATCGAACCGTTCATTTTCCAGCAGAAATCCTGGTTGAACATCTCCTGATGATGCTTGAACGGGAAATAATAGGCGATATGCTGCGTGAAAACATCCGCGCTGTTCCGGTCAAACTCACCCCAGCCGGTATTGTCCATAATCAGTTTGTGCGGCGCCAGCTCGCGGCCGATCCGGTACATTTCATGCACTTCCGGCATACTCCCGGAATTGTGCATTTCATTGCCCAGGCAGAAAATCGCCAGCGACGGGTGATTGCGGAACTTGATGATGGTATCGCGCCATCTGTCCACATCCATGACAATCTTCTTCTTGCGGCCTTTGTCGTCAAACTCATAATTATAGCCGACTTCAATATGCACGAAAAGCCCGAGTTCATCAGCCTGGGTGACAAACTCTTCGTCCGGAATCGTACTGTGAAACCGCACCAGATTGAAACCGTATTTTTTTGCCTGAAGAATGTTCTTCCGGTAAAATTCCCGTTCCGACAGTCCGGTGAGGTTAGGATGATCATGGGCGACAATCCCGCGGATGTATCCCCGGAAATAAAAAGGCGCACCGTTGACGAGAACTTTATCTGAATCTGGGGCTATATCGCCATAACCGAAGCGGAGTGTTTCGCTTTCAGCCTTCAGGAAATAAAGGACAGGATCTTCCGGCGTCCACATCGCCAATTGCCCGGCATCAAGCACAATAACGGACTCGCCGGCAACGGTGGATTGACTGATGACCGGAGCCGCGACGATAGTTCCCTCAGAATCAGTGATAGACAGATTTTCCGGCTGAGACGGAAAATAAACCGTAACGGTTCCCTTAGCGGTATTGCTTCTTGCAAAAATATTGTTCATTTACTACAGCATCCTCATTTATTATATTTTACCAGTTTTTCTTTGGCACCGGCAAACCGTTTCTTACCTGTTCAAGCCGCCATCTGGCGTCATCAAGATTATCGGGCGCGTAACGGTTTTCGAGTAATACCAGCAATCTGGCGTCTGGTGATTCCAGGAGCGCCGCCGGCAGCTCTTCAAGCGCTCCGCTCCAGAACAGCACAATCTTTCTTTCCGCCGTATCTTTTACCAGTTGCCGGAAATTGTGCATATCCGGATTGCCCAGGTGAATGGCATGTACTCCGGAAATATCATTGAGCATGGTCGGCAGCAGCCGGTTGCCGTCGCCGCAATAGTGCAGCCAGCCGCCGGTGAAAGGCGCAAACGCCCGGACGTTGTACGGGGCAACTTGACTGGCATACATCTCCTGGGAAATCAAAGTCGCCGAATCATCGCAAATCCGGACTCCGCCGTTAACCAGTTTCAGCCCGGCAATATGGTATCCGGAGTCTGCAGGAACTCCCATTCGCTTTTGATGAAATTGGTTATATTCAATAAATGTCTGAGTTACCAGTTCCATTAACTGTTCAAGCAGTTCCGGTTCATCATACAATCCCAGAAAAATATCTGATCCCCAGATCAGGCAGGCCAAATCAAACGGACCCTGAGTATCGGGCAGGGTGAAGTGAACAGCCTGCGACAGCTTTTCATAACCGCGCAACAATTCCCTGGCAGTATCCTGATATTCGATTATCTTCTGTGTGTGCTTGCAGGAAGCAAAATCAGGCATCCCCGCATCAATCAGGCGTTTCAGCTTGTCGCGGTCATTCAGCCCCTCAGACATGGACTTTCCTTCATTGGAGACAATCGATTCGATGCCGAAAAGTTCCGGGACATTAACGACCCCGTATTCCGGGCGGATTTGATACAGCCGGTCATCTTTCAGCAGGGCTCCGCTGTAGACCCAGCCCAGTGAATTGATTATGTTTTTTTCCACATCGTCCCAGCACTCGGTGAAGGTATAGCCGGGCCAGTCACTGAGCGTCAGATGGTTAAGGCTGATAACGCAAGGCAGATAGGGCAATCTTCCGCCATTCCATAAATCACTCTGCAACTGTTCAGTCCTGGCAACATGCTCTAAATCAATGGCGGCTTCCAATTTGTCAAGCCGATATTTGTGGTTATCATTTTTTAAAACCATAGTCTTTAATTCTTCTGTTTTAGTATCCTGTATTGCCGGAAATTTTTTAAAAGAGTAGTCTTTTAATTAATTATAATATAATAATAGTCTTTTGTCAAATTGAAAAATACCTGTTTAAGGGTTATTTTAAGAAAAACAACGAAAGAGGCATCTCATCTTGAAACTTGAACGCTACCGCCAGATCGCCATGGAACTTGCTGCTGAAATCGAGTCAGGAACTTACTCGGAAGGGGATTTGTTCCCGACGCGGACAGAACTGGCGGGACGGTTTAAAGTTACCCGCACCACGGTCAACCGTGCGGTTGATATTCTTGTCGAAAAAACGTTGATTACCGCCAGGCGCGGCGCCGGCAGCGTTGTGATCAACACTTCGCAGTGTTACCGCATCGCCTATGTTGCCCCGGAATGGCTCATGCGTCATATTCCGGCAGCCCCCAATTGTCTGCTGAAATACATTTCATACGAGGAGGCGCTGGGGTCCGGGACAGGAATCGCCAAATTAAATAATTTTGACGGGATTTTATGGTCCCATCCCGACGAGGAACACATTCCGCAGATTATCGACAGCCAGAAGAATCTGCCGGGAACCATCATTAACCGTGCCGTCCCTGAGTGCAATTTTGTGACGACGGATCACCAGAAGTGCTTTGCAAAGCTGGTGGCGGAAAGACTTGCCGCATTGCCTTCGGCGACGCCGTATTTGTTGTCAGCAACCCATGCCAACCGTTTTGTAGCCGGTAAAAGAGCGGAAGGCTTCATTGCCGCCTGCCGGAGCGCAAAGCGTTTTTATGAAATTATTCCCATGCCGCCGGATTTTAAAGGCAAGATTACTGAGCTGGAAAAGAATATAAAAGCTTCAGGCTCTCTGCCGCTGCTGATTTTTGCAGACCATTGGCACGATACCGGCGCGGTTGTTCAATGGGTGTTGAACCATAAATTACGCTGGAAAAAAGATATTTATTATGTCGATTTTGACAATACAGAAGAGACACATGTGTGGGGTATCGCAGTCACATCAATAATTCAGGACTTTGATAAATTATCCCGACAGGCATTGATTCAGCTTCAGCTAATAATTAAAGGCCCTGCGCCGCGCCGGCAGGAATATATTGATCCCGAAATCCGCTATGGTGATACCTGATGTAAAAGCCGATTCGATACAAAAACAGTTTCCTGTATTATCTTATTGATTCATTGTTTTTGCGGGATAAATTAGGAGCATGCTCATATTGTTCGAGAGGTTCAAAATAGGGGATAAGCACAGATAAACCAAATGAATAAGCAACACAAAAAAGTTTATATCTTTTCCGCATTGTTATTTACTTTCGCTGTATGCGGAATTTTAGCGTTCCTATTCATTAATATTTTTTTGGTACAGCCTTTTTCCGATAAAGAGCTATTAAATTATTATTTTGATTTACCATATTCAGACTTCAAGGATGCTTATACTTATTATGATAGCGGGTGTGAGGCGGCAAGTGTTTTTTTTAAATTCAAAATGAATGGAGATGATGCTCAAAAGCGTATGCAGAGATATATTGGCAAATGTTTCCGGGCAATTGGTAAAAATGAATTTGAGAGAGAATATTTCAAGGGTCCAGTTGGCTTAAAATGGTGGGACCCAAAACTTGAAAGAAAAAATTCATTTTGCTTTATATCGCATCATATGAAGGGCAAAGCTATGGATGAAGGCATGCTTTGGATTGATAAGGATAGCAGCACAATATATGTACGTTTTTTTTACGTATATTCTGATCTCAAAGAAACACATGAACGCAGTGGAAATTAAGCCAATGCAGGAGAATCCTGGAGTTAAATATGCCAGGGAACAATTACAGATGAAGATTCTTCCCGCGAATATTCCAAATGAGAACAACGCAGCGAACACGATTGGAGCCGTCCAGCCTGGGAGCGCCGGTCGCCTGACCGGCTTTAACAAAGGTTGGTACAACCATGGCAATCTTCCACATTTTGACCAGGGAGGCATATTTCAAGCTATAACCTATCGCTTGTCCGACAGTCTGCCGCAGGAATATTTGAAGAGTTTGCAGGCAGAACTGGAGAACCATGATAGCGAGAGTATGGAAGCTGACCGCCGGAAGGAAATCGAGGAGTTACTGGATAGAGGTCATGGCTCATGTGTTCTCAAAAATAAAGAATATGCGGAGATCGTCGAAAAGAACTGGCAGCATTTTAACGGAGTTCGTTATAAATTGATTGCTTATGTCATTATGCCCAATCATGTTCATATCATGATTAACGCATATCCGGGTTTTGAGTTGGGGAAAATTATTGCATCGTGGAAAGGTTATAGCGCCAGACGCATAAATAAATTAAATGCCGGGAACGCCGGTTTCAATAACAAAAGCCAAATTGCCGGTCAGACGGCGAGCGCTTCCGGGGTATGGCAGCGCGGTTACTGGGACAGATATATCAGGGATGAAAAGCATTTTTACCAGGCGATTGAGTATATCAAGAGGAATTTCAACAGTGGCGGAGTATTATTAGGTTGATGGTTGGAACAAAGAATGGCATAAGATAAAAGCCGGTCAGGCGACCGGCGCTCCCAGGGGCAAGTAATTTAAAGATATTCGTTGCAGAAGCCGCAGGCGGCGAGGGTGGTTTTCAATTTGGCGCAGGGGAGTTCTGTTGCATTGTCCGGAATGTCTCCGATCTTTTCAATTATGACTGTCTCCGCCATTTGCAAATATTTATTGAAAGAGTATTTATAATGCTATAATTTGGGCAAATGAGGTAAAATAACACTGGAAAAGCGGAAGGAGAATAAGTAAAGTTTTTTCATGAAATAGATGTAAATACAGTCCCGTCATGGAGTCTGAAAAATATTTTTTCGGAGTTCCGGGTCAACGGCGGCCTAATGGCGTACCATAACCGAACATCATACCTTAATCAGGAGTAATCGAATGAAAAAAACATGGATTGTTCTTGTGCAAAAGCTGACAGTCGCGGGCGGATTGATAATTGCGTGCTTGACGAGTACCGCACTAAGCGAAAGTAATGGCGACAGTTCCGCAGTGTCAGTAGACTTCCGTCAGGTGAACAGCGGCGTCAAATATCAATTGACCGGCGAATACAGTGTTGAGAGACTGAACAAGATACTCACCAGTGAACTCGCTGAATTCTCCAGCTTTCCCATGAAGTATCCGGCCGCTAAAAACGCAGTTAAACTTTACAAAGTCATCTACAACACCGTGATACCGGAAGACAATAACCGCCCGGTTCAGGTTTCCGGCTTGATCGCCGTTCCGGAAGTGGCTTCCACTATGCTCCCCGTGGTATCTTATCAGCACGGAACAGTATTCTCGCGCTACGAAGTGCCTTCATGCATTGAGAAATCAATGGAAACCAGACTGATTGTAGCGCGGTTTGCCGGCCAGGGTTACATTGTAATCGCGGCTGACTATATCGGCAAAGGAGTCTCCGCCGAACCTGACAGCTGGCTGGTAAAGGAAAGCACTGCGCAAGCCTGTCTGGACATGCTGCTTGCATCCCGGGCTGTCTGTTCAGATTTAAAAGTCACGCCCGCTGAATTGTTTCTCAGCGGCTGGTCACAGGGATCATTCAGCACCTCGGCATTTCAGAACCGCCTGGAAAAAATAGGAATTCCGGTCAAGGCAGCGGCTGTCGCCAGTGCGCCGAACGATATTTACCTGTGCGTCAACCGCTGGATACATGTGCCTTCCAAGCTGGACGTCAACTGGCTGGTGGCAACCTCCGCGATGCTCGTGTATGCGTACGAAAATTACTACAAACTGACCGGACTGACTGCGGCGGCAATAAAACCGCAATATTTGCAGACGGTGCGCGAGTTCTGCAGTAATCGAATGACCTGGGAGGAGGCTGAAAAAGTATTGCCCGCCAGGGCCAGAGATTTATTTCAGGACGAATTCATCAACGAGGGTTCGCTGGTAGCGAACAGCTTTTTTAAGCAAATGCAGTTGAACTGCTCCTACAACTGGCGCTTTAAAACCCCGGTATTTTATTATTACGGCACGATTGATGAAGTAGTCACCCCGTATATGGTGCAGTTGCCGGTTGAATATCAGCGCACACTGGGTGCGGCCAGGGCGCAGGCCATATTTGCCGGTGAAAATGCCAATCATCGCGGAACTTTCGTCTTTGCCGTTAATGATCAAAAGAATCAGTTCGACGAATTGCTCAATAAAAAGTAATACAAGCCGCCCCGCTGCTGACAAAGTTTCTGTTGCAGTGGAAACCTTGACAGTGCAAGGTTTCCATTTGCATAATTATTGCGGGATTGGAGTAGAGAAGCCGCAGGCGGCGAGGGCGGTTTTCAATTTGGCGCAGGGGAGGCCCACTACGTTGTCCAGGGGGCCTTCGATTTTTTCGATGATCATGTCGCCGTATTCCTGGATGGCATAGGCTCCGGCTTTGTCGAGGACATGCACCTGGTCAAGATATTCATTGATTACCGCATCAGTGAGCGGACGAAAAAATACTCTGGTGCTTTCCGCGAAAATACATTCGAGATTGCGGGAACGGTTGATCAGGCAGATCGCGGTAACGACATAATGCGGTTTGCCGGAAAGCGATTTGATGGTGGCGAACGCGTCGGCCCGGTCGGCCGGTTTGCCGATTACGCGGTTTTCATATTCAATGACCGTATCCGCGCCGATGATAAGCGCCTGAGGATAATCTTCAGCAACGGCATTGGCTTTGGCGATGGCGTTGAGCAGGGCGATACCGCGGCAGTAACCGGCGGACAATTCATCAGTTTCAGCGCAAATAACCTTGAACTCAACGCCCGTTTCAGCGAGGAGCTGTTTTCTGCGTCCGGATTTCGAAGCAAGGATCAGGTCCATTTTCACATACCCGCTGAAAACTCGACCTTCTCGATTTTCGGCAGCGGCTCGTTGATCGTGATATTTCTCAGCGTGATATGGACTTTAGTGATGCTTTCGATACCGAATACATCTTTCAGTGCGGATAACACCCGTGCCTGCAAATCGGCGGATAACGGAGGCAGACCGCCGCCGCTGGCGTCGAAATCAATCTGGATGTTCAGAAACTGCTGTTTGCTGCGGGTGTAGAGACGGACTTTGTCAATTTCCACGAATTTGAATTCCTGCTCCAGCGAACGGATCAGGGACGTAATCGCCGAACTGGAAATAAAGACATCGCCGTTGTCGCCGTTGATAGTAACGCCGCCGCAGCGCCTGGTGCGGAAAATAAATGCGACAATCAGTCTCAGAACCAGCAGGACAAACAGGATTGCCAGAATTACCACGATCGCGGAAAGGAACCCCCGGTTGAAATCCAGCGCCGCCCCTTTTGCCTGAAAAATGCTTTTAAAGAAAGCTTCCATCATTATAATATCCCGTTAACTATTTATTGTCTTCTTCTTCATTCTCGGCGTGTTCGGAAACTTCTTCAATTTCCTGAACAACGACATTGACGCAGACGACATTCATGCCGGTGGTGTTTTCCACCTGCTCGATGATCGCGGTTTGAACTTCTGAAGCGACTTCAGGAACCTTATAGCCGAACTTCATATTGAGTTTCACTTCAATTTCAACCTTGTCTTCATCCAGTTTGATACAGATGGCGCGGTCGCTGATTTTGCGGCTGCCGACGATTTCGGCGATGTTATCCACAAATGAACTGCCTGCAAGTCTGGAGATGCCGTCAACCGACAGCGCTGCTTTGCGGACAATGGAAGAAATCACGTTCTCATGAATCCTGACTACTCCGAGTTCGCCGTCTTTGCCTGCGCAGGTTGCCGCGCTGCATGATTGCGGTGCGGAACTGACTTTTTTAATTTTCAAGTCTTTCATGGCTTCCTCTCCTTCTGTTAAAACCCGTCATCGGTATTAGTGATTGGAAGACAATAAGCCTTCCTTAATCGTTCTTTCAAGGAATCCGGTATCATATTTACCGGCGGCAAAATCTTTATTATTGACCACCGCCAGCGTCAGCGGAATAGTGGTCTTGACGCCTTCAATGATAAATTCCTCCAGCGCCCTTTTGCATCTTGACAGACAATCCGCACGGTCTTTGCCTTTGATGATGAGTTTGGCGATCATGCTGTCATAGTTCGGCGGAATCCGGTAGCCGCTGTAGACATGGGAATCCACGCGGACACCGATACTGCCAGACGGAATGAACAAGCTCACCAGTCCGGGGCTCGGCGTGAAGTTTTTGTAAGGATCTTCAGCGTTGATCCGGCATTCAATCACATGCCCGTGAATCTGGACATCTTTCTGGCTGAATGAAAGTTTTTCGCCGGCGGCGACGCGGATCTGTTCCTTGATCAGGTCAAATCCGGTGATTTCCTCGGTAACCGGGTGTTCCACCTGGATACGGGTATTCATTTCCATGAAATAGAATTCGCCCTGATCGTTCAGGAGGAACTCAATGGTTCCGGCATTGGTATAATTTACCGCTTTGGCGGCTTTGACTGCGGCTTTGCCCATGCGGTCCCGGAGTTTTGGGGACAGCGAAGGGGACGGGGATTCTTCGATCAGTTTCTGCTGACGGCGCTGGATGCTGCAGTCGCGCTCGCCGAGATGCACCACGTTGCCATGGGAATCGGCGATGATCTGGAATTCAATATGTTTGGGATTGACCAGGTATTTTTCCATGTAAAGGTCGCCGTTGCCGAAAGCGTTTTCAGCTTCAGTCTTTGCGGCGTGGAATCCCTGAATCAGGCTGGCGTCGTTGTGCGCGATACGCATGCCGCGTCCGCCGCCGCCTGCCGATGCCTTGATGATCACCGGGTATTTCAGTTTTCTGGCGAACTTGACCGCGTCCTGTTCGGTCTCGATCAGTCCGTCGCTGCCGGGGGTGACCGGAACGCCGGCCTTGATCATGGTTGCCCTGGCAACATTTTTGTCGCCCATCGCCCGCATCTGTGCGGGAGTGGGGCCGATAAAGGTTATTTTGCAGTCGTTGCAGACTTCGGCGAAATGGGCGTTTTCGGCCAGAAATCCGTATCCGGGATGAATGGCGTCCACGTCGCAGATTTCAGCCACGCTGATCAAACGGTCAATCAGCAGATAGCTGGAACTGGCGGCGGCAGGCCCTATGCAGACGGCTTCGTCAGCCAGTCTTACAGGCAGGCTGTCGGCATCCGCTTTGGAATAGACCAAAACAGATTTTATGCCCATTTCCCGGCATGCCCGAATTATACGCAGGGCAATTTCCCCGCGGTTTGCAATCAGGATCTTATCAAACATAGGTTTTCCCCGAGTAATATTTAATTATTCAATAACGAACAGCGGCTGCCCGTATTCAACCGGACTGGCATTTTCGACCAGGATTTCTTTGATTACGCCGCTTTTTTCGGCTTTGATCTCATTCATCACTTTCATCGCTTCAATGATACAGACGACGGATTCCGGAGAAACCCTGTCACCGATGTTGCAGAAAGATTTAGCTTCCGGCGACGGGGAACGGTAGAACGTTCCGACTATCGGAGAATCAATGGTCTTCTGAACGGCTTTCACCTCCGGCGCCGCAGGCGCAACAGGTGCTGCGGGTGCCGCGGCCGGGGCAGGAGCGGCAGGTGCTGCGGAGGCCGCGGCCGGCGTCGCCGTAATCACCATATTATGTTCCTGACCGCGTTTGATGCAGAGATTGTATTCTTCCGCTTCAATCTTGAATTCGGTAAGGTCGTTTTCGGCCATTAATTTAACTATGACTTTGATTTCTTCAATCTTCATGACTTCTTTATCCTCTTGTTACTTTTTTCAGTTTTATTATCGGTCAAATATTTAATCAGCGCTTTCAGCGCCCATTCATAGCCGTCAACACCAAGTCCGGCAATCATGCCGACACACGCCGGTGCGGTCATGGAAATATGCCTGAAGCTGTCTCTGGCGCAAATGTTGCTGATATGCACTTCGATTGAGGGGGTTTTTACTGCCAGCAACGCGTCATGAATTGCAATGCTGGTATGGGTGTATGCCGCGGGATTGATGATAATGCCGTCAGTGCCGTCAGTCAGTGTTTCGGCAATGCGGTCAACTATCTCACCTTCGTGATTGCTTTGACAACAGACAAGCTCCGCATTCAGGGAACCGGCGACAGTCTTCAAATGCTTGTTCACTGCATTCAATGTGGTGCTGCCATAAATATCCGGCTCTCTCAATCCGAGGAGCTGCAAGTTAGGTCCGTTTATTAATAATATTTTCATAGCCCACTAATATAGACAGTTTTTTTTGTTTTTCCAGTTTTGAATCAAAAAATCAGGATGCGCCGCCGCCGCGGGATTGGCATTTAATGTATAAAATATTTATGGTCAATGTCTTGGACTGAGTTCTGACATCGGTATGGTCTGCCGGGCTTTCAGACTCTCAAGGCGCGCCGGGTCGAAAGCCGCCGCCGGGGCCGCCGGGACCGCGGCCGGAACGGTGCTTGCTGGAGAGTTCGGCTGGACCGTCGCGGCGGCTGTCTGTTTCTTGTCCTGATTGTTCGGCGCCATCAGCATCAGAACGGCAATCGAGACCAGGCCGATAAATAATAAGACCGCCACCGCCGCCATCCAATACAGATTGCGAACTTTATGTTCGCTTTCCGGACTGTGTTCCCGGTCAATATCCAGATGGGCGATTATCTCCTCCGACAGCGATACTTCAAGATTCTTCTTCAATACCTCAAGCACCTCTTCCGTTCTCGACTGCTCAATCTTGTATAAGGCGCTGAGTTTTCTAACATAAGCGCAGACATAAACCATTGGCGGCAGCCGGTTAAAATCCTCTGATTCAAGAGCTTCGATATATTCTTTCTGGATTTTGGTTTCCTGGGCCACCTGTGCGATGCTCAGATTAAGCCTGTTGCGGGCTTCATATAACATTTTCCCGAAAAACACATCAATATCAATGTTTTTCTGGCGATGCCCGGGGGCCATTTTCTTTTCCTGAATCGCGGCGGCGGCCCTTTCCGGCTGGGAGCGTTCAACGATTTCCGGGGTTTTCCTGACGGTTGACGTTTCCGCTTCCATGACAGCCGCGCTTTTGGCGGCAGGGACTGAAGCTGTCATCGGTCTTTCTCTGGATTCGGCTGCCGCGGTTTCCATCTGTCTGGCATATCCGGCAGGATAGATTGCGCTTCTGAATGCCGGCATGGCGGGGGCGTTGCCGTCATCAAAATCCGATTCGAATTTCTGAAACAGCGGCTTATTCACCTGCTGCATCGGACCGGAGGCCGCGGGGGACGGTTCGACCGTTTCAACTTTCTTCTCAAACAGCGGTTTATTCACCTGCTGCATCTGACTGACCGGGGGGGGCGGCTCAACTGCTTCAACTTTCTTTTGCGGTTCATCGGCGCCGGTTTTAGCCTTTGCCGGCGAATCTTTTTTATTATTTTTCGCTTTTTCCTCAGCGGCGAAGTCGAGCGGCAGTACATCCTGTTTATGTCCATCGTCGGCGAATATTGCGCTTTTTGTCATATCATCTTTCATAAGAGCCCCCTCTTAGTTACCGTTTTCAATTCCGACAGAAACCAGAATATCGCGTTTGGAACCTCCGGGCAGCGGCGGACTGACCAGACCGCGCTGTTCAAATTTATCCATGATTTCAGCGGCGCGATTATATCCGATCTTAAGCCGGCGCTGCAAATAGCTGGTGCTGGCTTTTTGTTCAAGCAGAATGATTTCCAGAGATTTTCTGATCAGGTCGTCGTCATCCGGCTGGAGATATTTCTGGAGAAGCGGAGAAATTTCCGGAGCATCTTCAATGGAAGCTTCCGATTCGTCGAAATCTCTTTCCCCGTCTTCTTTTTCTTCCGGTTCCTCCGCGGTTACATTATTGTTGAAGTCCTGTTCCGCCTGGCTGCAGACAAACTGGACAACGGCTTCAATGTCTTTGTCATCCACCATCGCGCCCTGGATTCGTTCAATGTTGGCGCTGCCCGGCGGGACAAACAGCATATCGCCGCGTCCCAGCAGTTTTTCCGCGCCCTTCTGGTCTAGGATGACGCGGCTGTCCACGATCGAACCGACTTTGAACGCGATTCTGGTCGGCAGATTGGCCTTGATGACGCCGGTGATGATATTGACTGACGGCCGCTGGGTCGCGATAACAATATGAATACCGGCGGCACGGCCTTTCTGGGCGATGCGGGCGATGGATGTTTCCACGTCGCTTTTGGCGTCGGTCATCATCACATCCGCCAGCTCGTCAATGATTATGACCAGCAACGGCAGTTTTTCCGGTATCGGTTCGCCGCTGTCATCCATCGCCAGTTCCTGCTGGATCGGCCTGGCGTTGAATCCGGCGAGGTTTTTAGTTTTCACTTTAGCCAGTATTCTGTAGCGTTTTTCCATTTCATTTACCGCCCAGCGCAGCGCCAGCGGCACTTTGTGAGCGTCGTTGACCACCGGCGTAATCAGGTGCGGTAGCGGCGCGTAAGTCGCCATTTCCACAATTTTCGGGTCAACCATGATCATGCGCAGATCATCCGGAGAAAATTTCAGCAGCAGACTCATGATTAAAGTGTTCATGCACACGCTTTTGCCGCTGCCGGTGGAACCGGCGATCAGCAGATGCGGCGCTTTGGCCAGGTCCAGGATCACCGGCCGTCCGGAAACATCTTTGCCGAGTACGATCGGCACTTCATATTTGGAGTTTTTCCACTGGTCGCTTTCCATGATGGTGCGCATGAATACGGCATCCGCGATGGTATTCGGCACTTCCACGCCGACCGCGTTGCGTCCGGGAATCGGCGCCAGGATGCGGATGCTCTCGGCCTCCAGTTCCATGGCGATATTGCCCTCGATATTGGCGACTTTGTCAACTTTCACCCCGGGTGCGAGCGAAACTTCAAACCGGGTCACGCGGGGGCCGGTAATGGTGCCGGTAACCTGGCCTTCGACGTTGAAACTTTCCAGCGTCTTCTGCAGTATTTGTTTGCATCTTTCGATATTGCCGGCGTTTTCACCGGATGATTCTTTACCTTTAGCCAACAGGAAAACCGATGGCAGCTCATATTCGCTCTGGCTTTTCCTGCGCACCGGAACCGGAGAATGCTTATGCTCTTCTTCCGCTTCTTCGGCTTTATCTATTTTTTCAATTTTCGGCAGGCGTTCCTCCGCCACTGGAGCCGCAACCGGTTCCGCCTTGACCGGCTCTTCCTTCTTTTCAGCTTTAATTGAATCAGTTTTGGATTCCAGCGACTGCCGGCGCAATTCCAGCAGGGCCAGTTCCGCGGCTTCCTTGTCTTTTTCCTCTTTCTGCAACTTTGCCGCCTTTATATCATTACTATTACCGCTATCTTCCAGTTCGTCACGCTCCTCCCGTTCATCATAAGGCGATGTATTGAGCGAGAACACCCACCGTATTGCAGGCTGCCAGTCGGCAAACCAGATCAGCACCAGGCCGGCCAGCACGAAGACCGACGCGGCAATAATTGTTCCAATAGTACCGATGAATCTGCGGACGTATCCAGCCGGAATGCCGGAAGATTCAGAGGCCGGGGCCGCCAGCACCTGGCCGATCACCCCGCCGGAAAGCGCGGAATTAGGAATATCCCTGCGCCCGATGCCCAGCGCTTCAGTCTGTTCGGTAAATGTTTGCGGATGAATGGCGAAAAGCACGGTGATTCCCAGGATCAGCAGCAGCAGCATGCCGGAATAGCCGCGGCGCGAAGTCGGCAGCGGCAGCAGCGAACGCAGCGCGCAGGCCACCAGAATGAATACAATCGGGTATGCCGCCAGTCCGAACATGTACAACAGCGCACAGGACAGTCTGGCCCCGACCTCGCCGATCCAGTTTGACACCGGCGAATCGCTTCCCCCCTGAATTACCGCAAAATCGGAAGGGTTGTGGGAAAACAGCGCCAGCAGTATAAACAGTGCCGCGATTATATAAAAACAGTATCTTAATTTGAAAACGTTGACTGCCGCTTCCGGCTGTTTAACGGTTTCCCTGGTTATTCTTGCCATCTTATTTCTCTTATATTTTTACTGAAATTTTTATCTTTTGTCTATAAAAACTAAGGGTGTAATATATATTCCTGGCATTCAAATACAATACCGCAAGATATCCTTTCCATTCTAAAATTCCGCATATTTGCGGGCCTTGCATATAATTGATTTGGAAAAAAACGAAATTACAGTATTGTTATTTCCAATGAGATATCAAACAGGGAAATATTTTATGCTGAAAAAAATCAAAGTTTTTTTGACCGATGAAGTCTGGAGGATAAATCTCAATGAACTGGACTTTGTCAAAGCAGTAATGATAAAGTCAATCCGGGTTTTAATCCTGGCGGTAAAGGATTTTACGGAAGATCATTGTCAGTTGCGCGCGTCCGCATTGACTTTCTATACCGTGTTTTCCATTGTTCCGATCGCCGCGCTGATATTCGGCATCGCCAAAGGGTTCGGGCTGGAGGAGACGTTAAAGGCGCAGTTATGCCAGTATTTGTCCGAGTACCCCGGCCTGGTGGATAAAGTTTACGCACACGCCGAAGCAATGCTGCATGAAGCCAAGGGCGGCATGGTAGCCGGCATCGGCGTAGTTTTCCTGTTCTGGACGGTAATGAAGGTTATCGGCAATATCGAAACGTCATTCAATCATATCTGGGGGGTGAAAAAAGGACGCTCCATATGGCGGAAAGTCAGCGATTATATGCTGATGGTCGTCGCCTGTCCGATTCTGATCATTGCGTCCGGCAGCGCCACCGTGCTGCTGAGTTCGCGTCTCTCCAGTTTTATTGACAATAATATTTCATTTCTGCGCGGAGTCAGCAATCCCGCCATCTTGAAACTGCTGCCGATGGTGACTGCATGGCTGCTGTTCTCCTTCATCTATGCATTTATGCCGAATACCAAAGTCAAATGGAAATCAGCCGTGATTGCAGGGATTATCGGCGGAACTGTCTATCAGGTTGTCCAGGAGGCTTATATCTTTCTGCAAGTTATGCTTTTCACCAAATACAATTCCATATATGGCGGCCTGGCAGTGCTGCCGCTGTTCCTCATCTGGCTGCAGTTGAGCTGGCTGATCGTGCTGTTTGGCGCGGAAATCTCATTTGCCCATCAGAACCTGGAGTCGTATGAATATGAACCGCATGCGCTGGATATCAGCTATAACCTGAAGAAACAGTTGACTGTCCAGATCGCGATGATGATTGTCAAGGCTTACCAGCAGGAGTTAAAACCGCCAACTGACATTGAACTGGCGCATCAATCCGGCATTCCCGTCCGGCAGGTGCGGGATATCCTGTTCCATCTGCTGGAAAGCGGCGTGATCGCTAAAAACAGTGAAAGCATTTCAGGAGAAGCAGGCTACATGCCGGCGATTCCGGGAGAAAAGCTGACTATTCAATATGTGCTGGAAAAAATTGAGAATTGCGGAAAATGCGAATTTCCGCTACCCGCCACCGATGAATTCCACAGGCTGGCCGCTTCATTCAAATCACTGGAGGACACGGTGCGTCAATCTCCCGACAATAAACTTTTGAAAGATATCTGACCTGATGAAATATGACTGCGTGATCATCGGAGCCGGCCTTTCCGGACTGGCCGCCGGCATCCGGCTGGCGCATTACAATAAAAAAGTGTGCATCTGCGAACAGCATTCCCGCATCGGCGGCCTCAACTCATACTATACCCGGGGCGGACATGCGCTGGAAACCGGACTGCATGCCATGACCAATTTCGCCGGACGCGGCGCGGCGAAATCGCAGCCGCTGCTGAAACTGCTCCGGCAGTTGCGCATTCCTTACGAGGCGATCCAGCCGCGCGAACAGAACTTCTCGGAAATTAGATTCCCCGGACGGACGCTGCGTTTCGACAATAATTTTACCGCTTTCGAGTCCTCGGTCGCGGAAAACTTTCCGGAGCAGGCGGATAACTTCCGTCGTCTGGATAACGACATCATGGCCTGGGATGAAGTAAATCTCAGCAATCCGTTCCTGTCGGCTAGGGCGCGTGTTACCAGTTTTATCCGCGATCCAATGCTGACCGACATGCTGTTCTGTCCGCTGATGTACTACGGCAGCGCTATTGAAGACGACATGGACTACTCCCAGTTCGTCATCATGTATAAAAGTATCTTCAAAGAAGGTTTTTTCCGTCCCGGCGGCAGCGGCATCCGCTCACTGCTGGACATTCTGCAGGCGCGGTTCCTGGAATCCGGCGGCGAACTGAAACTTAAATGCGCCGTTAAAAAAATCATCAGCAAAGACGGACGTGCGATGGCGGTTCAAACCGCCGGCGATGAAATTATTGAATGCTCCAACATCCTGTCTACCGCCGGAGCCCCTGAAACCAGACAGCTTTGCGACATCCGCAACGACAGTTTCGGTGTCAATCCCGGCCTGCTGGCTTTCATGGAAGTCATCGCCATTCCCGGCGAACAGCCCTCGGATTTGGGCAATGCCACCATCATTTTCTTCAACGACTCTCCGGTTTTCAAATTCCGCAACCCGCCGGGAATGATTGATGCATCCAGCGGGGTCATCTGTTTTCCGTTTAACTTTAAGTTCGCCTCCGGCGATATTATCCCGGAACGCGCCGTCCGCACTACTGTCATGGCCAATAACGCCGCCTGGTTCAATCTGTCTCAGGAAGATTATGCGCGCCGGAAACATGAAGCCATTGCGACTGTTTTGCAAAAAACGGAAGCGATCACCGGGATTAAAAATCTGAACAATGAATCAGTATTTATTGATGCTTTCACGCCGAAAACAGTTCAGCGTTATACCGGCCGCATCAACGGCGCGATCTACGGTTCCCCCGTAAAATTCAAAACCGGTAAAACAAATCTTGATCACCTCTATCTGGCCGGTACCGATCAGGGTTTTCTGGGCATCACCGGCGCGATCCTGAGCGGCATCTCCATCGCCAACCTCTATCTGCTGGAGTGAAGAGCTTAAATCAAGAAAAGCCCCCCAAATAGCTTCAAGCACAGTTTTTAGTCAGAAGCTAAAATTTTATTGAATTTTACTGTTGTAATATTTTGGCGGCAGAGTTATTATATTTACATATTCAAATGAAAATTGCTATCAGTAGTTTATCTGTTCATGCGAAGGTTCAAGTTCTGGAGAGTTTAACCGGAGACCAATCATGGCAGCAGTAAAAAAAGACAGGCATTTCGCAGACGCGGGGGATGAATCGCAAATTAAATCCATCGACCCGGCGGCCAGTATGTTCGTCGAGCGGGATTTTTCGCTTGTCCTCGGCGGGCCTCTATTTCAGCTTCTGCGCCGGGCGCATCTGTCCGACGACGCCCCTACGCTGGTGCGCAAACGCATTGTCATCATTTCGATGTTTGCCTGGCTGCCGCTCCTGATACTATCGGCTCTTGGAGGACAATTGCTTGGCGGTAATGCGGCCGTACCTTTCCTCATGGACGTGGAAGTTCACATCCGTTTCCTTGTGGCAACCCCGCTGTTAATCATTGCCGAGCTTGTGGTGCACCGGCGCATGCGTACCCTGGTGGCGCAATTTATGGAACGGGATTTGATTCCAGAGAGCAGTCTGACTAGGTTCAATGCCGCCATCACATCGGCATTGCGGCTGCGCAACTCAATAATTGCCGAGCTGCTGCTGATCGCATTGGTTTATATTGTCGGCATCGCGATCATTTGGCGGCAGTATATGACGCTAAGCACGGCGACGTGGTATGCGACTTCTTCCGGCGGGGCGGCGGCGCTTTCGCCTGCCGGGATGTGGTTTGCCTACGTCAGTCTGCCGGTCTTCCAGTTTCTGCTGATCCGCTGGTATTTTCGATTGGTCATCTGGATGCGCTTTCTCCGGCAGGTGTCGCGCATTGAGTTGAGACTGATACCCACGCATCCTGACCGCGTCGGCGGTCTGGGATTTCTTGCCAACACGGTCTATGCTTTCGCTCCGCTCGCGCTGGCGCACGGCGCACTGCTTGCCGGAATGTTCGCAAACCGCATTTTTTACACGGG
The DNA here is from genome assembly GCA_041665605.1 of Victivallaceae bacterium. Taxonomy (GTDB): domain Bacteria; phylum Verrucomicrobiota; class Lentisphaeria; order Victivallales; family Victivallaceae; genus CAIPAT01. The sequence goes on along the minus strand of JBAYIO010000017.1, from coordinate 37,650 downwards.
AGCCAAACTTGCCGATTTCAAGATGGAGACCGCCTCCCTCATCATCTTTCTCTTTTGCGTGGTCATCGGTCCGCTTCTGATGTTTGCGCCTCAGCTTGCACAGGCGAAGCGAAAGGGCATCCGCGAATATGGTACGCTGGCACAGCGTTATGTGCGCGAATTCGATAATAAATGGCTGCGCGGCGGTGCCCCGGCAGATGAGTCTTTGCTGGGCAGCGGCGATATTCAATCCCTCGCCGATCTGGGCAACAGCCTCGAAGTGGTGAGAACCATGAAGAGCGCACCTGTCACGAAGGATTCCATACTTCTTCTCCTGGCTGCGATACTGGCGCCGATTGTGCCGCTGCTGCTTACCATGATGCCGCTGGAGGAACTGCTGAAAAGACTGTTCGGCATATTATTTTAAGGAATTAAATGAGCAAAGCAATCGAACAATAATCGAAGGGAGACAGAAACATGGCTGAGCAGAAAATAATCGACGTTGCGGAGCAGAAGCGCTTGAATGATGCGCGCAATATTAAAGTTCCGTGGAAAAAATGGGGTCCCTATCTGAGCGAGAGACAATGGGGTACAGTCCGCGAAGACTACAGCGAGGACGGCAATGCCTGGGATTATTTTACACATGACCAGTCGCGTTCGCGGGCCTACCGGTGGGGCGAAGACGGTCTCGGCGGAATCTCCGACGACAAGCAGCGGCTGTGTTTTGCCCTGGCTCTGTGGAACGAAAAGGACCCCATCCTGAAAGAGCGCCTTTACGGTCTCACCAACAGTGAAGCTAATCATGGCGAGGATGTGAAAGAATACTACTTCTACATCGACAGCACCCCCACTCACTCTTACATGAAGTATTTGTACAAGTATCCGCAGCGGGAATTCCCCTACCGCGACCTGATCGAGAAGAACCGAGGACGTTCCCGTGAGGAAATGGAATACGAGCTGCTCGATACCGGCGTCTTTGACGAGGACCGCTACTTTGACGTGTTCATGGAATATGCCAAAGCAGACCCGGAAGACATGCTCATCCGGATCACTGTTCACAATCGCGGCCCGGAAGCGGCCCGGCTTCGCCTTTTGCCGACGCTGTGGTTCAGGAACACATGGTCATGGGGCGATGACGACAATGAGAAACCTTCTCTGCGCGAGTCCGGACCGGGCGCCGTTAAAGCCTTGCATCATGAATTGGGCGAGTACTGGTTTTATTGTGATGGAGCTCCTGAACTGCTCTTCACCGGGAATGACAGCAATTCACAGCGTCTATGGGGCCAGCCCGGCGATGCCAGCTACGTCAAGGATGCGTTCCACTCTTACATCATTTCGGGGCAGGGCGATGCGGTAAATTCCGCCAGGGAGGGGACCAAAGCCGCGGCCCATTATGTGCTTGAAATACCTGGCGGCGGCAGCCGCACAGTATGTTTGCGGCTTTCTTCAAGTCCGCTGGACAATGCTTTCAAAGACTTCAAAGAGATATTCGAAAGCCGGATCCGGGATGCGGACGAATTCTACCAGAGGATCACGCCGAAATCGCTAAACGAAGATGAGCGCCGCGTACACCGTCAGGCGCTGGCGGGAATGCTGTGGAGCAAACAGTTCTACTACTTCGATCTGGAGAAATGGCTGTTGGAGCATAAAAGTCACCCGCTGCTTGATTGCTCTCCTCAAGGCATGCGAAATTCGGAGTGGTTTCACATGCTCAATGCCGACGTGATTTCGATGCCGGACAAGTGGGAATACCCGTGGTATGCCGCCTGGGACCTGGCCTTCCACACGATTACCCTGTCACTGGTCGATTTCGATTTCGCCAAGGAACAGCTTCTGCTGATGCTGCGCAGCCTCTACGCCCACCCGAACGGGCAGATTCCGGCCTACGAATGGAATTTCAGCGACGTGAACCCTCCAGTACATGCCTGGGCTACGCTCTATCTGTACAAGTACGAGCGTGGGCTCGGCCGCGAGGACCGTCGTTTTCTGGAACGGGCGTTCCAGGGGTTGATGCTTAACTTCAACTGGTGGGTGAACCGGAAGGATCCGTCCGGTCGCAACGTGTTCGCCGGGGGCTTTCTGGGACTGGATAACATCGGCGTATTCGACCGGAGTGCGGAGCTTCCCACCGGCGGAACGCTGGAGCAGGCGGACGGGACGGCCTGGATGGCGTTCTATTGCCAGTGCATGCTGGAAATAGCCCTGATTCTGTGCGAACACGATGAGATTTACGAGGAGGTTGCCTTTAAATTCGTCCAGCATTTTATATGGATTGCCTATGCCATGGACCGCATCGGCGAGAATGCGGACGAGATGTGGGACGAACAGGACGGATTCTTTTATGATCTGCTGAGGCTGCCGGACGGACAGACCATGCGTTTGAAGGTGCGGTCGATGGTGGGGCTGCTGCCGCTGTGCGCCTCCACGGTTTTCGAGCGTGACGCGGCAACACGGTATCCCAAACTGACGGAACTGATCGCGCTGTTCCGGAAACGCCATCCGGAAGTGATTGCTCAGGTTGCTCCGGAGGGCTTCATCGGATATAAGGGCCGGCGTTTACAGGCGATTCTCAGCAAGCAGAAGCTGGAAAGGGTGCTCTCCTACATGCTTGACGAGAATGAATTTCTGGGACCGCACGGCATTCGCTCCATGTCGAAATATCACCAGGATCATCCCTTCTCGTTCATGGCGGGGCCGCAGGAATTTAAGGTGCAGTATCTGCCCGGCGAGTCCAACACCGGGATGTTCGGGGGGAACTCCAATTGGCGGGGACCGGTCTGGATGCCTGTCAATGTGCTGTTGATACGCGCTCTGTTGAACCTGTACAGCTTCTACGGCGACGAATTCAAGATTCAGTGTCCGACCGGTTCCGGTAAATACATGACGCTTTTTGAAGTGGCGAAGGAGATTTCAAGCAGGATATCGGGCATTTTTCTGCGCGACGCCAACGGACGGCGTCCGGTCTACGGCGGAACGGTTAAATTCCAGGAAGATCCGCATTGGCGCGATCTGATTCTTTTTTATGAATATTTTCACGGGGACAACGGCGCTGGACTGGGGGCCAGCCATCAGACGGGGTGGACCGGTCTGGTCGCCCAGCTCATGGACTTATTCGGGCGTATGGATGCAAAAACTATACTGGAGACCGACCGTGAGCACATTCATGAGCATCTCGCAAAAGGACAAGTGGGCGGTGAACCGATTAAATGAAAAGTTCTTCTTGCTGACAACCATAATTTAACCGAATAATATTGAGGAGGAATGGAATAAAAAATTGCAGAGCAGCGAAATAAATAATTTAAAATGAGGTTTATCCAAATGAAGTTCATCACGGGAATAATGTTAACTGTTATGTGCTGTGCCGCCCTGAGTCTGACCGCTGAAGACCTTGGCAAACCTGTTTCCGGCAGTGACTGGAAAATTCCGGATATCGGAATGGAATTCGTCTGGATCAAAGCGCTGAACTGCTGGGTCGGAAAGTATGAGGTGACGAACGGGGAGTACAGGAAGTTCAAACCGGATCACGACAGCAGAAGCTATGACGGCAACTCTTTGAATGGTGACAGCCAGCCTGTGGTATATGTAAACTTTGACGATGCAGTCAATTACGCAAAATGGCTGACTGAACGGGAACGGAAAGCCGGACGCATACCAGCCGGATACAGTTACCGTCTGCCGACCCAGAAAGAATGGACAACATTCTGCCAGTGTGGCGACAGCCGCAAATTTCCGTGGGGAAAATCAATGCCGCCGAAATACGGGCATTATGCAATGAGCAATGATGGTTTTCCTGTAAGCTGTCCAGTGGAAAAGAGCGGAATGAACGACTGGGGGCTGTATGGTGTCGGCGGGAACGTATGGGAATGCACGGTAAAGTCGGAATCGGATTTGTCTTTTGCCGGGTGGCGCGGAGCGGCGTGGTTCACTGATGAGCATCCCGACTACATGTGCTCACTTTACACCCACAAGTACAGCGAGTCCGGTCGCTTGAATGTTGGCGGTTTCCGCCTGGTGTTGTCGCACTGACGGCATGTTGACTGAACCTTCGGGGCCGGAGCCGCGAAGGTTCGGGAGAAATGCTATATCTCCAGCCTGAAAAAGTGGCAGCTCCATGATTTGAGAGCGACATATATCCCGTTGCCGGCAATCTCACTTCCGGACCTGTTATATTTTTCACCATTCAGAACATCGGTCAAACCCAAGGTTTTGCCGCAAATGCCTTCCCATTGGAGTCTTATCATTCCCCGGGATTCTGAATCACTGTAGTTGATGATGATAAGATACGACATGCCGTCTTTCTGCCAGGTCCAGGCTAACAGATTTTTATGTATGTTGTCATCCGTGCATCCGCGAATTTCGCAACGCTGCCAATTACCATTCCTGAACACGTCATTGTCCGTCTCTGCCAGCAGATTCTTGTAGAAAACTGCAAGCTCCTTGTTTGTCTCTTCCTCCGGGCGTCTTTCAAGAAATACCGGCACACGTGCCTTGCGCCCCTCGAACTGCCCTTCGTGGAAAAGGCGGGCGCCGGGCAGAGTAGAGAAAATTACAGCCGCCATTTTCTCCTTTTCGCGGAAGAATGAACTTGCGGACCGGGGTTCATCATGGTTTTCGATGAAACGCATCAATTTGTCCTGATATGACATATCTGCAAGCAGATGAAGCCGGATATCTTCAGCGCTGCCATGCTCCATGCGGTCATAGAGTTTCTTGTCATAACAGAAGTCGAACCCCTGCTGCTGGAGCTCCCATTCCAGATCCCAGTACGCTTCGGCGATGAACAGGAAGCCGGGGAATTTGTATTTAATCGCCCGGATCAGCGCTGCCCAGTAGTCTTCGTCCGGTTTTTGTCCGGCCCGTGCGCCCCAGGTTTTCTCAAAGATATTGTTCAGCATCAGCATCGCCATGTCGCAGCGGATTCCGGCGCACTGGCCGGCGATTTCCGAAACCGTATCCAGTACCGCTTTTCTTAATTCCGCATTGAATGCATTAAGCTGCAATACATCCGGCCATGCCGGGAAATATGGATCACGGCCCAATGCCATGACATTTTCTCCGATTTTGATGAAGGAGGAAGGATCATTTTCAATATCTTCTTCAGAACCGCGGATGAAATATCCGGGATGAGCAGATGCCCATGGATGATCAGGGGCGACGTGGTTGGGAACGAAGTCAAGAATGAGTCTGATTCCGCGCCGCGCGAGCATCTGCCTGGCGCGGGCAAGACCTGCGGCGCCGCCTGCTTTTTTATCAGCAGCATAGTTTTTTACGCAGTATGCGGAGCCAGTCAGATCATTATCCTGGAAATCAGGCAGAACCGTTCTGAACTCTGACATCAAACCATCGTTTGCTGCTGCAATCTTTATTCCTGCAGGACTCCTCTCCCAGATACCCATGAACCAGACAGCATCGATCCCGAGTGATTCCAGATAATCCCACTCCCCGGCCGGTACTGATGCAAGCGTGATTGTTCTCTTATATTTTTCACTTAACTCATGAAGCCATACGAAAGTGTTTATCTCGTATATGACAGGATATTTCGGACATGGGTTCATTTTTTCCTCCGTAGTTAAGGTTGTATTTTAATGATTCCGCATTTGTGGCAAATGTTCCCTGTTTTCAACTTTATAACTTTAGTTTTAATCCAGGGTTTTCCGGTATCTGAGCAGACCGATGATGATGACCGCCACCAGAAAGATGCTCAGCGCGAGAAAATGTCCGGCGAAGTCCATGAAGTCCGCGCCGCGCAGCACGATGCCGCGGACAATGATCAGGAAATGAGTCAAGGGAAGAACATCACCCACCCATTGCGCCCATTCCGGCATGCCGCGAAACGGAAACATGAAGCCGGAGAGCAGGATTGACGGCAGAAAGAAAAAAACCGACATCTGGACCGCCTGAAGCTGGTTTTTCGCCAGCGTCGAAATGGTCACGCCGACCGCCAGATTGGCCGTGATGAAGAAAAAAGAAATCAGGTAGAGCAGCGGGATTGACCCGCTGATGCTGATATCAAACAGCGATACCGCCAGTCCCAGCACCAGGGTGATCTGAACATATCCGACCAGAATATAAGGAACGATTTTGCCGGTCATCACCTCCAGCGGTTTGACCGGGGTGGACAGCAGAGTTTCCATCGTGCCGCGCTCTTTTTCCCGGGTTACCGCCAGCGAAGTGATGAAAACCATAGTCATGGTCAGAATAATTCCCAGTAAACCGGGCACCACATTGATCTGGGTTCTTATCTCCGGGTTGAAGCAGCGGTGGATGCGGACATCTATCAGACTGTCCGTCTGGCGCGGCATCATTCCCCTGAAATCCTTCTGCAGTGCGTTGTTGACCAGGTCACCAATCGAAGCGACCGCATAGGATACGGCGGCCGGATCGGCGGCATCGGCCTGGAGCAGCAGTTGGGGACGCTTGCCCCTGACCAGTTCCCGTGAAAAATCCTCCGGAAAAGAAAGCACAAACTGGACTTCCGCCCGTCTCAGCAGATCCGCCGCTTCCTGTTCGGTGTCAACCTGTCGTATGATGCTGAAATATTCGCTGGTTTTCATGGCCGAAACGATGGATCTGGAAAACGGACTGTGATCGGCGCAGACGATGGCGGTCGGCAGAAATTTCGGATTGGTGTTGATGGCATAACCGAAAATTACCAGTTGGATGACCGGAATTCCGACCATCATCGCAAAAGTCATCCGGTCGCGGCGCATCTGGATGAATTCCTTGATCACCACTGCCGTGAAACGCTTGAATGAAAATGGCGTGAATATTCTCATCAGTAATTATCCCTGGCTTTCTTTTCCGTAAGATAAATAAACACATCTTCAATGCTTGATCTGGATTGCTTCCAGTAACAATCAGGCCGGTCGCGATAGGGGGCGATCGCTTTCTCCAACTGTCCGGGATCGGAGCCGGTCAGGTGGAGAGAGTTGCCGAACGCTACGATTTGTTCGATGGTTCCGGACTTTCTCAGTTCCCCGGAAAGAACGCCGAGAGCATCGCCTGTCACCGTCCAGGTTGACAGCCCGGAACCGTTAATAACCTCATCAATAGTTCCGCGGGTAAGCAAGTCGCCATAAGCTATATAAGCAAGGCGGTGGCAGCGTTCCGCTTCATCCATGTAATGGGTTGAAACCAGGGTCGTAATTCCGGCATTCGCGAAATTATGGATTTCCTCCCAGAAGTCGCGCCGGGCTTTGGGGTCAACTCCGGCAGTGGGCTCGTCCAGCAGCAGCAGTTCCGGTTTATGCACCAGGCATGCGGCCAGAGACAACCGCTGTTTCCAGCCCCCGGACAGTGTTCCGGCCAACTGTTTCTCGCGCCCTCCGAACCCTGTGGTTTCGATAATCTCTTTAACTGCCTTTTTTCGTTCCGGAACACTGTAGAGCCTGGCGACCAGTTCGATGTTTTCAGTCACGGTGAGGTCTTCGTATAAGCTGAATTTCTGGGTCATGTAACCAACCCGCCGTTTGATGGCATCCTGTTCTTTAAGAATATCCAGCCCCATGCAGGTTCCGGCGGCGGAATCCGGCGTCAGCAGACCGCAGAGTATCCGGATGAAAGTGGTTTTGCCGCTGCCGTTAGGACCCAGGAAACCATATATCTCGCCTTTTTTCACCTGCATGGAGATGTTGTTGACAACGACTTTTCCGCTGAAACTCTTCGTTACATTGGAAACGTCGATGACAAAATTAGTTTTTGCAGCTCCGGTTGTGAGTTCAGAATTCATTTGTTTCCGGCGTTTAACAACTTTACGGTTACCGGCATTCCGGGATTTACTTTAAAGGCGCATTGCGGATCAACATCCGCTTCAATCATGAAGATCAGTTTTGAGTTGCTGTCCCGGCTGTAAATCACCGGCGGCGTATATTCCGGTTTCAGTGAAATATTGCTGACTTTCGCCTGATATCTTTCCTGGCCGCCGTCCGGATAAAATACAATTTTATCAGCGGCATGAATTTTCTGTACATCGGGATATGTCACGAAAAATCTTACTTTCATATTTGTCGGCGGAATCAGCATTAGCACCGGGGTCCCGGCTGCGGCATATTCGCCGCGGCGCATCAGGGTATCAAACACAAAGGCATCCTGCTCTGCTTTGACAAAGCGCTGCTCAAGCCGCCATTTTGCCCCGGCAAGAGCATTTTCGGCGGCTTTTACCGCCTCCTTGGCCGACATTATCCGGTCTTCGCGGGCGGGCAGTTGCGCTATTTCCAGATTGCGTTTCGACTCTTCCAGCTCCCACTTGTTTTGTATTTGAAGCAGCCGGGACGTATCATGTTCCTTGGTGGCAATGGCATCCTTTGCAAGCAGCAGAGTGTTTCTGTCATGAACAATCTTCGCCAGTTCGCAGATTGCCTCCAGTTTGGATATTTTAGCTTTTAAAGCTTTGATTTCTTCCGGCCTGACTCCTTTAAGCAGATCGTTCAAGTCATCCTGAGTCTTGCGCAGATTGGCTTCGGATTCGGCAACGGCCGCCGCATATTCGGTACTGTCCAGGTCGAAGAGCCTGGCGTCTTTTTTCACGAAATCGCCCCGGTCAATGTATATCTTCTCCAGCCGGCCGCCAAGCACCGGTGAAATGTAAACCATATCCGCTTCAACATAGCCCTGAAAGCCTTCAGGTTTGTCGCCGCATCCGGAGATTGTAAGCGAAATTGCGGCCGCGGCCAAAAAACTTGAGGTTGTAAAAATGTGTTTCATGTATGATTCTCAAATTGTAAGCGTTTTAATGATCTTTCCGGCAAGCAGTTTGATATTTTTGCCGACAAAATCTTTTTGCCCGGTAAATCCTTCCACCATCGGCTTGTTAAAAAAATAGATACATTGCCCGACGGTTAACATGCATAACGCGCTGATTTCGTCCTCCGTGGTCTGGCCGCCTTTCAGTTTTCTCACAATTTCTTTAAGCCTGGCAAGCCTGGGGATCATTTTGTGCTCCATGATTTCCGGCAGCAGCGGCGAAGGTGAAACCATTTCGTGTATGATAATTTTGTAGCGGTATTTGTATAAAGGATTTTCGGATGATGTGCATTCCAGAAATGATTCAATCCAGTGCTGCAGATACTCTTCAGGTTTCATTTCCTGCGTCCGGTCCTTTACAACCAGGTCAAACGGATCGGGAATGTTAAACACAAATTCGATGACTTCGTGGTACAGAGCTTCCTTGCCGCCGAAATAATAATTGATTGCCGCAAGATTGGCTTTGGCTTTGTCACAGATATCCCTGACCCTGGCCAGGTGATAGCCTTTGTCCGTGAATTCATCTATCGCCGCATGAAGTATTTTATTTTTACGGTCCATAGCCAATTTCTCCGATAGGTTAAAACAAGTGTTTCAAACATTATTATAAAACATTTGTTTACTTTTGTCAAGTATTTTTCGCTTTGAGGCTTTTTCTCCGTTCAAAAAAAACAGGCCGGATTTGCGACCAGGCTGCGTAACCGCTGCATTTACCGGGCGCGGGGTATAACTGTGACTTCGGCCTGGGGGATTGTTTTTTCCAGATCCTCTTTGATGCCGTCCATGACAAGCTGTGTTTCGCCTAATGTTTTTCCGGCGTCGAAGCCAAGAAATATTTCAATGAATATCTGTCTTCCTGAATAGCGGGAGCGGACGCCGTCCAGCGAGTTGTATGAGTCAAAATAATTGGCCAACTGTTTGGTAATCAGCATTTGCAGCGGTTCTCCAAGTGAACGGTCCAATAAATCATGAACTGAATGCCGCAGCAGATGCCAGCCGCAGTTGATCATGAATGCGAGCGTGATGCATGAAGTCAGCGGGTCAAGATACACCACCCAGGGTTGGGACACGGTCATGCTTACAGTAAAGTTGAAAAACATGCAGGTATTTGCCAGCGTTTTTACCGCGAACAGGCGGAGTTGCGCTTCAACGATTGGCGAAGGCGCGTTCCGTTCATGCTGCCGGGACCGCCACCAGAGCCGACCGTTGATAATGGCGAAAATAAAGGTGCAGGCAATTCCCATCCAAATACCAAATCCTTTCAAATGAACCGGACTAAAGAAACGATTGATGATTAGAAAAGTCATGATCAGCACACTCAGCAATATAAAGAAACCGATGATGAGACTTGCCAGGTTTTCAATTTTGCCAAGTCCGTAATTGAATACGGCCCGGCTGTCGTTTCGCAGTCGGCGCAAGGTGAGCCAGGTCATGGTGACTGCGCCGAGCTCCATCAGTGAGTTGAATAAATCGGCCACCAGAACGATGGAGTTGGCCAGGAATACGGAAATGATAATGAGGATAAGCCCGAGTGCACAGGTGATGACGCCGGTAAAGGCGGTTTTTTCTGTTTGCGCGCGTTCCTGATCCACTATGTTTCTCCAGAATTAAACAAACCGGTTCAGCCAAGAAGCTTGCGGTATAGATTTTGGGCATTATCGTCAAAGGTGACGAAAATCGTGGTTTTCGGAAATTCATCCTGCCATGCATTGACTGTCTCGAAGGCTATTTCCGCGGCCTTTTGCGCCGGGAATCCGTAGATGCCGGTGCTGATGCAGGGGAACGCGATGGTGGAAAGCCCTTTCTCCGAAGCTAAACGCAGACAGTTAAGATAACATTTTTTCAGCAGTTGCTCTTCATTGTTATTTCCCCCGTTCCAGACTGGCCCCGGGGTATGGATGACATATCTGCACGGCAGTTTGTGTGCTCCGGTAATCACGGCTTCGCCAGTGCGGCATCCGCCGGCTTGGCGGCATTCCTCCAGCAGGCCGGGGCCTGCCGCGCGATGAATCGCCCCGTCAACCCCGCCGCCGCCAAGCAGCGAACAATTGGCGGCGTTAACTATGGCGTCAACGTTTTGCCTGGTGATGTCTCCCTGAATGATTTTGATTTCCATGGATATCTCCGGCAGATTTCAATCCAATTGCGGCGGAGTAAATTCGGCATCATCGATTTTGGCATTGAGCTTGTAGTAAATAACTTTATAATTCTGCTTGATTCCATTCAGGATGGTGGTGGACTCTTTGGCAATCATCACCCCTTCATACATGGCGTAAGTATCCATGATTGCGGTGTATTTTGCATTCTCTCCGTTGATTTGCTCGACGGTTTCCAGCATTTTGGTCAGGAAACTGTTTTTGCCGACATAGATGGAGTACGGTTCCAGCCCGCTGACATTCGGCGTACAGACCATCTTGTAATATTCAAGTTCCTCAATCCTGACCTGGGAAAGCTTGACATTCTTGAATATCTGGGTGTAGGAAACGCCAGGATGGCCCATGTCAAAGATGAGTTTGAGCGTTTCAAACTGGAGGCCTTCGATTGGAGCGACCGTTTTTTTGAAGTAATTAATCGACCATGCCTGTTTGCCGTTGAAAATTACGGAATTGACCAGTTGATTGTCTCTCAGCATCGTCATTTTGAACATATCCGGACGTTTGAATTTTATTTCAACAATGGATTGAACAGGTTCGCCGAAGCTTTTCTTCACTTCCAGCATCTGCTTCTGGACATAGGTGTCGGCATTGGCAAACTTGCGGTCCGGGTCGGTTGCCCGCTGCATTCTCTCCTGAAGCAGGGGAATGCTGATATCGGCAGGATATTCCTCCTGTCCGCCGTTGAACATGCCGCATCCGGACAGCAGCATGATGCCGGCAACGGCTGAAAAAGCGAACAAAAGCTTAAATATAAGCTTCATCTATTAAGTCCTTAATTACTGGTTATAATGAAAATACCCTGTCGCGACAGGGCGGACAGGGTATTAAAATTAGCCGTCTATTTTTAGAAATACAAGCTTATTTCTTAAAATAGTCGCTTATGCATTATAGGTTGAAGACGTGGTGGTGCCGCTGTGTTCAGTCCAGGCGGTGTGGAATACCTGGCCGCGCGGACGGTCAACGCGCTCATAGGTATGTGCGCCGAAGTAGTCGCGCTGGGCCTGGAGCAGATTGGCCGGAAGCACCGCTGAACGGTATGAATCATAGTAGGACAGCGCACTGGAGAATGCCGGAACCGGTACGCCGTTGAGCGCCGCTTCGGAAACCACTTTTCGCCATGACGCCTGGCATTTTGCAATGATTTTCGTGAAGAAATCATCCAGCAGCAGATTGGCCAGATCCGGATTTTTGTCGAACGCCGCCTTGATATCGCCGAGGAAGCGGGCGCGGATGATGCAGCCGCCGCGCCACATCAGCGCGATCTGCCCATAGTTGAGGTTCCACTTGAATTCCGATGCGGCCAGTTTCATCATTTGATAGCCCTGGGCATAAGAGCAAATCTTGGACGCATAGAGCGCCTGGCGGATATCTTCGATGAATGCTTTTTTGTCGCCTTTGAATGAAACACTCGGAGCGGGCAGCACTTTGCTGGCGTTTACGCGCTCTTCCTTGATGGCGGACAGGCAGCGGGCGAAAACGGCTTCCGCGATGGTCGGGGCAGGGGCGCCAAGGTCAAGAGCGCTGACGCTGGTCCACTTGCCTGTGCCTTTCTGGCCTGCGGTGTCAAGGATGATGTCCACGACCGGCTTACCGGTATCGGGATCTATTACATTCAAGATTTCCTTGGTGATTTCAATCAGATAGCTGTCGAGTTCGCCGTTGTTCCACTCGGTGAAGACTTCCTGCATTTCTTTGGCGCTCATGCCGAGAATGTTTTTCATCAGGTTGTAGGCTTCGCAGATCATTTCCATGTCGCCGTACTCGATGCCGTTATGCACCATTTTGACATAATGTCCGGCGCCGTTGTCGCCGACCCATTCACAGCAGGGGCTGCCATCGGCAACCTTGGCTGAAATTGCCTGGAAAATCGGTTTTACCGCCGGCCATGCTTTCGCTGATCCGCCGGGCATGATGGACGGTCCGAGCAAAGCGCCTTCTTCGCCGCCGGAAACGCCGGTGCCGATGTAGAGCAGGCCTTTTTCTTCCAGCGCTTTAGTGCGGCGGATGGTGTCCGGGAAATGGCTGTTGCCGCCGTCAATCAGGATATCGCCGGCTTCGAGGTGCGGAGCAATCAGTTCGATAAAGTCATCAACCGGCTTGCCGGCCTTGACCATCAGCATAATCTTGCGCGGGCGCTCAAGATTGGCAACCAGTTCTTCAATGGTTTTGCAGCCGATGAATTTCTTGCCTTTGCCGCGTCCGCTGAGAAAGCTGTCAACTTTTTCCACAGTGCGGTTGAACACTGCAACGGTGAAGCCTTTGCTTTCCATATTGAGTACCAGATTTTCTCCCATTACCGCGAGACCGACCAGACCAATGTCCGCTTTTTTACTCATAGCGATTTCCTTACTATACTTTTTTAATGTTGTTTGTGGTTTGCATCTTCATTTATGCCATCGTTGGCTTTGTACATCTAATTAATATAACATCCTTACTTTGTAAAGCAACTTTACAAAGTGATTTTTTTTGAATTTTATTATCCGGAAATTACGGGATTCAGTTAAAACTTTAAAATAATTCCATATTTATTACAATATTTTCTTAATACCTTGCGTTTACTGGTTACAAAACAATCCAACTGTGAGGATTTATAAATGAGCAAATCAATTACTGTTATGATACTGGTCGTTGCTGGTACGGCAATGTGTATATCTGCCTATGCGCAAGATACTGCGGTCTCTAAAACTAAAGGTTCGGATGTGACGGTCACAACTCAGAAAACAGACACCGGCGCAACCTGGAACAAATCTGCCATCCGCACCGGCAATGCCGGAACATCAACTTATACTGCCACTGGAACATCAACCAAAACCGATACCGGTTCGACATTTGACGTTCAGCGCTCAGTTACTACAGCGGCAGGAAATACGTTGCAGTCTGACACTGCCGGTACCGTAACCAAGACTGATACCGGTAAACAATGGACTTCCGAAAGCAAAGGAACGAGCAGCACCGGTGCGTCCTGGACTACTGATAAAACAGGCGCCGTAACCAAAAATGCTGATGGAAGCGTAACGGTCAACAAAGACATTACCAGAACCGACGCGAACGGCAAAACAGTTACGGAGGACGTTACCAAAACAATAACTAAAACAGCGACCGGCGCTACTGTTACCAGAGATGCAACTCTGACAACTCCGCAAGGAACCGCAACTCGTGATACAACAACCCGGATAACTAAAGTCAGTGCCGGCAAGGCTGCCGCAATCACAACTGGTACAGGAACGACCGTGTCCGGCAAAACATACACCGTAAACGGACAAAGTGATATCACCCGGAATGCTGACGGAACTGAAATCGATAAGGCGACTACTCTTACCGGAGATCAAGGCAAGTCGGTTGCAACAGAAGCGAAAAGGACTAGAACCGCACGGCGTCGCTAATAAATTATACCTCTTCCCGGCGGGAGGATTTATCTGCCGGGGATGTTTAATCAGATGAGGTTTTGAATATTATGTGCAAATATCTTGAATTTGACAATTTATGTTTTTTGTGATATAATGCAGTTGTCTAACTAGTTAAGGTTTTAGATATGGTGAATTTAGCAGTAATCAGAAATTCAGCATTTGCCATTGCTTTAGGTTTGCTGGCAATGGCGGAATTTTTGCATCCCGCTTTTCATAATCAAAGTATTTGTTTCTGGCAGGAAAGCCAATGTCTTACCGGTAGAGCGTCATGCTTGGTGCAGGACGACGATGCGGGGCCTCCATACATCGAACATGCCTGCCCGATATGCTCATCAGGCTTTCTGAAGTATTGTGCCAGTGATTCGACCCCTATTGTTTTATGCGATTATCAGACCGCTGCGGTTTTATCGCCGCTGCCTGATTTGGTTTTTGTTGAAATTAATCTCTCCGGATTCCCGCGTGCCCCGCCTGTCGTACTTTCCTGAGTCTCCCGGATTTGACGTCGCTAAACTGGTGAGACGTCAAAAATCAGTTAACCCGCCGTTAAAAGTGAAAAAAATAAACGCCTGTTTACAGAGAAGGTAAGATTTTTAGCCTGATTGTTATCAGGCTGGCAGATTTCCGAACGTTTCAGTGGAATAAATAAAAGTTATGTTTTTAAATATCAGGTTGTTAAATAACAACTTCAAGGAGATAAAAAATGAAAAAAAGTCGTGATTTTACACTCATAGAACTCCTCGTCGTGATCGCGATCATCGCGATCCTCGCCGGCATGCTTCTGCCGGCCCTTAACTCGGCCCGCGAAAAAGCACGCCGCATTTCCTGCGCGTCGAATCTGAAACAGATCGGTCTGGCCCTGAAGCAGTATGCAATGGACTATTCTGATCGTTTCCCGACCCTGGGGCTTCAGGCTACTACTGAAGGCGGCGCGGCCCTGGATCTGCTCCGTCAGTTTGACTATTTGACTGACTATACGGTCTACACCTGTCCGTCAACCACTACCGCCAAAGGTTCTGGAACCCAGGCGCTGTCTTACAATGCCACTTCTGGTTCAGCGGGATTGGATTATGCATTTGCCAACATGATGATGGAAGGTGATTCAGATCAGTACGGCCGCGCTGATTCAGCGATTTCCGCTGACAGAAAGATCAATTCATCCGGCGGCCCGGATCATTCTGATTTCGGCAACATGCTGTTTCATGACGGTCATGTGTCCGGTTTCGCCGGTACTCAGTGGTACACCTATGCGAATCGCGGCGGTACAATGATGTTTCCGAATGCTGAATCATATTGATTTCAGTATCAAGTAAAAATTAATTTCAAGGAGGCTCCGGCCTCCTTTTTACTTTATGCAAAATGAATAAAAATGTGACATAATGGCCGGATTCAGCAATGATTTTGTTTAAGGAATGCTGTTATTTTGAAACTTTCATCAAACGCAGGAGCAGCCGGTCGAACATCCTGTCTGTCAGCAGCCACTTAAAGAAGATGAATTTTTTGGCGTCGATTGTCGCAACATATCTGGGAGAAGGTTTTTTTGCGGCGATGGCTTTGATTATGACATCAGCGATTTTTTCAGGAGCAGCCGGCTTGCTGCCGGCATAAAATTTATCAATTAATGACGCTACTGCTTCCGCATATCTGATGTACGGGCCGTGTCCGGATGTTTTCAATAGATTCTCCTTGGCAATGTCGGCCCATTCTGATTTTACAGCGCCGGGCTCGATGACGATCACGTCAATACCGAACGGACGCACCTCCATCCGCAATGCATCGGAAAGGGCTTCCACCGCATGCTTCGAGGCATGATACCAGCCGCCCATTGGTGCTGTAGCTTTGCCCGCCATTGAAGAAATGTTGATAATCTTTCCGTAACGGTTCTCGCGCATTTGGGGTAAAACCTGGCGGGTGATGCGGACAAGGCCGAAGACGTTGACTTCAAACTGCTTCTTCGCCACTTCGGTTGAGACTTCTTCGATGGAGCCATATTCGCCATAACCGGCATTGTTTATCAGTATGTCGATGGTTCCGGCTTCTTTCTGGATGCGCGCAATACCGTTAATGACAGACTCTTCGTTGGTCAGATCCATTTCGACGATTATCGCGCCTTTTTCCTTTAGATCATTAAGCCTTGAAATTCTTCTGGCGACGGCAAAAACTTTCCATCCCTCGCCCAGCAGCCTGAAAGCCAAGGCTTTGCCGATTCCTGATGACGCACCGGTAATTAGTACATTTCTGCCCATGAGATACTCCCGTATCAATAATTACCATAAACCTCTTATATTTTAGAAGTATATTTTACTTTTTGTAAAAGTCAAGCGATTTTACATTTGCTGCGCTGATTATGCATAAAAATAAAATTGCTTCATTTCGCGATTTCCTGTACAAGTTTTTTGCCGAGTTCCGGATTCCGGGCGAACGGGGCAAATGTGCATATACTCAGATCGTGTCTTGACGGCGAAGTTCTTTTCATTATTTCAAGTTCTTTGAAGAATTCCTCATCTGATTTAAAATGGCCTTGCGGATTCTGATAAAGACCGATAAAAGGAATGCCGCGGGAATTGGGGAAATACTTCTTTTCATTCTCGACTACGTAACGGACATGTTTCTCGATTTTCTCGGAAGACCAGTACGGCTTGAAAAACCAGGCGACAGTCTGGCAGCAGTAATCCACATCCAGGCGGTTGCCATAAAGCTGGTCAGGAATGAATACCGGGTAGACGTGAGTCGCGACTTTTGCTTCAGGTTTTAATTTGCGGATATAAGCCGTCAGTTCATTGCTGAAATGCACCAGCGTTTCCAGAGAAAACTGTTCCAGCGCGGCTTCCCGGCTCATTTTGCTTTGCATTTTCTTATAATATTCTTCAAAAAGTGCAGTTGACTGCTGACAATGGCAGCAGCGGTAATTCTGGTATCCGATATAATCCAGCGCGATGCCGGTTATATCCGGAAATTTTTCAAAAACTGCTTCAATATGTTTCTTGCAGAACTCGACGGTTTCCGGACGATGAAAACAGAGCAGCGGCGTTTCCAGTACTTCCCGGTGGTCCGGCAGCGGCTCCCCGCCGAATTGGTAACCATTTTTATCCGCCGATTTGTCCGCCTTCAGATTTTTCAGGATTTCATTCTCTTCCGGAGACATCTGCTGTGCGAATTGCTTCATATCTTCCGGCGGAATAATATGGAACCAGTAATAAATTCCGATATTGTGTTTCTGTCCGTATGGAATAACCGTGTTTAAGTTGGCGCCGCTGACCGCGGCGGCGTTGAATCCGGAATCGCTGATTCTTTGCATTGCTTTGTCAATATTGAGATTGATGCCGCCTGCCCAAAGCAGTCTGAATCCGTCCGGCTTTTCATCTTCGGCAGATACCGTAATGGCGCAGAAGAATGTTGCGGCGCATAGAGATATCAATAGTTTTTTCAACAACAAAAGAATTTTCATGCGGCATGCCTTTTTTTCATTTATCGCTTCCTGATTAATTTACTTTTACTAGCCCTGTTTTTCCAGACGATTTACAGATTATGCAATTATATATTTGCTCATTATGCTTGACGGGTTATTTTTATATAACAAGAACTTTCATTTTTCCTGGAGTTTACTGATGAAAATTGATTTATTGTCAAATATTGATTACATGTTCGGGGCCGTCGGCGTGGAGGAAACCGAATCCGGTTTTTATGCTTCCAGAATGACTCACAAGTTGATGAAGCTGTATTCTGCCACGGAAGCCGCGGAAATCCGCGCCATGAACAGTTCCGGCATCCGGATTGCATTTGTTTCCGATACCTCGTTTGTCGCAATGAAACTGGTCTTCGGCCGTTATTCCAGGCCGATTTTCAACACCGATATCGTGATCGACGGTTTCCAGAGAATGACTTTCGGGCCGCCTGATTATTGCGAGGAATTCGCCTTTAGCGCGGAACTTGACGGCAAAGGCGAAAAACTGATCGAAATTTATCTGCCGAACCTGTGCGAAACCACGGTGGCCGGTCTCGAAATTGAAGACGGCTGTTTCGTCAGTCCTTTTAAGGAAGAGCGTTCCAGATGGATCTTTATCGGCGATTCGATTACCCAGGGGATGACGGTTTCCTCGCCATCCCTGACTTACCCCGCGCAGGTGGCGGCCGCGTTGAATAAAGATTTTCACAATATTGCTGTCGGCGGTGCGACGATGGACCATAAAGCCGGCAGGCTGGCGCTGGAAATTGAATGGGATACAGTTTTTGCCGCTTTTGGAGTAAATGATTTTGCTCAAAATCGTGAACTGGCGGATTTCGCGGCGGATTCCGAAATGATGCTTAGTCAGCTCAGCATGCGCAAAGATGCGGTAATATATTTGATTACGCCGATCCCGTGGTTCGGGCGGACAGAACCAAACGAGCTGGGACTTCAACTGGAAGAATACCGCCGGACACTCAGGATTGTCGCCGCCGATTTTAAAAATGTCCTTCTGATTGACGGAACGCAACTGGTGCCGGATGATCCGGCGTGTTTTGTGGATAATATCCATCCCAATGATAAAGGCATGAGAATCTTCGCCAGCAATCTGCTGCAAAAAATCAAGTAGGAATTGCAGGATGTAAAAACGCCGATACGCCTTTCTGGGCCTGATATAAAATAATCTGTTCCCGGCTGTCTGTCGAATTGCTGACAACGGCGGAATTTCAATGTCTGCTTGATTTATGTGAAATTGGAGTAAGATTATATAGTCCATGCTTGTTGCATTTCATACTTAAAATTTATGGAGACTGGCTGTGCGTCATTTTATTTGCGAGGAGAATTAATGCAGCAATTCTGCGAAAAATGTGCCAGATACACCGAGACGGTTTCAGGGGAAGTCGGTGGAAAGTTCTGTTCTTTATGCGGCGGGTTCAACGCCGGCGGGCGCATTGCCCCGGAAACGGTTATCGGCGGCTTCAAAATTATTCTGGAACTGGGACGCGGCAGCAACGGCATTGTTTACCTGGCCAGGCAGTTGAGTCTTGAGCGCGATGTCGCCTTGAAAATTCTGTCTGACGAGCGGGCCCGCGACGAAGGATTTGTTGATGATTTTTTTCGTGAAGCCAGAGCCGCCGCCGCGCTCAATCATCCGGCGATAGTGCAGGGATATGATGCAGGCCTTACCGAAGACGGGATTTATTTTTTCGCCATGGAACTTATTGACGGCGAAACCATGGATACGAAGATTGAGCGTGAGGGCGCGCTGGATTTCAATGAAGCGGTCAATATTGCGCTGCGTATCGCCGAAGCTCTGCAATATGCCTGGGACCGTCAGAAACTTACCCACGGGGATATTAAACCCGCCAATATTATCATCAACCGTCACGGCGAAGCCAAGCTTGCCGACCTGGGGCTGGCCAAATCCGCTTATGACGAGAGTGCTTCCGAAATCATGGCTACTCCCATGTATGCACCACCCGAATTAATCAAAGGTGATGTCGACCGTGCCAATGTCAGATCCGATATTTATTCTTTCGGGATAACCCTGTATCACATGCTTGCCGGCGAACCGCCGTTTAATGAAAATGATGCTGAAAAAGTGATGCAGATGCATCTGAACGTTGATCATGAACCGCTTGCAGAAATATTTAAAATCGCCGGATTCCCGAAAGATTTTTCGGATTTTGTTGACCGTCTTATCGCCAAAGATCCGGCTAAACGCCCGGAATCCTGGAACGAAATAGTTGATTACTTGAAAAATGCGGCAAAGCTGAAATACGGACATGGCAATCAATTCCCGAATAAGCCGGGCTTGCTGCGCGGGGTATTGAATAATAAACTGGTTGTTGCCGCACTGGTTTTGTCGTTGATGGTTTTTGTCGCCGCCGGAGCTGCCGGATTGTGGTGGTTTACCCAGTTGAAGAATAAGGGGCCTGCCAAGTCAATGCCGGCGGTTGCAGTTTCGAAAAATCCGGTTGCGGAGCGCAAAAAGAAAGTGGAGGAAATATGGGGCACGGTGCGCAGCGGGATTAAATATATGCGTTGCAATGATGCCGTTGAATCCATTAAGAGTTTTGTCGCGGCATATTCGCCGGAAGGCGCAATGCGGCAGGATGCGGAAGCTTTGATTAAGGAATATCAGCAGCAGTCCGTGATTCAGGCAGAAAAGAAAGCCGCGCAGGATGCGGCAAAAGCCGCCGCCGCGGAGGAAATTAAATCACTGGATGCGGCGCTGTCCGTGGAGAAGATCAAAGGCTGTGACGCTCAGGCAATGTTTGAGACTGCCTGCCTGGTGCAGGATTTTTTGAATAAATTCAAGACCGGCGGCTTCCCAGAAGGTTGTGTCACGGCTGAACAGGAGAAGCGCTATGCCGATATGCTGGCCGGCCTTAATGCTTCGGCAGATGAATTGCGCGCCGCCGCCAGAAAAAAAAGGCAGAATTATATTTCGACTGCAATGAAAAATTATATTGAGAGCAACAAAAGAAATATTGTTGAAAACGAGCGCAGATTCAATGTCCTGAAAGAATATGACGAGTATTTTGCCGGGTTGAATGAGTTTATGGAACTGACGCCGGATAAACAAAATTCCATCTTCTTTAAAAAGGTGGCCGACCCGAATGTCAGGAATGTGGCTCAGCCGTTGAGGCCCAGATTGAAGTTCATCGGCGATAATCTGCCGGAGGAAAACAGTCCGATGCCGGTATTCCTGAACAGAAGTGAACGCTTTGCCGGCAAGGAAATCCCGTGGCCGTTAGATGAGTCAGGGAAGAAATATGCCTTCAGTTCCATTGATAATGTTTCGATGCATCTGGTCAATAAGTTGACTGAAGGCGCGTTTGAACGCAAGAAGCTGCTTTTGCAGAAACTGACTAATCAGCAAATTTGCGCGCTGATTGAAAACTGGATCGCCAAGTCCGAGGTAAAGATATCTGCGGAAGAATTCGGACGGCTGGTCAACTGGCTCAATTCGGTCAGAGAGTATGCTGTGCTGGATAAGCTCCTGAATCGTTCCGGTTTGCCGGGGGTGAACATTGATTCATGGAAAAAATGTGTAAAAGATTTGAAGACTGCCGCAATCGAGAATCAGGCGGTCGAGGCTTCCGCTAAAATAACGGAGATTATGCGTAAAAACGAAAAGCAGGCGGCACTGAACGAAATATCTGCTTTCTTAAAGAAATTTCATAGTACTGAAACTGCGGACAGATACAGAGATTATTTTGAAGAATATATTGAAAATACAGTAAGATTTAATCCGGAATTGCAAACCAGTATTGTAATTGACCGGTTTGAAAAAGCGGCTAAAGCCGGAATGCCCGCAGACGCAATGAATATTGCTTGCGTAATGGTTCCAAGACTCGCATATTTGAAGTGCCTTGGCGCTGAACAGCGTCAGCTTTTGCTGGACTGCCGCACAAATAGTTTGAACATGTTCCGTAATCGTGCCGATAAATTACCGGATGCGCCGCCTTTAATGCAGGCGGCCGCCGGTTATTTCTGGCGCTGGTATCAGCAGGCCGGTTCCCGCTATTCCGGTGCGACAAATGAAATTTCCGGGTTGTATGCGTTTATGGATATTGCCGACTGGAGCAATGCAAGACAGGCGCTGTTCAGGAAAAAAATCGAACCGGATGCAATGCTTGATGGCGCGGATGTCGGCAATATTGCCGCTCCGCTGCTTTATTATCTGAATGTTGCGGTAAACCGGTATAATGAAGATGCGCTCGAGACCAGAATATCGGACACTTATGAACGCCTGCTTAAAAATAGTTCCACCGGTAAAGGCAATTCTGAAGCCGCGGTAATTAATACCGGCTGGGCAATGCGTTCCGCGCTGCTGTCCCGCAATCCGCGGGCATTCCTTTACGGCAGCGACCTGGCGCTTCATAACGGACAGGGGGAAGACGATTTTAGAAACGTATTGCTGTATCTTCAGGCGGTTCTCCAGAAAGAGGATGCCACTGCCGGCAATTTCTCCGTGCTGATTGCCCGGTACAATAATTTGTACAAGAACCCCGCCCTGGAAAATGATCTGCTCTGGATCAACGCGGCTGATAAAATAGTCCGCAATGCAGGGGATGCCGGGGTTGCTTTGCAGGCGCTGTCCGGAAAAAAATGTATTTTCCCTGAACTTACCGCGACACTTTTATGCGATGCGGCTGCCCGCAGCCTGTTTCTCGACCGGCATGTTGACGTGAAATCCGTTCTTCAGGCGGTCGAGCCGGTAATTGGCGATGCCGTGATTTATGGCGAATTGTGGTATAAAGCCGCGCTGCTTAAAATCGTCGCTTCTCCGACCGTGTTCGAAATGGAAAAATCCGCGTCGAAGCTGCTGAACGATTACCGCATCTGCGCAGTTCCTTACTACGCCAGATTGCTTAACATCATGACTGCCGCCGCGTTGTTGAACGGTTCGCTCAACTCCAGGGATGCCAACGTCATTATGCGGCGTTTTATGGATTTATCGCCTTTATTCTCGCCGGTTGAACGAAAGATTCCAGGATGCCTGGCATCGCCGAACCCTGGCAAATTCTTCATTCAAAATGTTGACCCGAACAAAGTGGACGACAGTTCGTTCTGGATTGGATGGGTAGCCGCCGCCGCGGAAATTTCCAATAAGCATATTGAAGATGTGCCGCCGGTAATTGACGCTTTGAACAAAGCCTCCACGCAGTTGTTCTGGCAGGAGCGGCTGCTGTTGCGCTATGTCGCCGATTTTGCCGCCGTAAAGCAGGCTGAAGTAAAATAACGGAGTAACAATGTCGTTCCCGATTGAAGATAAATTAGTCATTGCTGTGGCATCGAGCGCATTGTTCGATTTGACAGAGTCTGATGCGGTTTTTCAACGGGACCGGAACGGGTATCGCCAGTATCAGCGGGATAATCAGGACCGGATTCTGGACCGTGGCGTCGCCTTTCCCTTCATCCGCCGCTTTCTCAACCTGAACCGGGCGATGCACGGCTTAAACCCGGTGGAAGTGGTTTTGCTGTCTAAAAATGACACTGACACCGGATTGCGGGTGTTCAAATCCATTCAGCACTATGGACTGGATATTTCGCGCGCCGCTTTCACCAGCGGCAAATCGCCGTTCAAATACATCCCGGCGTTCAATGTGTCGCTGTTCCTTTCCGCCGACCAGAGTGATGTCAAGGCGGCCATCAATGCCGGGTTCGCGGCCGGTACCGTGCTGAAAACGGTGTTTAACGATGATGAAAAAGACCGCGAACTGCGCATCGCGTTTGACTTCGACGGAGTGATTGCCGATGATAAGGCTGAAACCATTTACCAGCAGACCGGCAATATTGATAATTTCCACGATTCTGAATCAGCAAAAGCCGGAATTCCGCATGATCCGGGCCCGCTGACCGGTTTGTTTCAGAAACTCGCATTTTTGCAGAAACTGGAATTGAAGTACGAGGCGGAACATCATGATTATAAACGCATGCTTCGCACCGCCATTGTCACCGCCCGGAATGCCCCGTCGCATGAGCGGGTCGTGACTACGCTGCGCAGTTGGGATGTTACCGTGGATGAAACTTTTTTCCTCGGCGGCATTCAAAAAGCCCGTATTCTCGAAATTTTCCATCCGCATATTTATTTTGACGATCAGCGGCTGCATCTTGACGCGTCCGCGGGGGCCGTTCCTTCCGTTCACATCCCTTTCGGCGTCACGAATAGAAAATAGCATTCAGGATGGCTTTATTTGTGCGCGGGCCAGATTTCTGTCGCGTTTCCTTTTGGCGAGCAGCAGCAGCCAGGTCAGGGATAGAAAGCTCGGAAAAATGCTGATGCCGGTGGAGATGACCAGTTCCGGCAGATTTTCCCGGACGTCTTTTGAATCCGAACACATCCCCATTGCCGTCAGACACAGCAGACTGGAGAAAAATGCCGCGAAAGCGGTTACCAGAAAAGCTTTTTTCTCACTTTTCATTAAATGGAAAACCGGCAGCCCGATGCAGATGATTACCACCATGCTGGGCACCAGAATTAACAATTGATGCAGTTCTGTCGCCGCAAAGCACAGAAAAAACGGACCCGCCGCAATAATTATCAGATTTAAGAGTGACTTGGATTTTTCCGTCATTATGATTCCCTGTGATTTGCTTAATATCGCTTGCATTGCCGCTTTTTCAATACGGGGCGGATACTTCTGCTTTTTTAATTTTTTAACCCGATAAAGCAATGAGGGGTTGACTTATCATGTTGCAACATGTATTTTAATCGAGTTGGCACATTGTTTTAATATATGCTTTATTTATATACGGAGGATTGTTAAATGGCCGGAAAAGTCAGGTTCGGAATCATTGGCACCGGAGCAATTGCGGCTCTGCATGCGGAGGCGATAATGGCCCTGGAGAATGCTGAGCTGGTTGCTGTTTATGACAAAGTTACTGAAAGATGCCGCGCTTTTGCCGAAAAATACCATGTCCGGGCCGTGGATGATTTCGATACATTTTTATCCGATAAAACAATCGATGCCGTTACCGTCGCCACGCCAACGGGTTTTCATGGCGAGGTGGCTATCCCGGCGGCCAGGGCGGGAAAACATGTTTTGTGCGAAAAACCGCTGGATGTCACCCTGGAAAAGGCTGACGCCATTATCCATGAATGTGAAAAACACGGAGTTGTGCTTTCCGCGGTGTTTCAGTCCCGTTTCGCCAGAACCATCCAGTTGCTCAAAAAGACTGTTGACGAAGGCCGCTTCGGCAAAATCGTCCTGGTCAGCACCCAGGTCAAATGGTTCCGTTCGCAGGAATACTATGACAGCGCCACCTGGCGCGGCACCTGGGCGCTGGACGGCGGCGGCGCGCTGATGAACCAGTCAATCCATACCATTGATCTGCTGCTGTACATCAACGGCGACCCCGAAGAAGTTTTTGCTTATACCGGAACTTTGACCCATGACCGGATCGAAGTCGAAGACAATGCCTGTGCCGTGGTCAAATACAGGAACGGCTCAATGGGGGTGATCGAAGCCAGCACTTCCTGCGCGCCGGGTTTTCCGCGCCGGATCGAAGTCTCCGGTTCAAAAGGCACGGCGGTGGTGGAGGACGACCTGATTGTCCGCTGGCAGTTTGTTGATGAGCACCCGGAAGACGAGGAAATCAGGCTGAACGGCGCAATTTCCGAAGGCATGAAAGGCGGTTCCGGCGACCCGATGTCAGGAGTCAGCCATGAAGGCCACCGGCGTCAGCTTGCCGACATGGTCGATGCCATCCTGGCGCGGAAAGAACCGCAGTTGTCAGGACGCGAAGGACGCCGCGCTGTTCAACTGATCTGCGGAATCTATGAATCCGCCCGCACCGGAAAACCGGTTAAGTTTTAGTCCCGCGGTCTTATCTGTCTGCAATCCGAAGACACCGGTTTTTGCCGGTGTTTTCTTTTATTGTGTCTTTCATTTACTAATAAAGTTTGCCGGAAAGCTTTTATAGGGCTATAGTGATAGTGCTATCTTTTAAACAATATTTACAGGGGGGTGCATAATGGCGCTTAAATTCGCTTTTGCCGGTTTCCGGCACGGACATATTTTCAGTTTGCTGAACAGATTGAAAGAAACTTCAGGATGTGAGATCGTTGCCGCTTGCGAAGAGGATGTTGCCACGCGTGAAGCAATGGTGAAAAATCCTGATGTCAAGATTACTCACACCAGCATTGACAAGATGATCAGCGATTCCGGCTGCGACGTTGTTGCCGTCGGCGATTATTACGGCAAACGCGGCTCGATCGCCATTAAGGCGCTGACTGCCGGCAAACATGTGATTTCCGACAAGCCGTTATGCACCAGCATTGACGAACTCGACCAGATAGAAAAACTGGCGAAGAAAAGTAAACTTAAAATCGGGTGCATGCTCGATCTGCGGCAGCAGCCCAATATGGTCGGGGTCAGAAACCTCGTCCAGCGCGGGATGATCGGCAATATTCACGGCATCAGTTTCGGCGGACAGCATCCGCTGCTGTCCGGGTCGCGTCCGGCATGGTATTTTGAGAAAACCAAGCACGGCGGAACGATCAATGATATCGCCGTTCACGGAATTGACATCATTGAATGGATCACCGGCATGGAAGTCACCCATCTCAATGCGGCGCGCTGCTGGAATGCTTTTGCCAAGGACTATCCGCATTTTGAAGATGCCGGACAGTTCATGCTGTCGATGGAAAACGGCTGCGGCATTCTGGGCGATGTTTCATATTTCGCCCCGGACTCCTGCGGATACTCCACTCCCTTTTACTGGGAATTCAAATTCTGGGGCACCAAGGGCGTTGTTTGCGTCAATATTGTTGATAACACATTCAAGGTGGCATTCGCCGGGGATAAAGGCGTCAGCATCATGGCTCCGCCGGCTAATCTCGGCCCTGACTATCTGGCAATGTTTATGGACGAAATCTCCGGTAAAGCCGGGGCGCTCAACACCCAGTCGATTATCGCGGTATCCAGAAAAACCTTGAGAATACAGCAGGCCGCCGACAGAAAAATCAGCGGCATGAAACTGTAGTTCCGGGGTTCCTACAGCGATTCGATAAATTTCAGGATGTCGGCGAAAGCTTCTTTCTGCTGCCGTCTGGTCAGATCATAAAAGAAGCCGTGTTCGGCGTTGGTGTAAACTTTGCATTCGCAGCGCCGTCCCAGCTTCTCCATCTTTGCCTTGAACTCCAGAATGTACCGCAGCGGGAACATGTGCTCGTCTTCGGCGTGCAGATGAAATACCGGACAACTGTCGGCATTGACATAGTTCATGGGCGCGGCTTGCCGGTAAAGCTCCGGATTTTCTGAATAACCAACTCCGATCACTTTCTCCATGCTGTACCAGATTCCCGGAAAAATGTCTTCCCACGGCTCGAACAATACTGGCGTCGCCTGCATGGCAGACCCAACCGGCCGGACCCACTCGTTGCTGAGTTTTCTGCCGTTGTATTCCAGTTGCTCCCCGCACTGACCCGGTTCGGCCAGGCTCACCAGCGCCGTCAGATGCGCTCCCGCTGATCCGCCGTAGGTGAAAATCTTCAGCGGACGGTTTAATTCTTTCAGTTTACTGGTAAAAATATCGTAGGCATGGCGCAGATCGGTAAGCTGTTCCCGCAGGTGGATGCTGTCATTGTTCAGCCGGTAATCCGTGGAGGCGCAGATATAGCCTTCGGCATTGAATCCGCGCATGATTTTATGGTAGCAGTCACGGGAGCCGGCCGCCCAGCCGCCGCCGTGAATGAAAAACAGCGCAACATCGCGCGTGACCTTTTCCGGCATGAAAATATCCATCACCCGTCCGGTCTGGATCGGGTTGTCGAAATAAATTGATTCGTATGAGAAACTCATGATGGCCCTTTCTGTATTAGTTTTTTTGTTCATCCGATAAACATATATTGTTTATGCCGCCGAATCAAATCAGACATTTCAAAACATTTAATCTAATTCCGTAAAAAACTTCGCACTCCGCCGGACGGAACGGCGGGTTCCGGCAGATTTGAAATTGCTGAATAATTATAAAAAATGGCTTGAAAATCATTTTAGCGTATGTTATAATAGATAAAGATACGATAAACGTAAAAACAAAGGATATTTATTATGAAAATCGGATTGCCTGCGGAAATTAAGAAGGAAGAGTATCGGGTGGGATTAACTCCGGCCAGCGCCGGCGAATACGTCAATTGCGGACACTCCGTGACGGTGGAAAGCGGGGCGGGGCAGGGCTCCGGGTTCTCGGATGCTGAATATCAGCAGCACGGCTGCACCATCGCCGCCAGCCGCCGCCAGTTGTTTGACGGCGCGGAGATGATCGTCAAGGTCAAGGAACCGCTGCCGGAGGAATATGACTTGTTTCATGAAGGACAGATATTGTACACCTATCTGCATCTGGCCGCGGATAGAGTATTGACTCAGGCCATGCTTGACCGGAAAATTTACGGCGTGGCTTATGAAACGCTGACCGAGCATGACGGTTCGCTGCCGCTGCTGATTCCGATGTCGCAGATCGCCGGACGCATGGCGGTGCAGGAAGGCGCGAAATATCTCGAAAAAACTTTCGGCGGCAGAGGCATCATTCTCGGCGGCGTTCCCGGCATCAAGAAAGGCAAAGTGCTGATTCTCGGCGGCGGCATCGCCGGAACCAACGCCTGCAAGATTGCCGTCGGCATGGGCGCGGATGTGACCATCATGGACGTCTCGGCCAAACGGCTTTCCGAGCTGGAGAACATTTTCGACAACTCTGTAAAAACGCTCTATTCCAACTCCTACAATATTGATGAAATGATCCGGGAGGCCGACCTGGTGATCGGCGCGGTGCTGATTCCCGGCGCCACCGCCCCGAAACTGGTCAAACGCGAAGATCTGAAAAAGATGAAGCACGGCGCGGTGATGGTGGATATCGCCATTGACCAGGGCGGGTGTTTTGAAACCTCCCGGCCGACTTACCACTCCGACCCGATTTTTATTATTGACGGCATCGTGCATTATTGCGTGGCCAACATGCCGGGTGCAGTCGGGCTCAGTTCCACCAGCGCTCTGACCAGCGTCACCAACCGCTACGGACTGATGATTGCCAATGAAGGCATTGAAAGCGCCATCGGCAAACATCAGACGATCCGCACCGGATTGAACTGCATGTTGGGAAAATTAACCAATAAAGCGGTTGCGGAAGCGCACGGCATGAGCTATAATAACCTGTAACGCAGTTTAACTTGATTTCGTTCCACAGTTGAATTAAGCAGTAAAAATGTATTGTTCAACTGCGGAGCCAATTGCAAAACTCATGTTTTGCAGGAATTCAGAAGTCTGAATCCAGAATGAAATTCGAACTGAAAACCGGATTTATTCTGACTCCTGACTCCTGAATTCTGACTACTTGCGCAATTACCTCTGCGGGATAGGTTTAAGGCATGATGGATGAGATAGATAAAAAAATCGTGGATATGCTGAACGCCGACGGGCGGATTAACAGTATTGAAATGGCCAGGAAACTGGAAATTTCCGAAGGCACGGTCAGGAATCGCATCAAGAAAATGACTGATGCGAATCTCCTGAAAGTGACCGGACTGATTAATCCCGACCTGATGCCGGACAAGCAGTTATTTCTGCTGGGGGTGAAAGTCGCCGCCAGCAAAGACCTGACCAAGATCGCCGAACTGATTTCAACCCTCAAGGGTGTGCTTTCCGTATACATTACGACTGGCCGCTATGACCTGATTGTCGAAGTTTGGCTTCCGGTCAAACACGGCCTGATCGATTTCATCAGCGGCCCCATGGCCGCAATTGACGGCGTCGTCGCCACCGAAAGTTTCCTCGCCATGAAATCCATTAAAAAATGGATCCCCGAAAGCGAATAGATTTCCAGAATTACCCCTATTTTGTTCGAGACAGCAATAAACTAAAACTCATTGAGGAATTACGACTTGCGCTTATATTCTTGAATGTTTGCTAATAATTTTTATTGCCTTCTAATTTTGATTTTTTTATTACTCTCTATATTTATTTGTACCTTGATTTTATTTAAAACTCCGACTATATTGATTTGTGAAAGCAAATTAGTCGGAGTTTTATATGTATATCAAAAGGACATTGGAAGCGGTTTTTCAGCATGAGAGCGGGATTTTTCCGGTTATGCTGGTTACGGGGCCGCGCCAGGTCGGGAAAACTACTTTTCTAAAGCATGTCTGCAAGGGAAGCCGCACTTATGTGTCGCTGGATGACCCGGCGGTTCTGCTGCTGGCTCAAACTGATCCCAAGGCTTTTCTTGACCGTTTTTCACCACCGGTGCTGATTGATGAAATTCAATATGCCCCCGGGCTTCTTCCTTTTATCAAGATGCTTGTTGACAAGGAACAGCAGGGGGGGATGTTCTGGCTGACCGGTTCGCAGCAGTTCCAGATGATGAAAGGCGTTACCGAGTCGCTGGCCGGCCGCGTGGGCATCGTGAATCTGCTCGGGTTCTCGAATTCAGAACTGAAAAAACACCAGTCTCAGCCTTTTCTGCCGACGCTTGAATTTTCCGCAAATGAACTGAATGTCAACGTGGTTGATTTTTACCATGACATCTGGAAAGGATCTTTTCCGAAAATTGCTTTGATTGATGATTCGCACTGGGAAACCTATTATGCATCCTATATGCAGACCTATCTGGAAAGGGATGTCCGCGCGCTGGCGAATGTTGCCAATCTTCAGAGTTTCTATAAATTTTTGCGTGCGGCGGCGGCAAGAACAGGTCAGCTTCTGAATTACTCCGATCTTGCCCGTGATGCGGATATTTCCATCTGCGCCGCCAAAAACTATCTGAGCATTCTGGAGGCGTCAAGTCTGGTTTACCTGCTTGAACCTTACTCCAATAATCTGAATAAGCGCATCACCAAAACGGCAAAACTGTATTTCCTGGATACCGGGCTTGCGGCTTATCTTACCGGCTGGAGCACGCATCAGGTGCTGGAGTCGGGCGCAATGGCCGGAGCTTTCTTTGAAACATGGTGTCTGACCGAACTGCTCAAAAGTTACTGGCATCACGGAAAACGGGCGCCGTTTTTCTTTTATCGCGACAAGGATAAACGTGAAATTGATTTGATCATTGAAAAGGACGGCGTTCTCTATCCGGTCGAATTTAAAAAGTCATCCAATCCGGGACGGGACTCGGTCAAGCATTTCAACGTGCTGGAGCAGTTTAAAAAGCCTGTCGGCATGGGCGCGGTCATTTCCATGTCATCCTGGTATATGCCCGTTGCGGAGCAGGCGGTAATGATCCCGGCGGCAATGCTGTAATCCGGCCGCCCAATGGCGGTTAAATAAATCAGGGAGAATGGTTTATGACGAAATTCATCGAACTTTTTGATGCGGTTGACATTGTCAGCAATGCCACGCTGGGCGAGAACAGGGCAATTATCAACCGGGAGACCGGCAAAATTCTGTGCAGTATGGAGGCTGCCGGGATTGATGAAATCGGGGATGCTGACATTGACGGAGAACTCGAAAAGTGGGAGGAAATACCGCATAAAAAGTACCTCGGTCTGGGGATGAATCTCGTTTTTGAATTTATCGAGGCAAGACTGCCGGCGAAATTCAACTATGTGGAAAAAATCTTTCACCGGAGCGGGGCATATTCGGCGTTCAAGGATCTGCTTGATTCCGCCGGGCTGCTGCAGGCCTGGTATGATTTTGAGGAGGCCAGAACTGAAGAAGCGCTGCGCATCTGGTGTCGTGACAATGGCATCAAGCTGGAAGACTGACCGGTGACTGGTGACTGGTTGTGCTACGTGCTAAGTGTTACGTGCTACGTGCTACGTGCTACGGGTTTGGTTTTGGTAATTATCTAATTATGTGTTATCTTCATTTCCTTTCGTGTGTTTTGTGGTGAAAAATGTTTTAAACTGCTTTATTGACAATATAAATATGAAGATTGAACTTTTATTGAGTCCGGCGGGGCATTTGCGGCTTGAGTCCGGCGGTGCTGACGGCTGGGAATTGCCGGATGAAACCGCCAGACGGCTGCTCGACGGCTTTGCCGCCGGGAGCGGGGAGGGGTTGCTGGCGCTGGTGCGGGAGGAGCTGCCGGCCGGAATGCCGGTGGCGTTTCAATATTTCCGCAAGCTGTCCAGGGAATTTCTGACCCGGCTCTGCCATGCACCGGAACCGGCGGACGTGGAGCTGGAGGCTACTTTCAACAGCGTCCGTCCGGATTTGCCGTACTTCGGTTTTGAGGTACTGGAAGCGCCGCCGCTGCGCGGAACCGAGTATCTGAGCGCGGAAACGCTGCTGACTTTGTGGGGCTTGCTGGAGCAGTGCATCCAGACGGAGTTCCGGACTTTTTCCGGCAGTTTCAGCGAATGTCTGAGGAAACTGAATCCGGCCTGGAAACAGGTGGGGAAAGTCAGCTTTCACCTGGCGGAAAACAAGCAGGACGCGTCCGGCGACCATCCTTTTGCGTTTATGGCTACTTTCATTCACCGCCTGTCGGAGAACGACAAACCCAAGCATCTGCCGCTGGGCGCGGCGCTGAAAGCCTACGCCAGCGACCGCAACGCGTTGCTGGCGCTGCTTAAACCGGTGCAGGCGGCGGGCGAGCGCAGCAAGCTGGTCGCGGAGATGGCGGCCAGCCGGGAGATTTTTCAGCCGCAGGCGTGGACCGCCCGTCAGGC
Source organism: Victivallaceae bacterium (assembly GCA_041665605.1). Taxonomy (GTDB): domain Bacteria; phylum Verrucomicrobiota; class Lentisphaeria; order Victivallales; family Victivallaceae; genus CAIPAT01. Next base: position 5,310 of record JBAYIO010000017.1, on the reverse strand, counting down.
CTATACTTTTTTGCAAAACATTCCGGCGATGGAAGAGGCCGGGATCATTGTCCGCATCGCCAATCTGTGGAAGACCGCGGCGCCCGGCAAAGTGCAGGTGTCGGTAAATATTGATTTGAAGCAGGGGCAGAAACTGGGCATCAACGCGCTGCTGGATTTTTCGGTCAGAACCAGTCTGAACGGCGTTCCGCTGACCAAAGAGGAACTGGAGCAGATGCTGAACTCCGACGGCGGGCTGGTGCGGATCAGGGGCCAGTGGGTGGAGGCCGAGCCCGACAAAATCAAGCAATTGCTGGAACAGTGGGAGGACGCCGGACGCGCCACCGCTGACGGATTGTCATTCATGCAGGGACTGCGGCTGCTGGCCGGAGCGCGGCTGCCGGGCGGACCCGGACTGCCGGACGTGGACCGGCAGTTCAGCGCGATCAATGCGGTCGGCGAACTCAAGCAACTGCTCGAGGAACTGGAAAGCCCGGCGAATATTCAGTTGCCGGAACTGCCGGAGTTGCTGGCGCGCACCCTGCGCCCGTACCAGTTGGACGGCGTGAAATGGCTCTGGCGGATGACGGAACTCGGACTCGGCGGCTGTCTGGCCGATGACATGGGGCTGGGCAAGACGCTTCAGGTCCTGACCTTGCTGGCTTTGCTGAAACAGCGCGGCGACACGGCCCAAACTCCGGCGCTGCTGGTGGTGCCGGCTTCGCTGCTGAAAAACTGGGAGCGGGAATCCGCCAGATTCACTCCGGAATTGCGTTTCGGCATTCTGCATCCGATGGCGATGAGCGGCCCCGAACTGGCCGCGCTGGACCGGGAGCCGGAAATGTTTTTAAGCAGTTTCGACGCGGTGGTGACCACTTACGGCATGTTGCTGAGACAGGCCAAACTGCGGGAGATAAACTGGACGGCGCTGGTCGTGGATGAAGCCCAGGCCATCAAAAATCCGCAGTCGCAGCAGAGCAAAGCCGTGCGCGCGCTGCGCAGTTCCCGGCGGCTGGCCCTGACCGGCACCCCGGTGGAAAACCGCCTGACCGATTTGTGGAGCATCTTCGATTACATCGCGCCGGGCCTGCTCGGCAATCTTACTCATTTCAAAGATTTTATAAAGAAGCTGAATACCGAGGAAGGCAGCATTAATTATGCTCCGCTGCGCCGTCTGACCCAGCCGTACATCCTGCGCCGGTTGAAAACCAACAAGCATATTATTTCCGACCTGCCCGACAAGACGGAAATGAAAGTTTACTGCCAGTTGACCCGGCCTCAGGCGCTGCTGTACCAGCAGGCTGTCCGCAGTATGGCGAAGGAACTCAAGGAGCTCGACGACATCCAGCGGCGCGGCATGATCTTCAAGTACCTGATGATGTTCAAGCAGATCTGCAACCATCCGGCGCAGTTTGACGGCAGCGGCGACTACAACGCCGCCGCCGGCGGTAAATTCCTGCGGCTGGCGGAAATTGTGGAGGAAATCTCCTCCCGCCAGGAAAAGGCGCTCATCTTCACCCAGTTCAGGGAAATGACGGAACCGCTGCATGACCATCTGGCGCGGTGTTTCGGGCAGACCGGGCTGATTCTGCACGGCGGAACCTCGATCAAGCAGCGGCAGTTCCTGGTGGAGCAGTTCCAGAGCGAATCCGGACCGCCCTATTTTGTGCTGTCGCTGAAAGCCGCCGGCACCGGGCTTAACCTGACGGCGGCCAATCATGTGATTCACTTTGACCGCTGGTGGAATCCGGCGGTGGAGAACCAGGCCACCGACCGCGCGTTCCGCATCGGCCAGCACCGCAATGTGCTGGCGCACAAGTTTATCTGCAAAGGCACCATCGAGGAAAAAATCGATGCCCTGATTGACGAGAAGAAAGGTCTGGCCGATTCGCTGCTGTCCGAAGGCGCGGAAAAGCTGCTGACCGACATGAACAATGATGAATTGCTCAAGTTTGTGGAACTGGACATGAATGCGGTTTTAACCTCTTAAAAAAAGGAATAGATAAAATGTCACGCTGGAACAATTATGACGACTACTATCCGCGTTACGTCTCCGCGGCGGAACGTAAGCAGGCGGCCCAGGCAAAAATCAAAAAACTCATCGGCAAAGGCGCAAAGCTTTCGCCGGTCGTGATCGAAGGCCGCGCCATCGCGAAAACATTCTGGGGCAAAGCCTGGTGCGATAATGTCGAGTCATATCATGATTATGAGAGCCGCCTGCCGCGCGGACGCAGTTATGTCCGGCAGGGCTCGGTGATCGATCTGCAGATTGAAAAGGGCCTGATCACCGCCAAAGTCCAGGGCTCGGAGCTTTATGAAATCAGCATCAAAATAGCCGAGCTGCCCGGCGAAAAGTGGGAGCGGATCAAAAAATCGTGCGCCGGCAAAATCGATTCGCTGATCAATTTGATTCAAGGCAAACTCTCCCCGGAAATCATCGCCCTGCTTTGCCGTAAGGATGAAGGGCTGTTTCCGTCGCCGAAGGAAATTAAGCTGATCTGCAACTGCCCGGACTGGGCGGGCTTATGCAAACATCTGGCGGCGGTTTTGTACGGCGTCGGCGCCCGGCTGGATACGCAGCCGGAACTTTTCTTCCTGTTGCGCGGAGTTGACCAGAATGAACTTTTCAGCGCCGGTTTCGCCAATGATCTGGCTGACTCCGGTGCCGCTTCGGTAATCAGCGGCGGCGATCTGGGCAGTCTTTTCGGCATTGAACTGGACAGTATGGATGCCGAAATCGCCGGAATCCCGGATAAAGTTACCGTTGCCGAAGCGCCGAAGAAGCGCGGCCGTCCCGCCAAGTCCGTTAAGCCGGCAAAAGCCGAACCAGTGAGCAGCCGGCCGGCCGCTAAATCGGCTAAATCTGCAAAGACGGCAAAGACGGCAAAGACGGCAAAGACGGCAAAGACGGCAAAGACGGCAAAGGTGGAAGTTAAACGTCCGGTAAAACGCGGTCGTCCGGTCAAAAATAAAAATGTCTGAAAATAGCGCTGTTTGAACTTGTCATCGCCGTTTGGGTTGACAAATTTACTATATATAAAAGGACAGAAGTCAGGAAACAGAATAAAAACGAAAATAGGGATCAAAACTTTAGCTTCGGTGTTTTCTTAGCTTAGTGATTAGTTATTTTATGACATTTTCATAGAATTTAAGCAATAGTGTTGAAGGCAAATTTTGTGTTGTTGATGCTTGGATAATATTATCTATCCGGCTATATTCAGTTTGTTGTTTTCAGGTTGGAATTAAAAGACAAAAAGATGCGTAAGATTAATGAATTATTGCATGAAAACACTAAAGCTAAATCTGTCCCTAATCTAAAGGCTGGTAATGAAGAAGGAGCATGATAATAAATGAATATTAAACTTGTCATTAGCTTATCAACAACACTTCTTTTATGCAATGGATGCACCAGTTTTATTGGAAAAGATGTTATGACAGAAGTAAATCCGAACTTTAACATCAGCCAGTATAAAAGGGCATATGTTGATTTTGATGATAATTCCTCTACATTAATGCAATCCATAGATGTGTTTTTTGAAAAACAGGGGTTTGTTGGATACAACAGCCTTGCTGTAAGTAGGAAAGGCGACTTGTTTGTTTATGTTACGATGGAAAAAGGATTCTGTTTGCCTCCAAAAGCAGGAATGCATTTTGATATAGTTTTTACACTTCCTAAAAAGGCAACTGTGACTGTTCTGGATTCATTATCAAAAGAAACCTTATTAAAATGTTCCTATGTGCGTGGTTTATTTGCGACTAATGCAGGTTTTGTAGAATGTGAGGATTTGATTTTAGAAAGCTTAAAAAAAGCTTTTGCTGAACAAAGAAAGAAAGCTAATGTGTCGCATCCCCCACCCGATGACAAAAAGTAGGAATCAAGGTCTGGCGAAAAAGGTTATTATGTGCAAATAGGGTACTGCCGTATTTTACCGCGAAACTTGCCAGAACAAAAAAAGCAATTGTAGGAAACATCATACCCCGCCCTGTGTAGAAACAGGATTTCGCATGTGACGGGTAAGTGACTGAATTTAACCGGACTTCTAGTTTTGAAGTAATGAATCATAACCATGATTCGAGTTGTTTGACAATTGAATAACGATTTCAGCCGGGTGGAGTTGCACAAAAAACAGCCCGCCTTTAAGAGTTAAGACCTTTATGCCTAATTCTTTGCACATTTATTGATTGACAAAACTCCTATATATGTAGACTCTGATCTAAAAATCAGTCTTTTAAAATGGGACTTATGGAGTCAAAAAATGGAAATGCAAAATAATGTGCGAAAAGATTCAGGTGTCCAAAATGGCTGTTGAGACGAATAACCGTTGTGTTCAACGAGTTTCCAAAGTATCGGAGTCGGCTGTCCAAAATGGGTTTGGTATAGTGCCGTCCGTGTCGGACGGTCCCGCACAGACAGTGTCCAGGATGTCCAAAATGGCTGTTGAGACGAATAACCGTTGTGTTCAACGAGTTTCCAAAGTATCGGAGTCGGCTGTCCAAAATGGGTTTGGTATAGTGCCGTCCGTGTCGGACGGTCCCGCACAGGCAGTGTCCAATATGTCCAAAATGAGTTCTGTTGTAGCACCGTCCGTGTCGGACGGTCCCGCACAGGCAGTGTCCAATATGTCCAGAATGTTTGAGAAGACGAATAATCGTTGTGCTCAACGACACTCCAAACTCTCGGAGTCGGACGGCTGTCCGGTTTGTTATACTGACCGCATGGGCTATGTTCAAGAACACTCCAACGTCTCGGAATCGGGAAAGAGAGAAGTCAGGAGACAGGAGTCAGCGTTTGACTGCGGTGTCCGCAGTTTTATCAATATGAAACGAAAGATAAAAGACAAAAGTAAAAAGATAAAAGTTTAATTGAAAAAAGTTTTCTTTGTGTCTTTGTGCCTCTGTGGTTAAGTTTCAAAAGAGAATTGGAACCGGGAAATCAGAAGGCAAAAAAACAAAGCATTGTGCTCAACTGGACTCCAAAGTGTCGGAGTGAGGAAGCCCGCGAATGCGGGAGTGAAAAGTGGAAGGCGAGAAAAGCAAGAAAAGTTGTGAACGCGGGAAATGCAGAACTAGGGGCCAGAATGTCCGGAATGATTGCAAAATTGAAAAACATTATGCTCAACGACACTTCAAAGTGTAGGAGTCTGGCGGTTGTCCGGTTTGTTATGCCGGGCGCACGGGCGAAACAGTCTCTGCTCAACTGGACTCCAAAGTGTCGGAGTGAGGAAGCCCGCGAATGCGGGAGTGTGCCCCGCTTGCGGGTCCCGCGAATGCGGGAGAGAAAAGCAAGAAAAGTTGTGAACGCGGGAAATGCAGAACTAGGGGCCAGAATGT
>JBAYIO010000016.1:0-68094 GCA_041665605.1 Victivallaceae bacterium | reverse complement strand
AACTTTACAAGTTTCGCGAAATATCCCGAGGTGATTTTGGGAATTGCCGGAGAGGCGCATACCTGAAGGTATGTAACGAACCGGCAAACCCAAAGGCATCCGGGAGAATCGCGAAGATGTAAAGGTTATTTTTGTACGGCTCCTTAGTTTATACTCACGCGTCAAAGTTTGTATAAATAAGAAAAATCCATTTCGACCGGCGTCTTTTTCTCCCATGACTCAATCGCCATCCAGGCTGTCAGATTGGCAACGGCCCCCTGAAAAACATCCGTCTGCGACGGTTCACCATTCCTGATCCAGCGGCGGAACATCTCCAGCTCATTGTAATGTCCTTTGTCAACTTTTACCTGGCGTTCATAATAGTATCCTCTGGCTTTTTCCTCTTCAGTAATAGACTGCCGCCAGTTCCATGCATTGGCAGCGGCTTCACCAATCGAATTATTCAACCGCTGCCCCGCTATTTTGTAATCATAAGTCCGTTTTATTCTGGCGCCGTCATGCCCGTAAACATTCAGTTCGACGAATTCATCCCCGGTAATCACACTGAAATTAGTATCTATCTCGATTCTTTCCTTGGGAAATCCGGCGGTGCCGTTATCCCCGGCAATAATTACCGCGGTAATATCCTCCGGATAATTCAAGGTAATAATATTGTCCATATTGCCGCATCCGGCAGTATACACCCGGAATGGAGTCATCCCGGTCAGCCAGTTGATGAGGTTAAAAATATGGGTTATTTCATGGATAATGGTAGACTCGCGGTCATGCACAATTGCATCGTAATGATGTTTCGGCCAGAGCCTTGCTTCTCCAATGATGCGGTAAATTATCGTGGTATTGCCATCTCTGAACTTGTCGAAGAGAGGTTTCAAATCCTGCATCAGCGGACTGTACGGCCGGTTAAATCCGACCATGAATTTAATTGCGGCGCCGTTCATCAGCCGGACCATCTCCTGGATTTCATCCTGCCTGTAACATAACGGTTTTTCCACGAAAAGATGTTTGCCGGACTCGACCGCCTTGCGCATCACCGGCAACCGGAAATCCGGCTTGGTTGAACAAATTATCGTCTCTATCTCCGGATCAGCGAAAAGCCGGTCCATATCGGTCGTGACATACCCGGGATGATAAACATCCGCTAATTGCCGCAAATGCGCTTCGTCCAGATCGCAAAATGCCGCCAGTTCAAAATTCGGATTGGCCGCTGCGTTAGGAATATGATTGCCGCTGGCAAAACCGCCGCAGCCGATAAAACCCAGTTTCATTTTTTCAGAGTTCATTTTATTTCTCTCCTGTTTTAATAAGTTATAATGATGATTTTATTATTAGTTCGCCGGGGAACATGATTTTTGCCTGAGATGCCTGTTTGCCATCAATAGCGTCAAGCAATATCCGCACCGCGGTGTCGGCATATTTCTCAACCGGCTGCCTGATTCCGGTTAACTTAGTTCCGACATAATCCATCAGGCAGGTATCCCGAAAACCGGTGACGGCAGGCCCCTGTCCTGTGTCAATTTCATTTGAACCAAAATAGTCCAGCAGTTTTAACGTAGTCTGTTCACTGGTTCCGGCAAGAACATCGCAATCGTTTTGCAGCAGCCATTCAATCTGGTCGCGGCAAGTTTCGTCCTGCCGGCAGTTGCGCGGCGCACTGATTACTTTTAAGCTTCCGGAATTCTGTTTAAGAAATGCCTTTTCGCGCTCCAGTCCGCTGTCATAACAGATTATTCCTGTACTTTTATAACCCTTTGTCCTGATGAACGATGCCAGAATCCCGAAAGTCAGATCATTATCAAGGCCGACAAAAGGAAGTTCGTCCGAAAGACAGTTATCCACCGTAATGACCGGGATATTCGTATTGCGGAGCATATCAAAGGGAAGCTGCCTGGATGGAGAATATATAATTCCGTCCACCCGGTAGGAAAGAAACGCTTCCAGATTTTTGCGTTCATTGATAATTGAATCGCCGCCATTTGCCAGCAGCATCCGGTAGCCATGCCTGTTTAATTCAAAATCTATAAGTGATGCCAGCTTGCCGAAAAACGGATTGCCAACATCCGGAACCGTCACTCCGATCAAACCGGCTCTGCCGCTTTTAAGCGCGGAGGCCACAGAATTTTTCCTGAAACCATGTCCGGCCGCATATGCCTTGACCAGTTCAATCGTCTCTGGTCTGTATTTATATTTTTCCGTCCGTCCGTTAAGAATCCTTGAAACGGTCGAATGGTCCAGATTCAATTTTGCGGCAATATCTTTTATTGTCAACATCTGTCGTCTCGTTGTTATCAGATAATTACCATAATAATACACACGTGTGCATGATTTGTCAATTAGTTTTCCGAAAAAAGGTAAATTAAAAGCAAAAAAAATCCCGCCGCCTGAATTCAATGTTTCCTGGAAAAATATTCCACTTATTTAGCTGTACATCGCCGATAACGGTTGCAAAAACAGCTCCCGTGTATATAATATCAAAATGCATTTGATACTTTGAGATTTTACGAATGGAATCAATGAACAAGCAAATTAAAGACATTCACGATTATATAATCAACCTTATCGCGGAAGAGAAACTGCGACCGGGGGAGCGTGTACCTTCCGGCGAAGAACTTGCCGCCACATTCAAGACTGGCAGAATGAACGGACACCGCGCAGTAAAAGAGCTTGAGAATGAAGGCATCGTCAAACGCTCGCGCGGACTGGGAACTTTTGTTTCCCAGGCAGTGTCGCCGGCCGCGATTCAACAATTTCTGAATCCGTCAGAAAAATATATTCATCTGTTATATTCTTTCAGAAACGATCTGATAATACACTGGAACGACAGAACCGTAAGCATTCTGGAATCGGAACTGAGACGTAAAGGGTTCATCGTCATTCACAAGGAATATCCGGATATCGACACTGAGAGCATGATTGAATTTATCAAATCCCTGAATAACGCCGGGTCCTGCGGCCTTATCCTCTTTCCGGAATACGCAGGCAAACTGGACGAGATGCTGTCACATCCGGAAATACTGATGCTGTACAAATCTGACATCTATGTATATAATACCGGACATCTCATTATGCCGGAAATGCCGCTCAACTGCATTGCCCTTTCACCGTACAATGACGGGTTCATGGTTGGAAGGATCTTAAAGCGGAGCGGACATCGGAATATATATTTCCTGTCCTCCCGCAGTCTGGAGCCCAAATGGGCGCTTGACCGGTATCATGGAATTGTGCTTGGCCTGTCAGGGGAAAAAGAACGGCCCGGGGTAAAGCTTTCTTCACAAATTGCCGAGATGGCGGATATAATAAAAAAATCCAGCGACCATATATGTGTAGTCACGGCTTCAGACAGGGACGCGGTGGCGCTGCTGGATATGACCGCCAAAGAAGCCGTAAAATGCCCGGAGCGGTTCGAGTTGATTTCGTTTGACAACAATCCTAATTTCAGAGCATACAATATTACGACGGCGGCGCCGCCGGTTGAAAAAGTCGGTACGATTCTGGGAAAGATGATTTCCGGGAACCACTTTCAAATAGATGACGGCGATACGATTAAAATGACATTGCGGAGCGGTTTTATTGAGCGGCAGACGTTCCGGATAAGGTATTGATTGATATTTCATAATATTCAAAATAAATAAAGTAACTGGAGGCAGAATGAGCAGGCGTAAATTGATGATGGCATGTGAGACGGAGTTCCACATTGTTCCAGGAATTGTACCGGGTCTTTCATCGATCGGGATTAAACTAAAGTCATTTACAGAAGAGGTTGCTCAATGAACTGGATTTCATGGTGTATTGTAATTATTCCGGTAACCGCAGCTATAACTTTGGCACTATATTCCCGCAAGTATGTCCGGGGAGTTGCCGACTTCCTTGCCGCGGGCCGAGTTGCCGGCCGTTATGTGATCTGTGTGGGTGATTTGGAGGCGGGCCTGGGGATTATTTCCCTGGTGGCGCTGGTCGAAGAAAAATACCAGTGCGGATATGCATTGGGTTTCTGGGGAAGCGTGATGATTCCACTCTCAGTGGTTATCGCGCTAAGCGGATATTGTGTTTACCGCTTTCGCGAAACTCGATCTTTGTCGCTGGGGCAGTTTCTGGAAATGCGTTATTCCAGACGGTTCCGCATATTCGCCGCATCGCTCAGAACGATATCAGAAATGCTGGCGAATGCCATCGCACCCGCGGTTGCCGCCCGTTTTTTCATTTACTACATCGGCCTGCCGCATTCCTTTACGATCTGCGGCGTGGGAGTCTCGACCTTTGCGCTGCTGCTGGGGTTTGTTCTGATTCTGGCAATGCTGGTTATCATGCCCGGCGGACGCATTTCCTTGATCATCACCGATTGTTTTCAAGGACTTATGAGTTATCCCATTTTCGTTATTTTCACGGTCTTCATATTGACCAAATTCTCGTGGGGCGGGGAAATCTCTCCGGTCATGCTGGACCGGGTACCGGGGGAAAATTTCCTGAATCCGTTTGATGTTACTCAACTCAGAGATTTCAATTTGTTTGCGCTGTTCGTAGCCATTTTTGCCAGTATCCTGAATCGTGCAAGCTGGATCGGCAATGACACCAGCGGTTCGGCAAGAAGTCCGCATGAACAGAAAATGGCCGGTATCATCGGCGCCTGGCGAAACGGTTTCAGCGTAGTCATGTGCCTGCTAGTTTCAGTAGCCGTTATTACTCTTATGACGCACTCAAATTTCTCGGCGCAAGCCAAGAAAATCCGCTGCGAACTGACAAGCCAGGTCGCGGGGGAAGTGGTAAAAGACGAAAATATCCGGCAGAAAGTCATTGACAGAGTCAACGCCATTCCGGAAGTAAAGCATATTATCGGTGTTGACAAACCGCTTTCCCGCGAGAATAACAACGATACGGCCTATTTTAAAACAGTAAAAGAAACGCTGAACGAGGGGGAAAACGGGAATGCGGTTTTCCAGAAGTTCAGAACGCTGTATTATCAGATGATGATGCCGCTGACCATGAAGAATATTTTCCCGGCTGTTCTGATGGGCATATTCTGTCTGCTGATGGTCATGCTCATGCTGTCAACCGATGCTTCGCGAATTTTCAATGCGTCCGCAACCCTCATTCAGGACGTGATCATGCCGCTCAGAAAAACTCCTTTCACCAAGGAGCAGCATCTTAAATGGCTGCGCGGCTGTTCCGCCGGGGTCGGGATATTTTTCTTTCTGGTATCGCTTTTATTCACAAATTTAGATTACATCAGTATGTTCCTTACAATTACTACCTCCATCTGGCTGGGCGGCGCGGGACCGGTTATGATCTTCGGCCTGTACAGCCGCTTCGGAACAACGCTTGGCGCATGGGCATCGCTGCTGTTCGGTTCCGGGATCGCAGTCGGCGGAATGATTCTGCAGCGCAACTGGGCGGATTATCTCTATCCATGGATTGAACGTTTACACATAGTGGAACCGCTGGATAACTTTTTAAGAACAGTTTCCTCGCCGTTTGCTCCATATATAGTCTGGACCATGGATCCGGTGAAATATCCGATTAACTCCCGCGAAATTTACTTCTTTTCGATGATTGCCGGCATTTTAGCTTATATCATTGTCTCGTGGCTGACTTGCAAAGAGCCGTACAATCTTGACCGTATGCTGCACCGCGGCAAATACTCTGTTTCAGGAGAACACAAAAAGGTTACTCGCAGCAGATTGAAACACCTTTACAACACGCTTATCGGGATCGACCCTGAATACACCAGGGGGGATAAGATTATTGCATGGTCGGTGTTTATTTATTCGATTGTCTATCAATTCCTTTTTGCGTTTGTCGGGGTTCTGATCTGGAACATGTTCTGGCCGCTGTCGCCGGAATGGTGGAGCGGATACTTCCTGATTACCAATCTTATTGTTGCTGCTGTCGTGGGAGTTATTTCAACCGTATGGTTTATGATCGGCGGCATCATTGACATGAAGCGGCTGTTCCACGATCTTAACACCAGAAAAGACAATCCGCTGGATGACGGCTGGGTGGAAGGGCATGTTTCAGCGGCTGACCATGATTTGGTGGAGAAGGCCGAAAAGAAGAAATAATATTAAATGATTCCAGATTAAGCTGACTGCGGAAACCCGTCTGCATGGAGAAAGACGGGATTTCCCGGAAGGCTGACAGCCGTTCAAGTTGTGCGATTCCGGGTAAAATGATTTCCGGCAACCATTTTCAGGCAGATGGCGGCGGCGCCATTAAAATGACATTCCGGAATGTTTTTGTTGAACATCAGACGTTCAGGATTTATATTGCATTCCAATAAATTGCAGATCATAAACTGGAGGAATGATGAGCAAGCTTAAATTGCTGGCGTTCATGGCGGCGGCAGTCGCCGCGATGACGGCCGCGGCCGGAGGCAATCCGTCAGACGAAATGTTTCAGGCTTATTCCGAGCAGAATTTCAGCAAAGCAAAAAAACTGGCCTTGAAGCAAAAGAACAAGCCGGAAGGAAAGCTGATAAACGCATTATGCCTTATACACGATAAAGACTCGCAGAACATCCCGCATGGATTTGAGGAGCTGGGAGAACTTTACCGCGATTCCAATCTGCCCCGTGAACTGAAAATACAAACCGCGCTGGCCTATGCCAGAGTCGCCCAGTTGATCCAGGATCGCAAAGATATTTATGGCAATATTGCGGATGAGGTAAAAGTTAATGATATTTATGATGTAATCATCAAACTGAGCCATGATTCCACTGAAGCCTGCTATGCCGTAGTCTACAAAAACCAGCCGCTGATTGAAAGTCACGATGCGGCAGTTTCCGCCAGAGCCTTCCAGAATGTGGAGGACTTCATCAAATCGTTCAAAGGAGATCCGAAACTTCTGGGGCCTGTTCACCTGTTCGCTGATTATGAGTACATCGCGGTTAAAAAGGATTATAAACAGGCGCTTGAACACCTGGAAGCGGCGGTCAGACTCGGGATCGCCAACCCCACTCTGGAACAGGATAACATGTTCCGGATCGGGAGGATATATCAGGTCAAACTGGGAAACAGTCAGAAAGCGATTGAAGCATATAAAAACTTCCTGGAGAAATTTCCTTCTTCAAACCGGGTTCCGATAGTCGAGCGATACCTTGAAGAACTGGGCTGTAAAAAATAGGGAGACATTTTGTCATGGCAGATAAATACGACGAAAATACCGGATCGTCAAAATTTCAGAAATTAGGCTTGATCCTGGCGCTGGCGTTTTATATCGTCTCCATAATCATGGTGGTACTAGGCCAGAAAGGCGGCGAATTTCGGGATAAAGATGTAAAAACCATAACTTTTGCGCACTGGCAACTGGAAGACGGATTCAGGCAGGGCTTTGATGAAGCAATAAAACTGTTTGAAGATTACAAAGCCAGGCAGGGCCAGAAAGTCAAAGTGTTCCAGACGACAGTGCCGATTCAAGGCTACGGACAGTGGTTTATGACCCAACTGGTCGGCGGCGACCCGGCCGATTTAATCGAATTACTGGGCACCTCAGATATTAGAAATCAGTATTTCACCCCCCTTTCTCAATATATCGGCAGTCCCAACCCGTTCAATAAAGGAACTCCGTTGGAAGGCATCCCGTGGAAAGACTCCTATGTTGATGACATGCGCGGCGGCCTTGACTGGAATTATGCGGAATATTACGGCATCGGCATTTTTATTCATACATTCCGCATGTATGTGAATATGGACTTGCTGGAGAAAGCCACCGGCAGCCGCAAACTACCCGGAACGCTCACTGAATGGCTGAATATCTGTGAAAAAATGCGGGCATACGGGAAGAAAGTCGGCAAGCCGGTCATCCCGATCGGGGTAAGAGGTTTCGACCGCGGCACTATCGGCCAGCTTCTCGACTATTATCAGGCCCAAGTGAATTCCGACTTAAACGATACGCTGCCGGAATTCTGTGCCGATGTGGTTTCGGTGGACATCCTCAAAGGATTGCGTGAAGGAAAATTATCCAGGGAAAAGCAACTGGCGGCAATTAATATCCTCGCCGAAATCGGCAATTATTTCTGTGACGGATTTCCATCCACCGACCTGGAGCAGACAAAATTTCTGTTTTTTGCCGGCAACGTCGGATTCTTTCCCGAAGGTACCTGGAATGCGTTTTCGATGATTAATAATTCTCCGTTTGAAGTGGAGATTATAGATGTTCCGGTTATCGGCCCTGATCACAAATATTCAAAATACTTTGCAGGCAGGCCGTCTGAACAGGGTGTCGGCGTCGGCGGCTTGTTCGGCATCCCCAAAGCCACGAAGCACTTTGATCTGGCATTCGAATTCCTTCAGTTTATCACTTCCTGGAAAATCAATCAGATGACCATGGTTGAGCACAGCAAGTGGCTGGCCGCCGTCAAAAAAGTAAAATATACCGGCATTATGGAAAAAATGCAGCCGCTGCCGGGATCGAAACGGGCAAATATAACATTCCCGTTTTCTTTCGGAACTCAAAGCTACAAAAAGGTATATGAAGTAATCGAGGCGGCAATTATCAGCAAAACGCCGGAACCGCAGGAATATTTCTGGAAGGATTTCATCAGCAGAATTCCGGACATGCATGACGAGATCATTGAAATGATCGAAAACGAAAAACGCAATATGATAAACATCGAAACCGTGCGCAGCACATCCGCGCTGGGACTGAAACAGAGAGAACTGACGCCCGCGGATGCCGGTCGCTTGAAAACCAGGTCGCAAATGAATTTTGAAAATCTGATTTCCCAGTATCGAAACTTAAGAAATATTCTGATGACGGACAAAACACTTGAAAGCATGAAGACAGGAGCTAAATAAAATGGCGGTCGAAATATCATTTAAAAAGCTGCGTTATTACTGGCCGGTATATTTATTAGTCGCAATCCCGCTGGGCCTGGTGCTGCTGTTCAACTATTACCCGATCTTCAACGGGGCCGTCCATATTTTCTACCGGTGGGACGGAAACATGGTCGAGGAATTCACCGGCCTGGACAATATCCGCAAAGTACTCCGTGATATGGACTTGTGGCGTTCGTTCGGCGTTGTCGGCATTTTCATCGTCTCCAATCTGTTTAAGATGATAATCCCGATTATCACGGCGGCAATTCTGCACCATATCATCAGTGACCGCTGGGGTTATGCCTACCGCGTGCTGTTTGTCATTCCGATGGTCATCCCGGCGATGGTATTCATCCTGATGTGGAAATATTTTTACGAGCCGAACGCCGGGATTCTTAATGAAGTCCTGCGGGCGGCGGGCCTGCTGGGACCCACCGAGATCATTCAATGGCTGTCCAGCGAGTATCTGCTTATTCCGTCGCTAATTTTTATGGGTTTCCCCTGGGTCGGGGTGTTTGGCGTGCTGATTTATCTGGCCGGCCTTCAGAACATTCCGGAAGACATCTACGAAGCCGCCGAGATTGACGGGGCCGGGCCGCTGCGGATATTTTTTCAGATGGAGCTGCCGTTGATTATGACCCAGATCAGGATTAACCTGGTGCTGATGATGATCAGCACCGTCCAAAGCTGGGAAAATGTTTATCTGTTTGTCGGGGAGACCGGCGGACCTGACGGCATTGCCACGGTTCCCGGCCTGCTGATTTTCCGCGAGGCTTTTTCCAGAGGGCTGTTCGGTTACGGCTGCGCAGTCGGATTCCTGCTGTTCCTGGTCACGCTGCTGCTGACTTTCACCAACAATAAACTTGTCCGCATCAATAAATAGGAGTTTAACAAAATGGCCAGAAGAGTCAGATCAAAGCTTGCTGAATTTTCAAAGCATTTCTATATCTGGGTTATATTCGCATTCTCATTCCTGCCGTTGTACCTGATGCTTAACATCTCCCTGAAAGACAATCAGCAGTTTTCCAGAAATCCATGGCTGCCGGAAGCGCCGTTCCACTGGCATAATTTTGTTGTCGGCTGGTCTCATATCGGCGACAAAATATTCAATACCACCTTCATTTCCTTTACCACGACTTTCCTGGGGCTGGCGGTGGCGGTCCTCGGCGCGTTTTTCTTCGCCAGATTCAAAGCGCCCGGCTCGAATATCCTGTTCTCCATGTTTATTCTGCTGATGATGTATCCCGGCGTGGCAAACATGGTTCCGACCTTTAAACTGATTACCGCCCTGGGACTTTACAACAGCCACTGGTCGCTGATCACCCTGGGCGTGGCGTCTGCCCAGGCATTCACCATCTATGTGCTGAGGAATTTCATCGAGGAAATTCCTAAAGACCTGTTCGAAGCAATTGAGATAGACGGGGGGACTATTCTTCAGCAGATCTGGCATATTGTCATTCCGATGTCCATGCCGATCATCGGAACCCTGGCCATCCTGAGCATTATCGGCAACTGGAACAGCTTCGTCGGCCCGTTGCTCTATCTGCGCGACAACAATTTGCAGGTTATTGCGGTCGGCCTGCTGCGCCTGGAAGGCGAATATACGAAGAACTGGGGCGAACTGATGGCCGGTTATACCATTGCATCCATCCCGCTTATCATCATGTTCATTTTCTGCATGAAACTGTTCGTCCGCGGACTTTCCGCCGGCGCCGTCAAAGGTTGAGCCGCCGCTGTTCATGCCGGAAACTCTTCTGTTTGACAAAGAAATGGAATTAAGCATTCCATTTGATTAAACCCTGCTTCTGCAGTTGACGGAGCAGGTTTAAATTCAGATATGTTGCGGGTTCCTTATTTCACAAAGGGTTTATCTTTGTATTTTTCTACCTGTTTTTTGAAATCATCTTCTGTTTTGATGTCATTCAAGCCGGCAAAGTAATTAGTGAAAGAAACTTCTTTGCCGGGTTCGATTATGAACGGCTTTACCCCGATACTCTTATTGGGTTCAATAGTGTAAACCAATACTGAACCATGATTATTCGCCGCTGACTGGAACCATATATACAGATGTTTGATTTTGTCATCCAATATCTGCGCGAACCCGGTTTTTTCCACCGGCGAAAAGCTGCCGGCATAGCGACCGGTCAACGGCAGTGTTTTAACTTCGTAAAATATCGGATTTTTAGCAGAAAACTCCAGGCATTTCAATTTTTCACTTGCCGGAATTACCAATATATTGCCTTCCGGGTTCCCGCCAATCGCGATATCGGCATGCCCGCGCCATGGGAAATCATAGGCGTGCGGATCATCTGATTTGAAGCCGCCCGGCTGAATATTTTTTATGGTATACTTCACTTCCATTCTGGGATCATCTTTTACGATGGTCATGAGGCGGCACAGTCTGAATTTATCGCCGGGAAAGGTTATTTCCGCACTGATACTTATTTTATCAGGCAGCAAATCCACTACGGAGATTTCCCAGTCTGCATACGAGACAGCCATCTGCTCCATGCCTGCATCTTCATAGCCGCCGAGATTCGGCCTGAATTTAAGTTCCACGGCCTCGATGCATTTTTTCATGTCAGCCCTGACTTCCTCCGGATAGTCGTTCGGGTTTCCCTGGCGCAGGCATGAGACGCCATTGACCTTAAAATCAAGTATCCTGGCGCCTGACTCCAGAATGATAATTTCAATTACAGAGTTTTTTAGAATAAAGCCGAAATGACCATCTTTTTTTACCACCTCTATTGAGCAGGAGCCGTGCGATAAATCTTTATCGGGATTTATTCTCCCGCCTTCTTTAAGGTAATGTTCGGCCTTCTCAAAAAAACCGTGTTCGCCAGCCCATCTGGCACGGCTGAAAAAAGCGGTATAGAGTTTGTTTTTAACATTTTTCGCTTCGCCGTCCAGTTCCGCCTGAATGATTTTCTTCTGACATACCGTAACGGTGGCGGCAACTTCGGATTTCTGTTTCACCGAATATTCTTTTGAGTTTGAAGCCGCGTCATAAATCACGGTGCATGCCTCAACGTTAACATTAAGCGACGCGGCTTTTGCCAGCAGTTTTTTCAATGTTCCCAATTGCGGATCTTTTTCGAGCGTTATTGTCCTGTAGACAGTTTTCTTTTCCCCGTTGTTTTCTGCTTCTATCTTTATCAGGTTTTTGCCGGTTGACTTAAGCGTGATTTTTCTGAGAAATGTGCCGATTCCCGCTGTGGTAACTGCCTCGTCATTGATTTTTATTTTTGCGCCGGGTTCACAAATCCCGTTGATTTGCACCTCGTTTAAAACCGTGCTCGAATTATCGGACGGTATTGTCTGAACCAGCAGCAGCGGTTTTTTGTCCATAGATTCTATTTCGTCCGCTATTTCATCCCTTATATGGTACAGCAGCGAACTGTCGTTGATGTAATCGAACGGCGGTTTATAAATCAGCGCCGAGATGATTTCTTTCACTCTGGGCCTGCCCCATCCCCTTTTAAGCGAATCAATCTTGTTTTCCAGAATCTTGAAGTAGTCATAATCATCAATGGCTTCTTTGACTATGGCAAAACGCTGCGAATCAATATACGGCCCCATGCCTGACGGATGCGGATAAAGAAGCGTGGCGGCGCCATTCGCATATGTCGTATTCAGTTCCGTCCACGGATTTCCGCCGTTAGCGTGCAGGATTTGCCAGAGCAGTACGCCTTCCGCGTCAATCATATATGCCAGCCACGGGAATAGCCTGTTTTGTATATATTCATAATCATCAATATGTACCGGCCAATTATAAATCCAGCATTTTTCACCGCGGACGCGGCTGTCCTTTATTTCATCCATATCAATGTAGCCGGGCCCGAACGGCAGACACCATGTATTTACCTTCCCTTTAAGTTCAGCGGTTATTTTACGGGTAATGAAAACGTTGAAATCCTTATCGCCGCCATGAATTGCGTCACAAAGCATGCTTACTGATTTTAGAAATGGTTCCGGCGGTTCGTCCCATATATAAGAACAGGATTTATCGAACCATCCTTTTTCTTTCAAATGCGCGCTTAAAAGTTTTACATACTGAGTTAAAACAGAACGGCCTTCCGCAGTCTGTATGTCTTTGCCGAATATAAGTGCTGTTTTATTATCAAACCATCCGGAATTGTCGCCGTAAAAACCCAGCGGCGCCATCTTGAACCAGTTCATGCTGTATTTGTTTATTTTCTGCGACATGAAATTATCGACCGGCGACCAGTCCGTTATTTCAAGGATATTATTATGAATTTCATATTTGGGAACAGGTACGCCATATCCCTGGTTTCCGCTTATCCTGTGATTTTTCAAGTTTTCAAAAACATCTTCGCAGGTCTCGTCCGGCGACCTGTGGTCAAATTTACCCATTTGCGAGGGAAAACTTCTGGCATAAAACGCTGCTTTCAAAAATGGAACCGTCGGAATCGAGAAAGAACGGACTTTCAGTGAAACCGGCAGCGCTGATATTTCGTTTTCCCCTTTCCTTATTTTTATGAACCCTTCATATATTCCCGGAGCTGTTTTTTCAGGAACATTAATCACTATCCAGAATGGAGAATTAACGCCGGTTTTAAGGGAAACTGTTTTTTCAGGCATCAGCGGGTCGGCATTCATTCCCACAATGCTCGGATTGTCTGCTTCTTTTATATTTATAAAAGCGACTGATTTACAGGATATATTCTGCTTGCCGATGCTTGCGCCGGTGTTATTTTTGAGGTCGGTAAAATCAAGTGAAATATCTGACAAATCTTTCCCCGGCGTCAGTACCAGTTGGAATGGTTCAGATTCATTGACGGCGCATGACAATTCCAGTTGCCCCGCCGCGAGGTTTTCCGGAATCCCCTTGTATGGCGTTTTCACATTCGGCGTATTTTTCCACACAAGCATGTCGGAAATTTCGGCGATTTTAGCTTGATATGAATATGCCGAGGTTGCTTTCTCCGCAGATGTTTCCTCAAGCGAAATATCATCCCACCAGATAGTCCTTGCGCCGCCATCAGACCACAAAGTGAAAGCCGCGGCTTCAGCACCGACCGGAGGATAGAATTCAATTTTCAAGGACAACCATTCATTCTGAGTCGCGGGAGCTTCAGGGAACAGGTACTTAACTGTTTTTCCGGTTTTATCAAAAAATACTACACGTCCGGAAACGCGCAATTTACCGGGGTTTTCGCCGGCCTTGATAAAATAATATGCGGTAAAGATATATTTGACGCCGCTTTTCAACGGCACTTTAGGCACGTAATCCATCGCGGTTCCGCCGGCAGCTATATTCGATTGAAAACGGAGACTTCTGGCGCCGGTCCTGGCCTTGTCCGCAGCAATCCCGTATGCGACTTCTTCCGCTGCCGCTTTAATTAAGGTCTTGCCGTCATCCAGTTTTCTGGTAGCGTTAAAGTGATACAGCTTATCCGCTTTATCTTCAAAACTGCCATTTTCAATCAGATTGATATTGCCTGCCGGGAGCAGGATGCCCGCAAATCCAAGTGCGGCAACCAAATACTTTTTCAGCACAATGAAATCCTCGCGTTATTATTCTATAATTGCAGTCATAAACCCGAATTCAGCAGAATAGTTACTGGTAAGGAACCCACCTTTTGTAATCCGCCCCGTACATCCATGCAGTTTTTGTTGCCTCCGGCATCCGTTTTATGGTTTCCACATGAAAGTCCCCCAGCAGATAATTGGCAGCGCCCATATGTCTGATGTAATTAGGATCAAGGTTGTCGCCATTTACATAAAAACCGCTGTAAAGCGTGCTTGTACTGTATGCATCCATCAGTACCAGGCAATAAGAAGGCCTGGACCATTTATTGAGTTTGGATTTTTGGAATGTTGACTGATTCATGCCGTAACTCGCGAACGGCTGCCACGATTGAGTCGGATAGGGGGTGCCGGCATTGCCGCCGCCGAAAAGCGTGGTATGCGACGGGCATTTAAATGTTTTGCACTTGTTCAGGGTTGCGGCGGAATAGCCAAGGTAAGAGGCCATCGAGAGATACCAGTAACTGTAGTTTGTGCTCCAGCCCCCGGAAGTCACATAATACAGCGGAAGCGAGTCGTTGAAATCACACGCATACATGGCCATGCCGGTGCCGAATTGTTTCACATTGCTTGCACATGCGCTGCTGTATGCATGCATTCTTGCCTTGTTGAGGGCGGGCAGCAGCATACTGGCCAAAATTGCTATGATCGCTACCACCACGAGGAGTTCGATAAGCGTAAAACTGGATTTATTCGATTTCATAAGAAAGCTCCTTCTATTCTTGATGTTTGGGTGCT
The DNA here is from genome assembly GCA_041665605.1 of Victivallaceae bacterium. Classification (GTDB taxonomy): domain Bacteria; phylum Verrucomicrobiota; class Lentisphaeria; order Victivallales; family Victivallaceae; genus CAIPAT01. The sequence continues at coordinate 52,999 of JBAYIO010000016.1, read as the reverse complement.
TGTTCTTTCTATCACCTCATACGGATAGAGAATATCCGGCGGTGAAACGTGTTTGACATTAAACCACTCATCAGCCTTTTTCAGCATTTCCATGACCGTTTCGCCAATTTTAAAATAATGGTAATCAACAGTTGACAGCGGCGGGTCAAGATATGCGCTTCCGGGGAAACCGCAATATCCCATCACTGCCAAATTTTCCGGAATTTTTATTCCATATTCCCTGGCGGCTTTCAAAAGGTGGATGGCATAAAAATCTGAATAGCACATTATTGCCGTAGGCGTATGTTCCATACCCATCAAACTTTGAAAAGCGGTTTTTATGGATTCATAATTATTCTGTGCTATTTTAATAAACCCGGGATGATATATACCTTCCGATTCAAGAAATTCACGGTATGTATCCAAACTTTCGTAACCACGCATTAACGGATAAGTAATTGTGGCTATACGTTGATGTCCTTTGGATTTCAGATACTTGATCCCCGCGTTCCAGGCACCGCGTGATTCTGTCCTGACAGACGCAAAACCTGTCACTGCCGTATCTCCGGGATAAGAGTTGGCCATCACTACCGGTTTGCGAAACTCTTGAAGCATCCGGATATAATTCTCTTTCCCGCTATAACAGCCTCCGAATATTACAGCGCCATCAGCAAATGAATTATTAAGAAATTTAATCCCTGAATCCAGATCCATCTCATTAAGAAATTGCAACGGCCATATTTCTGTCTTTGCTCCATTTTTCGCAACGCTTTCTATTCCGGGGATGATATAATTACTCGGACAGGTTATGTCATCTTTCTGGCTCATATCAAGCAATATCAAAATTTTCTTGATATCGTTTTTTGCACAACGCGGTTTTACGAAGGTTCCTCTCGAGCGTAATCTGACAATCAGACCTTTATTTTCAAGGGTATTTAGCGCATTGCGCAAAGTTCCTCTTGCTACCCCTAAGGTTTTTGAAAACTCCACTTCCTTGGGCAATTGCGCTCCTTCCTCGTACTTGCCGGAAAGAATATCCGCCTCAAGTATTCCATAAAGCGCTTCCTGTTTAAATTGTATTTCATTAGTCATATTACTAGGTCTAGTTAGGTTTATTATGGTTTATCTAGGTAGATAATAGTATCAGTAATGAATTTTGTCAATAGCAGACAATGGCGAAAGAGTAAAAAATGATGAAAATAAAATAGAAAAACTCGTAAAACCCGACTGCTGTCGCTGCACAATTCGCCGTAAGGAGTTGTTCATAAATAAACTTTAACGGCTCCTGAGACCTCTTTATTTATTGAAGCATCAAATTATTCAACGCCGGCGGGGACGAACGGATTTTCGCTTTTCGGATTTTTCCGGAGCGCGGTTATCAGCCAGGCAATGGTTTCACCGAGATCTTTCATATTGTTCATGGCTTCCTGGTCGCCGGCAACCTCGCCGGATTCCCGGCCGACGCCGAAATTCCAGTACAGCGAACCCGGCACAATCATCTGCGACATCAGAAACATGTGATTGATCGAGTCAAAGACATTTACCGCTCCGCCGCGCCGGTGAACCGCAACGGCGGCGCCGATTTTATGTTTGAACTTTCTGCCGTTGGCGATCGCGACATAGCCGGACCGGTCGATCAACGCTTTCAGCTCCGGCGTGACTCCGGAAAAATAGGACGGCGACCCGAAGATAATGGCGTCGGCCTCCAGCATTTTTGCAATGCACTCGTTGACCATGTCATTGACAATTACGCATTGATTATTTTTATTCTCCGCACATTTGCCGCAGGCCATACAGCCGTGGAGCATCTTTCCGCCGACCTGAATCAATTCCGTCCCGATCCCGGCCGCGGCAACCGGCTCCAGCATCTTGCTCAGCATTATGTGCGTATTGCCGTTCCTGCGCGGACTGCCGTTGAAAGCGATTGCCTTGAACATATCTTCCCCCTGTGGTTCTTAAAATTATCAATAAACAGAATCATACACATCAAAAACTAATAGTGCTTCCTCTATTTGTCAATCAGCAATGCCGAAGTCTTAAAAATCAAAAATGGTTTGAGCCAACTCCTTATCTCTCTGGAAATACTATTGTTGATATTATTCACCGATAGCGGTAAAGGAGCCAGTACCGGTACCGGAGAAAGTCACCGCCGAAGGCGTGATATCGGAATTCTTCACCTGGATTCCGCCATTGCAGAAAATAACAGGACGCGCCTTGAACGGGATGGAAAAATTAATCGTCTGTCCGGCGGCGGCCAGTCCGGCAAAACTGCGGCTGCAACTGCTGTTCGGGCGGGAATCATATGAGAACAGGCCAAGGACTGTAACCGGTTTTTCGGCAGCTTCTATTTTCACCAGATGCAATCCGAAAGACAGTCCGGTTATGCCTTTACGATTTTCGAGATACTGAGATTCTCCGTCAATGAAAGTGTATTTTACGCCGGTCGGAACAGAAAGCGCCAGCCTGCCGTCAACATACGCGTTCAATTTTCCGCCGTTATCTGTATCAGCATAAGCAATCGAAAGATCAGTTGCCGCCGTTTCGATTTCGATACTTTTTCCCGGAGGAATAATTATCCGGACAGTTCCGTAAGGCGCGCCATAGAATGATTTAAACGGCTGAACGGCCAATCCATCCAGCAGCCAGAGCGGATTGCTGACCGGATAGAATACACGGTTCGAGCAGATTTTAGCATCAATCGCAGTTATCTTTGAATCCTTCTCAGGCAGTTCCAGCACATGCCGGTCACCAAGTTTCAGATCGCCGTGACGGAAAAGCGAATTGCGCAGATCCTTTCCCTTGAACTGACCTGCTCTGCAAGGTATTTCCCGGCCGTCAATAATCACTTTTGATTTTTTCGAGTCAGGATTCACCGTCCCCCAGAGATTGACCGCCGTATCGTCCAGAATAAAACGATTCCGGTTAATTCTCGGATTTTCCGCGGTATAGGAAAGCATTTCGCCTTCCCAGCCATAGGTGTTCTGGTGCAGACGCTCCGGCAGTTGCAACTGAACGATTCCCGTTACGACCGGATCCCAGCATTCGAAAGCTTTCTCCAACTGCTTGAACCAGATATAATGCGCCGCGGCCTGGGGATGGCCGTCCGCCGGAACTATCGCCTGGGGATCGCAGATACCGGCAAGGTCGTCAGAAACTTTGCCGAAATCCAGATACGGAATCTGATAGCGCAACGCCAGCGCCTGCATATCGCCGGCATTGGAAGTATAGCCGCCATAATTCTGAAACGGGCAGAAGATGAATTCGGTATCCGGATAATTACGCTGAATCCAGCGGATTGCTCCTTCGAATACGGCGATTTCGTTCGGAGTGTCGGTTTTTTCATTGGCGCCGCTGCCGTAGATGACCAGATCAGGACGGGGCCCTTCCGGGCGCTTGAAAAGATCGGGATATAATTCGAGCCAGGTTTTGTTGCTTTTATGACCGTTGAGTTCAGGACTGGGCGGCAGCGACAGCGAACAGTATTCACGCAGTCCCGAGTGGGATTCGCCAATACAGGAACCGTCGCAGGCCATGAAATTTAGAAGTATCTTGTCCGCCGGCAAATTAAATTTCTTCATCAGTTCAACTTTCAACCTGCCGCAGTAGCTGAACCAGTGCCGGGACTGCCCGAAATAATCGTTCAGCTCCGGACGTCCAACCAGTTTGGTGTCGAAATTTGAATAATCGCAAAGCGGCTGTTTGAATTTGGGTGAAGCCGCATTTTCATCATATACATACATCGGCGGATTGGCGCTGCCGCGGTCAATGCTGGAACCCATGACTACAATATGAACCGGCTCGCCTTTCCAAAGTTTCTGGATGGTGCGCGGAATATGGCGGTAAAGCGGATTCATTTCCCGCAAGGTTTGTCTCGTGAAAAATGATTTATCTCCGTTAACCAGCGAAGGCGCTGCAAGCCATGCCCAGCCGTCTTTGGCGTCGGTTGAACAATTTTCAAATTCCACTGAAATGCCTGCAATGTTCTTGAACGCCACACCATCCGCAAGTGATGGAATTTTGATATTTTCAAGCCTTAACTCTGTTTTGCCGGCAACCGGGGAAACACAGACAGACTCTGAAGCAACCACCATTTCCCCCCTTGACACTTTGGGAAATTTACGGATATCCGCCATCCCGAAATCCTTCGGCGACCATTCGCCGCTTTCAGAATCAATTTTCAGAAATGTAATTTTGGCCTTTATCGAACCTGGACGATTTTGAAACATATATGCATAAAGACTGATCACTTTTCCCGGGAGCAAATCAACTTCCGGCAGTGTGAAAAACTGCGATATCTTGCTGCCTGGCGCCAGATAGACAAAATTATGGACATAAAAATCCGGTTTATGGGAGGCCGGCACATGTGAGGAACGCTTTACCGTAATCTCCTTTGAGCCGGAAGAATTCCAAAATGCCGTGTTATTCGACTCAAAACTCACGGATTTCCCCGAACGGTGGTTTTCGAAGGCGTGAAATTCGAAATCCGGGTTTAGCAGCAGATTCCTTCCTGCGTCTTCGCCTTTTGCATAACCCGCGATTATCAGTATTCCACAAAACAGCACCATTCGCTTTAACATGTCACCACCATTTTTAAAATTTATAAATTAACGACATCCGGGCGGAGCTAAAAAGGGAACGTTTCGTGAATGACCGCCCGTTTCGCCGCCGGCTCCCGCCACGGAACAACCGCCATAATACTTTGCGACGCCCCGTGAAATCGGAATCGAACCCAGGCTTATTTAATTTGACAAAGTATTCCGGATTTTCAAGTCCGCCGGAGGTAATCTTCTGTTTAAGGCATGAAAAACATCGGAGGGATTTAGCTTGAGAGTTGTAAAGAGATAACCATTGAACATATCTTCCCCCTGTAATTCCTGGAATTACCGGTATTATAAAACATAAAATAAGGCAGTCCATGAAAATGTCAAGGCGCAATCCGGCGAAGTAAAAATTTGAAAATTACCCGGCCTTTAACTTGCCGCATAATTCATCGATTGTTCATTAATTTCCGCTTTCCCGTGTAATCCCCGTTTGGGCAGATGCCCGGCGACTCGCGTCCGGCTGATCGGGAAACCGTTTATTGCTTCGCCGTGCTGTCCGCTTGACTTTGCCGGTCAAGCCGGAAATTGATGCTTCTTAAATCTGCTATTCATAAAAGCGCCTGCCGCACACTCCCGTCGAAAAAACATTTTTATTTTTCTGCTTTTTAGAATTTAAGGCATTGACAATATTTCATGCATCTGTTATAATAGATACATGGCAACCGGTTGCACTAGTTGTCTTTTTTTAGACTTCATGGCAACCGGTTGCCCGAAACATGGATTGATATGAAAAAGCAGATAACGATTCGACAAATTACGGAAATGGCCGGAGTGAATGTTGCGACAGTGTCGCGCGTATTTTATTTGGACTGCGGACATTCTGTTTCTGATGCAATTCCCCGATTTAAAAAAAATGGCTTTTCTTTAAAACAGTTATTGACAGCCAAGTATAATCTGAATATAATCGTAGTATAATCAAGTATAATCAGAATAAAGGCAATGTTAATTCAAAAAACAAAAACCAAGTCCGCCAGATTGAGCCATGATGGCCTTGATATTCCAGGAAGGAAACTTTCCGGCACCCAGCGTTACTAAAATTCTAAAAGCAGTTTAAGGAGTAGCATCAGCATGAAAAAAACCGTATGCAGAATGACAATATTGTTGATGGCTGTGTGCCTCGCCGCATCTTCAGCGCTGGCGATGCCGTCTTACAATGACGTATTACTGGTGGTAAATTCCAAATCGCCTGAATCACAGGAGATTGGAGCGTATTTCAAAGCCGCGCGCAATATTCCGGATGCGAACGTCTGTGCCATCAGCGTAGCGCCGGCGCTGGGTACTGGCGCCAGAATGAGCCATAATGATGAACTGGCGGCGCTGTCCACCATCAAAAATCATCTGATCAAGAATGGCCTGACGGACAAGATCAATTATATCGTATTGACCCACGGCATACCAACCTACGCTTACACCGGCGAAGTAATAGAGAAAATCGACCAATATCATCTGTTTGACGTTTTCCTGATGTACCAGTTGTCGGAATCCGCCGCGAATACTGACATTCCGGATATTTTTACCAGCAACAAATACTTCTATTATAATAATGTGCCGAATCTGGGACTCTATGCCGATGCCGCTTCCGGACAGAATTATATTGACTTTAAAGACGCATCTCGTCTGGCAAGTGGAGATAATATATATATTAAAGACGGATATACAGCGATGTCTGCCGGGGTTGTTGCGGTGGAAGATAAAGGCGGCTATTACCGGGTGACACTGAAGAACAATTTGTATTCCACATTGAAAGCCGCAACATGTTCGGTAATAGCGACCTCCGGCAACAGTCTTTCTGCTAAAAAGTTTTCTAAAACCCAATTCGGTTATTACATTGTCGGGCGTCTGGACGGACTGGGCACCGCGACGGTTAAAAGCATGATTGACAATACCGGGGCGTCAGCCTATGATTCATACAGGAAACAAGCCAACGGCAAAATGAAGCTGCTGACCATTACGCCGTATTTCAGGCAGGAGGTTATTGACGAAATCAACCGGCGCGGAAATATCGAAATCGCGTCCCCGAACCCGGTTCCGCCGGATGTGTGGAACGGAACCACCACCACTCTGGTCGATAACACCGACAGCACGATTACGACAAGCTTTGACAAAGTCGCCAAAGACACGATGTTCTGCTTCCTGAACGATGTCGCCTGGGATTCATTTTTCCAGTGGCCCCAAGGCAACAGCTATTATGCAGGCGGCGACTTTGTCCAGGAATACCCGTTCATCTCCCGCGGCGCGACGTTCCTGCCCGGCTCGATCATGATGGTCTACCGTTCGTTTCCGGCAGCTTACGATTCACATGGCAATACCGGCGGAATTCAGAAAATCAATGTCTCCACCAAAGCTAAAACCAGCTATGTGAAGCTTGACGGCTCCGATTCCAAGTTCCGGCACATGACCTGTGTGGAATACGACCCGGTTAATAATCAGTTATGGGCCGGCACCGGGAGAGATGTGTTTGATGTCCAGACCGGCTTTTACAGCACCTGCACAGATGCCGTTCATCGCGCAACCATGCTTAATGACGGCACCGGCATCGCGGTCTACGATGCCGACGGCAAGATTGTAAAGTATATCAATGCCAACGATGCCGATGCCGGCAGTACGTTGAAGAACAACCGGGTGGTGAAACTGGTCTATGACAGGAACTCCCAGTATATGTGGGTGGCGCATTATAAAGGCATCCAGTATTATGACTGCCAGGCTAAAACCTGGAACGACATTCCGGAGTTGCAGTGCGACTATGCCGCCGCGGCCGGCATCTATCCGGACCCGTTTGACAGCGACAAGGTCTATTTTTCATTTTACTACGGGACTGATGCCAATACAAAGAAAGTGTCTTCACAGATCGCCGGCGCCGACACCAGTATCTTTGAATACAGCAAAAGCGCTAAAACCGTAACGCCGCCCTATGTGATTGACGCTAATAATAAAGGGGTTTCGCCGCAAATGGGTAAAACTTCCGCCAATACCATCTGGGTTTCCAAAGGCAGCGTTCTTTACCGGTATGACCTGACGGCTAAATCCGTAGTGGAACAGATTGATATGAATGCGGTAATCCCGGAAAAAGTAACCCCTCCGGCGAACTGTAAGACGGTAACTATCGACTTCATCCGCAATGTCATTGCCGCCCCGTCGGCAAAGACAGTCATTGCCACCGTCGGCTGCAACATTCAGTATGCCACGGATTTAATAGCCGGCACGCCTTCCACCTATCAGAAAAAGAATTATGTTGTGCGCGTTACGGAAAGCGCGACCCCGCCAAGCGCGGTTGACATCGTAAATATCAGCGCGATGAATGCCGTTGATGACACAGGAGGAGTTTTTGGAAATAACGGTTCCACTTATGGTTTTTATGTCAGGGGCCTGGCGGCAGATCCATCCACCAATGGCAAAACCATGTATATGGCGCTGTCAAATCCCGGAACCGTTCTACGTTCAACCGACGGCGCCGGAGCAAGCTGGTCGGTTTTTTCGACGGACGGCATATTTAATCAGGTGAAAGGCATTGCGCTGGACGGCAAAGGCAACCTCTATGGAGCTGACGGTTATTTTGTGGGCCAGAATATCGCCGCCGACTTCCAGGTGTTCGGGCTCTGCGCCTGGGGCGGCGGCATGAGTCATGACAACATGGCGTATACCCCAACCAGCGCTTACTCAAATGACGGGTCCTATATTGGCCCTTATTCCGGGTATAACCAGTCATGGTGGAGCTCTAACGGGATCCGCGGCGTCTCGCAGATGGAGCCGATGATGTTCATGCTGCTTGACGGCTTCTACATGGGCGAAGCACGGCTGGGTACGCACAAGAGCTATCCGTCAACCGGCTCCGGCGGCCATGTCGGTCACATGACGGTGTTCGAGCCGAAGTGCTCGCCGTTCGCGCCCAGAGTCAATGAACCGATGATCCCGGCCAATCCGCAGGTTATAAATAAGACTGCCATCGAAATCCCGATACTGAGCCCCGGTCTGCCGTGGCAGATGAATGATGTGACTCTTTCAACTCTCAACAAAAACACCGTGCAGATTACTGATGAAACCGGCGCGGTATTCACGCCGTCCGGTTATTCATTCGTTAAGCCGGCCGGCCCGGATGAAGCCGGCAAGTTCACCGGAACCGGCAAGCTGATTATCTCCGGTAATTACACCGGCATTGTTTACAGCGTCAAGCTGATTTGCGGCATCAACGGCATTAAAAATATCAAAGGCGCCAGCCTGACCAATACGCGCCTGACGGAATTCAAAGATGACATAACTTTATATTTCGGCAACGGCGTGGATATCAGCAAGGGAACATACGTTCCGCCGGATACAGTCACCGGCCCGCAGAAAATGCCGCTGAACAACTCCAAAGTTGACCTGGTGGTGAACAAGGTGTGGCTGGCCGCCGCTCCGGTGACCGGCAAACCGCTGACCGTTAAATTCCAGATCAAAAATATCGGCACAGTCAAAACCAGTTCCGGAACTGTCGCTGCGAACATTTACTGGAACAATGTACTGGTCGGCTCGGTAGCTCACGGCGACCTCGCGGCAGGCGCGGTGACCGCGGATCTGAGTTTTGTTCTGGACGCGCAGTATGTGACTGCCGGGCGCACCAATACTATTATGGTGAAGGCGGACGGCAACGATAAAGTGGCGGAAATGCGCGAAACTAATAATACCGGTTTCACTACTTTCCTCATTGACACCAGGCCTGAACTCGCGGTGAAAGAAATCACGCTGTCCTCAACCAAACCCGGCAAAACAACCGTTAATTTCAAGATTGCCAACGTCGGTTTCGGTCCCACCGCGGCGGGCCCCGGCGCACAGACTGCGGCGGTCTATGTCAATAACAGCAAAGTCGGCGCGGTAAACTACAATGATCTGGCGAAAGGCGCGGTGGTCGCGTTGAAATTGGACAATGTCGCCGTAACTGCCGGAGCCTGCAGGATAAAAGTCGTTGCCGACAGTGCGGGCATAGTCACGGAAGTTAACGAAAATAACAACAGCCTGGAAAAAGCTTTCACAATTAAATAATACCGTTTTTACAGGAAATTATATAAATGGGTTGCAAAGTGAAAATTCAAAAGGGCCAGCGGCCGACCAACCGCGCCTTTAAAGTGGTGATGCCCGCCGCCATCGCGGAGGCCATCAAAATGGAGAAAGGCGAGGATTTCGAATGGCTGATCGAAGATAAAAATACGCTGGTATTATCCCGGTGCAATAAACTGACGCTGCGGGAAGCGAGATAAAACAGTGTATAAATAGTTCCGTTAAATTAAGCCCGGAGTGCAAACTTTAGCTTTGGTGTTTTCGTGCACATTGATTTTGCACTTAATTTTGCTTTTTTACAACAAACCGAAATATAGCCGACCAGATAATATTTATCAAACATCAGCAACACAAAATTTGGCTACTGTTTCTCCATATGAAACTCGGGGGGATGATTCCACGCCAACCTTTGTTACAACATGGATCGCACCGCCGGAACTGCAAAATTCATCCTGCTCCAACGGCGAAAATATTTTATCCTAAAAATACTTGTCAGACGGAGGCTTTATTGATTTAACCCGCAAAATTTCAATGACTGAAAATCGCGTTATTTGAACTTATCTTCACCGTTCCGGTTGACAAATTTACTATATATAGATAATTGATTGTTAAAATTTTTAATGTTACTATTTTGTTTTTTTTGTGGATAAAAAAAGATTTGGATTTATGACATAATTTAAAATTACACCTGTCCGGAACTATGCCGGACGCAAGGGCAAGACAGATGGGGCCTATGGGCGGGAAGCATGGGTGAGCGATTGCCGGTAACGGCAATATCCCGGAACTCCCAGTCTTCTCATAAACACCCGGATTACGAAAAACGTGTTGTGCTCAACGACACTCCAAAGTGTCGGAGTCGGACGGTTGTCCGTCCGGCTATGCCGGCCGCATAGGCGAAACAGTCTCTGCTCAACGACACTCCAAAGTGTCGGAGTGGCTGTCCAAAATGGCCCATAGGACCCATAAGACCCGGATTACGAAAATCGTGTTGTGCGGGACGGGTGTCCAAAGTGTCGGAGTGGTTATGAAAAATGAAAGGCGTTGTGCTCAACGACACTCCAAAGTGTCGGAGTGGCTGTCAAAAATGGCCCATAAGACCTATAGGACCCATAGGACCCATAGGCCCCATAAGACCAAGATTACGAAAAACGTGTTGTGCAGGACAGGTGTCCAAAGTGTCGGAGTGGTTATAAAAAATGAAAGCCGTTGTGCTCAACGACACTCCAAAGTGTCGGAGTCGGACGGTTGTCCGTCTGGCTATGCTGGCCGCATGGGTGAAACAGTCTCCGCTCAACGACACTCCAAAGTGTCGGAGTGGCTGTCCAAAATGAGTTTATGCCGCAGGCAGTACGGCGGACGGGTGTTCCCTGACTATCTGTTTCAGGAAAATTATTATAACAGGTTTTGTAAAATTGCGATAAGCGTCTATTTTTTCATCTTAATAATATTACTTTAAAATCAATCAGATATATTCAGAGGTTAATAAAATGGCACTATGGGGTGGGCGTTTCAGTACCGCAACCGACAGCGAACTCACCGAGTTCTCCGAATCGGTTTCCTTTGATAAAAGACTTTACAAATTCGATATCATCGGCAGCAAAGCTCACTCCGCGATGCTGGCCGCCGCCGGGATTATTCCTGCTGAAACCGCCGAAAAAATTGCGCTGGAGCTCAGTGCAATCGAAAAGAGGATTGAGAGCGGCGATTTCAAGTTCACCTCCGAACTTGAAGATATTCACATGCACATCGAGAACGCGCTGATTGAAAAACTGGGCAATGAAGGTGCCCGGGTTCATACCGCCAGGAGCAGAAACGACCAGGTGGCGCTGGACATCAGACTTTATCTCAGAGAGGAAATTACCCAAATCTCCGCCATGATCAGGGACATGCAGCGGGCATTGGCCGGACAGGCCGACGCCAACGATAGAGTCATCATGCCGGGGTTCACCCATCTCCAGCACGCCCAGCCGGTATTGTTCGCCCATCACATGCTGGCGTATGTGGAAATGCTGCAGCGCGACATCGGGCGGCTGAGCGACTGCCGCAAGCGCATCAATGTAATGCCGCTGGGCTCCGGCGCGCTGGCCGGCACCACCCTGCCGATCAACCGTGAATTTGTCCGGGAGAAACTCGGATTCGACGCGATCACCGCCAACAGCATGGACGCCGTCGCCGACCGTGATTTCGCGATTGAACTGCTGAGCGCCCTGTCCATCTTCGCCATGCACATATCCAGGCTGTCCGAAGATATAATCCTCTGGTGTTCACAGGAATACAACTTTATTGAGCTGGCCGATGCCTTCTGCACCGGCTCCAGCCTGATGCCGCAGAAGAAAAATCCCGACATTGCCGAACTTTCACGCGGCAAAACCGCACGGGTTTACGGCGCGCTGATGGCGCTGCTGACATTGTGCAAAGGGCTGCCGCTGACCTACAACCGCGACCTCCAGGAGGACAAGGAGCAGATTTTTGACGCCATCGACACCGTGAAAAAGATACTCCGCGTTTATCCGCCGATGATCGCCACGCTGTCGCTGAAAGCGGAGAATATGCTGAAAGCGGCTTCCGATCCGGCATTGATGGCAACCGACCTGGCCGAAAAGCTCGTCGAGCTCGGGGTGCCGTTCAGAAACGCCCATCACCGTGTCGGCGCATTCGTCAAATGGTGCCGGGAAAACGGCAAAGCGCTGAATGAAGTTTCGCTGGAGGAAATGCGCGTCTCCATTCCGGAAGCCACGCCTGGTTTTCTGGATTTGTTCGCCCCTGAAAGCAGCGTCGCGAAGCGGGAAGTGCCCGGCGGCACCGGTTTTAAAACCGTCCGCGCCAATATTGACCTGTGGATAAAACGGCTGGAATAATTGTTATTTTTCCGCATCTTCGATCTGGGAAACATATCCGGCCCAGGTTTTGATAATGGGGTTTGAAGAAGATTTCATCTTCTGCGCCTGGCTCATATTGCCGTCGGAAGCCGGGGTCTGCGCCACCGGTCCGGCCGGAGCCTGAGCCGCCGGCGTGGAAGTATGGACATCGCCAAGGTGATGAAAATCATCATTGCCGAAAGCATTTTGATTGAATGACACCCCGGAGGCCGTATTGCCGAAGGGATGGTCAAATGAAGCAGGCGGTGCCGGATTATGAGCTGCATTAGTTGTATTTTGAGCCGGGACTGCGGCATTATTACTCTGGACTTCACCGGCTGCGGCCTGAACCGGATAAACTTTTTTCGCCTCGTCGCGTTCCTGCTGCCCTTTGCAGAACTCGGCAAAGGCTTCTTCTTCCTGCTTGAATTTTTTGACAATATTTGAAGACTCACTCAACCCGAACAGGTTGTGGTCTTCATCCAGAAAAAGCATCACTCCCCCGATCAACCCGATTATCACGAACAAAGCAACTATAAAATGCATTTCCCCGCTCCGTCTTATATAATATTTAATAATATATTATAGCAATCATTCCTCAAAAAACAAATTATCATAAAATGCGGTAAACAACTAATCCTTTTCAAAACTCTCGATAGTGGCCACATAACCGCTCCACCCCTTCACTATACTGCCTGCGGCGGAATCCGGCTGACTGTTCTGATTGCCGGCCGGTTGTGCCTGACTGCCATTTACCGGCGGCTGGTTGACTGCATAGTTCGCAGTGCGCGACGCCGGCGGCAGTCTCAAATTAAGCGGCGGACCGAAAGGGTGCTCCAGCCGCCGGATCTCCAGACGCGGACCGAAAGGATGTAAATTCATTTTCAGGCCGGAAGTCTGCCGTGGTGCGATTTTAACATTTTCACGCACCTGCCGCGCCTGGCTGAATTGCTGGAAACGGGATTTCTCATCCTGCTGCTGTCTGGCATACTTGGAAGCGTTTTCCAGCATACCGAGCATGCGATAGCTTTTAAACATGCATCCAAGAATCGTTATTCCGATCACCATGATGACAAGCATATTGAGGGCTGCGCGCATATTTTCCTCCGTAAAAAATAATCCTCAGAGTTTATTATAACTCCAGGATGCATATTTTTCTACATGGAATACCAATGGAATACCACGCGCCTTCATTACATATGGATGGCAGCGGCGGTTATTTTGACGCCGGTTTAGCTTTGCTTTTATTCCTGTTTACAAAGTCATCAATCAATGACCGGGAAATGCTTCCCGGCGCCGGTATTTCCGGGAGAGTATCAGCGGTAAACCAGTCCGCCTCAGTAATCTCAGTGCCGTCAGGACGGATTTCACCCGATTCATGTTCAGCCGTAAAGCCCAGCATCAGGGAATTCGGGAAAGGCCATGACTGGCTGTCAAAATACTTGATATCGCGCACATTCACGCCTACTTCTTCAAGCACTTCCCGGCGGACACAATCTTCCAGGGACTCTCCGGCCTCCACGAATCCGGCAATGGTACTGAACAGCCCCGGACGGAAATTTCTGTTGTGGGCCAGCAGTATTTTATCCTCATGCAGGATGGAAACAATGACGGCAGGACATATTTTGGGATAATGGGCGGCCCCGCATTTAATGCAAACCAGTGCGGTTTCCACCGGGCTCTGCTTTGTCGCAGTGCCGCAGTTATTGCAAAATTTATGGGTGTTCTTCCAGGCCAGCAATTGCGCCGCCCGGGACGCAGCCGCGAAACTGCCCTGGTCAAACAGCTTGATGGCGTCTCTGAACTCCATATCACAGAAGTTTTCCGGGACTTTCAAATCATCGTTGATCATCACGCCGAAACACTGCCGGTCGTCTAATTTCCCCATGCTCATATATTCAAGCCCGGACAGCCCGCTCACTTCAAGTCCGGAAAGGAACTTAACCGGTTCGCTTGAGCGCAGGTAAATACGTCTTTTTTTGAAAAGCAGAACAATTGCGTCTTCAGGACAGGAAGCAGTGCACTCTGATACTTTTGCTACTGTGAATTTCATTTTTCGGCCCTCTCTGTTATGTTAAAGAAATTAAAAGCATTAGCGGTTGTAATATCTGCGATGTCTTCAACCGGACATCCCCGCAGCAAAGCAAGCTTTTCGGCAACCTTGATTAAATATCCGGGATTGTTGGTTTTGCCCCTGTAGGGCACCGGCGCCAGATATGGAGAATCGGTCTCAATAAGCAGCCGGTCATCCGGGATTACGCGAATATTTTCCTGAATATTCACCGCCTTCGGAAATGTCACAATCCCGGTAATGCCGATAAAAGCCCCCAGTTCCAGAAACTTCTCAGCCCAGGCGGGAGTTCCGGCAAAACAATGAACGACAAACCGGCCGCCGGAAGTCGAAAAGTCTTTGAGCAGCGTATAACATTCCGCATAGGCGTCGAACTTGTCATCCTTGTCCCGGCAGTGAACTATCGCCGGCAGCTTCCAGTCCAGCGCAAGCGCCAGAAATCTCTCAAAGACGGCATATTGAATTTTCTTTTCCGAATTCTCATAATAAAAATCAAGGCCAAGTTCTCCAACTGCCGCCAGTTTCGGCTGACCTCTGAATTCTTCGAACATGCCAATATCGTCGGCATATCCGGATGCGCTGTGCGGATGCACCCCCGCAGCAAACCAGGCACATTCGATATGTTCCGCAAACAACTGTGCTTTTTTTGATTCTTCAAAACTCGCGCCGGCAGCCAGCAGCCAGGCCAGTTCCGGCGTTTTCACGCTGTTAAAATATTCCTCCGGCGAAACATCGCCGTAAAAATGAAAATGTGTATCAAAAAGTTCCATTGCCATTCCTGTTTGCACTTTTCCCAATGCCTTATAAACAAACGTATTTTGAATAATATAACCGCAAAAATTAAAATGTGAAGAAATCCAGTATAGAGATTTGCAGAAAATATGCTATATTAACAGGATATTTATATTGTTTTAATGGTTTTACGGGGGCAGTGTGGCTATAAAACGCATCAATGAAATCGCGGACAGTTATGATATTATTGTCGCCGGAGGCGGCCTTGGCGGCCTGACCGGAGCCAATATTCTGGCGCGGAACGGCTATAAAGTTCTGCTGGCGGAACAGCATTTTCAACTCGGCGGCCTGGCCACTTATTTCCGCCGCAAGCAGCATATTTTTGACGTGGCGCTGCATGGCTTTCCCGTCGGCATGAAGAAGACGCTCCGGAAATACTGGTCAAAAGAAATGGCGGAACGCATCGCGCCGGTAAAAAGCATCCGTTTCGACAACCCGCAATTCAGTCTGGAAACCGATTTCACCGAATCCGATTTCACCCGGAAACTGGTCAGCGTCTTCGGCTTGAAACTGGAAACCGTGCAGGCTTTCTACAAGGAACTTGCCGGCATGAATTTCTATGACGAAAATAATATGACCAACCGCGAACTGTTCGAAAAATACTTCCCCGGCAGAAATGATGTCGTCCGGCTGCTGATGGAGCCGATAACTTACGCCAACGGCTCCACGCTGGACGAGCCGGCGATCACTTACGGCATCGTCTTCAGCAATTTTATGAGCCAGGGCGTTTATACTTTTACCGGCGGCACCGATCTGATGCTGCAAATGATGGCGGATGAACTGGAGAAAAACGGCGCCCACCTCATAAATCGCGCCAAACTGGAAAAAATCAACCTGAAAGACGGCAAAGTCTGCGGCGCGGTGATAAACGGCAGGGAAATCAAATGCCGCGCCGTATTGTCCAACGGCAATATTTTAAACACTATCCATGAATATATCGGCGACAGTAACTTCTCTCAAAATTATCTGGACAAAGTCCGCAAAGTCAGATTGAACACCAGCAGTTGCCAGGTTTACATCGGCCTGAAACCGGGCGAAAAAATTGATTTCATCGGCGATCTGCTTTTTACCTCCACCTGCCCTGACTTCTCGCCGGAAAAACTGATCAGCAAGGATGTTACCAGCCGCACATACTCGGTTTATTATCCCGAAATACGGCCCGGCAGCAACGATTATACTGTAGTGGCTTCCATGAATGCACGATTTGAAGACTGGGCGGATATGCCGGAAGAGGAATATCTGCGGGAGAAGCAGAAACTCATCGAAACCACGCTTGATTCTCTGGACAAGTATATTCCCGGCGTCAGGGGAAAAATTGATTATACCGAAGCCGCGACTCCGCGTACTTTCCAGCGTTACACGCTGCATGGCGGCGGTTCATCATTCGGCACCAAATTTGAAGGGCTTGAAGTCAGCATGAAATTGTCTGAGGAAATCGGCGGCGCGTTCCATGCCGGATCGGTCGGCATCATCATGTCCGGCTGGCTCGGAGCGGCCAACTACGGAGTGATCACGGCACACAACATTGACAAATACCTCAACTCATAGCCTGCTCAATATGCTGCATTAACTGCTTCAGAAGATAATCGGAATCCAAGTCATTTTCGATGCGATGCCGCATCACAAAATCCGGTTCTTTCGCGATACTGACGAACTGCGCCTTTTTTATCAGCATATGGAAAAATGAGGCATCATCCGGGCAGATTGATTTTTTTGTCGTAAAATAATCCAGATCAATATCCAGAATATAGGGATATTCCGGCAACTCATTAATCCCCGCACATGCCGCCATCGGCGCAGCCGCGGCAAACTTGTCCGTCAGAAATTCAGACTCCAGGATGCGGTTCGCACTTTTGATCCCGGAACCGCCGGTATGGATAACGAAAATCATGCTTTCAGGTTCTTCATAAGTATATGGCGGCAACGGCGGCGGAGCTTTCATGCGCCTCATTGCGCCCTGCGGACTTTCATCCTCCCAGTATTGCTTCTCCTGTACCGACCAGGTGGTATTGCCTTCAAACGAAAAGGCAAACGCGGCTTTTATGATTCCTGCCTGCATGGCGTAATCAATATGCTCATCGTTGCTTAATTTCTTTACCGCCGCAGCAAGATCGTCATACGCGGCGGCGGAACTCATTTCGCGGCGCATTATCGCAGCTTTCCGCTCATCCTGCCCGGAAGCCGAAAAAGCATAGTGAAGAAACGCCGGACGAGTATCGGTGTGATAATCAAAAGTTATCAATGCAGGTGACTGTGCCGCCTTCCGCCGTTCGATTCCCCACGGGATCAGTACCTGATGATGTTCTTCGACGATGTAAACGGCTTTTCCGCCAATCATCCTTACGGTATATTCCATGCCCGGCCTCATAATGGCGGCCGCCAGAGCATAGTTCGGCCGCCTGTTATTAAGCGTTAAATCTGAGTTTTTCCGACTACATTGATAACTCTCACGCCGCAAAGCAAGTCATGCGGGGCGCGACCGAAAATATAAACAAAAACCGGAGAAATGACACCAAGTATCATCATCATGACGGTAAACAGGAAAGCACGATATAAATAGACTTCACTGATATCGTTTTTAGTAATAAAGATCCCCCAGAACCACATACCGAAAGTCTGGGCGAAATATCCCATCGTCACACCGTAATAAATCATGGCAATACAAAGAGCCATCACCGCGGTAATAGTGTAAATCTTTTTGAGCGTTACAGTCTGAATCCAGCGCGCCTCGTTTTCCGCACCGCTCAGGCAAATGTACGTTTTACCGCCCTTGATATCCACCCAGAGCGCTCCTTGAATGTAGCCGGCTGATTCACAAGCCCTGGTGCATGGCGGAGACTCCGCTTTCAAATTATCGAGGACCGGTTTCTTTTTTACCGGTTTCACGACTTCCGCCTCGGCTGGTTTTTCTGCCGCAGGAGCCGGAGCATTTTCCACTACCTCGGCAATCTGTTTCTTATCAGCGGTTGGAGATACTACAATAGTTTTGACTTTAGGCGGCGCGGCTGTCGGCGGAGCTGAAACATTCTTCGCTTGAGGAACCGCTTCAGTAACAGGAGTTTCTTTTTCCTCCGGCGGAGCCAAGACATACTGCTGAGGTAAAATCGACACGGAATTATCCGTTTTATCGCCGGCCTCTGAATAGGCATAAAAACTGGCAATGGCAAAAAGCGGCAGAAACAAAACAACCGTCAGGAATCCCATGTCAAAAACAAACGCCCAGATGCGCGATGACGCGATTGCATTCTCCGGTGCATGCTGGTAGGCGAAAGAAGTCTTTTCCCTCTTCTCTTTCTTAAAAATTGATTTTATCGAACTCACCGAACCAAGAGTTTTTGCCGCCTGGCTTGTTGTTTCTTCAAGGCGCGTCCTCTGCTGGTTGAGATTTTCCTCCACAAAATCCAGTTCCGCAACAGTCTTCCACTTGCTCAGCAGAGAATTTCTTATCGGAGTATCGCCAGTAACCCGGTCCTCGTCAATCCATTTCTTCAGCGTGTCCTGGTCAACAGGGCCGTGTTCATTGTCTTCAATATCTTTTATTATGAATTCCATTTTGCGCCCGTTTTTTAATTATAAAATTATTAGCATAAATAAGTCTAGATGAATTAAAGGAAAATTCAAATGCCGTTTTTGAAAAACCTGCGCGGTGATTCAGATTGCAATAGAGAATTTTAAGGTTAGATTATACTATATTATTTTAAACATTTATGGAGAGCCTGAAAGATGGACATAAAAAAATACTTGATTCAAAACAAGATATTGGCGGTTTCCGTAGGCATTGCATTCCTTATTTCTCTCGCTCATATCTTCTTTTGTGTGGACGTGTTCAATGACATTGCCGGGTCTTACGGGCCAATGGCCGGTGCCTTCGGGGCCGGTGACTGGGAAAACGCCTTTCCGGAAAATGTGCCTCCGCTTCTTCCTTCGCTTGCGGGAATTCTCTGCATAGCCGGAATCAATACCCTTACTGCATTGATTATCGTCTCGAGCCTGTTTTATATTCTGGCGATTTTTCCATTGTATCATTTACTCAAACTATATCTTAAACCGGAACATGCGGCGCTGGGCTGTCTGCTTTATGTGGCAGCGCCGAAAATTATCCGTTTCAGTTGCACCGGGCTGCCTGACGCCGGCAGAAATTTCTTCCTCATCACCGCAATCTGGCTGCTGTTAAGCTATTTCCGGAAGAACAGCGCCGTGAAATTGCTGTTTCTGGCGTTATGTCTGGGCGGCCTGGCTCTGGTTCGGGCCGAGGGAGTTGTTTATCTGCCGCTGTTTCTGGGCTGGTTCATTATAATGCACTTCCGCAACCGAGGCGCAGTGTCGTTTTTAGCCAGTACGCTGTCTCTGTTGAAGAAACTGGCGATAGTACTGGTCCTTTTATTAATTGTCATTTCACCGCGCATGTATCAGGTTCACAGTCTTACAGGTATTCCGGCGATTGATTCAAGACAATCTGACGTTATCGCCGGACTGATGGATTTCAGCTTGCCGGTAATTCAAAGTGACGATGCCATTGCCCTGCCGGAACCGGGCGCGAGACAACATCATGTGGCTATTTCCAGACTGCTCGTACTGCTGGAATGTTTCTGCAGCGGCAGTTATGAACTGTACCTGGCGCTGGCAATCGCCGGCATCCTGCTTTTAAGGAAAAGGAATCAGATTTCCCTGGAACACTGGGTACTGTTCAGTTTTGTCATCTGCAATGCGCTGATATTCTTTGTGATTCTGATGAGCGAAAGATTTTTTAACGTCAATACCATGCTGCTGATGCCGTTTATAGTGCCGGCCGGCCTGGCGGTCTATGATTTCCTTTGTTCAAAAGGTTTGCGTCAAGCCGCTTTAATCGCGTTTACAATCATGGTGAGTGCACAGGTTTGCATCGGCTCAAATAATGTTTTCAACCTGAAACAAAATGAAAGATCAAAAGTCGGCAAATGGATAATGACAAAAGAATCCAGCCTGCTTCAGGAAACCGGCAAGAATGATATTGCAAGAAAAATCGTCATTCTATCCGACAAACCGCAATATGCATTCTGGGCAAACGCGGAATGGGCAAAATCAACCGGGAAAAAAGGCCAGGAACTGCCGCCGCTCGAAGTACTGCAAGCACAAAATGTTGATATTGCCGTTGTTGAGAAAGAAGACTCCCCCATTTATCTGCAAATCATCAAATCTCCGCACTTCAAGCAGATATTGACGCCGTTTTATGAACAGACCGGTATTTTCCTGTTTATTCCGGATAAAACCGCACCTGACTATGTGCCGTCTGATGATGTCTCCGATGATGACTCAAAAGACAAGATGCCAGCCAAATCAGGCAGTAGTTCAGCTCCGCCAGCAGAACAGCCATGAAAAAAACCGTTAATTCCCGCCTGGCGGAATATTGGTTTCCATCTGAATAGAGGAGTTTGCGGAGATGCTGGAGACCGCTCTTTTTATCAATATTATTATCCTGATCGCGCTGATTTTGTTTTCGGCGTTCTTCTCATGCTCGGAAACTGCCCTGTTTTCGCTCAGCCGGGCCAGGCTGTTAAACTACAGAAAAGACAGGTCGAGGACCCGTAAAACAATCATTGAACTCCTTGATTCATATCATACCACGCTGATTGCGCTGATACTGGCCAACATGTTTGTCAACACCGGCATCGCCATCGTCAACGAACATATCATGGCCGCCGCCAATCTCGGCACATGGATTACGCGAGTACTCTCAATTTTCATAACCGTGGTTATACTCCTGGTTTTAGGCGAGGTCATCCCGAAAACCATCGCCTTGATCAACGCCGACAAAGTATCGGACAAGGTGGCTCTGCCCGTACTTTTAATCAAACGCCTGCTCAGTCCGGTGGTGCTGCTAGTGGAAAAGATATCTTCTTTTATTCTCGACTTGATCGGCAGAAGGAAAATAGTGCCGCTTACGGCCGAGGAATATTCATCCTATCTGGAAATGGCCGGCACTTCCGGGGCATTTTCAAGAGCGGAAATGCAGTTGCTGAATACCGCGCTGGAATTGCGCGAGAAGCTGGTTGCCGAAGTAATGACCGGCAGAATCGAAACCTGCACCATCCCGCGCGAGCTTTCCCCGGAAGAAGTGGTTAAGATCATCCGCCGCGAAAAGCGCGAGTTCTTTCCGATTGTAAAGCAGGATATTGACGATACTGAACATTTTTTATCCGCCAGAGGATTTTTCCTTCTGCCGGAGGAGGAGCGCCGCCAATGGGCGCACAGCAGCGGCGTATTTTCCGCCATCTCCATTCCTGACAATACTTCGCTGACTCTGGCTTTGACCTCCATGCGCCGCAGAAAGATCCCCGCCGCGCTTACGGTTGACGAATATGGACGGGTTTCCGGAATGATAACCTCTAAAGACATATACAGCGTAATGGTCGGAAATATCAACGGGCCGTACAAAACACCGGACTTTGACATACAGCAATTGCACGAACAGACATGGATCATTGACGGCATGATGCCGCTGTACACCTTTGAAGAAGTGTTCAAGGTCGATATCCCCGATGAATTCGAGTCCAATACGCTGAACGGACTGTTCTGCGAAGTTATCGGGAGGATTCCGGCGGCAGGCGACGAAATAATCGTATTCGGCATCAAAATGCTGGCAGAAAATGTCGAGCATCACTGCGTCAAACGCATGCGCGTTGAACTGCTGCCCCGGGAGGATAAATCATGATTTATCTTTTCTCCGGACTGATCCTGGCGGTACTCATGCATTCATTTTTCTGCGGTTGCGAAATCGGCCTGATATCCTCCCAGAAACCGCGAATCCGCTCACTTGTAAGACGAGGGTTGCACAGTGCCGCGATTATTGAATTCTTCCTGGGGCGTCCGCATCTGATGCTGGCAACCATCCTGATCGGAGTCAATATCGCACTCAGCATCGCCGCCAATCTGGCGAAAGAGATTGCGCTGCAATGGGGTTTCCGTGACAACTGGCCAACGATGTTCATAACCGCCTCCTTACTGTCCGTCATCCTGCTGATATTTGAAATCGTTCCGAAAGACTGGTTCCGGCAGGCTCCTGAAGAACGCTGCGTCCGCTTCGCCAGACTATTCTACGCTTTTTACTTCACCCTGTACGTACCGGCAATATTGCTGGCAAAATTCACCGCATGGTTCATCAATACCTTCTCCAATCAGGCCAAAAGTGCGGACAACGCCAAACTTCTCCTCCGGGAGGACTTCCGCATTCTGCTGCGGGACAGCGAAAGTGCCGGAATAATTGAAAACGAGGCCGCGGAAATCATTGACCGTTCCCTGGACTTCTATAATCTGCGCGTCGGCAGCATAATGGTCCCGATAAATAAAGCCAAAACAGTTTCTGACAGAGCCACAGTCAGCGAAGCAGTGGAACTCTGCCGTCAGTACCGGCTGTCGCATCTGCCCATCAAAAATGAAAATCTTGCGGATGTAAATCAGCAATACACCGGCATTTTCAGCATCTATGACGCGATCTTTAAACTGGATGAATCAAAATGGCATGAAACACCGGTTACCTCCTGTTCCCGGATTCCAGCGACAATCCGTCCGCACAGTGAGCTCAATGAAGTTCTCACCCGTACGCAATCCGCCCAATGCCAACTGGTAGTCGTCAGAAATGACAGCAACACCCCGATAGGCATCGTCACCCCGGTGGATGTCGTAAAACGGCTGTTTCCCTGATAAACGCGGTTAAAATAAAGGCTTTTATCAGAGAATTGTCAAAAAAACTTTGTGATATGAGATTTCGTGATAATATTATTCTTATACTTACGTTATATTAATCGTAAATAAAATCTCAGGATTACGTTTAATATATGAAATATATTATTTTAATTTTTTGCTTAATAGCAGTACTGACACAAACTTTCGCCACATCAATTCCTGATTCTTACCGTGAAATAACCATTGCGGGGAAGCGAGTACTGAGTGACACCTCTCAAAGCTCCACCAAACTGATTTTCTTCATGCCGGACGAAATAAAAAGCGCCAGATTGATTGATGCGGGCGGCCAGGAGCGCGGCATTACTGTTCTGATGCGTCAGGGCAGTCAGGTTTCAGTATTTTTTGACGGAGCTCCCGGAGAAGAACTGAGTATTGAGTTTTCTCGCGAACCGGAGAATAGGAAAACAGCAGAGCAAATTTCCGGACTGCTGCATCTTGTCAGAAGGTTCAGCACTGATACCGCAGTAAACAATATCGAAGATTTCAGAAAGCTGTGGGACGCAAGCGGAGCTTCAGCCGGAGGATTTACTAAAAAAGTCTTTTCCGGAACGAATCCATACTCGCAGAACATGAATTCCATACATATCTATAAAGGCTTTATCAACATCCCCAATGACGATAATTATACTTTTTACACCGCATCGACCGATGCCTCGTTTCTGCTGATTGACAATCAAATAATTGCCGCATGGCCGGGCAGGCACTGGGTGGGCGAAGGCCTTTACGGCGTGTATAAAGGAACAGTGAAACTGATTAAAGGCATTCACCGTTTCGAATATCTCCATGCCAACAGTCAATGGTCGTGTTTTGCCATAGCTGCCTACAGTCTGCCGAATGATAAAAACATGACGATCATCCCGGATAAAATGTTTACTCCGGTACTGGAAGCAGTCCAGGGGCCGCTCCTTGATATGCAGGGGCATCCGCTGCCGGACTTCTCATGGGAGAATGAATCCATGCTGGATTTGGAGAAGCTTCAAATGTACCGCATCGTCTGCAAACCGGCAAATATATCCGGACAGGCAAAATGGAATTGGGGGGACAATACTCAGGCACAGAATAACCGCAGTGTTCATTATTATTTCGTGCAGGGAAAATATCCGGCTGCACTGGAAGCCGACAATGGACGCGCAGCCCAGCAAATTGAGGTCACATACCGCTTCGAGCAGCAGCTAATTCCCGATGACGAGACGGTGAAAATGGTTTCAGAAGCTATGGAACAGGAAAAAACCATTGGTATCCAGCGCGAAGGTTATGCCTTTATCACGAATGCCATACTCCAGTTTAAAATGAAAAAGCAGGCCGTTGAATTTTACTCCAGAGTGCTGGAAAAAAATAATCTCATTCCGCCGGACGTAGTTTTGAATTATTTCCAGGGGCTTATATTGGAGGATCTGTTAAAAATTGAGAAATATGAAGAAGCCGAAAAAGAATTCAGGAGATTTCTCGCTCAGATTAAAAATCCTAAATGCCTGGCTCTGAGTAAACTGGAATACGCCAGGATGCTTTTCTACTGCATGGGCCGCAATGCCGATGCGGAAAGGCAATTTAATGAGATTGACCGCAAATATATTCCGATTGAATCAAAACAGTTGTTCGATATTTTCCAGGCGGATCTCGTACTATTCAATAAGGGCCTCGAAGAAGCCTCCCCGCTTTATGACCGGCTGAACTCCATGAGCAAAAAGATGGACCGCCAGCAGAAAATAATGATCAGCGGTATGATTATAAGCATCAGAAACTGTATGATTATGAAAAAATATGATGAAGCCATGACCTATATCGAACAGATCGAGACCTCGCAGCCGGAATCCCGGCTGAATCCGGAATTGATTTTAATGAAAGCCAAAACACTTGAAAATCTGGGAATGCCGCGCCGCGCCGCCATATGCTACGAGACCGTACTCAAGCTGAATCCAGCCGCGTCGACTGCCGCCGCGGCAAATTTGGATCTGGCGGAATATTACTGCAAGTCATTTCAATACCGTAAAGCAAGGGAATATCTGAATAACATTCTGACTGAAGCGCCGCGCTCACATGAAGCCGTTTCAGCAGGCAGGATGCTGAATGATATCGCCCGCAAAGAGGATAAAAAATGAAAAACAATCTGCTGATGTCAATGTTCTTTTCCGGGCTATTGTTTGCTGGAACAGCATTGCCGCTTTCAGCCGGAGAAGATGATTTTCTGAAACCTGTCGGCAAACCGCCTGCGGCCAAAGCCCAGCGCCGCCAGGGGGGAGAAGCAATGCCGCCGCTTCCTTTGCCGGCAACTCCGCTGCGCCGTTCTGAAAAGAAACGGCCGCCCAGCCCGACCGCGCTTATCGGCAAAGTCGTCTGGGGCGGCTATATCGATTACACCTGGGAAAATGGCCTGTCCAGCCGGGTGTTCGACTGGAACATGGTACCGGCTGATTGTCAGCAACTGCTCCGCGTAGTCAAAAATTACATGAAACTGGAATATAAAACCCAGACTGTTGACCTTGCTACTTTCAGCGGTGCTCCGTCAGAAATTCCCATCCTGTATTTTTCCGGCGGCAGATCGCTGAAATTCACGCCGGAAGAGCGCGGTAAACTCCGCCAATATCTGCTTGACGGCGGCATGATCTGGTTTGACTCAATTGTCGGATCGCCATTTTTCTACCGCTCCGCGCTGGAGGAAATTCACAAAATACTGCCCGAAGCGCCAATCAAGCGGCTGGAACCTGACCATCCGGTATTCCGCATGGTCATTCCGGTAAACAGCGCCAAGACCAATACCGGTCAAACCATCGAACCGGCGATGGACGGCGTCTATATCGGGTCAAGGCTGGCGGCGATAATTTCCCCTTATGGCATGGGCTGCGGCTGGGATAACGCGGAACCATCCCTGATCACGGATGCTAAAACTTACCAGAACCGTACCGCTCTTGAGCTGGGAGTCAATCTGACAGCATATTCCATCGGCTGGTTTGAAAACGGCATGGCTTACGCATCCGGCGAAGCTTACAGTGAAAAAGACAAAGTTGCCAGTCCGGACAAAATAATCTTTGCCCAGGTTAAGACCGGCGGCATCTGGAATTCCGACCCGGGCGCCGAAAGCAAATTCATGCGCTATCTGGCAAAAAATGTCAATATCGACGCGGGAACCCAGCCGGCATATATCAATCCTGCCTCAATGCCGCTGGAAGATTATCCTTTCCTGTATCTGAGCGGCATCGGCGCGTTCAAACTTACCGCACAGGAAATCGAGCGGCTGCGCACATACATGGACAAGGGCGGATTCCTGCTGTTGAACAACTCGCTCGGTCTTAACGAATTTGATGGCAGCGCCAGGCAGATCAGCGCAATTCTTTATCCGAACCAGCAGCTTGAACGCATCCCGGACAGCGATCCGGTATTTTCCAAAGGGCCGTTCAAATTTGCACAAAGCGGCTTTTCCGATGCTGCAGCAGCAAAATATCCGGGCTGCAGTAAACCGCTGCTGTACGGAATCCGGGACGGAGAACGCTATAAACTAATCTACAGTCCGGTGGATATAGCAGGCGGCTGGATGGGCACCCCGCGTCCCGGCAGCGTCTGTTATTCCACAGAAACCGCTCTCCGGCTCGGAGCTGACCTGATAACGTATTTTGTGACGCATTAAAAAGCAGTTAATTATATTGATAAAACTTGAAGAATGAGGTAAAAATTATGGCTTATGATGAAAACAGTCTGATGAAAGATATTGAACAACTTAAGCTCGGATTCCATGCGGTGAAGACCGAGATCGCCAAAATAATCGTCGGACAGGACGAAGTGGTTGCCAAAGTGCTGATTGCCATTCTTTCCGGCGGGCACTGCCTGCTGCTGGGAGTGCCCGGCCTGGCAAAAACGCTGCTGGTATCAAGCCTCGGTCACGTGCTGGAACTGAATTTCAAAAGAGTGCAGTTCACTCCGGATCTGATGCCTTCCGACATCACCGGTACTGAAATCCTTGACGAAGAGCCGGGCAGCGGACGCCGGCAGTTGCGGTTTGTAAAAGGACCGGTCTTCACCAATCTGCTGCTGGCGGATGAAATCAACCGTACCCCGCCGAAAACCCAGGCCGCGCTGCTGGAAGCCATGCAGGAAAAACATGTGACCAACAGCGGGGTTAAATATGTGCTGCCGGAGCCGTTTTTCGTGCTGGCCACTCAAAATCCGATCGAACAGGAAGGCACCTATCCCCTGCCCGAAGCCCAGTTAGACCGCTTCATGTTCCTGATCCGGTTGAACTATCCGGACCGCAAGCAGGAGATCCAGATTTTAAAGCAGACTACCGGCAACCGCGAAGTTAAACTGGAAAAAATCATCAGCGGACCGATGCTGCTCTACTTCCAGAAAGTAGTCCGGGCGATTCCGGTAAGCGACCATGTAATATCCTATTGCGCTGACCTGGCCAGACTTTCGCGTCCGGACAACCCGGAAGCGCCGGAATTCATCCGGCAGAACCTGAGCTTCGGCGCCGGGCCCCGCGCCGGACAATATCTGATGCTGGCCGCCAAAGCCCGCGCCGCGCTGAACGGACGCTTCAACGTCTGCTGCGACGATGCCAGGTGCTGCGCCCACGAAGTGCTGCGCCACCGCATGGCCT
This sequence comes from Victivallaceae bacterium, assembly GCA_041665605.1. Classification (GTDB taxonomy): domain Bacteria; phylum Verrucomicrobiota; class Lentisphaeria; order Victivallales; family Victivallaceae; genus CAIPAT01. The sequence continues at coordinate 25,354 of JBAYIO010000016.1, read as the reverse complement.
GCAATTTTCATGCGGCGGGGGAGAACCTGACTCCGGACTCAATCATCAGCATGCTGATGAAACATGTGCCCGAGCCTAAAAACTAACCGGAGATAACGCCTGATGGCACGCAGCCAATACAAATATCTGCCGCCGGAAACGCTCGATTCCCTGAAGAATATCGAGCTGGTGGCAAAAGCCATGGTCGAAGGTGCAATGCTCGGACTGCACCGTTCTCCCTATCATGGTTTTTCTTCCGAATTCGCCGAATACCGCAAGTATTCGCCAGGCGACAGCATCAAATATATCGACTGGAAAACCTATGCCCGGTCTGACCGTTACTATATTAAGCGCTTTGAAGAAGAAACCAATTTGCGTTCGTATATTGTGCTGGATAAATCCGGATCAATGGGCATGGCTTCCGGCAGGCCGGTGCCGGTAAAATTCAACTATGCGTGCTATATGGCGGCGGCGTTTATGTATCTGATGCATCAGCAGCGCGATGCTTTCGGACTGTTCACTTACAACGACAAAATCCTGGATGCCGCCGAATGTAAATTCTCCCGCGCCCACTTGATCACTTTGCTGAAGCTGCTGGAGCATCTGTCGCCGGAGGGCAAATCCGATGCCGGCGGTTGCCTCAAGCGCATCGCCGAACAAGTGCCGCAGCGCTCCATGGTCATCATCTTTTCCGATTTTTTCGATCATGACCCTGAATTTCTGAAATCGCTGCACCATCTGACGTTCAAAAAATGTGAAGTCATACTGTTTCAGGTACTCAATGATGAAGAGCTGAAATTCCCATATAAAGGGCTTGTTCAGTTCGAAGATCTGGAAACCGGCGAGACGATGGATATGGAAAGCGAAGCATGCAGGGATTTCTTTTTATCCGCGCTGAATAAATATAACATCAATTTAAAAAATTTCTGTGACAGCCAGCGTATCTCGTTCGAAACCCTGACCGTTTCAACACCGTTTGAACGGGCGCTGGCAGCATACTTTTCCAAACGGGAGACCATGTTCTGATGGATTTCGGCAATCCAATGTTTTTGTGGGCGTTACCGGCAGTGCTGCTGCCGGTGCTGCTGCATCTTTTCTTCAAACGCCGCAAAATCCGCGTTCATTTCTCCACTTTGTTCTTTTTCGTCAAAAAGGAACGTTATTTTGCCTACCGTCGCAAATTCTACGAGATATTGCTGCTGGCATTGCGGACATTGATAATCCTGCTGCTGGTGCTGGCAATGGCTCATATCTATTTCAAGCGATTCAACTTCATCCCCGGCGGCAGCACTGAAGCGGTCATCATTCTGGACGATTCAATGTCCATGCAGCGCAGTCTTTCCGCGGGCGGAACCGGGTTCGACTTCGCAAAACGCAAAGCGGAGGAAATACTGAATTCGCTGTCCGGCGATGACGGGGCTGCGCTGGTGCTGCTGTCCGGCAGACAGGGCATCAACCTGACGCGGGATAAGGCGGAAGTCTTGAAACAGGTGCGGCAGGCCCAGATCACCGCCGCCACCGGAAGCATGAGCGCCGCCATGCAGGCAGCGATTGAACAGTTGCGCAAAGCTCCCGGGCTCAACCGGGAAATCTACATTCTTTCAGATTTCCAGAAAAACAACAAACCGTCGCGTGCCATCAGCACCGCTCCGCTTGAGAACTGCCGGATTTTCTGTATGCCGTTCAACGGCGGCGGCGACAATCTTTCAGTCGATGGAGTAGATATTGATTCAACGCCAAAAATCGTCAACCGGACGGTAAATATTCCATACAAAATCGTCAATCACGGCAAAAACTCGAAAGATGTCAGAGTGGAACTGGAGATTGACGGAAAAACAGTGCAGACCAGGCAGTTGTCCGTAAAGGAGCAAAGTTCAGCTTCAGACCGGTTCGTGTTTGTGCCAATGCGCAGCGGCAGGATTATCGGATGCGTAAAAATCACCGACGAGAATATCCCGCTGGACAATAAGGCGTTTTTTACGTTCAACGCCTCCGGCTGCATAAATGTCCTGCTGGTGAAAGAGATGCATGACAACGAACCGGACCCCTTCTATTTTCTCCGCTTTGCAATTGATCCGGTCAAAAACAATCCGGTCCTCGGCATCAGGACGGAGACCGAAACTCTCGGAGGCCTTACCGGCGAACGGTTAAAAAGCTTCCATATATTATGGCTGGCGCAAGGCGAAAAACTGCCGGATGACAAAGCGCTGCTGATCCGGCGCTACCTGGATAATGGCGGCGTCCTGATTTCGCTGCCGTTGAACAATTCCAGTCAGGAAACTTATGCTTCTCTTGCCAAAGTATCCAATTACAAGATTTATAATGTTTACCGCGCGGCTGCACCGTTCAATCAAAGCGGCCTGCGCTTCAATAAACCGCTGTCCGAATTGAACGATCTGCTCCAGTTAGACTTAATCAAATGGCGCAAAATCCAGCAGATACGATATCCGGCGGGCAAGGTCATAGCGGTAAATGGCGAAGAACCGATGATCCTGGAACAGCCGGCCGGTAAAGGCAAATGGATTGCGCTGTCATTCGATCTGCGACGCGACTTCTCCAACTGGCCGCTTCTGAAATCCTTTCCTGTAGCGTTATCGGCGCTGATCAATTATGCGGCTGGAGGCAGCGATAGAAATCTGAGTTCTGTTTGCGGCGAAAATATCGAACTGTACGGCGATAAAATAAATTTTTCAACCACTTACGGACGCAGCGGGGAATTAAAAACCAGAAACGGCAAATGCGTTTTCACCGAAAACTGGCTGCCTGGAGTAATACTTTTCAGCGGAGCGGAATATGAAGCCGCCGTCGTCAGGCCGGACAGTTCCGAAAGCGTAACCGATGTCAGCGACTCCGGCGATATCAAATCTTTTTTCGACTCTCCAGTGGCGTTGCTGGACATCGGAGCGGATATAACGAGTCAAGTGACTAAACTGCGCAACGGCACCGATCTTTCCGGAGCGCTGCTGCTTCTGATGCTGCTCCTGTCAGCCGCTGAATTCGTCATCGGCGGCAATGCCGGCATGGTCCTGGCTGGAATAAAAAAATCTATCAGCAGGAGGAACAAATCATGAGATTCTATCCGCTGATTCCGCTCTGGCTGATTCTGCTGACCGGCGCTGCTGCCTTCGCGGCGGTCTGGTACACCGCCCGTTACGGCATGGACATCCCGCCGCGCCGCATACTTATTCTGATGGTGTTGCGGCTGGCCGCAGTTGCCGTCGCTGTTACAATGCTGCTGAATCCAGGAATAATAATCCGGGAATTGAACCGCCAGCGCTCGAATGTAATATTCCTGCTTGACGGCTCAGATTCCATGAATACCACCGACATGCCCGACGGCAAAAGCCGGCTGGAATCAGCAAAGGCTTTTATGGGAAGCCTGAACCGGACGGATTTCAGCAATTGTCAGAAACATTCGTACATATTCAGCAGCAAAGCCGCACCGGCTGACGTTAAACAACTGCAAATGTACAATGCCCGCGGCGGCACCGACCTTAAACGGGCATTCAACACGCTCGACAAAGATATCGGGTTCTCACGTACCGCCGCCGTAATTCTGCTCTCTGACGGACTTGACCATTCCGGGTTCAGCGGCACCCATGCCGGTCTGCCGGTATTCGCGGTCAAATTCGGGTCTGAGATGAATGATGTGCCTGATCTCCGGCTGGACCCGTTTCAAGCGCCTGAATCGCTCCGCACCAATGAGGAAATGAACTTGAATATCCCGGTTGCGCTTACCGGATTCAAAACTCCGGCTTCAGTGGAACTGAAAATCACGGTTGACGGGAAACTGGAGAAAACTGAAAGATTTGAACTGCAACCGGGCGGCAGGAAAATAATTGAATTCCGCAGCTCTTTCGCCATACCCGGCATTCATACCGTAATGCTGAAACTCAACCGGCTGCCAAATGAAGCCGGATACATCAACAATGAACGGGAAATCTCGCTTGAAGTAAAAGAAGGCAAAAGCGAAACCGTATGCTACTTCCCGATGCTGACCAACAGTTTCCGGCCGCTGGTCCGTCTGCTGCTCGGCAGCGGTAAAAAATTCACGGCGATTTACAAATTAAAAGCCGACAGCTATAATGTGACAGGCACCAACATTGACCAGGCATTCAAAACCGGGATTCCAGCCAATCCGGCAGCAATGAAGCAGGCCGATGTATTTGTGCTGGGCAGCAATCGCGACGGCCTCGTAAGCGAAGCGGAAAGCTCAGTTCTTGAGCAATATGTTTCCAATGGCGGCAATTTGATTTTACTCGGCGGCACCGAATCTTTCGGACAGTTGCCGCCATCTTCGCCGCTGGCGTCAATGATGCCGGTGAAAAGCGCTAAAATTCAGTTTGTTTCAGGTAATTTCAAACTTATGCCGCCGGAACAGAGCAAGAGCAGTTTTTCGTCCAGACTGGCCGAATTATGCGGCAGTGAAGCTGAATTGATTAAAGGGATCAACATGGTGGACAGTGTTAAGGAAGGAGCGGAAACGCTGCTCTGGGCTGAAGGCGGCGAAGGCCGTTATCCGCTGGTAGCCGCCCTCCCCTACGGACGCGGTAAAGTCATAGCCGTATTGACCAACTCATTGCATCTCTGGGGAAAAGGCAGTCAACGCAATATGAATTTCCGTACTTTCTGGGAACAGATGCTGGCGTATGCCGGGGCCAGCCGTGATGAAGCGCTGAAAGTCACAGTCAACAGCAGCGAACTGATGCCCGGAGAAAAACTGAAGGTCACGGCATTGCCCAGCCTGTCTGATGCTGAACAAACCGATCCGGATTTGAAAATTGAATCAACGATATATCCGGCGGACAGCCAGGCCGCCGCTGCAGCGCTCACTCTTTCCCGCGAGGGACAGTTATACACCGCTGAATTCCATGAACTGAAGCCCGGCAAATACATCTTGCAGACTGTCTGCCGGAATAAAACCGGGAACCTCGGCAAACGCTACATGACAATAACTGTCGGCGACGGACTCAGGGAGAATTATGACCTGAAAGTAACCAATGACAATTTTCTGAAATTCTGCCCGTCCGGACGCATTTACAACATCGAGGAAAAATCGGCATTGCTCAAAGATGTGCTGGGAACGATCCAGAAAAACGATATCGAACGGGAATGGTATCCGGTATTTGAGACGCCGTTCTTCTTCCTGGCGCTGCTCATTTTCCTCGTCGCCGGATGGTATCTGCGCAGGAGGTTCAACCTTTTCTGAGGTATAAAATATGAAAAAAATACTGACAATGATGCTCTCCATGATGATGGCCGCCGCATCCGCCGGTGAATGGCATCAGGCGGATATCGTACTGTCCGACGGCAAAATGCTTAACGGGGAACTGGCTATCCTCGGCAGCCGCCCGCTCACCATGATTCCGGCAGGCTCCGCCTATGAACGGAAAATATTGCTGGAAGATATTATTTCCATCAGTCAGGTAATCGAAAAACAGGAAATGAACCGGCCATGGAAGTACAAAGAAGACGGCAAAGTGGACAAAATTTATTTTGAAGGCACTTATCCGTTTATTAATTTCGGCACGGAAGTGTTGCTGACCAACGGACAGACCGTCCGCGGCCATATCATCTCGCTGCCGTTCCGCTTCAAGGGTGAAGGGCCGAAAAAAATATTTCTTAATAAGCAGGAGAAAGGCGAAATCGGGCAAGCGATGAGCGACGTCGTCTATCCGGTAAAAATAACCTTTACGGAACGTCATGGAATTCCAACCGCCCCGGTTTCCGGAACTGTTGCGGGCTACGGTAGGCTGATCAAAGTATCGGCGCTGGACAACCTGCGCGAAAATGTCTGCTTCGCCAGCATAAAAGACAACTCTTTTGAATTCAAAAATCTGCTGCCCGGAACATACGATGTATTCATTATGACCGACTCGCATGTACTCGCAGGAATGTCGGGTGACGGACCGGAAAATCTGAAAGGCCCGGCGCTGCCGGAAAACGCTTTGGCGGAACTTAAAAAAGTATTCCCGCTGGCGGATGATTTCTTTAACGACCGCTGGATACTTGATCTGGCAGGCAACACTTCATTCGCCAAAACGCTGGCATATTTCCGCCGCGCCGACGTTTACGATGCAAAGAAGCACTTGAACGGAGGCATCCTGTGGCATCTGGATATCTGGAGCTGGCATCTGGCCGGCAGTGAATGGAAGATAGACCGCCGTTACATCATGCTGCGGCACAAGCAGCAGGGCGGCGAGATGAACCGTAAACTTATCATGTTTAAACAGCTTGAAGCGGTGAAACCCGGAACCGCCATAACCCTTAACGCGGAGCAGGACGGCAATGCCGGAAAATTTATCAGAAACTTTGACTAATCTGAAAATGCGCAACCTGAACCAGACTGCATTCAAGGCGCTCTGCCGCCTGGCGGCAGTCAATCTGGTGACCATTGCCCTATTGCTCATTTTCGATAATTTCACCGGGTTTTCCGCCGGAACCAGAATATTTCTGGCGTTCTGCTGGGCGGCGCTCAACCTTGGGTTGACGATAAAAACCGTGAGAGAACTGCTGGCCGCCAGACTGACGGATAAACAGGCCGCAATGGAACTGGAAAAGCGATTTAAGATCAGGGACAATTCACTGGTCAACGCAGTCTGCTTTAAAGATGATGCCGACATACCGGAAGCTATGAAAAAGATGTTCTTATCATACGCGGATGCCCGCTGCTCAAAAATGACGATTTCAGGACTATGGCAGAACCGCGGCTGCCGCCGGATATTCTGGTCCACTCTCATTATTTCAGGCATTTCTCTGTTCTATTTCGTACCGTTCCACCGCTATGCCGGGAACGCTCTGCTGCGGTTCACCAATCCGCATGCGCAGCTTGCCGCGCTTAATTTCACCCAATTCCAGATCACCCCCGGCGATGCGCTGGTTCCGGAAGGCTCAGACCTGAAAATCACGGCTGATGCATTCAGAGACGGGGAGCGCAGAAGCAGTCTTAAAATACTGGTAAAAGGCGAAGGCGTTCCCATTCTCTACCCGATGGATTCACAGGACGGGCATAGTGTTTTCATTTTGAAAAACATGGTTGCAGACTTGACCTATTCAATCCAGTGCGGCAATGAATCAAGCAGGGATTTTAAAGTCATAGTCAAGCAGAAACCGCGCTTTGAACAACTCACCGTAACCGTAAGTCCGCCGTCATATACCCATCTGAAAGCCGAAACTTACGGCGCAAATATCCGTGAAATATCGGCGTTATCCGGTTCCGGCATAAATATTACCGCCATGCCGCCGGACAAAATGGGTTGCGGGTTTAGTGTCAATAATTCAATCAAAAACGCCAAACCGCCGCTGAGCTTTAAGCTGGATAAGAACCTTTCCGCCAATGCGTTCATTCAGGGAGACGACGGAGTGCTTTACCCGGATGCCTGGACGTGCGATTTCAAGGTGATAAATGACCGTCCGCCGCAGGTCAGGTTTCTCAACCGCGAGACCAACATTGAGGCCGGTTTCGGCCAGACTGTGCCGCTCTATTTTTCGGCGGAAGACGATTTCGGCATAGATCGCCTGGCAGTCGTGGTTTCAGTAAACGACCGGAAAGCGACTATCAAGGAATTCAGATATGATCTCCCGCCGCAGAACCGTGTAAAGGAGGTATATTCACTGAAAATAATTCACGGGTTGTTCCCCCCCGGCGGCAGCGCCGAAGTCAATATTGTCGCCACCGACAACCATTTGCCGGGGCAAACCGGCATTACTCCGGTTCCGGTCACAATTCATGTGGTGGATCTGGTCGAAAAGTTGAAAGAAAGCATCGGGCAAAGCAATGATTCCAAACTTTACGAACTGCTTTTCCAGACGATAGACCAGCAGCAGTCAATCCGCAGTTGGGTCACTGCTCAACTTAATAATTTCCGGAAAAACGAAGCATTCCGTTTAAGCGGTGAGCAGAGAAATATCCGAAATCTGCTGGCAAAAGCCGAAACCGAAGCCGCAAACCTGGTTAAGAGAAAATCACTGAAGAAAGATTTTGCCGAAACACTGACTGTCATCAAAAACAGTTCGGCTGGAGAGTTGGAGAAAATGACCGGCAATCTGGCTCAGAATAGTGAAAACATTAAATCCGCGGTCAAAGTCAATGAAATCGTTCTCGTTCAAACCAGATTGATCGAACAGCTCCAGAAACTGCTCGGCGCAATGGCGGTTGTGAAACAGCAGGAAGTGAAGCAGCAGGAGCAGACCAAAGATGAAGCTCAGGAAAAGGAGCTTTACGATAAACTGCAACAGGTAAAATCCAAATTGGACGAGTTCATCAAGGATCAGCGGAAAATTATCAAAGATACCGAAGCGCTGGACCCGAAAAAAACCGACGACTGGAGCGATAAGGAGGAAAAACTGCTGGGCAACCTGGCCTCGCGCGAAGCGGAATGGGCACAGTTCTTCAAAGCCGCGTTCAACGACCTGTCGAAAAAGCAGAACCAGGATTTCTCCAACTCCGCAATGGCGGATGAATTCGTCGAGATGTACGAAGAACTGCAAAAGGCAGGCGATGCACTGAAAAGCAAGAAAAACATCGAAATCGCCACACTGGCCGAAGATACTGCCGCCACCAGCGCTCAATCCGTTGCCGCCAACCTCGAGCGCTGGCTGGCCGACAAACAGGATAACATTAAGTGGAATGCCGAGGAAGACGGTAAAATGAATGACACGAAACTGACCGATCTGCCCGCCGAATTAACCGACATCATTGGCGACTTGATCGAAAAAGAAGAGGATATGGGCGATGATACACAGGATTCCACCAATTCCTTCACCTGGGATACCGATGCCGCCCTCGGCTGGGGCGTCATGGACGGCAATATTGACAGTATGCAGGCCAAAGGCATCACCGGCAACGTCATGCCCAACAATAACGAAGTCGGCGGCCGTTCCGGCGAAGGCCGCTCCGGCAAATCCTCCGGGCAGTTCGTGGAAAAAGAGGCCACCGGCAAAGGCGGCAGAAAAACTCCGACCAGACTGACGCAGTCGCCATTTGAAAAGGGAACCGTCGAGGACAAATCCAAAGACGCGCAGGGCGGCGCTTCCGGCGGCGGCAAGCAGTCCGGACTCGGCGACGAGGGTCTCGCCGGCGTAACGCCGGAGCAGGATCAGGACATCAGTCAGCGTCTGGCCGGCAATCAGGGCGAACTCAAGCAGCGGACGCAGGCGTTGCTTAAAAAACTTTCCGACCGCAATCTGCCAACCGGTAACCTGCGTGAAGCGCTGGAGAAAATGCGGCAGATCGAGCAAGGCGGCATTGATGGCGGCATTGATATCAGAAGAGCCAGAAACGAAATGGCTGCCGCTCTCAGAAATGCAAAAACCGCGCTGGACACTTCCGTAAAGTCGGAAGAGGAAAAACAGAAACAGCGCAAACATCAGGCATTCACCGTGAAATTCGAACAACAGGAAAAAGTCCCGGCAGGCTACGAAGAGTATGTCGGCCGCTATTTCAAAGCATTGGCATCGGAGGCAGACGAATGAAAAAAATAACGTTATTCACAATCACCGCAATTTCCGGTCTGCTCTGTCTCAGCGCAGGCGAAAACCTTTTGCCGAACGGCAATTTTGACGAAGGCGAAAATACCGCAGCGAACTGGGAAAAGCCGGACGGGCTGACCTCATTCTGGGTCTCCGAAAAAGGCAGAGGCCGGGTGTTAAAAATGGATACCAGAGTCAGCAATGACCAGGTACTCGAATGGAAGAACAAACTCAAGATAGACAGTACCATCAAACCGCCGGAACCAATATTCCCCGTGGAACCGCTTAAAACAGTCGCCAATGAAACAGTGGAAGGAGTTGCCCTGGACTCAATCATGATCACGGTTAAGCCGGGACAAAATTATAAACTTAGCGTAGATTACAAAGGCAAACTCAGCCCGATTATCTGGATAAAAGGGTTCAGAAAACATCCGCGCAAGGACTTTTACACCAATTCCTACCAGACCAGACTCGTGCCTGAAGGCGGCAGGGAAAATGAATGGAAAACATACTCCATCGGCTTCAATCCAACTGAACGTTCGCCGGAGACGATAAAAATAAAAGTCCGTATTCATCCATACTGGCCGCCGGCAGTTTACTATTTTGACAACGTCCGCGTCGAAGAGATCACGAAGGAAGAAATGCAGGCCCTGGTCAAAAAGCGCGAACAGAAAACAGAAGGGCAATAAGGCTCATTGGTGGAATTTGACATATTCGAGCAGCCTGATATCTTCGGAATAGGTTATTTTAAGATTATTGTCAGGGTTGTGCACGATATGCACCGGCAGGCCGGCGTGTTCCATCACTCCAGCATCATCAGTGAATTCCATACCGTCTTTATCGGCAAGTTTGTAAGCTGCTTTAAGTCCGGCTAACGTGAAGACCTGCGGAGTTTCAACCCGCCATAACGCCGACCGGTCAATGGTCTCCATAATTTTACCCGAATCATCAGTCCTTTTAATCGTATCGGTTACCGGTTTGGCCGGTACCGCCCCGCCGTACTGTACAGCGATCTCCAGGCATTTAACCAGCAGTTGCACAGAGGCCAGCGGACGGGCGGCATCATGCACTGCAACATATTCAACGTCATCGCCAAGCATTGCAAGCCCATTTTTCACAGACTGCCCCCGCGAATCACCTCCGGCGGTAAATATTATCCTGTTGCCGGGCAGATACTCCGCCATCACAGAGCGGAATTTATCCAGCTCAGGCGCAGGGGCCGCAAATATCAGATTTGAATCCGGGCAGCAGCCGTGGAAATTAAGTACGGTATGAACAAACAGAGGTTTGGAATCCAGCATTTCAAACAGTTTATTGCCGGAACCATATCTCCTGCCGGAACCGCCGGCGGCGATGATAATGCCCAAGTTGTTGATTGTTTTGCTTGACATGTTTGTTATAAATGAAAAAGTTCAAACGGCTAAGACCGTTTGAACTTTCTGTGTTGTCAGTTAAAAATTACTCAGCGCTGGGAATAATGATGATTTTGCCAGCTTTCAGGATACCGTCTTTCGGGAGATCAGTGTTGAGTTTTTTGATATCGTCAACTTTGATTCCGTACTGCTGGGCGAATTTGCCGATTTCAATATCCTTGGAAACTTCAACTGTATCAGTCTTGCCGATCGGTGCGACTGCGGCGGCAGGAGCGGCGTTTGCGGCTCCGGGAGCAGCTTTCGCTTCAGCCGGGGCAGGAGTAGTTGCATCTACCGGCTTCGCGGTCGGATCAACCGGTTTGGCGGTAGGATCAGATACATTCTTCAGGATGTCATCGGCAGCGGCATCAGCTTTTTTATCAGCAGTGGCTTCAGCCGGAGTTGCGTCAGATTTCTTGGCAGCGCCGGGAACAACCAGCTTCTGTCCGACCTTGAGATTAGCCTTGGTGGAAAGATTATTGGCCTTGGCCAGATCGGTGGCTTTGACTTTTAATTTCTTGGCAATCGTCCAAATGTTATCACCCTGCTTCACAGTGTAGGCACTACTGTCGGCGGCGGTGTCTTTAGCAGCGGCAGCCTTTGTATCATCTTTTTTGGTGTCATCTTTCTTCGCTTCTTCGCCCTTGACGCCGGCCTTGACATCTTTCTTGGCTTCAGTCTTTTTCTTGTGAACGGGCTTCTTGTGTTCTTCGGAAGTGGAAGCTGCAACAGCAGAACCGCCGGGGATAGTCAGAGTCTGTCCGATTTTCAGCGGTTTCTGAGTCGTCATATTGTTGGCGGCGGCGAGAGCGCTTACACTCACACCGGCTTTCTTCGCGATTTTACCAAGAGTATCTCCTGATTGAACAGTATAAGAACTGCCGGTAATAGCTTTGCCGGCTGCGGCAGACTTGACGGGGGCAACAGGTTTTTCCATGGACAAATCCGGCACCAGCGGAGCTTCTTTCGTGACGGCTTCGGCCTTCACTTCAGGCTTTACTTCCGGTTTGGTTTCAGTAGCCGCGGCAGTAGGCGCGGCTCCGCCTTCAACGGGGATGTATCTGCGTTCCGCAAAAACTTCCGGACCTTTACAACCACCAGTTATAGCGAACCCTGCAATTAACAGCAGATGCAATGCTGCAACTCCGACTAGAATCAGAAAGACCTTGACTTTCACTTAAAGCCTCCTCGCTTTTTTTTATGGCTTAAAATTTGCCTTAAATAATTTTTAAAATACCTAATTATTCAATATAAGAACTTTTATCTTAAATTCAAAATGTAAACTCTATGAAATTGAAAAATCTTGCGTTTTTTTTTGGATTTTTATTAAAAATCCTGAAAAAATACCATTTTCCATTTATTTTCCGGTATTATCCGGCTTAGGCTGCTCTTTGTAACGCATCACTGACTCACCTTCCTGGCACAGTCCGAATTTCTCTCTGGCGACTTTTTCGACAATCGCCGGTTTGTGCTCAAGTCCGTAAACTTCCTTGTTCAGCTTTACACATTCCGCAGTTTTCAGCGCGGCCTGCTCTCTGAGCTCAGCAACAACACTCTTGCGTTTCTGATACTTGCGGTAAACCGGCCAGATTAAAATGGCGGAGGATACTATCAGCATCAGAACAATCAAGTAGAAAAAGTAAATGATTATTTTCTTTTTTCCATCGTCCATTTGAGCGTGTCCTTAAACTCAGTTATGGCGGCGGCTGCCGGAATATCCGCAGCCGTCCGCTGATTTTTCAACAGAATATCATAACGTTAAAAGTACCGGTTGTCAAACCTGCAAAGTCATAAGAAATTCAATATTCGTTGGTATTTTCTTGAGTTTGCCGATTAACAGTTCCATGGCTTCAGCCGGCGGAACTCCGTTCATTGCCTTGCGCAATGTCCAGACGCGCTGCAGTTCATCGGGATGCAGCAGCAGTTCCTCGCGGCGGGTTCCGCTCATTTCAACGTTGATTGCGGGATAGATTCTCCGGTCGGAAAGACGCCGGTCAAGGTGCAGTTCCATGTTGCCGGTACCCTTGAACTCTTCAAAGATGACGTCATCCATCCGGCTGCCGGTTTCGATCAGGGCGGTCGCGATAATAGTCAGACTGCCGTGATTTTCGATATTTCTGGCGGCGCCGAAGAAACGTTTGGGTTTGTGCAGGGCATTGGCGTCCACCCCGCCGGAAAGAATTTTCCCGCTGTGCGGCTGTAGCGTATTGTACGCACGGGCCAGACGGGTGATGCTGTCCAGCAGGATCACTACGTCATTTTTATATTCGACCAGGCGCTTGGCCTTTTCGATAACCATTTCCGCAACCTGCACATGCCGTTCCGGCGGCTCATCGAACGTGGAGCTGATGACTTCGGCGTTCACGCAGCGCTGCATATCGGTCACTTCTTCCGGGCGCTCGTCAATCAGCAGAATGATCAGCGTCACGTCCGGATTGTTTTTCCGGATGCTGTTGGCCATCTTCTGGAGCAGTACGGTTTTACCGGTTCTGGGCGGAGCCACGATCAGGCCGCGCTGCCCTTTGCCGATGGGGGAGACCAGGTCGACTACCCGGGTGCAGAGTTCTTTCGAGTCCACTTCCAGCACCAGCCGCTGTGTCGGGAAATACGGGGTCAGGCTGTTGAAAGGAATAATTTCTTTCTTGCGGTCCGGAGAGTCGTGGTTGATGTTCTCCACTTTGAGCATGGCAAAGAAACGTTCTTTTTCGCGGGGCGGACGGATCTGACCGCCGACAAAATCCCCGGTTTTCAGGGCAAAACGCTTGATCTGCGACGGGCTCAGGTAAATATCTTCGGAGCACGGCAGATAGCTGTAGCCGGGAGACCGCAGGAAGCCGAAGCCGTCCGGCAATACTTCCAGATAACCGCTGCCGTACATCTGGCCGCTTTTTTCCGCATTGGCCTTCAGAATTTCAAAAATCAAGGTGGATTTTTCGAGAGCGCCGATGCCTTCAACGCCCAGTTCCGTTCCCATCTGGGCAAGCTCGAGCATGGATTTGCCCTGAAGTTCGTTGATATTCAGGCTGGAGGCAACCACCCGGTCGCGCTGCTGATCGTCCTGCTGCTTCTTGCCATTATTGCCATTATTGCCGCTGCTGACATTGCCGCCGTTGCTGTGTTTTTTGCTGTCCTGCTGCTGATTCGGCAAACCGTGTCTTTCCGGCGCTGCTTTTTCGGGAGACGGCTTTTCCGGCACGACGACCTGCGGGGCTGCCGCGGCTTCAAATTCCTGAACCGGTTCTTCCTGAACTGCTGCGGGAATGACTGGTTCAATGTCGGAAACATCATCGCCGATGAGGCGCGCAATTTCTTCAGATGCTTCCACCGGGGACGGGTGATACTGCGGCTCCGCATGAACTGAGTAACTTGCGGCTTCAGGAGCCGCCGCCGCCGGCTGAACAGGTTTCGAGTCACGAGTGATATCCCGGGATTTTACCGGTGCGGATTCTTCGCGCGGTGAGCTTTTCACGTCAGAGACGTTATCTGTCTTTTTCGGGGGACGTCCGCGTTTTTTCGGACGTGATTCATCGTTTTCATTGATGATTTTATCTTTGTCTTCCATATTCTTCCCTTATTTGATGGTTAAGAATTACACATTGTTCATTTAATAATTCGACACGGCCTTCATTAATCAGTCCATAACCGGCTTTTTCCAGTTTTATGTCCGCAGATAGCTGATTATTCATTCTCAAACGGATGTCTTTTTCATCGAGGCCCCGTTCTTTCAAGCGCCGATGCTGGCTGGCGGCGGATGTCCACACGCAGATTACGGCGTCAAAACTGTCTTCCAGCCCCGCCTCATAGAGCAGCGGCACCTCAAAAAGCACAAATTCTCTATTCACGCTGGAAATCAACTGTCCGGCTTTCTCCATGATAATCGGGTGCAGAACCGAATTAAGCCAGTTCAACTCCTTTTTATCATTGAACACAATCGCGGAAATCCTTTTTTTGTCGGCAGTGCCGTCGTCCCTGATGATATCCGCTCCCCAGCGTTCCGCTATGGCTGCATTGAATTCCAAATCCCCGGAGTTGTAAATATCGTGACATATCCTGTCCGCGCTGAGGGTAAACCATTCCATCCGGGAAAATATTTCCAGAACAGTGCTTTTTCCGCAGCCTATACTTCCGGTCAGAGCCGCTATCATCAAAAAATCTCTCCAATTATGTTCTTCTGCCGCGATGCTTCAAAATTGAAAATCCTGACTGAAAGTTGCACCTGGAATAAATCATGCCGCCTGTATTGAAACAGAAAACGGAAAAATTGTTCTGATTATTTTATCTCAGCCCATACACAAAGCGGGAATAAGATAAACTGAATCTTGTCTTGTGAAATTAAATCAGGTCAAAATCTTAAATCTTGA
Organism: Victivallaceae bacterium; assembly: GCA_041665605.1. Classification (GTDB taxonomy): domain Bacteria; phylum Verrucomicrobiota; class Lentisphaeria; order Victivallales; family Victivallaceae; genus CAIPAT01. The sequence continues at coordinate 10,131 of JBAYIO010000016.1, read as the reverse complement.
TAAGCTTCAACGACTGGATATCATAATACCATATAAGCAGCAGGAATGCAAATATAATAAATAAAAAAACCTGAAAAAAAAGAGTTCCGCCAGTTTTCTCTCTGACTGGCCGGGATATATTTTACTTCGTGTCTTACGTATGTGAATAGTGTACAAAAGCAGGAGTATTGCCGATGAAAGATACGCCGCATATTATAAACAAACAGAATCTGTTTACCGCCAAATGGCTGCGCCTTGATCTGCTGCACTACGTCGACCGCCGCGGCCATGAACGGAAATGGGAGGCCGCGCAGCGGGTGGACAGCAATGGCGCGGTACTGATGATTGCGGAACTGCGCAACTCCGGCGAAATCATCCTGATCCGCCAGTACCGCCCCCCGGCGGACAAACATGTGATCGAATTCCCCGCCGGCCTGATCGATGACGGCGAAAGCCCGGCGGAGACCGCCGTCCGGGAACTGCTGGAGGAAACCGGTTATCACGGAACTGTCATTGACGTCTCGCTGCCCGGCTTCAACTCCCCCGGCATGACCGGCGAAATGATTTACACCGTCTCCATGGCAATCGACGATTCCGCCGACCGCAACCGCGAACCGGTCGCCAGGCAGGAGGAATCCGAAGACATCGAGACCTTCCTTGTCCGTAAAGACAGCCTGGAGAGCTTTCTCCGTGACGCCGCCGGCAAAGGCTGGGGCATCGACGCCAAAGTAATCACCTACGCCAGGGGATGCAGCCAGTAGCTCTGCCTATGGACATTAACTTTCCGGAGAGTTTGGAGACCATTTGAGCAGGACGGCGAACTGCGGCAACAACCGGGCAACCGCCCGTTCCGGAGAGTTTGGAGACATCCTGAGCTGGAATGCTTTCGCATCTGCGGTCATTCCGGACTCCGGCACAACCGGTATCAAACCCGGATGCAGCGGACGATCCGGAGAGTTTAGAGACATCCTGAGCTGGAATGTTTTCGCCCCTGCGGCCAGCCCGGACTCCGGCACAACCGGTATCAAACCCGGATGCAACGGGTGATCCGGAGAGTTTGGAGACATCCTGAACTGGAATGTTTTCGTCCCTGCGGTCAGTCCGGACTCCGGCGCAGCCGGTATCAAACCCGGCTGCAACGGGCGATCCGGAGAGTTTGGAGTCCCGTTGAGCTGACCAGTAGATGATAGCCTTCAGATTAGGCGGAAGCTGACGCACGGTGGTTTTGCGGAGTCTGCCGTCATGGCAGAGTTCAGTCCTGACGGTACAGTCGCCCAGCGCGATTGCCAGCAACTGTTTGCGCAGGCGGCCGTAACACAACCGCCTGCCATTGTCCAAAGCTTCGGCGAATTCCGGAAACTGTTTCTTATAATTATAGAAAGAGGCCGTGGAGATGCCCAGCCGCCGGGCGATTCTGGAATCGGTATCGCCGTTGCCTGCACAGGTTTCGGCTTTTGCAGGAAAACTTTCATCATACTTTAAACTTGTCGTGACATTGCCGCTTACAGGTTTTGAATTTGGCAACCCGGCTGGTTCTTCATCGGCGTATTGTTTGTTCCGGTCCAGCCAGTAAATGACGGCTTTCAGGTCCGGCGCCCGCTGCCGCACGGTTTTGATTTCGCGTCCGCTGTCACTGTTTCTGACGGCGGTGACAAAGCAATTGCCCGTTGCCAGGTCAAGCATTCCGGTTTCCATGTCGTCGTCAACCGCCTGCCGTCCCAGAGCGATTGCTTCGGCGAATTCCGGAAACTGCCGCTGATAAGCGTAAAACGTTTCCGCCCCGATTTCCAGTTTCGCCGCGATTTGACTGTTGTTCATTCCGGCAGCCGCATATTCCCCGGCTCTTGCCGGAAAACTTTCATCGTACTTCAATTTTGGCATTTTTCTGTCTCCAATTTTTATATTTTGCCAGGCGTCATGCATCTACATATAGTAAAATTGTCAACAGAAACCGTATAATTAAGTTCAATAATGGCGAAAAATCCGAAATATTTTTTTAATATTAATCCCGTGAAAAAACGAAAGGTAAATCTATGCAGCGGCGCAAAAGGCGTTTAACCCTGATCACTGAATTATCTTAAAATCAAAGTCAAATATTTTCATCCCGGCGTTGGGATTACCGCGAAACGCAATTATATTGATTTAAAAACAAGATGGCTTAGAGGTCATTCCCGATTTTATTCGATGCCGGCTTGATGCCTGACCGCTAGCTTGATAATAATATTTTATTCTTGACTAAAACTAATGAAACGAATTGAGCAGACAACTCTGATAGTTACATTTCTTACATTCTCATGGCTGGCAATGCAGGCCGTGCATGAATTTGGCCATGTTATCGGAGCGTGGCTTACAAATGCGGAAGTAATCAAAGTAGTATTGCATCCGTGCGTCATTTCACGTACAGATATTACCCATAACCAACATCCGTTGGTTGTGGTGTGGGCTGGACCGGTTATCGGCTCCGCACTTCCCCTGCTTGCCTTCCTGGCGGCTAAAATTTACCGGACTCCGATGATCTACATGTTCCGATTCTTTGCTGGATTTTGCCTGATTGCCAACGGGGTTTACATTGCTTTCGGACCCGTTGACGGTGCCGCAGACACTGGAGTCATGATACAGCACGGCTCTCCTCGCTGGATTATGCTCGTATTTGGAATTCTCACGGTACTGCCGGGATTGTATCTTTGGAATCGTCAGGGAGAATACTTTGGTTTGGGCAATGCCAATGCCAAGGTCAGTCGGCGGGCTACCATCATTTCGGGGTTACTTCTCGTAGCTGCAGCCACATTGGAATGTATAATCAACAGCAGATGAAAGATAGAATAAAACATCAGCAGGCAAACATGAAAAAAAGATGGAAGATTATTTGTGTTGCAGTAATCATTGGCGGACTTGCCAATTACATTTATTCTTCAATTCAAGCGAAAAATAAATATGACAAAAGGCTGGAGGAAATAGGTAGTTTTAACTGGAAATTAAATGAAAATAATGATTTAAACAAAGTTATGAATTCAGTAGTTAAAAATTATAGCCTGAAGAATGGTTTCATCCCTGCATTATTTGACATCCTCGTTACACTTGGCTACACCAAAGATTTGGACGGATACATCAAAGCAATATACTTGGACAAAATCAAACCATATTCATTTCTTAATAATTGGATGAATAATAAAGAAACAATAAGAATGATTCTGAGGCAGCAATGGATCACAGCTTATGGCAATGACAATGTTATTGATATAGTAAAAGAGGATAATAAAATAAAAATTGCCAGGTTTCACCTTAGTAAAAAAGTAGAAAAAATTATGGTCCAGAATCCAGATGGAACCATTACTGAATATACGATTATAAAACACTCTCCCAATATCACATCCGCAGCCCAAAATCTTTAATGATCACTCCGCCACCGGTTCCTCGACTGCGGAACCGGCTTTGATTTTGTGGAGTTTTTCCAGGTCGCCGAAAATAGTGACGGCGCCGCAACGGTTGCACATGCGGGCTTCGGTCTTGATGTTGCTGTCACGGATCGTCCAGAACTTGGTCTTTTTCAACTGGAAATAGGTCAGGCCGGTGGAACGGTAAATGCCGGTTTCCAGATCTTCGCTATGGCAGACCGGACAACACTGCCTGGCTTCCTGATGATTTTTCTCTGAAAGATACACTTGAACGATCGCGTCCAAATCGTCTTTCAGGAATCTGGTGGAATCTCCTACTTTGCGGTAAGTGATTTTGCGGTCGCGCATCCAGCGGTACAATGTCGGTTCACCGATATTCAGGTATTCCGCCGCGTCCTTGATTGAAAACCATTCCGGAGCGGCAGCTTTCTTTTCCTGCTCATTCATTTTTGCTTTACCTTTCATTTACTATCGTTTCATATCATATATTATAATTATTTTTGAAAAAATGTCAATTGCCTGTTGCATTTTAAATGAAATATAATTATAATTAATGATAGTTGGTGATAGTAAATGATAATAAAACTGGGGAGGATGTATCATGAATGAATCACATGCCGCACAAGAAGCCGTCGCATCATCGAATGACACTGAAATCAAAACCGTAACGCCGCCTGCACCGCTTAATCTGTTAAACCGGGAGATACCGCTGCCTGCGGCATCACTCTTAAATTCACAAGTGCATCTGAGCGATATTTTTAAATTCCTGTATAATGCCAACCCTTTTTATCTGCTCAGCGCCTGTCTTATCCTGTACGCGCAGACCGTTATTTTTGAAACCGGCAACATCTGGATGGAGACAGCGATTCCGGTCGGACTGATCGCCGCCTACACCATGCTGCTGACGGCAACCGCGGTCTTCATCGTCAAGGCCGGCGCGGTATGGGACGACGCCCGGTCAATCCTGCTGATTATCCTGACGCTGATTATGGTATTGTCCGTGAGCATGGATGGCAAGACGCTTGATTCGCCGCTGACGGGGGCCGGCTGGCTGGCCGGCGGCCTGATCTTTTCCACAGCAGTCGCCGGGATTTTGCGGAACCGGCTGGGGCTGCGGCTGCCGTTTCTGTTCAATGCGGTATTTTATGCGATGATCAGCATCTTCTTTATTTATCCGTTTGTCATGGCGCAACTGGTAAGCGGCTTTCCCGACAGCAAACTTCCGGCGATACGCGGCATGATGCTGTTTCCAGTAATCTGCGGTACGGTATTGCTGCTGCTGATACCGGTGATCCGGCGCGGACGGACAGCGCTGGACGATAACGGTACGCCATGGAAGTGGCCGCTGTTTCCATGGTCTATTTTCGGACTGCTGGCAGCAGGAGCCTGTTTCCGGACATATTTGCTCAGCATTTCATTTTATGCCGGCAAAGGGGCCGGGCCGTTCAGCAACATGGAAACAGGCTTCGATCTCTACATGCTGATTCCAATTGCGCTGGCGTCAATGATTCTGCTGCTTGAATTCAATCTTGAAAGAAACAATCAGCGCCAGGTGGTCATAAGCATGGCGGCTCCGGTGATCTTGTCGCTCATGGCCGGGCTGCCATCGGCCAGAGCGGGTTCCGAAATATACTGCCGTTTTCTTTCCGGAGCGGTCGGATCAAACGGTTCGCCAATGCTCATTGCGATAGTTGGAACTTTGCTGTTTTATCTTTATGCCTGGTACCGGCGGGTCAAGTACAGTGATATCATTGTCTGCGCCGTGCTGTTTCTGGCATTGCCGCTGAATATGCGCTATCAGTTTCTTTCCGGCTATCACCTCCCCTGCTGGCTGCCGGGCGCTGCCGGGCTGGCAATGCTGAGCTGGATAGCGTTTCGCAGCAACAGCACGGTGAGCTGGATGGTATTGTCGCTGGGAATGCTGACCGTCGCCGGTACCATCTTCCGCGACACATTTTTCACCGCCTGGCATTGCGTCATCCCATTTCATCTTGCGCTGATTACAGCGCTGCTGCTGGGGCTGTTGCGTCATGACCGGCTGGCTGTTGTATTGAGATATTTTTCGACAACCGCGCTGTCGTTGATTTTCGTTATCATCCTGTTCTCCGGCGATAAGTTCACTAACGGCCTGCCGCAGTATGTCCAAGTGGCATATCTTGCCGTAATCTTCGGAGCCACCCTGCTCTACTGCCTGTATTGCAGAAACATTTTCTTCTTCGTGACCATCGGGTTTAATATCACCGCACTGCTGCTGTTTGCAGCGCTCAGAAGCTACAACACCATCGAAGCAATGAAACTCAGGGGATTGAACATAGTTTTCTGGGGATTGGCATGTTTCGCAATGGCATTTATCATCAGCGCATTCAAAGGAAAATTAATCCAGCAAGCCTTCATTAACCTGAAAATCAAAATCCTCGGCAGAAATTAACGCCGCTGCAAGTGTCGCGGCTTGACACCGTGACGCAACGGTTATATCGGACAGGAAACTGTTTAAAATAAAAGCTGCATTGGAAACACATAATACATTGACATATACGGCGACGGGGATTAAAGTTTTTCAGCGCAAAACATTCAGGAGAAGACTATGGATAAATTTATTCTTGCTCTCGATCAGGGGACTACCAGTTCCAGAGCCGCGATATTCAACCGCCAGGGGCGGATACGGGCGCTGGCGAAGCAGGAATTTCCGCAAATATACCCCCGTCCGGGCTGGGTCGAACACAATCCGCGGGACATCTGGAAATCGCAACTCGCCTCCTGCCGCGCCGCTCTGAAAATGGCGGATTTGAAGCCGGAGCAGATTGCCGCCATCGGCATCACCAATCAGCGCGAAACCGTGATTTTATGGGAACGGGATACCGGCAGACCGGTTTACAACGCCATCGTCTGGCAATGCCGGCGGACGGCGGAATATTGCGAGAAACTGATCAGCAACGGCAAAGAGAATCTGATCAGAAATAAAACCGGGCTGCTGCCGGACCCCTATTTTTCCGCTTCCAAAATCCGCTGGATACTGGATAATGTTCCCGGTTTGCAGGATCGCGCGGTCAAAGGCGAAATCTGTTTCGGCACGGTTGATTCGTGGCTGCTGTTCAATCTCACCGGCAATCATCTGACCGATCCGTCCAATGCCTCGCGCACAATGCTGTTCAACATCCGCACCGGCAAATGGGACCGCGAACTGCTGAAACTGTTCGACATCCCGGCAGCAATTCTGCCGGAGATAAAACCATCCTGCGGCATGTTCGGGCATACAGCCAAAGAGCTGCTCGGAGTTGAAATTCCGGTATGTTCGGTCATCGGAGACCAGCAGGCGGCGCTGTTCGGGCAATGCTGTTTCACGCCGGGCAGCGCGAAATCAACCTACGGCACCGGCTGTTTCACGCTGGTCAATACCGGGAAAAAGCCGGTTGTTTCGGAAAACCGCCTGCTGACGACTGTCGCCTGGGATCTCGGCGGCGGTCTGGAATATGCGCTGGAGGGGGCGGTCTTTGTCGGCGGCGCAGTTATCCAATGGCTGCGGGATGAAATGAAATTGATAAAAACCTCCTCAGAATCCGAAAAGCTCGCCCGCTCCGTGAAAAACTCCGGCGGGGTTTATGTAGTTCCCGCCTTCGTCGGGCTTGGCGCGCCGTACTGGAATCCGAATGCCAGGGGCTCTATTCTCGGGATCACCCGCGGGACCAATCCGGCCCATATTGCCAGAGCGGCGCTGGAAAGCATTGCGTTCCAGTGCGCCGACCTCATCTCCGCATTCGAGTCCGATATCGGCAGCCGGATCGAACTGCTGCGGGCGGACGGCGGGGCCGCCGCCAACGCATTTCTGATGCAGTTCCAGGCGGATCTGCTGGACATTCCGCTGGAACTGCCGTCCGTTCCGGAAACTACCGCGCTGGGCGCGGCCTATCTGGCCGGCCTGCACACCGGCTACTGGAAAGACCAGGAGGAAATCTCCGCCAACTGGATTCCCGTCGAACGTTTCGTCAGCCGCATGAAAACCGCGGAACGATCCCGTCTGACCGCGAACTGGCACAAAGCGGTGAATTCAACCTTATCTTTCCTGCCGGAATAAGTTTATATGAATACCGGGGTGATCATTTCTATCGGCACCGGGATGGTCTGCTTATAATCCAGGGAACGTATGGCAAGCAGAGCCAGATAGGTTGACATATAGCCGGCCATTTCGTCGCATGGCGACGGCTTGTTGTTCAGGATGGCGTCGACAAACCCGCTGAGCATGCTGTAATGACCCTTATCCACCAAAAATGGTTTTGTGTTTTCATATTTCTTACTGTTGCCGGCAATGCCTTTGGCCCGGATCAAATATTTCTTCATATAGGCGTGGATGCCGTCTTCAGGGACTTCGTCTTTCATGCAGTCATGCTGCATCGGGAAGACTTCTTTCTGCGCGCCGGGGATACCGTAATATTCGTTTTCCACAAAAAACAAATTGCGGAAAAGCGCGGCATTTGAAGTTACCTGATACATTTCTTTCGGATAATCGAAAGTGCCGGAGCAATGGAAAACAAGGGTGGCGGAATCGCCGCCGGAGAATTTCAAATTAATGCCGTGACTGAGACGCCTGGAACCCCAGGCCTGGATTTCCACCGGAATTTGAGGAGCAAAAAACCAGCATGCCAGATCCAGCCAGTGAACTGTTTCGCCAATGATTTCACCGCCGCCTTTCAACGGGTCCATGTGCGTCAGCGCATAAGATGAACTTTCATCCTGAACAGTTATCATCATATGACTGGTTTCCTCCTCCGCCATCGGCGGGCGCTGCGCTTCCCAGTAACGCCAGGGCTGATGACTGGGATTCCGGCTGTGTTCAAGCCATTTTGACCGCAGCGCATGCATGGACGGCGCCATCCGGCGATTGAGGTCGACACACAGCTTAATGCCGCTGCGGCGCACAATGCGGATGATTTTAAATGCCTCCTCCTGCTCCATCGCCATCGGTTTTTCACAGAAGATATGGATGCCCTTGGCGGCGGCGGCTTCAATTATCGGCAGATGCACTTCATGAGAAGTGGCAATTTTGATCATTTGAACCTGCGGATCGTTCAGGATATCCATAAAATCTGAAGTGACATTCGGCACGCCGAATTTTTTGCCCATCTCTTTCGCGCGGGCTAAATTCAAATCGCAGCACCACTTCAATTCAGTCTGCGGATGCTTTTTAAAATTCGGAAAATCCTGAGCTTCCGCAAATTTTCCGCAGCCGATCTGTCCGACAATAAGTTTCTGCTTTTTCATTTCATTCTCTCTGTTAATTTATCACCAATTCAACTGGATATAGATATAATATACCCAGTTATTAAATTTGTCAATATAAAACTTGACAAATAATCTAATTCTGAATATATTTCATCCATGAAACCTGGAACAGACAAAAAATATCAAGCCATCATCGACACGATCCGGCGGCGAATAATGACCGGCGAGTATCCGCCCGGTCTGAAACTGCCGGGTCAGGTTCTGCTGGCCGGCGAATTCGGGGTGTCGCCGATTACCACCAAACGCGCACTCAGCGAACTTCAAAATTCCGGGTACATTGAACGCCGGTCGCGCAGCGGTTCCTATGTTGCGGAAAAACCGCGGGTGATCAGCGAAGTCAATATCGTCATCGGCAGTAATATCGAGAATGAGACGCTCTGGCTCAGCGGCTACTGGGAGGGCATCGAGTCCGGCGCCCAGGCGCTGAACATTCCCTGCCAGCTCATGAAAACCACCAACGCCGCGTTCAAGGAGCGTGTTCTGTCCGGCGCGTCAACCCAGGGGGTGATCCTGCTGAGTTTCGAGGACATGAACATCATAGCCCGGTTGAAAGCGGCCGGGATTCCGGTTGTCGTCGGAGAGATTGAAACCAAGTATGCCGATTACAATGTATACATCAACCGACGGCGGCTGACGGCGGCGCTGGTTGAAACCATGCACAAGGACGGGGTTAAAAAAATTGCTTTTTTCGGTAATTTCAGACACCCAAATCACTATTTTGCCGGCGAAGGCTACAGAACAGCGGTTCACGACCTGAACCAGTATGCGCCGATGATTTACGAGATCAATGAAGATACGATTGCCGATAAAGTTACCGATGTCCTGAGTTCAGCGGACGCCCCGGGCGGTCTGATTATCGCCGGCGGCGGCCTGCCGTTTGCCGCCCTGCCCGCAATCCGCAGAATAAGACCGGAAACCAAACTCGGGCTGATCAGCGAAAACCAGTCAATTCTCCGCCTTAAAGACTGCGCATATATTGCGTCCTTCAACCAATTTGATGCGGGGAAATTGACATTTGAGCTTTTGTATCGCGTTGCCGCCGGTAAAATTACCAATCCCACCACCTGGTTTTCACCATTCGAAATCTTGAGTCCAGGTCAAAAATAAAAATCCTTAAACGAACCGGCAAACCCAAAGGCATTCGGGAGAGTCGCGAAGATGTAAAGATTATTTTTTTGTACGGCTCCTTAATTCCGTTCTTGCTTTTTCTTTAAACTAAGAATATAATTAAAGAGGAGAGAGTTGACAGGAGGAAAATAAAATGATAGTCAAAAGTGCAGAAGACGTAATTCTGATACTTCTGGGATTACTTTTCTGGATAATGCTGATAATGCTGCCGTTCATCGTCGGCGAGATGTAATCAAAACCACCAGTTGAACTGGTGGTATGCACCAGCCCTAGAAGGGCATAATACAGACAAGTCCCATTATCAGGTGCGATAAGCTTTGTACATCTGTCATTTTAACCTCATGTGTTAGTT
>JBAYIO010000015.1:0-69562 GCA_041665605.1 Victivallaceae bacterium | reverse complement strand
TTGCGCCATTCATGAACTGCTTGGAAAACGGCAGCGTTACTTGATTGTCAATATGAAACGTCTTTTGCAATGCCTGGATATCAGCTCAAAGAAAGCATTCAGAACGTGGTATCTGAAAACTTTGGATGAAAAGCTGGCTTGCATTTCGCATGCACGCGAGGAATATTGGAGTGAAGCCATTGCGGTAGGCGATCCCGACTGGCTGCAGAAGGCCGCCAGGGAGGCCGGAATTAAACGATATGTGGTCAAAGACAACAATGCGGATGACCCAAATGCTTATATCAGTTTTATGGCAGGAAAAAATTAATTTAAAACCTATTTATATATTGAATATATGGTAAACTATGTACAAAAATATAGTAAATATGGGGTCAGACACCGATAAGAAGGATCGTAAAATTCAAGAGCGAGGAGGTGACCCAAAGAATAACCCAAAGCTTTACAATAAGATTGAATCTCCTGGCAAAAAATATAGACAACAAGATGGAGATTAAAACATGCCAGCAATAATTAGAGATGGATTTCATATTCTTGATCTTGGAGAAATAGAGTTTCTCAGAGTCGAATCTGAACGGTTGGATGCTTGTATTTCATATTTAAAGATTAATCCACATCTAGGAGTAAACATCTGGAAAAGTTCAGGAAAGTGGAGTTATTATAAGCTGGATAATTTAGATTTTTTAATAAAATGTCCACATGTTCAATCGGTAAGAATTCAAGATGACATTACAGATGTAAGTGGATTATATCATTTGAAAGAATTAAAACAATTATCTGTTACTAAATTCAAAAGTAAATTGGATTTAACAAGATTTTTGCATCTCATTGATTTTAGTGGAGACTGGCATAACAATATTATTGGCCTAGATCAATGTAGTAAGCTTGAGTTTTTGGTGCTTGGTAGCTATAACTCAAAAATGAAGGACTTGAGCAATCTCTCCGGATTGAAATCTCTTAGTCAACTTAGCCTTGTCCGCGGCAATATCACTTCGCTTCACGGGATTGAAGATATGCCTCTCGTCAAAATGGACTTGAGCTATATCAGCACCTTGACAGATATCAGCGCGGTAGCAAAATTGTCCTCAATAGAGGTTTTGCGGTTCGACTGCTGTAAAAAAATATCGTCTTTTAATTGTATTTCTTCGCTGAAACGGCTCAAAGAGCTAGGCATATCTGCGTGTGGAGAGATTGCATCAATAAATTTTGTCAGCACTCTTTCAGAGCTACAACTGCTAAGCCTTGTAGACTCTACAGTTGCGGACGGAAATTTAGAGGCTCTAAAAAAACTTGACAAACTGACACATGTCGGTTTTTATGGTATGGGGAAACAGAAAAATTGTACTCCGTCTGTAGAGGAAATTAAACAATGGATTATAGCTAAACATGGCGAAAAAACGGCAAAAGTAATGTAACTACATCTGTGCCGGGTCTGACCTGGGGTGTTAAAAAGGGGCCTCTGGGCTGATTTCAAAAGTTACAATTTTGTAGTTCCTAGAGATCGCGATTCTCCCGAACGAAGAATTTAACGCAAAGGCGCAAAGACGCAGAGAAGAGAATTTTTTTAAATTTGGCACAGCCAAACTTAAAAAAGGGCTTTTTCCTTTATTGTTTTCCTTCGCGATTTTGCGCCTTTGCGTTAAAATTAAGGTTTAAATTCATTATACCGGCAATTCACAAAATTAACTCGGGATATTTCGCGAAACTTGTAAAGTTTATTTATTTACAGCTCCTAAGGTAAAAAATATTGAGTGCAGATTGGATAAAATGATTGATTTTAGCGCAATCACAGCTATTTTGTGAGGCAAACACACAGATAAAACTAAGGGAAAAAGGGGGACTGACAACATGCAGCATCTTAATATACCGCCGGACAACCATGTAAAAGTGCTGGGAGGGCAGGGCTGGATCGGTTTGATTGATCACCTCGGCAGCGAAACAACCATTGTGAACGCGGCACGGGTATCATTCGGCAGATTGAAGGAGAAGATGGATTACCGGGACATCACCCTGCTTGAATATCTGATAGAAAACAAGCATACCAGTCCGCTGGAACATGTGGTGTTCACGTTCAGCGTTCACTGTCCGCTGTTTGTGCGCGGGCAGTGGCACCGTCACCGGACCTGGAGTTTCAATGAGATATCGCGGCGCTATACCGAGGTGGACCTGGAGTTTTATACGCCTCCGAGCATCCGCGCGCAATCTGAAAGCAACCGTCAGGCCTCGGTAGTCAACTCTTCACTGGACCGTCCGGAACTGAAGCAGAAAATATCCGATCACAATGTGCAGTCGCTGGCGCTGTATGAAGAACTGCTGGCGGCCGGAGTCTGCCGGGAGCAGGCGCGCGGTGTGCTGCCGCAGAACATGATGGTCACATTCTGGGGCACGGTGGACCTGAACAATCTGCTGCATTTTCTCGATCTGCGCGACAGCGAACATGCGCAGTGGGAGATCCGCGAATACGCGGCGGCGATCAAGAAACTGATCAAGCCGATCATTCCCAATGTAGCCAAATATTTCGAATCCAAAGGCCAAATCTGGTAAAGCCGGGGGCTTATGAGCGGGATTCCACGCATAGCGCTGACGATGGGCGATCCGGCCGGAATCGGACCGGAAATCGCAGTACGAACAGCAGTATTGTCCAAGTTCAGGAACAATGCTGAAATCATTATTTACGGCTGCCCGGACATCATCAATGCGGCGGCGGAAAGATTCAACGGCTGCCGGTATCCCCTCATTCATCAGACCGGCGACATGAAATTTGCGGAAGTTACTGCCGGCAAAGCAGATCCGGCCTGCGGTCTGGCCGCGATGGATGCGGTCACTGCCGCCACCCGGGATGCGCTGGCCGGGAAAGTTGACGCGATCGTCACCTGTCCGATGAATAAAGCATCCGTCAATCTGGCCGGGATTAAATTCACCGGGCATACCGAGTTGATAGCGGAACTCTGCCACTGCCGGAATTACGCCATGATGCAGTCCGCCGGCAGTCTGCGGGTGGCATTCGTCACCACCCACATTCCGTTGAAAGAGGCCGCTGCCGCCGTCACGGCGGAGCGGATCATTGAAGTGGCGGAACTGCTGAACAATGTCATCAAAGCCGAGGGCATCGCCAGTCCGCTGCTGGCGGCCGCGGCAATCAATCCTCATGCCGGCGAAAACGGCTACATGGGCAGCGAAGACGAGGAAGTGGTCAAACCGGCGCTCCAGTCGTTGCGCGGGCGCGGCATTAATATTGAAGGGCCGTTTCCGCCGGACACCTTGTTCATTGAAAGCATCAGGACACGCTTCGACGGGATACTTTCGATGTATCACGATCAGGGACATATCCCGTTCAAAATGCTGGCTTTTGACCGGGGCGTGAATTCAACGCCGGGGTTGCCGGTAATCCGCACCAGCGTTGACCACGGCACCGCTTTTGAAATCGCCTGGCGGGGGATTGCGGACACCGGCAGTCTGGAGGCGGCGTTGTCCCTGGCAATCGTCAGGGCGGGAATAGTTAAACAGGAAAAAAACGATGAGCAATGAAAACAAGCCCCAGTACAGGAACATGTTTTTATTCCTTATCACCGGTTACTTTGTGCTGCAGACAATTTCTTTTGTGCTCCGGGAAGCAATCGCCCGCTTCGAAAATCCTTCGCTGACCACGGCGCTGGTGCTTTTTTTCCTTTCCCTCTGGTCCGCCGCCGGAGCAATGTTATCCTGCCGCGCCAACGACCATGACAAGGAAAACAAGTCATTCATCCTGACCGGAGCGCTGATATTTCTTCCTCCCGCGGCCTTGATATCAGTGCTTTCCGCGATGTTCTTCCCCATGCCGGTAATCGGCATCATGAACGGCATGCCCGCGCTGGTGGCCTGTGCCGCATTTTCCACGCTGTGGGTCGGGCTGTTCAGCGGCCTGATAATGGCGATGCTGTTTTCAATGAAGAACCGGGAACGGCTGGGCGGGGAATTATTCTACTGTACCGGACTTATAATCGGCGGCATAACCTTTCCGCTGCTGTCCGACCGTTTCAATTCCGCGCAGGCGATTACCGCGCTGGCCGGCATATTGGTCATAGCCGCGGCGCTGCTGGCCGGAATCGCGCATTTCAAACGGCGCGGATTCCGGGCGCTGCTGTGGGTTATGGCATCATGCGCGCTGCTGCTGGATGCATGCGGCGTGTACACTTCGCAGAAGTTGTTCACAATGTACTGGAAGCAGGTGCAGCCCGGCTGGAGTTATGTCAAAAACATCAATACGCCAACCGGCAGAATGACCGTACTGAGCAGGAAAGACGGCGAACTGCTGGTATTGGATAACGGCGCCGTGCGCTGGCAGATTCCGCAGGACTCGCGCAAATATATTGCCGGGATGCTGCCGGTGACGCTGCAGTCGGATTCAAGCAATCTGCAAATCCTGCTGATCGCTTCGCCGTTTTCCCAGATCCCGCAATTCCTGCTGGAGCTGCCGAATGTGGCGGAAATAAGCCTGCTCTGTCCGTACAAGGACCTGATCATGCTGGCGTTGAGCAAGGAAATGCTGCCGCCGGCGCCCGGCCGTTTTTTCATTTCGTCAATACCGCCGGAAGAGTATCTCCGGAACACCGAATCGAAATTTGACATTATCATGATTCTCGAACCGGACTTCATCCGGAACCCCGGCAACTCGCAGATTTACCGGCTGGCATCAGATAAGATCACCGCCAGCGGCATTGTCGTCACCGCCGGCACCGTCAGTAAACAACCGGAAGATACCGGGCAGGAAGACAATCTGCCCCCTATGGGAGATTATTTCAAACAAATCATGCCGGTTCCGGGCTGTGCCGCCCTGACCATGGCCGCCAACAGCAAACTGACCAGTAATTTAAATGAACTGGAAGACCGGCTGTCCAGGATTTCCGCGTCCCGCGGCATTATGATGCCGCGAGGGGTTTTAACCACTTTGTATTCACTGCCGGAAATCGAACAGCCGCCGCCGCCCAGCCTTATCGGCGACATTTTCAACGGCAAGCTGCAAAAGAGCATAATGCTTCCGCCGCCGCCGGCAATCATTCTGCTGCTTATTATGAGCATTACGGTTTACATCGCAATGAGGTTTTTCATGTCCAGAACAGGCAATTATGCGCTGGGATTCGGCACCTTTGAAAACGGTTTCTTCACCATGGGCCTGTTTGTCCTGCTGCTGATCGCCTATCAGCAGGACAAAGGGGACCTTTATGAAAAAACTCCAGTTTTTCTAGGCATGCTGGGCGGAGTTGCGTTCGGCAGGATATTGCTGCGCATTCCTTCCATGAAGACAATCATGGCCACCATCTCCTGTCTTTGTCCGCTGCTGCTCTACTTCAATGAAATTGACTTTTTCTATCCGGTATTGCTGGGAAGCATTTTCTGCATGGCGGTTTCCGCCGGAATGGCGGAGGAGATTCTTTCAAGACGGGTGACGTTAATGAAAAATGAGTCTCTGCCGGCGCTGCGTTATTTCGGCCATACCTGCGGGATTGTGTTTTTACCAATGATTCTGTTTCAGGGAAATGGAGTTTTACTCAGCGTAATCCTGCTGCTGCTATTGCGCCTGCCGCTGCTTTTCTCCGCGATGCCGTATCAAAAGAGATCTTAAGCTTCCGGCATTTGCAGATAAAAGCTTGAGATGCTAACTTATCAATTCAAAAACAGGTAATATGAAAGCAAGTCTGATAATTATTAATGTCTTGTTACTGGTTGCGCCGGTATTTGCCGCGGAGCCGGATTTCATGGATATTGCGCCGAAAACAGTCCAGCCGCCCAATCTGCGGCCGGATGAGAAAGTAGACTCGATTCTGGCGTCTGTGAACGGCATTCCGGTCAGTTTGATGGATGTAATCTACGACAGCAGACGCGAGGAATCCAAGCTATGTCTGGTTTATAACGGGAACGACCTGTATCAGGAAGTACACAAGATGCGGAAGAAAGTTCTTAGTGAAATCATAAACCGCCATCTGGTGCTCGCCGATTATGAAAAGAAGAAATTTGAGATCCCGGATCAATATATAGAAAGCCTGATCGATGATCTGGCAATCAGCTACGGCTGCGCGACCAGGCATGAACTTGAGGCAAAAGCCAAAAAAGTGGGCTCCTCCCTGGAGGAACTGCGCAAAAAGGCCAAAGACAAAATCGCGATCCAGGTGATGATCAATAATTACTACTACGCCTCGGTGAACCTGACGCCGAAAGAGTTGTTCGAGTATTATGAGCAGCATAAAAGTGAATTCTCCACCCCGGCGAGGCTCAAGCTTGAACTGATGATGCTGAAAAAGGATCATGATAAATACGATCAGGCCATGCAGCAAATAAACGAGGAGCTGAAATCGTGCAGCAAAAAGAACTTCACCTCGCTGGTGACGCTTTATTCCGACGGCCCGAATGCCGCAACCGGCGGTGACCTCGGCTGGATAGATGAACCGCGCCTGAGGCCGGAATTCGCCAGCGCGCTGAAAGGGTTGAAAGCCGGAGACGTCACCGGCGCGATCAATACTGACGAAGGCACCTATTTCCTGCGTCTGGATCAATATGAACCGGGCGTTACCGCTTCCTATCAAAAACTGAGCGGAGAACTCCGGGACAAGGTGGAAACCAAGTTAAAAGAAACCGCTTATGCCGAGTACATCGAGAAACTGAAAAAAGAGGCAATCATCCGATATTACTATTAATTGGAACGGATTACTTTATACAGTCCGTAGCAGTCATCAAACCAGACATCCTCCAGTTTATTCGCGGCTTTCAGGCGGGCAAGCAGTTCTCCGAATTGCATA
Source organism: Victivallaceae bacterium (assembly GCA_041665605.1). Classification (GTDB taxonomy): domain Bacteria; phylum Verrucomicrobiota; class Lentisphaeria; order Victivallales; family Victivallaceae; genus CAIPAT01. The sequence goes on along the minus strand of JBAYIO010000015.1, from coordinate 62,792 downwards.
TAGACCGCATTGTACTCCTCAAGATGATCCGGATTTACCCCCGATGCGCCAACCAGGATATAGTCTATTTTTTCCTTTTGCAGAACATCCATCACCTCGTTGCTGCTGTTGGGAAGCGGAGTAAAATATTGTTCCTGATAGAAAGGAGTCGCAATCACATACTGACGCGCCATGTAAAGTCCGCGGCGTTCAAATATCAGCATAATCTTCGATTGCTGCGGCGTCTTTTCCGCGATTGCCGCCATCGCCCTTACAAAACCTTTATCGCGGGTGCCAATTTCCAGATATTTCTGAACTCCTCTGGGATCACCGAAAACCCACCTCCATGTCACGTAATAATGCCGGATAGAGTCCCAATCCAGATTAACAGATGCACAAAATGTGAAAAGCAGAACAAAAAAGATTAAAACCCATTTGTGAACCAGCCGGCAAAACTCATAAGTTCCCGCCATCATCACTAAAAAATAAAGCGGCAGGACAAAACGGCTTTGTTGTGAAGTAAAAAACCAGAAAAGATAGAAAAACAGGATAGCGGCAATAAATCCGCAATTTCTCAAATTCCTCTCAAATTTCCAGGTTCTTATCATAAACCATCCAGTCAGAACACAGAAAACAAGGAATTGCCACCCTAAGATAATACCGTCAAAAAGTTTGCTGAACCAGCACAGCAGGGCAGGGGATATGAAAAAACCGCCGATATCCATGACGCCGAAATGGCTATATCCCATCGCATGGTGAAACTTGCCAACCGCCAATACTTTGGGATCGGATGAAAATACACCTGCCAGAAACGGATAAAATGGATTACCCGTATAGCAGAAAGGCCTCAGATAGAAGGGAAAAACAAAAATCGCAGCCCCCGCAGTCAGGGGAATAAGAACATATATGAACCTTTTCTTCAAATCAGTTACAGGATAAGTCACTGCCAGAATAAAAATCACCGCGGCAATCCCCAGTCCGGTAAGCTTGACTGCGGCGGCCCCGGCCGCCAGAATTCCGCACAGCAGAAACACATTTGCAGTCTTTTCGATCCGGATTACGGCAGTTCCTCTCAGCGCCAGAACTGCGGCGGCAAGATTCATCAGCATAAACGGTTCAACATATGCTTCCCGCATCATGGTAACAAAAATCGGCGAAAAAATGAATACCGCAAAACACAGTATGACTTTAAATCTTGAACCATAACCTCTGATAATCCAGTAAACGGAGAAGAAGAAAATCATATATGCCGCCAGACAAAGCAGCCGTGGCGTTTTAATTCCGCCTATTTCTATAGTCAGCCGGAAAAGCAAATGCGGCAGCGATGGAAATGCAGAGTAGGGATTATCCAGGAAAACCGGCAATCCTCCTGCCTGAATCCAGCGCAGCGGCAATGAAACATGATATGTCAACTCGTCCCAGCAGTAAGGCAGGCAAAGCCCTGTGCCAGTAGTATAAATACCCGTCAGGCACATAATCACAGTGAAAAGACGATTGCGGTTTATGTACGCGGTAATGTATCCGACGAGTATCCTGGCGCGCATGATACATGGAATGGATAAAATCGCCAATAAAGCCCAGATGACCGATGGTGATAATACCTTCATGGTTCCGGCAACCAACGTCATCAAAGCCAGAAAATTCATCCCCAGTACCAGATTCACCAGAAATGCCGGAATTTGATGCCGCCAGCGTATTTTCAGTATTTTATCTGAAACAAGCCATCCGGTTGAATATGCCGCCGTAAAAAACAAAATCACTGTCGGCAAAATCATATAGCCGCGACTTAAAGTAATAATGAAATTATACACCGCACCGTCCTCTATTTAAATTCTTTACAGTTTACGCCGCGAACTTCTCAAAAGTACCTGATCCCGGCAGGCGGAATATGCTCAAAACGCAAACTATTAACATTCATAGACTGAAAAGCTTATCATACGCCATCATTGCTTCATCGTCAAGCCGTTATAGAGAATATTCCGATTGATCAGCAGCAGATAAAAGAATTACGACGCAATCATGAATAAGCAAGGAGATATAAAATGCATTTACCAGGTATCAAGTTTCCCGTAGAAATAAAAAAGGAGGCCGAAGCCTCCTTAAAATCATCTTGTACTCGATACTGAAATCAATATGCTTCAGTATTCGGGAACATCATGGTGCCGCCACGATTCGCGTAGCTGTACCACTGAGTTCCAGCAAAACCGGATACATGACCGTCATGGAACAGCATGTTACCAAAATCAGAATGGTCCGGGCCACCGGATGAATTGACCTTCCTGTCAGCGGAAATCGCTGAATCAGCACGTCCGTACTGATCGGAAGAACCTTCCATCATCATGTTGGCGAATGCATAATCCAATCCCGCTGAACCAGAAGCAGAATTGTAGGACAGCTTCTGAGTTCCAGAACCTTTGGCGGTAGTGGTTGACGGGCAGGTGTAGACCGCATAGTCAGTCAGATAGTCAAACTGACGGAGCAGATCCATGGCAGCGCCGCCTTCAGTAGCAGCCTGAAGACCAAGGGTCGGGAAACGATCGGCATAGTCCATAGCATATTGCTTCAGGGCCAGACCAATCTGTTTCAGGTTCGACGCACAGGAAATGCGGCGGGCTTTTTCACGAGCTGAGTTCAGAGCCGGTAAAAGCATACCAGCGAGGATCGCGATGATGGCGATCACGACGAGGAGTTCGATGAGTGTGAATCCACGACTTCTTTTCATTTTTTTCTCTCCTTGAGTTGTTTGTTAACGACCTCATGTTTAAAAACTTTATTAAGCATGACCTTCGTTTGTTCTATATTCTAGCAAAAATATAAGCACTATGCAAGTATTTTTATAAAAAAACTCAAATTTTTTACAAAAAAAAATATTTTTTTGTGTTTTTTGCGAATTAAAGCTGCTTTTGTCTGTAATTTTTGCATTTAACCTCTTCCGGCAATTTCAGACAAGTGTCCGGATTTCGGGCAACTGTCCATAAAACCAACAAAAAACATGAAGTCTGATTGCTATGTTAGTTATGATGACAGGCGGGAGTAAGCCGCCCGGCTTTTATCAGTACCCCAAAAATAATTGAATCACCTGCTACATTTCTGCACCGCCAAATAGCTAACGTTAAAGTATTGCGGCAGCAAGTTTGATACAATATTTTCGGGAATCAGCTTGCAGAGTTGCGGCGATACATCCATTTTATGCGTCGATGAATTCAACGATTTCCCATTTAGTTATTTTGGAGTAATCTTCTCAAACTATTCATGAGGGCAGTAGCAAATATATTTTAAACGAGGAATTGCCGATGCTGAAAGATAAGCAGGAGAAAATAATTTTTTATTCGTGCGTCGTGTTTCTTTTTTTGTTGATCTCCATGTTGACCAAGAGTGAAGTAACTATGGCTGGCAATGAGTCAAGCAGGCTTGGAACGGTTCAGGCGCTGGCAGAGCAAAATACTTTTGCCACAAACAAGACTGCATTCCAATCTGTTGACAGGATTGTCATTGACGGCAGAGTCTATTCAGATAAACCGCTTCCGATGATGGTAATTCATGGGATGATGTACAAATTGATTGCCGCAGTGTCCGGCATCAGTTTTAACACACATTACTATCTCTCGATATTTTTAACCAATTTATTGGGGATTGGTCTGCTGAATATTATTCTTTTTATATTATTTTTCAAGCGGCTTGACCGTGATGTGGATGCTCCTTTTGTCAGTAAGATCTTCCTGAGCATCAGTCTTTTGACTTCGACCTTGCTGTTGTCATACGGCATTTCAATGAATAATCATACTCCTGCGGCGCTGTTGCTTTGGATGCTATCCATGCAACTCATGGATTACACCAATAAAAATACAATGTTTACGCCCTTTCTAATCGGCATTACCGCCGGAAGTCTGTTCGATCTGGAGATTCCGGTAGGCGGCCTGTTCGGAGTTGCTGCGTTCTTGATTGTTCTGCTTACATCAAAAGAAAGAAAGTATGAGAAGACCGTGGTCTATTCGATAGGCGGTATACTGCCTATTATAGTTATGGGGGGCATAAATTATATCGCTTTGGGCCGGATTATACCGCAATATCTGGGGGCTGGAGGTTCCTATAGTCCTAACATCTCGACATGGCAAAGTGTTATCGGCTATTTTGTGGACATTCTTTTGGGTGCCCGAGGATTTTTTTCGTATATGCCGGCAATGCTGTTTATCATCCCTGTACTGCTGCTTAACCGCAAAATATTTAAGAATTGTGCTGAATTGATTATTCTGCTGACGCTGGCGGCGGTAGTCCTGTTTTACGGAGTATTTACCAGCGAATACGGCGGCTGGGCTTATGGATTTCGCTATCTGATCCCGATAATTCCTGTCGTCTGGTATTTTATTGCGCGTGAATATGCACCGAAAATTCATTCATGGCAATATTGCCTGCTGGTTGTTTTGATCTTATGGGGGACAGGCACCAGCTATATAGGCGCCTACAATCCATGGTGCAGTTGCTATGAAAATGAGAGGACTCCGCCTGTTGTTGTGGAATATTATATTCGCAATACTTGCGCGGCAAATTTGCTTTGCATGAGTTTTGAGCATGACCCTGAATCAGCATTGAGCAGGTTTCTAATCTTTAAAGTTTACGGACAGCGACTCGCGGTGGCGTATTTGAATCAGGCGTTTATCAATACAAAAAAAAATGACGAGTTGATTCGCCTTCAGGAATATTGCCGCAAATATCCTGCGCTTATCATGAGAAGTGGAACAAAATAGACTATTGAATTTTCACCGAATATCTTGATTTGATTTTCGGGTTGCTTGCGAGGCGCATACCGATATGTAACGGCCAAGCGGGGTGAAAAGCATTCAAGAAAACGGTGCAAGAGCATAGTTTATTCAGTGCCGATTCCTAATATCCGGAATATTATAATCGAGCACTGTTTTTGCAATTGCTCCTGATGCGGACTATTATACTTGTGATATAGATTTACAATCACGGAGCAAACTTATGAATAATTCGCCGCAAATCATGGACGCCGCATTGAAAATATTGTCCCGCCGCGCCCACAGCGCCCAGGAACTGCGCAATAAACTTTTCAAGAAAGAATTTGCGCGCCGGGATATTGATGCGGCAGTTGCTGAATGCCTGCGCCTTAATCTTATAAATGATCATCTGCTTGCTGAAGATTACACCGAGGAACTGAAGAGCAAAGGCTGCGGCCCTTACAAGATTAAGTTAATGCTATATAAGAAAGGCATAGACAAAGACATCATCAATGAAGTTGCAGGCGGCAGGGAAAATGACGAATCCCGGCTGGCTGCGGAAGTATTCGCCAGAAAAATGAAATCACTGGCAAGAGAGCCGGACCATAAAAAACGCCGGGAGAAAGCCTTCCGTTTCATGATTTCACGGGGATTCTCCTCCGATGTCATCAGAAAACTGTTTGACGAGCAGGATTTCACTTCATAAAAATAAGCATCAGCGGAATCGTGAGCAGAGAAGTGACGGTGGTAAAAATAATCGACTGTCCGGCAAACTCCGGCGAGCCGCCGAAACGCTTGGTGATAACCGCCGAAACGGCTGACACCGGCATCAGCGCGACAATATAAGTGACTTTATACACTTCCGCCGGCAGCGGCAGATTGTTCAGAATAAGAATGACAAAACCCGGGATGATAACCAGCCGCACCGCAGTCATATAAAAGATGTCCCATTTATCTTTAAATAATTGCGGGGAATGATAAATCGCAGCGCCAATCAGCAGCAGAATCAGCGGTACGGAACAACTGCCCAGCTTGTGAAAAACATTCCCTACGATAACCGGCACCGGTATCCTGCAAAAGCAAAAGGCTAATGCTAAAACCACCGCCGCCTGATTGATGCTGAAAATATTATTAAAAGTCTTCCTCACATCGCCGCCCGCCAGAATGCCTACTCCGAGCGTCCAGAACCCGATTGTCGAGCCGATGTTCATAATGAACAGCAGCGCCAGATACTTTTCCCCCCATAGATTGAAAATAACTATCAGCGGCAGGAATAGATAATTATTCACCGCGCAGAAATGATGAAAAGTCACCATCCGGTCATGGGTGCGGTTGCGCATGCCGTATTTCAAGCCGAAACCTAAAATTCCGCCGAACAGCATCAGGCCGAAACCAAGGGTTGGCATCAACCACAGTTCTTTAAGCTGGGAAGGATCGAAATTGCGGGTGATCGAATCGAAAGCCAGCATCGGGAAAAAGATATCGACGATCAATCTGCTCAGCTTATTGAGGTCCTTTTCATCTAAAAATTTCAGATGCATGACCAGTGCGCCGACCGCGAACATTCCAAATGTCTCGACAATTGCCAGAAAAACCTGAGTCATCATTTCAGGGCTGTTTCCTTTTCTTGAGGTAGGGTTTCAAGTAAAGCCCGGTAAATGAACGGGAGTTCCCGGCAACTTTCTCGGGTGTGCCCTCGGCGATCAGATAACCGCCTTTGTCGCCGCCTTCCGGGCCGAGGTCGACAATGTGGTCTGCAACTTTAATCACGTCCAGGTTATGTTCAATTACCAGCACCGTGTTGCCGACGTCGCGCAGGCGGATCAGCACTTTCAGCAATTGCTCAATATCGGCCAGGTGCAGTCCGGTCGTAGGTTCGTCCAGTATATATAAGGTATGGCCGCGCGGTATCCTGGCCAGTTCGGCGGCCAGTTTCACCCGCTGGGCTTCGCCGCCGGACAGCGTGGTGGCAGGCTGACCCAGATGGATATAACCCAGGCCGACTTCCTGGAGCGTCTTCAATTTCCGGTACAGCGACGGGAGCGCACTGAAAAAATCCACCGCCTCGTCAACGGTCATGTCCAGCACGTCGGCAATATTCCGCTTTTTAAAATATACGCTCAGCGTTTCGCGGTTGAAACGCTTGCCGCCGCAGGTCGAACACTGCACATAGACATCGGACAGAAACTGCATTTCGATCTTTTTTATGCCGTCGCCCTGACATTCTTCGCAGCGGCCGCCCTTGACATTGAAACTGAACCGCCCCGGTTTGTACCCGCGGACTTTCGATTCCGGCAGTTCGGCAAAAAGATTGCGGATAGTCCCGAAAGCGTCAGTATAAGTCGCGGGATTCGAACGCGGCGTGCGCCCGATCGGGCTCTGATCGATCACAATCGCCTTATCTATATAATTAAGGCCCTCAATCGATTCATGCGCTCCCGGGATATTGTCGCCGACGCCGAAATGGCGGTTCAACGCTTTTTTCAGAATCTCATTGACCAGCGTGCTTTTGCCGGAACCGGAAACCCCGGTGACGCAGCAGAAAGTACCCAGCGGAATTCCGACATTGATTTTTTTCAGATTATTATGGGATGCGCCTTTGATCAGCAATTTTTTGCCGTTGCCTTCCAGCCGTTTTTCAGGGACCGGCACAAATTTTGAACCATTCATATAAGCGGCGGTAAGGGATTTTTCAGATTTCTTCACCATTGCCGGAGTGCCGCAGGCGACGACTTCGCCGCCGTGAGCCCCCGCGCCCGGCCCCAGGTCAACCACGTAATCCGCACGGTTGATCGTATCCAGATCATGCTCCACCACGATCACGGTATTGCCGATGTCGCGGAGTTTTTCCAGAGTATTAAGCAGCCGCTCATTGTCGCGCTGATGCAGCCCGATGCTGGGCTCGTCGAGAATATACAGCACCCCGACCAGGCCGCAGCCGAGCTGAGTCGCCAGTCTGATGCGCTGCGCCTCGCCGCCGGATAATGTGCCGCTCTCGCGGTCCAGCGTCAGATACGCCAGCCCGACATCCTTCAGAAATCCCAGACGCGAGGAAATCTCGCGGACAACATCCGCCGCAATCACCTTCGCCTCGTCATTCAGTTGAAGTACGGCAATGAAATCAAATGCTTCGTTTACCGACATCGCGTTGAACTTATTTATCTGCATGCCGCCGACGGTGACCGCCAGACTGACGGGGTTGAGCCTGGCGCCGTTGCATTCCGGGCAAAGCCTGCGGCTCATGTATGTCTTCAGCCGTTCGCGGACGGACTCGCTTTCGGTCTCGGTCATCCGCCGCTGCAAATTGGCGAGAACGCCTTCAAAAGGCTTCGACCAGCGCAGTTTATGCCCGCGGATAGTGTAGTCGAATTCCAGATTTTCCTCGCCGCTGCCGAATAACAGCACATGCTTAAGTTTCTCCGGAATGTCGCGGAACGGCATGGTCACCATTTCCGGACAATTATATGACTCGGCAAGTTTTCTCATCAGCATATTATAATATATGATAAGGCGGCGCGGCCCGCGCCGCCAGCCGGGAATGGCACCGTTGCGGATGGACAGCGAATCATCGGGAATCACCATCGCCGGATCCATGATCAGTTGCGTGCCGAGCCCGTGACAGGCGGTACAGGCGCCGTAGGGGCTGTTGAACGAAAAATTACGCGGGGCCAGTTGGCCGAAGCTCATGGCGCATTTCAAACAGGCTAGATGTTCGCTGACCTGTTCTTCGCTCCAGGAATCCGGTTTGCCGTCAGTCTTTTCCAGCAGCAGGGTCATGATTCCTTCCCCATGCTTCAACGCGACTTCCACCGAATCGCTCAGCCTGGCGCTGTCCAGTTTGCCGGTGACCAGACGGTCAACCACCGCTTCGACGGTGTGCCGCTTGGTTTTCTCCAAATCCTTGATCTTATCTTCGAGCATGACGAACTTGCCGTCAATCCTGGCGCGGACGAAGCCGTCGGCGCGCATCTTTTCAATAATGTCTCTGTGTTCGCCTTTTCTGCCGTTGACGTAAGGGGCCAGCAGCAGCAATTTGAGTCCGGGGGGGAATCCTTCGATTTTTTCGCAGATGGACTGGGCCGACTGCGGATGCAGTTCCGCGCCGCACTGCGGACAGTGCGGAATCCCCGTGTGGGCGTACAGCAGCCGCAGATAATCGTAGATTTCCGTGGTGGTGGCCACCGTGGAACGCGGATTGGCCCCGGCTGAACGCTGTTCGATGGCAATCGCCGGAGAGAGACCTTCAATATGCTCGACTTTCGGTTTCTGCATCCGGTCCAGGAACTGGCGGGCGTAGGCGGAAAGACTCTCGACATAGCGCCGCTGGCCTTCCGCGTAAAGCGTGTCGAACGCCAGCGACGATTTCCCGGAACCGCTCAAACCGGTGATCACCGTGAGCTTATTGCGCGGCAGCTCAACATCAATATTTTTGAGATTGTGCTGCGACGCTCCCTTAATTATAATATTCTTAAACATTCCATTCTGCTTTCATAAAATAAAGTCAATAAATACAAGCTAGACTTTACCGCCAAACCGGCAAAATATCAATAGGCTGACCGCCAAAAATACTCCGGATTATGGCTCTTGACAGGCCAATGTCAGCCGATGGATTTCATCCCGGTAATCAGGAAGATGGGATATTCGCGGGATATCCCTGAAGGCAGAGTTTTCACCCGGGTGTATGCCGTCCTGGAATAGATGTCGGTAAAGCCAATTTCATCGAGTGTATGGTTCAGGAGTTCCTGGTCGAAGCCGAAATGAACCACTCCGGTATTGTCATCATGGAACGAACCGTCTTCTTTTGCCAGATCAATCAGGACCAGATAGCCGCAGGGATTCAGCATCTTATAAAAAAGACGCAGCACATGCTCAATATCCTCAATATGGTGAAATGTCATGCAGGAATATATCAAATCAAAACTCGCGTTCCGGAAATTATCCTCATCAAACTCGGCTAAAAACGGCTTGATGTTTTTCAGGTCTGATCCCGCCAGCTTCTTCTCCAGCATACTGATCATGCCGGCGGAAGAGTCAACTGCGGTAATTGTTCCCACGAGAGGCGACAGACGGACGGCGACATTTCCGGTGCCGCACCCGAAATCCATCACCTGCATATTCGAATCCAAAGGAATAATATCCTCAATCGCCGTGGCAAAGTGCTTCGCCATTTCAACACGTTCCGGCGCGTCATCCCAGTTCAACGCCGCCTTGTCAAAACGATTTTCCTGCATATAGACCTGACCTTTTGAATTGTTACGCGCAAACTCCGGAAACATTTCCGGAACCCTGCAATAACTATGCCTTGTCATTCGGCAAATGCAACCGGATTCTGCATTCCAGCAGTAAAATTAAATGAGATTTGCACTTTTGCGGAACAAGGATTAAATTCATCCTAACATATTGTGAAGTCTGGATTATGAGTGATGGAAAATACTTTTGCCGATCCGACATATATTGTCCTCAATGTGCCATCGCCAGCGGCGGACATTGTCCGTGAAATCCGGCGGCGGTTTGATCCGGCGCGGGCCGATATGTCTGTGGAAATTACACTGGCCGGTTCGGGCGGACTCGGCACTGTGCTGGAAGGACAGTCTCCTGAAGCAGTCTTTGCGGCTGTCGACCGCATCGCCGCCGCGACAGAACCGTTTACCGCGCATTTCGGCGCAATTAACCGCTTTCCCGACTGCGGCATCTGTTATTACACTGTCCTGCCTGCCGAGCCCTTTATCGAAATACAGCAGATGCTGGCGGAATCGCCTGTCCGCTTCGCCTGCTGCCCGTTCCCGTACACTCCGCACTGCACTTTAATCCTGTATGAAGATGAGCAGGAATTGAAGTTGCGGGAATTGCGGCGTCTGCCGCGGACGGATACCGGATTTATGCTTGATACCATCTCCGTTTACAGCCTGACGGACGGAATGCTTGAACCGGTTCTGCTTCACCGCGCAAATTTTTCCTTGAAATTAATTGGATATACTTGATTAGACGGTGTAATTTATCATAGCAATTAAATTCTCTATTAACACAGGAAAATCTGAGAATGAGAAACAAATATATCAAGCTTACATCAATGGCGCTTGCGGCAACTATGGTCATATTCATTTCGGGCTGCGGCAAAAAGGCGGCGGAGACGGCGCCGGCGGTAAACAACAACACTGTTGCTTTTCAGCAGGCTGTCGACAACTTTCTGCAAGTAAAGAGCTACGGGCTTAAAGCCACCAGAATGGATATCCTGAAGGATGACAGCGCCCAGGCGGTGGTCTCGTGTGTCGTCACCAACAGTTCCCGCAAATGGGAGTTCACGCTGAAAAAAGACAGCGGCGGCGCATGGACCGTCACTACTTTTGAGCAGAAATAGGCATCCCGCCCTGCGGCACGCTTCAACCTGATTTATAGAGAACATTTAACATGAGCGAAGAACCGGAGAAAACGCGCCGCGTCAGATACAGCGGGACCCATCCGCGCAAGTTTGAAGAGAAATACAAGGAACTCAACCCCGACAAATATGCCGCCGATGTCCGGAAGGTGCTTGAAAGCGGCCGCACTCCGGCCGGCATGCACCGCCCGATATGCGTCAGCGAGATTCTGGAGGTGCTGAACCCGCAACCCGGCGAAACCGGACTCGACGCCACTCTCGGGTTCGGCGGACATGCCGGAGAACTTTTATCACGCATTGTTCCGGGCGGACGGCTGTTCGGGATCGATGTTGACCCGCTCGAACTGCCCCGCACCGAATCACGGCTGCGCGGGCTGGGCTTCGATGAAACCGTTCTGACCGTGAAAAAACTCAACTTCGCCGGGATTCTCAAGCTGCTGCCGGAAGCCGGCGGAGGCTTCGATTTCATCCTGGCCGATCTCGGCGTATCCTCGATGCAAATTGACAATCCGGAACGCGGGTTTACGTTCAAAAACGCGGGCCCGCTCGATCTGCGCCTCAACCCGGAACGCGGCCAGCCGGCCTCCGTACTGATCCGGGCACTGTCGGAAAGCGCGCTCGAAAAAATCCTCCGGATCAATTCCGATGAACCTCATTCCAAAGCAATCGCCAGGCTGATTTTCAAGTATCGCGATAAGATTACGACCACCACCACGCTCGCCAATGCCGTTCGCGAAGCCCTCGAGCCGGTGAAGCTTGCCGACTGGGAAAAAGAAGTGACCAGGTCGCTGCAGCGGACTTTTCAGGCGCTGCGCATCGCGGTAAACGATGAATTCAGCGCTCTGGATCAAATGCTGCTGGCGCTCCCTTTCGCGCTGAAACCCGGCGGCAGAGCCGCCATACTGGCCTTCCATTCCGGCGAAGACAACCGCGTCAAGAAGTCCTTTGAAGAAGGTTTCAAATCAGGCGCATACTCCGATTACAGCAAATTCCCCATACGGGCGACAGCCCGGGAACGATACGACAACCCCCGCTCCAAATGCGCCCAACTCCGCTGGGCGGTCAAAGCGGCAAAATAATCAGGAGTCAGCCGAATGAAGAATTTCCCCTGCCGCCAGCATGAACTCGAAGCCAAAATCCAGGAATGGCGGAACCTTAACCCGGACATTATCCGGATCGACCATGTGGATTCTTATTCCGGGTACAAAGTCTACGGCGTCACCATTTCCGACTTCACGGTTCCGGCCGCGCGGAAACGGGCTCATTATTTCTCCCAGCCGCACGCCCATGAACCCGGCACCACCGCCGGCATGATTGACGTCATCGAACAACTGGTCACCGGCAAAGACATTTACGGCAGGCCGACCGCTCTGGACTTGAAAGAGGTACTGAGCAGAACTGTCCTGTCCTTCTGCCCGAACGGCAACCCCTGCGGCCGCGAAAAGGCTCCGGTTGACTGCTGGGACGGCTCGTACTGCGACAACGAACGCTTCTGGTGCTGGATGCGCGGCGATGATCCCGAAAATCCCGGGCACATGTGGAAACGCCTGAACGTCTGGGACATCCGCGATTACAACGCCCCTGATCCAGTCGGCATCGTCTACGAACAGATCGGGGAATTCCGCTATGCCGAACCCAACCGGACCCAGGAATCATCCTATTTCAGACTGTTTCACAAACTCGACGCGCAATACCATTTTGAAGCCTGGTTCGATCTCCACCAGTGCGAGGAGTTCAGACAGAAGCGCTATAACTGCGAAGTCCTCCTTTGCAGCCGGGAGTTCTCCAGCCCCGCCAAAGAACCGGAAAATATCCAATGGGCGCATCAGGTCATTGACGCCTGGACTGCATACCCCGGCCTTGCTCCGGATCCCGAGCCCATCCCCTTGAGCTACACCGGAGAACAACTGGAATACTTCCGGGCCAACTGGGGGAAACTCCATCAGCGCATCAACATTATCAATACCGAGGTCAAAAACAACTCTCCGGAAATGACGCCGGAACTCCAGTTGAAAGCTCAAAGCATCGCCATCGAAGTCAGCATCAAGCGGCTGCTGGAGATGTCCGCTGTCTCATAATCCGGGTCTGCCGTGGACTATGGGTTTCATGGAACGTCCTGGACATTCTGGACATTCTGGACATTCTGGACATTCTGGACATTCTGGACATTCTGGACATTCTGGACATTCTGGACATTCTGGACATTCTGGACATTCTGGACACCCGTCACGCTCATTTTGGACAACCGCCTCCCATTGGACATATTGGACATCACACTCCGACATTTTGGACAGCCCACTCCGATACTTTGGAGCCCCGTTGAGCATAATGCTTTTTGGTTTTCACTTTTCTCGCTTTTCTCGCTTTTCACTTTTCTCGCTTCCCACACTCCGACACTTTGGAGTGTCGTTGAGCATAATGCTTTTTGGTTTTCACTTTTCTCGCTTTTCTCGCTTTTCACTTTTCTCGCTTCCCACACTCCGACACTTTGGAGCCCCGTTGAGCATAATGCTTTTTGGTTTTCACTTTTCTCGCTTCCCACTTTTCTCGCTTTCCACTTTTCTCGCTTCCCACACTCCGACACTTTGGAGTGTCGTTGAACATATACCATATCAACATTCTGGACATTCCGGACACCACGCCTGCACAACATTCCGGAGAGTTTAGAGACATCTTGAGCATAACACTTTTTCCTCTAATTTCCTGATTTACCGTTTTTTATTCTGTCTCCTGCTATTAATATGTCGCTCCGCTGGAGCTTGAAAAACTATTTTATAATTTTGAAAGCTATTAATATTCCGCTCCTCTGGAGCTGTTCTGAGTTTCTGATTCCCATTCTGTCTCCTGCTATTAATATGTCGCTCCGCTGGAGCTTGAAAAACTATTTTATAATTTTGAAAGCTATTAATATTCCGCTCCTCTGGAGCTGTTCTGAGTTTCTGATTCCCATTCTGACTTCTGCTATTAATATGTCGCTCCGCTGGAGCTGAAAAACTTTTTATAATTTTGAAAGCTATTAATATTCCGCTCCGCTGGAGCTATATTACGAATTTCCGGTTCCCATTCTGAATCCTGACTCCTTCTGACTTCTCTATTTTATAATTTTCAATTATCCTTACATATATAGTGATTTTGTCAATGAAAAATTTTGCAAATGGCTTGAATACAGAGTATTAGCCTGTGTTTGCAGAGAAATTAAACAGGGATGGGCAGGACGAGGAATGCATTATAATCAGGAAATAACCTTATCCCGCGGAATTGACCTTGGGCTGCCTGTCGGCGCGGTATTTGGAAGGGGTTGTGCCGGTTGCTTTTCTGAATTCCCTTGAAAAATAATTGCTGTCATTGAAACCGGCGTTAAACGCGATTTCATCGATGCTCAGCCGGGTGCTGTCCAGCAGTTCGCAGGCATAATTGATTCTCAGCTCAATCAGGTATTCCTTCGGAGACGCGCCGTTAATCCGTTTGAAATGGCGCAGCAGCGAACTCATTGACAGTCCGGCGTTTTCGGCGAGTTTTTCTACCGAAACTTTTCCGGTGAAATGCTTATGCATGTATTCTATCGTCCGGCTGATGCCGATATGCGGGGATCGGGTATTTTCCACTTTGCCGCCGATAGTCCTGGCCAGATATATCATTATCTGCATAAATAATGCGGTTGCAGCAAACTGGCATCCGGGCTGACGTTCGTCAAGTTCAATTTCCAGTTTGCCGGTCAAGGTAAGAATTTCTTCCAATTCATCATCCGTCAGCTTGAAAATATCAGGATTTTCAGCCCTGCCTTTGAAGATCATATTGAAATACGGCATCGCATAGACATCCAGCAGCGGCAGCGGCAGCAGATCTGTTTCGAAAATGATATTCAACAAACTTAGGCCATTCTCCAGGTATTCATGATAAACTCCTTTGGGAATGACAAAAATATTTCCTCTGACCAATTCCGCGGGCGGATCGTCCCCTATTACATGCAACCCTTTGCCGCCATAGACAATGACCAGCTCCGTAAATTCGTGGCAATGCATGTGTGTTGCATTTTGAGACGCCTTCCGAACAATCCTTAACGGAAAGTCCCGGTCTCTTATCCTCGTTGCAAAGTCGAATGTTGTTTTTAATGTCATATTGACGAATTTATGCTATTATTTGACGAATAAATCAAGGTTTCATTTACTGTTAAGAACTATACTATAGACAAATCTTAAATCAATATGGAATTGAAATGAAAAAAGAAATAACATATCTATCAGCACAATATTTTCTGAATCATAAGCTTGATCCGGAAGAGGTAAGGCGACAGATAAGGGAATTTGCGGACAAAGGTTATCAAGGGGTGTTTGCCCATGCGCGTCAGGGACTGCTCACGCCTTATATGTCGAATGACTGGTGGAACATCATTGACGTAATTGTTCAGGAATGCGAATTGACCGGCATGAAATTCCAGATATGGGACGAGGATTACTTCCCCAGCGGAATTGCCGGCGGCAGAACCGCGTGGGAACATCCTGAACTGGCAAGCAGGAATATGAATTTCACGGTCAGGCTGTTCGATAATTGCGATGAAATTGAGCTTGATTTCAAGAAAGGCTATCTCCTGAAGGCGTTTGCCATTGAGCTGGATGCCGATGGACAATGCCTGAAGTCAACTGATATTACCGGATACTGCGGCACCAGACGTCAGGAATGGACGGAACGAAGGGTCCAGCATACGCTGTATTCGCCGCTGCTGGCGCTGAGCGGGAATCCGCATTGGCGGTGCAGTTTCATCGATAACCGTTTTGCCGTCTGCTGGAAACCTGAAAAAAAGGCCAGATATGCAGTCATCGGCATCACGGTTGAATTAAATTTCAACCGGACGTGTCTGATGGATCCGCGCACGACTCAGGCGATGCTGGATTCCACCTATGAAGAGTATTACAAAAGGTATGGTAAACATCTCGGCGGTCTGGTGGACAGTGTTTTCTTTGATGAACCTTCCAACGGCTGTGAAATATATCCGTGGTCCGTCAATTTCGCTCAGGAATTTCTCAAAGATCATGCGTATGGCATTGTCGAGAATCTTCATCATCTGGCTTATGACATCGATGAGAAATCCCCCGCTGTCCGGGCGCATTTCCGGGCGACGCAGCACCGGCTGATGACGGCGAATTACCTGGAACAATCGCGTGAATGGTGTCATCGGAAGAATATAATTTTCAGCGGACATTTGACGCGCACCGAATGGCTTTCGCTGGCTGCCGCCTGGTGGCCCAATGAATTACGCTGCTATAAATATGTTGACATTCCGTGCTGCGATCCGCTCGGCAAAGCTTACGGGTTCAAGGATACCGCCGCCTACCACACCGGCATCAAAGTTGTTTCATCGGCGGCGCATATTTTCGGCAAAGAGCTGGCCGGGAGCGACTGCCTGGCGGTCATCGGCGATGAAGTCACATTGCGCGACCTGAGAGGAATGCTGGACTATCAGATGGCGCTGGGAATAAATTACTTTATAGTTCACGGCTATTCTTATTCGATTGACGGGCCGCGCAAAGATGAAGTGCCGCCGTCAATTTTTTATCAGCACAGTGAATGGGATTACATGAACTGCCTGTCGGAGTATGTGAAAAACGTGTGCGGCAGACTCTCCGAAGCCGTGCCGGTCTGCAACATCCTCATGCTCTATCCGGCAACCAGTCTGGCCTGTCAGCAGAAACCGGACAACGAATTCATGGACTTGAAACACGACTCATGGCGTGTGCTTGGAGATGAGAGGAGCATCCATGCGCTGGTTGAGGACTTGCTGTCGGCACAGCGCGATTTTGACTTTATAGATGAAATCACGCTCGGCGAACTTGTCTCAGAACAAGGTATTTTGAACCATCGTAATAATTACGGGGCGATAGTGCTGCCGTATGTGAAATTCATCCCGGAATATACCGCGCAGGCATTGTACCGGTATGCCGCCGGCGGCGGACGGGTCATTCTGGTCGCGGACATCCCGGTTGTTCTGTCCGCGAAGCCGGAAAAGCTGAATACGCAAGGCATGGAACTGGTTAACGGCAATCCCGCTGGCATGCTGCCGCCGGTTGCCGCAATCAGAGGGAATGGCGCGGAAGATATTTTTGTCAGCCGATATGTTGAAAATAATAAGAATCTTTTCTTCCTGTACAACCGCTCAAAAAATGCTTTTTGCGGTTACTGCGAGGATATTCCAGTTGAAATCCAGCCGGTTTCAGGGTTTATGCTGGACGATACCTGTAAAATCGAAGATGCTCAGGAACAAATCCTTGAACTGAACAGCGGCTGGCAAGTGGAGTTCGGCGAAAATCAGCTAGCCATGAATTTTCAGCATGTTTTCGCGGATGCTGAAATTGGAAAAGCCGACTACGGACAGGGTAAGCCTTTTGATTTGATGAGACGTGAGAGAAATCCTGCTCCGGCTAATAGTTCGAAAGTCATGTACCGGTTCCGCTTTACCAGTTCCGGCAATATTTCCGGCACAAAAATCGTGCTGGAAGAAAGCTCCGTTTCCGGCAACTGGAAACTTTATGTGAACGGGACGCGGATCGATAAATGGGAGAAAAAGCGTTTTTATGATTGCAATAATATCTATGCTGATATAGAATTAAAATCAGGACATTCCCCTCTGGTCAATGTGATCGACATCATAACTGAAGGCGGGGAATTGAAGGAAATGCCGTACCTGTATGGAAATTTCAGATGTTCATATCCGCACGGGCACCGGTCATTCCCGGACATTTCCGCAGCGGAAAAAGTTTTTGAAGCCGGAATTCTGTCTGACTGGG
The DNA here is from genome assembly GCA_041665605.1 of Victivallaceae bacterium. GTDB lineage: Bacteria > Verrucomicrobiota > Lentisphaeria > Victivallales > Victivallaceae > CAIPAT01. Next base: position 44,919 of record JBAYIO010000015.1, on the reverse strand, counting down.
CGGACTGGGGCTATCCGACATATTCGGGCAGGGCCGTCTATACGAAAACATTTAAGATTGAGCAAGGCGGAACCTATATGCTGGATATTGGGCGGGTGGAGGATATTGCGGAAATAGCCGTGGACAATATGGAACCGGTGGTTCTGCCGTGGCCTCCATACCGGCATAAATTTGAACTGTCGCCCGGCCTTCATAGTATTGAAATAGCGGTAACCAACGCGCCCGGCAATATGTTCCGGCATGCCAATCTGCCTGCCGGACTGCTGGGCCCCATCAGAATATTAGCGGTGTCATAAATATGGAGAATTTTACGGAAAAGAGACTTGAGAAAATCAAATACAACTAACTATTAACGGATAAAAATGAAAGGTCAAATGAAAACTCAACTGAAGGAGAAAAGGCAAATGAAAGCTCAGATGTTAACTCAAATGGAGAAAGGACAAATGAAAAAGACGCAAAATTTTACGCTCATTGAACTCCTCGTGGTGATCGCGATCATCGCAATTTTGGCCTCAATGCTGCTGCCGGCAATTGGCAAAGTGCGGGAAAAAGGGCGGCAGATCAAGTGCGTTAGTAATGAAAAACAAATTGCGACAGGAATGTTTATGTATCTCGGAGACAATAAAGAGCGATTCCCGTCTTATAGGTGGACTCTTCCTGGCGGAACAGTTTACTGGGCGGCGTCTCTGGTGGCAAGTAATTATACAGGCGGCAAGACTTTTTCTTGTCCCACCCACGCCTTGTCATCACCTTTTGTCGTGCCAAAATCAAATGACCTGTATTCCGCCTCATGGCAATATGTTGACTACGGATATAATTATATGTATCTGGGATCTCTCTGGTGGGCTGCTGATCCTGCGGCGCGGATTGCCACAGCGTCGCTTGCGACAATTATGAAACCGGCACGAATGGTAATGTTTGCAGAATCTGCATTTGCACAACCTTTTCGTAATTATGGGGTTTACGCAGTTGATGCTTCAGGATGGAGCACCGCCGGCAAAGTACTTTGGCCAAATCATGGAAAGTATTGTGTCGTCGGGTGGGTGGATGGACATGTTGCAACTGCAACCGCAACAACGTCATCTGGCAACCCTGAAGCCATATCCTCAAATCTATATTCAGGGGCACTGCTTCGTGAAACTAGTGATAACAATGTATGGACTCGCGACGGGAAGAAGGGACACTAAATGAAGAATAAAAATCTTAAAGAGGGAAAAATGAAATTAAAAAATCTGATTTTTGTTCCGGCACTATGTATCGGCGTAAATTTATCGGCGAATAATTTAGTACAAAACCCCGGATTTGAAGACCAGGCAGGCTATCTTAATAAATGGATCGTCCGGGATGCAAACGGTGGTACGAATACCTACCACTACCATTTGACGAAAGCGGGCGGAGGACATGGCCCGGCCGGAGCATATTCGGGTAATCATGCCATTGAAATCTACAGCGCTGAAAGAATCACCAATTTAGCGCAAGGAATTGAGATAATGCAGGCAGGACGTTACCGGGTAAGTTTTTATGCACGTCCCAATGGCGCGACCTTTCAGTCACAACTCAATATCAAGCTGGATAATCAGGAAAGAAATGTGGTTATTGTCAGCCAGGCATGGCGACAATATTTTGTTGATTTTGATTTGTCTAAACCGGCAAAGACTGAATTAATATTTAAGTCCAGGGCTTCAGGCATTGCCATCGATGATATAAGTTTAAATTTAGCATCAGGAAATGGTGAAACCGGGCAGATTTTCTGTGATTTATATCCCTCAAGTCCGGCTCGCTCAAAAAACATCCAATACTACTTCCCGGGAATTAAGCAGTGGGTTAATTATGCCCTGAGCTGTTCACAAATGCCCAAAATGGATATTGCGCCAACATTGAATTTTATCATCCCCAAAGAAGTCAAAGCGGAAGGATTCAATCTGCCATTCGTAATGAAGCACTTTCGTCCGGCACAAGTGAAAGAGATGGAATTAACCACCAGCGAAACCAAATTAAACGGAGTCGAGGCAATTTGTTATTCATTTCCGATGCCGGCGCTTTATAAAGGCATTGCTGAATCTACCTACCCCGGCTTTTGGGTTTCGTCAGAAACAGCGGCGGTATTTCCCATGCAGGTAGTCATCAAATCAGGGGATAAAGTAATTTTTGAGGCAATGTGGCAATTACAGCCAGTGGAAATTCCCAAAGAATACGCCAGTCCTAAGAGAATCAAAAGCATTTGCTACCCCGTTCAAAATCTCAGGATGGATCTTGAGTCAAGATTGGCAGCCGTACCCCGGCTTTTCTCGATTGCCGGGTTCAATGTATGGAGTGATTATGGCTTGTGTCCTGTAAATGGAAATAGCAAATTAGCTGATTATGAACAAGTCGAAAAGAAGGCGCATGATGAATATAACATAAATAATTTCTGGCCTAATTTCGGCACTATGGATCTGGTCGATTGTAATGTGTTTTATAAAGTATCAGGCGAAAAAGACAATGTCGCAGGCAAATACAAGGTTGATGCCAATGGAGTAGAAAATCCGAATGAATATTCCGCTTTTTACATGGCAAATGGCGGTAAGGATTGGGTCAATAGCTGCATCTCCAGTTGGGTAAATACAGTTAAACGCGGAGAAAAAATCGGCGTTCCTTACAATGGGGCGATCCAGGATGGCATGGAGTGGTTGTTTATCAGCTTTGATGCTGTCACCTTGGATGATTTCGCCATGAAATACAATATCCCCCGCCCAAATTTAACATCAAAACTTATCAAAGAAAAATATAATCTGCAATGGACTAAATATAATTTAGCGTTGTACAGTAAAATTTACGCAATATGGTCGTCGGCAATCAAAGCTGCCAAGCCTGATACTTATGTGCTAAATACGCATAAAGATTTTGGACCGGGAGGCTCTACGGCATTATCTGTCGCTGAACAGATGACCTGGGTTAATAAAGATATTGATGCAACCATGCCTCAATGGTATGATACTAAAATATTTCATGATTATTATACATCAGGTCCCATCAAAAAAGGCTTCGACGCCAAACTTTATGGCAAAGTAAATAATAGTTGTGAAGTAATTCCATTATTGCTGGGGGGCGTGGAGTATTTTTTAGCAGATGAGATTCTTAATAAACACCGTATTTTTGATTTATTATCACTAAATGACCGCAAAAACAATATCGTTCTGCCCGGGTTTGGTTTGTTCTACGAAGCGGGTAGTTTCTATGTCGATGCGGAGACTGTGCGGGAAATCAGCCGGATAAACACGTTAGTGGCAAAAGCCGAAGATTATTATCTTGACGGGATACGGCAGGATCAGTGTGCCAGTTTTGAACGCACCGGAAATTTACCTATGATTGAGACATTAAATGACGCTGGGGTTCAAGTCAAAGTACCAGCTCAAACAACTACAATTCCGCGAGTACACCAGTTGTTGCAAGGAAAACGCATAGCTTTAATTACCGTGGTTACCTATAGCAATGCCAGTACGGGTGATGATGGCAATCTGAAAATCAATATTGGCAAACTGGCAAATCTGTCGGATAATGTCAGTATTATTGATTATCAAACTGGTAAAATTATTCCGGTAAAAAGCCGCGAAATAGTTATTCCTGTGAAGACCATCGATTCAGGCAATATCAATTTATTTGAAGTAGTTGGAAATACTCCATAGAATAATCATTGAGCGCGGCAATGGTTGCAGGATATTCGAAAAATGGAGGTGTAATACAAAAAATGAAAGTTGAATGGGATGAGGTTTGAAGAAAACTTTAATTCAAAAGAATTAACGTTACGAATTTCAAATATGAACCATTAAGAAGGAGATTCATCATGCGTAAAATAAAATCTGCGATGATAATGGCATTGACGGGAATCATAGCGGGTCCGCTATTCCATGCAACATTATCGGCATACACTATTAACGGTTCGACCATAACTCTGACGGCATCGGACCGTAGTGCTTCCGACAATACTTCGCTGATCCAGGGATGTTTGAACAACCCTTCCACTTCACCCGCCCCCGCTGGTTATAATTTCTCTAAAATTATTATTCAACCAGGCACAGGCAATGCTTCCTGGCCGGTGTGCCCGCTTTTTTTCAATCATGACAGCACCGAAATCCACCTGGATGCGAATACTGTTCTGGAGGCAAAGACCGGCGGTTATCCCAATGGTACCAATTGTGTGCTCAGAGCAACCCAATTGAGCAATATCAAGGTAACCGGAGATACCGGGGCAAAGATATTGATGCATAAGGAGGAGTATGCACTCCTGGCGACGGCAGAATGGCGTACTGCAATAAGTTTTTATGCTTGCAGTAATGTAACAGTATCCGGATTAACACTGGCAAATACCGGAGGTGACGGTATCTCTCTATACTCGGCGAGTGAAGTTCCGGATGCAAATACTTATTGTTCCAATGTAGCCATAACCAATGTTGTCGTTGATGGCGCCGCCAGAAACGGGTTGGCGGCAGTCAGTGTGGATGGGTTGACTGTAACCGGCTGCACATTTAAAAATACCCAAGGCCAGGGGAATGCCGCGGCTGGCGGACCATGGGCTGGAATTGACCTGGAACCTGATTATCCGACCCAGATATTGAAAAATATTGTGATAGATAACTGTTCATTTCTGAATAACAGACGTCGCGGACTACTTCTGCATGCTATTAAACTTAATGGTTCTACACAGATATTGAACATAACAGTCCAAAATTGCATCATGCAGAACAATGGATGGTATGGCATTCAAGTTTCATATGTTCCGGCTAGTTTGAGTGACAGTTCCAGTGTAGTTTTCCAGGATTGTATCATTAGTGATAATAAGCTTTTGGGGGTCTGTGTATATAACAAGGCCAGGGATGCCGGTACGCTTTCTTTTACTAATTGTTATTTAAAGAACAACAATCTCACCGGGTATAGTCCAGAACCAGTAAATGTTTATGATCAGACGGCATTTGTCATTTATAATTTGCTTGGCACCACCGAGGTTGGCGGGAATATTCAGTTGAATAATATTGTGGTTGAACAGCCGACGAACCGTTCAGTCAGTCATTTTCTGCAGATAGATGGCACCGATGATGCTTTGATAGATAATGTCTCAGGAACAATCTATGCGTCCTGCGGGACATTGTCCACTGTAAACACGACCAATATCAATGTAACAACGGCGTCAAACGCGGCTCAGTCTTATTGGAAGCTGGATGAGACCGGCGGCAGCGTCGCCAATGACAGCAGCGGCAATTGTGACGGGACATTACTGAACAGCCCGGCATGGGCAATCGGGCGAATCGGCGGCGGACTGACATTGAACGGTACCACTCAGTTGGTCTCTGTGGCTAATGATGCATCACTGAATATCGGTACCGGCGATTTTTCAATCTCATTGTGGATGCAGCGCAGTGATTATGACGTGCCCAATAAACGGTTGCTTTACAAAGGGGCGCAGACAGATAGTGAGATTGGCTACGCACTGTCCGGTTCAAACACTGTGCTGGCCTTGGTGCTTTGCAATGGCGGGACCAGAATCATTCCCGGTTTGGGCCAGTGGCATCATATGGTGTTCACTGTTGACCGCGCCAGCGGGAAAGCCAGGTCATATCTGGATGGGGTCTATCAGGCGGAGATGAACATTAGCGCTTTTAGCGGTGTTGACATCAGCAATACCCGGAATCTGCTGATCGGGGCGGCCGCCATAGATGGTACGCTGGCCTGGCCCGGCAAAGTTGATGATGTGCGCATTTGCAAACGAGTTCTGACCGCAGGCGAAATTGCCGATTTGGCTTCCAGCGCTTCTGCTTGCTGGCGGTTGGACGAGGGCAGCGGTTCCGGCGCGACGGACAGCATTGGCCGTTCCTCCGGGATGCTGCAGAACAGTCCGGCATGGACGACAGGCAAACTCGGCGGCGCCCTGGCTCTGAATGGCGTCAATCAGTTTGTGAGCGTAAGCAATAATTCTTCTGATCTGAATATCGGTACCGGCGATTTTTCAGTCTCATTATGGATGCAGCGCGGTGACGATGCCGTGACCAATAAACGATTGCTTTACAAGGGGGCGCAGGCAGATAGTGAGATCGGCTACGCGCTGGCCGGGTCGAACACTGTGTTGAATCTGCTGATTTCTAACGGAGTGACTAGAATATCCACAAATTGTTCCATTCCCGGTTTGAATCAGTGGCATCATGTGGTATTCACTGTTGACCGCGCTAGCGGGAACGCCAAGTTATATATGAACGGAGTCTATCAGGCGGAAATGAACATTAGTTCCTATAATGGCGCAGACATCAGCAATACCAGGGACTTACTTATCGGAGCCGCAAACGCTGCCGGACTGGCCTGGCCCGGTAAAGTTGATGATGTGCGCATTTACAAACGTGTTCTTTCCACAGATGAAGTACTCCAGTTGTACTCGGCAACACCGTGACAGCCTCCGAATTATTCCAATAATTCAGACAAATGGCAGTAAAACATTTAATGCGCATACATTATTGAGTTGTAAAAATATCTTTCATTGGAAACAAATCTTTGCTGGAGAATATTATATATGGATACCGGAAATTCATTCGATTTCCGGGATCCATAACTCCGGGTCAGCGGTTCAGTTTTTTCCAGACGGGTTCCAGATCAACCAATGAGCGGTCCTGAATGGAGCGGTCAATCGCAATGGCGACTACGGCGCTTTCCAGGCCTTCATCCCCGCCGCATTTCGGCTTGCTGTGTTTGACCATGCATTCATAGAGTTCTTTCATGATGTAGGAATCGCCGCCGCCGTGACCGTCGCCGGCGAAATTTATCACGGTTTCGCCTTCGTCGCCGATGCAGCGGTATTTCAGGATGCTGCTGTACAGCTCCACAATCATGGTGCCTTCCGTGCCGGAGAAATACATTCTGCGTTCGGGGATGGCATTGCACATGGTGGCCTGGAACATCACCCGGATGCCGTTGCGGTATTCCATGATGGCGACCTGGTTGTCCATCAGGTCCTTGTCGGAAGTGAACGGCGAATCCACGCGGTGCGGGTCTGCCCAGGCGGCAAAAGTTTTTTCGCCGTATTTCTTCATATAGTGCTGATTTTCCGGCACGAAGTAGTTGAGTCCGCCGAAGGCCGCGATGCGTGAGGGGATGGAATCCGCGAACCAGTTGATCAGGTCCAGGTCATGACAGCATTTTTCCAGGATATGCGGCCCGGCATATTTGGTATGGCGGCGCCAGTTCATCATGATATAACCGCCGTGCGCCGGGGTGATGTTCTCGTTGGCGTCGATGCTCAATATTTTGCCGAGCCTGCCGGATTCGATTAGTTCCTTTGCCTTGCGGTAGATCGGGGCGTAGCGCAGCACGAACCCGGTGGCGAAAAGCTGCTTTGATTTCTGATGGGCTTTGTAAATCGCCTGACAGTCTTCGATGGTGGTCGCCAGCGGTTTTTCCGAAAACACATGCTTGCCCGCCTTAAACCCGGCAATGATATGTTCCTTGTGGTAGGCGTTCGGGGAGAATACCAGCACCCAGTCCACGCCCGGAGTACTGATGGCTTTCTGATAGGTGTCGCAGATTTTAATATCCTGGTCATTCCAGCAGTCCAGCGCGGCCTGGGACATCGCTTTGTCCGGATCAAATACCGACATTACTTTGACATGGTACTTTGAGTCCTTCAGCAGATTTAAAGTTACGCCCTTGCCTCTGCCGCCGGCTCCGATTACCGCTACCCCGATTTGTTTAGCTTTCGCTGTCATTTTTCAACTCCGTTTACATTGATTTGGATTTTAGTTGATTATTACAATTTACAGTAATTTTACTGAAAATATAATTTCACCTGTTCAAAATAAGTTATTTGATATATATTATACCGGTTAATAAAAATAATTAAATGGATAAAAACCGCATCATGAATGACAAAATAATGCAGACATTAAGGACAAAATGCGAAGTCCACCGGATGCCGAAAGGGATTCAGCCGGTACATAAAGCTTATGGTTTGTGGATTCTCCATACCGGCAACTTTCCGGCGCCGGCCGGCGGCTATTACCGCACCACCCCCAGGTACTTCGAGTATTATTCCATTTCATATCTGATCGAAGGCGACGGCAAATTCTGGTATCCGCCGGATCATGAACTCGCGGTCAAGCCCGGTCAGGGCATTATAATTTCGCCCGGTTTTGTCAACCGGTACGGCGGTGACCGGGACAAGTATTTTGAGGATTCCATATGTTTTGCCGGGCCGGTTGCCGATTTGCTGTATCGCAGCGGAGTGATCAGGGATGGAATTTATGAGATGGGCCAGGGCCGCCGCCTGCGGCCGATCATGAAGCTGGCCGCCGACCCGGCGGTGGATTCCCAGCTCAACGCGAATTTTGCGCTTCAGCGGCTGCTGTTTGACATCTATAATGAGAATAAAGCCAGGGGCAGGAAAGATTCGCCGCTGGTGGACAAGCTGATCGAGACGATGAAACAGCAGATTCACCGCTGGTGGACAGTTGAGGAGATGGCCGATTTCTGCGGGCTGAGCGATGACCAGTTCCGCCGGATTTTCGAAAAGCAGACCGGCATGCTGCCGAAAATCTATCTTGACCGTCTGAAATTGCAGAAAGCCGCTGAAATGCTGACCGGCAGTGAATTAAGCGTGGCCGCCGTGGCCGCCGAACTGGGTTACGTTGACCAGTACCATTTCAGCCGCCGTTTCAAGTCGATCATGGGCTTCCCGCCCAACCGCTACCGCAAGGAAATCGGGTCGTTGGGAAATAAATAAAAAATGCCGGAGCTCTCCCGCGGAAAGCTCCGGCATATAATTGCCTGGAATTCAGGATTGGTTTCAGCCCAGGAATTCTTTAACATTGACGGGGTTGGCGATAACCGGTACATCCGGGAGATTGGCTCTCAGAAGTTCCAGTTCGCTGGGGCCGTCGGGGAGGGGCATGGCGATCTGTCCGCCGTTGGCGGCGGAGCGCATGATGCCCATCATGGCTTCAAAACCTTTGTACGCGTTGGCAAAGCAGCATTCATGGGGCTTGGAGTTATCCTTGAGCCATGCCGCGATATCATTGATGTAGTGCGGCATATCCAGATCGTAGTTCATGGCGCCGGGTCCGCTCTGAACGCCGTCGCTGGTGACTGCGCGCCAGCCGCCGTTGGTCAGGACTTCGGCGAAGCCTTCAGTGCCCTGGATGCCGATGCGGTTTTTGCCCCACCATTTTTCGACTTCCGGCTGATCGGGCGCGCCCGCGCCGCATTCGACGTAGCCGCGGACCCCGTTGGCATACTGAATGATGCCGACGATGAAGTCAGGGGATGGGTGATTGTCGTTCATCTTGCCTTTGCCGGCAGCCTGTCCCATGACCCACTGAATATCGGCATAGTCATTGTACCAGCTCATGTAGTCAATCATGTGGCTCATCATGTGCGCCATCCAGCCGGTGGCGGAGGCGTAAACCATCTGTGGGCGGCCGAGTTTGCCGCTGGCGGCAATCTCTTTGACCTTCTGGTAATGGACCCCGTAGCGGTGCTGATGGCTGACGACGGCTTTGATGCCGGACTGGTCAATGAGCTGCTTGACCTTGATCGCCTCATGCATGTTTTCGCCGATGGGTTTTTCGAAAGCGACCAGTCTGGCGCCGCAGTCAACCGCGATCTTGACCATGTCGAAGCGGATTTTCGGCATGGTGCAGAAACAGAATACATCAGGTTTAAGTTCATTGGCCATTTTGGCGGCGTCGGTGCCTTTGGCAACGTTCTGCAGGCCGAGAGTGTCGGCCGCGGCGTTGAGCATATCCATATTGATATCACAGAGTCCGACAACTTCGAAATCGGGATTGGCTTTGAATGCCGCGGCATGGTGCTTGCCGCGCTTGCCGGTGCCGACAACCATTACTTTGTACTTAGCCATATTAAATTCTCCTGTTTCAGTAATTTAATTAAAGGGTAAAAAAAACGGGGCAGACGCCCCGTTTAATTAACAATTACGCTGAATTAGCTGTTGGCCTTGTCCCATTCGAGAACTTTGGCGATAGAGTAATCAACTTCATCAGTGGTCAGTTCAGGGAACATCGGCAGGGAGATACAGGATGCCGCATTGTATTCGGCGTTCTTCAGGCTGCCGCGGATTTCCGCGTCTTTGCCCCAGGGATAACCGGCCTGCTGATGAATCGCGATGGAATAGTGGGTCTTGGCATCAACTCCATTGTCGTTCAGGAACTTCAGGAAAGCTTCGCGCTTGCTGATGTCCTTGACTTCGATCACATACAGGTGGAAGACGTGACGGTAGCCGGGACGGGCGTGGGGCAGAGTGAAGCTTTTGGCGCCTTGCAGTCCGGCGGTGTAGCGCTTGGCCAGCGCGATGCGCTGATCGGACCAGGCGGTAATGTGTTTCAGCTTGGCGCTCAGGATGCCGGCGTGGATGTCGTCCAGGCGGCTGTTGAAACCGAAGCTGTGAACGTTACGGGCGGTTGATCCGTGGTTGCGCAGTCTGCGGACTTCGGAATTGATCTTGTCGTTATTGGTGAAGACCGCGCCGGCGTCGCCGAACGTTCCGAGGTTCTTCTGGATGATAAAGCTGGTGCAGACGGCATCGGAGAGTTCGCCGATCTTGAAGTCGTCGCCGGCGGCGTCGATCGCCTGGGCGTTGTCTTCAATGACATACAGATTGTGTTTCTTGGCGATGGCGCTGATTTCGCGCATCGGGGCGCACTGTCCGTAGAGGTGCACGGGAACAATCGCTTTGGTTTTCGGAGTGATCGCGGCTTCGACAGCCTTCGGATCGATGCAGTTGGTCAGCGGGTCGCAATCAACGAGAACGGCTTTGCAGCCGGCAACCCACATGGCTTCGGCGGTGGCGAAGAAGGTGTTGGCGTTGGTAATCAGTTCATCGCCGGCTTTCAGGCCCAGAGCCATCATGACCAGCCACAGCGCGTCAGTGCCGTTGCCGACGCCGATCGCATGCTTCATGCCGGAATAAGCAGAGAGTTCGCCTTCGAATTTCTTCAGCATCGGGCCGAGCACATAGGCTCCGCTCATGATTACTTCCTGGATATTGTCATCAATTTCTTTCTTGATGCTCAGATACTGGCGCTGGTGTCCGTAGAATGGTACTTGCATGATTCATCCTTTTCTTTAGTTTTGTTGTTTTTCTAAGGAATTATTTTTAAATAACATACTTAATGCATAATATAAAAATACGTCCTGAAAACTTTTTTGCAAGAGCCGAAAATAATTATTCTTTAATAGACAATTTCCATTAAATAAAAAAATTAAAATACAAAATGCTTATTTGCATTCAACAGGTTAGCATAATAAGTTATTATTTAGTTTTATTAACGAAGGATATGATGGGCGCAAAAAGAAAATATACGGAATTGCAGCGGCGAGAGGTGGAGGACGCATTGCGCGAAGCTGTGACGGTAGATGAATTCCAGCGGGCTCAGGCGGTCTGGCTGCAGATGCTGTTCGATTTTAGCGCCGCGGAGATAAGCAAGGCTGTCGGACTTCATACAGCCAGTATCTGGCGGATTCATTCCAGATATCACCGCGAAGGCTCGAAAATATTCAGCACTGCGGCGAAAGGCGGCAGGCGGAATGCAAACATGGATATATTTGAGGAGAAAAAGTTGATGCAGCCGTTTTTGCGTAAAGTGCGTCATGGCGGTGTAATTGAAATCCTGGAAATACGCCAGGCCTATGAGGGAAAACTGGGGCGCAGGGTTTCGGATTCAACTGTTTACCGGCTGCTGAAGCGTCACGGGTTGAATAAATCACCCTTGCGGTCAGGATGAATTATCGCTTTATACTATCTTTTTGACAGCAAATTAAATTGCATTGATTGCGTTATTTTTTTTTGATATTTTTGATATTTTGACATAAAAAAACCGCATGGCAGTTGTCTGCAATGCGGAATAGTGCGGAAAACCGGGATTAGCGGTACGCATCCCAGTCCGGTTCGTTATTGAAAATCCAATGATAATAGTCAATTTCCTGCAGTCTGGAAGCGGCTGCTTCGTCAACGATAACCGTGCAGCGCGGATGCAACTGCAATGCGGTTGCGGAGATCATGGAGGTTACCGGCCCTTCGACCGCTTTGGCGAGAATAGCGGATTTTTCTTCGCCGACCACAAGCATGAGCACCCGCTTGGATTCGAGCACGGTTCCCACGCCCATCGTGATTGCGCGTTTGGGCATGTCTTCGGGTCTGTCGAACAGCGGAGAGTTCTGTGCGAAAGTCACCGGCGTGAGCGATTTGGAGCGGGTGCGCGACCGCAGTGCGGACAGAGGCTCGTTGAATCCGATATGACCGTCGCGTCCGATCCCCAGTAATTGAAGATCAATCCCGCCGCATTCGGCAATCTGCTTTTCGTAGTTTTCGCACTCCAGATCAATATTTTCGGCAATACCGTTGGGCAGATGAGTGTTTCTGATGTCAATATTGACTTGTTTGAACAGATGATAATTCATATAATAACGATATGAATTTCTGTTCTCCGGCGGCAGGCCGATGTATTCATCCAGGTTGAATGTTTTTGCGAGGGAGAAATCCAGGTTTTCATCCTGATGCAGCCTGACCAGTTCGGCATAGACTGCTTCCATTGTTCTGCCGGTCGCCAGTCCAAGCACGGTACTGGGTTTTTTGTGCATTGATTCTGAAATCAGGCGGGCTGTCAGGCTGACAGCGGCCTGCGCATCATTTCTGATAATTACTTCCATTGCGTCACCTTACTGGTTGGCTTTTTTTAGTGATGTGAAATATTCAACTGTCGCGGCCAGCCCCATGTCGAAATCGCTTTTCGGCTTGAATCCCGCGGCATGGAGTTTGTCAACCGCAGCCATTGAGTGCTTTACGTCGCCGGCTCTTTCCGGAAGATGAGCGACTTCGGAAGAGGAGCCGGTGATCTTCTTGATTTTCTCTACAAGGTCGTTAATCGTGATTTTCTTTCCGTAAGCAACATTGTAAACCCCGGTGAAATTATTTTCCGCCATGAACACATTGGCGGCAACGATGTCTTTGACGTAGATAAAGTCGCGGGTCTGATCGCCGTCGCCGAAAATGGTGATTTTCTCATTGGCCACGGCCTTTGCGGTAAAGATCGGCACGGCTGCGGCATAGGCGCTTTTCGGATCCTGGCGCGGCCCGAAGACGTTGAAGTAACGCATGCACGCGGTTTGCAGTCTGCCTTCCATGGTGAACATATTGCAGTAGTATTCCCCGTCAAGTTTCGTGATGGCATACGGACTTTTGGGTTCGGGCAGCATTTCCTCGCGTTTGGGCACTACCGGATTGTCCCCGTAAATTGCGGCGCTGGTGCTGAAACAGAGTTTTTTCACTCCGGCGGCAGCGGCCTCCTCCAGCACTATGAGCAGGCCCTTGACGTTGATATCCACACATTCAATGGGCTTGAACATTGATTCCGGAACGCTGATCATTGCCGCCAGATGGAAGACATAATCAACGCCTTTTACGGCTTCTCTCACCGCATTCCGGTCAAGGATATCGCCTTCAATGAATTCAACCTTGAAGGCATCAAGGTTTTTGCGGTATCCGGAACGGAGATTATCCAATACCCTGACATCGGCCTTGCCCTGAAAATGCTCGACCAGATGACTTCCGATAAATCCGGCGCCGCCGGTAATTAAGACTTTCATTTTAATTAACCTTCTTTAATCTGTTTTCTTAAAATCTCATCGCTGAAACTTAATTCCGATATTTGTAAAAAAGTAATTTAGCTGCTGTAATCGTATTCTTCAAGGTAGTTTGCCAATTTTGGCACATCAAAAGGAATTCCGCCGTTCCGGATGGATTCAGCGCCGAGGCAGCCGGTGGCCACGCTGTAACGTGCCGCCTGCGGCGATGAGTTGGGTTTGCCTTCGCCGCGCAGAACCGCGAAGAAACTTCTGACGATGGCCGGATCTGAACCGCCGTGTCCGCCTTTGCCCGGCGGGGTCCGGAAAGTGGCGTCGCCGCTAAGCCTGAATGCATCAATTCTCCTGTCGTCCCAGAGCTCGATGGTGGTGTCTTCATGGTGATCGCCGTAATTCTCCAGACGGCCTTTAGTGCCGATGACGGTGTAGTTACGGCAGGAATCCGGGGTGTAATGGCACTGCATATAGGTGGCGAAAACGCCGTTGGCAAGCTGCATGTTGATCATATTCAGGTCTTCCACGTCAACCACCGGGTTGAAGCCTTTCTGTGCCAGCGGCGGCCAGTTGGAGGTGTTGAACGTTGTTTCAACCGGGATATCCGGATTTTTTTCGCGTTTAGGCAGGTCGCCGTAAACGGTCAGGCCGCCCATGCCGTTGACTCTTCTGGTATATGAGCCGGCCAGCCAGTGAATGACGTCAATGTCATGTGCGCCTTTCTGCAGCAGGAGACTGTTGGCGCACTTCCTGTCGGCGTGCCAGTCGTGGAAATAGGCGTCGCCGCCGTAACTGATGAAATGGCGGCACCAGATGGCTTTCACCTGGCCGATGACTCCGCTGTCAATAAGTTCTTTCATTTTAAGTACAAACGACATGTAGCGCATGTTATGGCCGAGCACCAGTTTGGCTTTGTTCTCATAAGCGGCGCGCAGAATGCGGTCGGCTCCGTCGACGGTAATGGCAATCGGTTTTTCCAGGTAGACCCCGATCCCGTGTTCAAGCGCGAAAACCGACTGCTCTTCATGGCAGAAATCAGGGGAGGTGATGAAAACTCCGTCCAGTTTTTCCTTCTCGATCATTTCGCGGTAGTCAAGATAACAGTTCGGAGTGTTCTTCAGGTTTTCCTGAATTCTGGTTTTGAAGCGGTCGAGCTGATGGGTTGAAATATCCGCTCCGGCGATGATTTCCACGTTGTCTTCCGGGGTGAGGTAACGGTCGCCCAGGCTGCCTCTGCGACAGGTTCCGATAATGCCTATTCTTAATTTCTTCATTTTTCTTAAATCCTGTTTTAGTTATTTGATAGTTTTCAGTAGTTGCATCATTTTGTCCATCTGCTGTTCGATGGACTTGACCAGTGTGAACTGGGTGCGGCAGCGGTCGAGGTTATGGCCTTCGCGATGGACTTTGAAGTAAACGTCGCCGGACAGAAAATCGGTCAGGAACCTTACGCCGATTTCCATGGTGATGAGTTTGCCGGCAAATGGCAGATATTCCAGTTCGACCGGGTTCAAAAAATCTCCGGCGGTGGTAAGATAGCCGCGCAGCAGGGCTTCGAACATGTTGAACTGCATTTTTACTTTTGAAAGGTCCTTTTCATCTTCGGCCGCCGGACTGGTGCTGGTTCTGACCATGTCGCCGAAGTCGTAGTGGACTAATCCCGGCATGACGGTGTCCAGATCAATGACGCATACGCCTTCGCCGGTCACGTCGTCCAGCATGACGTTGTTCAATTTAGTGTCATTATGGGTAATGCGTTCGGGAATTGCGCCTTGAGCGTTGAGGTTAAGCAGCAGTGATGCATCATTTTTGCGCTTCAGTACGAAGTCTATTTCCTGTCCGGCTTGTTTGACGCGTCCGGCAACATCCGCTGCAATTGCTTTTTCCAGCGCTTCGAAACGTTTAGGCGTGTTGTGAAAGTCGGGAATCGTCTCATGCAGCCTGGCGCCGGGCAGATCAACGAGAGCTTTCTGGAATTCACCGAAAGCCTTTGCGGCCTGATAGGCCTGCGCCTCCTTTTCAATCACATCGTAAGTTTTGGCTTTTTCAATAAATACATACACCCGCCAGAAATTGCCATCGGCATCCTGATGACAGACTTTACAATCGTTTGATCTGATGATTACGAGCGTGCGGCGCGTGGCGTCGGCGCAGCCTCTGATCTTGTTGAAAATGTGGGTGGTGACGCGGTCGATATTTTCCATCAGGGCAGTGGGATTCTTGAAGATATTGTGATTTATCCGCTGGAAAATATAGTTAATTAAAGTCCCGCCCTGATTGAATGCGGCGCGGTAGGTGTCGTTGATATGGCCTGACCCGTAGGGTTCAGCCATAATGTAATCCCCGTAGATTTCAAACGACTCGCTGATTGTTTTAATATCATGTTTCAATGCTGCATGTTTCATTTTTTCACCATTAAAATAATTTATCCGGGTAAACGCCTTTTGCGACAAGGGCCCGGATGCTGTTGACTACGTTGTCTTTATCTTCACGGTAAGTGATGCCGAACCATGAATCCCGGCTTTCCATTACTTTCACTTCGGCTTTGCCGTCCTTGATAAGTGTATCCGCCACTGACGGGATGTAAAACTCGGACTTTTCCTTTTGCCCGCCGACTTTCAGGAATTCGATGAACAATTTTTCCAGATGTTCGAACAGGGACGGCGTAAAGCCCCACATATTCATGGAGACAATTTCATCGCCGGTCAGGTCGCATTGCGCTCCGTCTTCGATATTTCTGGCGGCATTGCCGTTGCGCTCGATTCTGGTCATTTCAGTAACTGATGCAAGGTGGCCGCCGGTGATTTTACAGATGCCTCTGGAAACCGTGCCGTTGTCGGAAAGCGTATTGCGCAGAATGAAGCCGCACATGCAGTAATCGGCCTTGACGCCGTCCTGGGCGTGGTTCAGATAGCCGGCGAGCAGTTGATAACCGCTGGCACCATAAAAATCGTCGGCGTTGATTACCGCAAACGGTTCGTGAATGACATCTCTGGCACACAGTACGGCATGTCCGGTTCCCCACGGTTTCTGGCGCTGCGGAGGAACGCTGAAACCGGCCGGCAGTTTGTTCAGTTCCTGAAACGCGTATTCAATCGCGATTTTGCCTTCATAACGTTTGCCGATGGTTTCTTTAAACGGAGCCTCTATATCCTTGCGGATGATAAAGACGATTTTACCGAATCCGGCTCTGATCGCATCATAAATCGAATAGTCGATGATGGTTTCACCTGACGGTCCGACCTGGTCAAGTTGTTTCAGTCCGCCATAGCGGCTGCCCATGCCTGCCGCCAGTACCAGCAATGTTGGTTTCATTTCTGTCATAACTCCTTCTGATTATATTTGCTGTTCTCTTTGAACATGTTTTATGCTAAAGTGATAACTTTGCCCTCTTTTCTGGACTTTTCCGCCGCGAATACCATGAGATGGCTTTCAAGCGTTGCGTCCGGCCCGGAAAGTATCTGTGACGGATCATTCGTCGCCAGCGCCGTAACAAAACTTTCCATAAGCCCCCCGTCGCCGCCGCCGTGCCCTCCCAGAATTGATCCTTCCGACGCATTGGTATCTGCGACTTTGCTAGTCTGAGTGAGAAAATCAAAGATCTTAATTTCGGAACTGTCGCCATGAATTTCGCCCTTGGTGCCGAAAATTCTAGTCTTCCTGCCGCCGTGCGCAAATGCCGTCATGGTGAAAGCGACGGTACGGCCGCCCTCAAAAAGCATATTGACGACTTGATTATCCACCACGTCGTTGTCGCATTCATAAACGCAGCGTCCATAAGGTCCTTCGCGCAGCGCCTTTAAGATATTTTCTTTATTCACGACCGGAGTTAACACATTTACCGGCCAGCCGTTCTGTCCTTTTTCCAGGCGGTCTTTAATATAGATTTTAATTGCCGAGTACGGACATGCCGGTTCGCAACTGCAATCAAGACATCTTGATGCCGCCCCCGCGGGCTGTTCCGCTTTGCGGAAATGCTTCAGGGAACCAAATGAAGATACCGCTTTGCATTTCTGTCCCATGATATAACTGATCCAGTCAACATCATGGCAGGATTTTGCCAGCAGCATGGATGAAGATTCTTTTTCATTGCGCCAGTTGCCGCGCACAAAAGAATGCGCCTGGTGCCACCACCCGACTTCCTCGATATGCTGCATGCTCACGATGTCGCCGATAACTCCGGAATCCAGAATTTCTTTGAGTTTCCTGGTGTAATTGGTATAGCGCAAGACATGGCATACGGCAAAGATTATGCCGTTTTTCTTAGCCGCCGCAACAATTCTCTTACATTCGCCGGCGGTCGGGGCCATCGGCTTCTCCAGCATTATATGATAGCCTTTTTGCGCAAACTTTAACGCGGGCTCCGTGTGCATATTATCCTGCGTCGCGATAATAACGCCGTCCGCAAACTTCTTTCTCTTCGCCAGGTCCCGCCAGTCGGTGTAGACATTCTTTTCCGGAATGTTGAATTTCTTAGCCAGTTCATTTCTGTAAAAGTCTCTTGGTTCAGCGACTCCGACAATCTCAAGACGGTCCGGACAGGATTTGGCGAATTCCGCATAACCTGCTCCGCGGGAGCCGGCGCCGGCGATAATCAATTTTACTTTTTTCATAACGTTCAAATACCTTTTTTATTTTTTATGAAGACTGCCTGAGAATCAGATCACATTCAATTGTTTCTGAATTTACAGGTTTATCTTCTTCAATAACTTGCATCAGAATTTTTACGGAGCACTCGCCGAGTTCGAATAATTTTAACGATACTGACGAAAGGGCAGGGGTAAAATAGCGTGACGGCTTGATATCGTCAAATCCGATGACGGCTATATCCTGAGGAACCTTAATGTTTCTGTTTAAAGCGGCCTTAATGAAACCGATTGCCAGAACGTCATTGGCGCACAGCACGCAATCAACCTCGGGATGGGTCTTTTGCAGAGTTTCAAAAGCCGTGCCGCCGTGGCGGAAACTGCTGCCGCCTTCGGCAAAAACTATTCTGGCGCCGTTTGCTCCGAAGCCCTCCTGGAATCCGCGTTTTTTGCGTTTGTCCAGGTGTCCGCCGACATAAGCCGGATGCCGCCGGCCGGTGTCTTTGAAATATTTGCCTGCCAGAAAGGCGCCGTATTCGTTATCGAACAATACGGAATTTTCGCCGATTCCGCTCATGTGGCCGATAACTGCATAAGGAATATTGCCTGATTGGGCGGTGCTGACCAGGCGATTGGAACCTCGCGCTCCGGCAACGACAATGATGCCTTCGAAACTGCCGTTTAGAATATAATCTTTATATATTTCCAGTTCCTTTTCAGACGCATCAAAGGGAAATGGATGCACTTGCAGTATTTTCCGGTATTTTGCCAGCGTCTCGTTGATGCCGAGCATGATTTCAGTAATGAAATAGTCCGGTTCTTCATGGCTGATCGCGGGAAAAAGCAGTGCGATCGTATTATTGCTGCGGGAAATCAGGTTGCGGGCGTGAATATTGGCGCGATAACCGTATTCCTGCGCTTTGACGATAATCTCCTGGCGGGTCTTGTCGCTGATGCGCCCTTTGTCGCTGAATGCCCGCGACACCGTGGCGATAGACACCCCAAGCTTTTCCGCAAATTCCTTGATCGTGATTTTCTTGCGATTCATCATAACTTTAATTAATTATTGTTATAAGAGAAAACGTTTACGCAGATATTCTACATTGTAATTAATAAATTTTCAATAGTATTTAAGAAAAAATGCGTAATTGTTTTCGCAAAATGCAATAGCAGCGCATTTAAAATATAATGGTTTCTCCGTTTTCAATTATCTTAATTGACTTGTCGCTGAAATTGGCTACATTACATAATTTGGAAGATTATTATCAGGAGCAGCAATAAATTATAAAACCGGTGGTGGTGTGTATGGATGATATTGAAGTGGAAATTATCAAAGCCGTTGACAAGTTGTATGGCGCCCAGGGGCTGCCGGTTAAGCCTGCGAAGGTCTGTAATGCCGTGTGTAAAAAAATCGGGATTGATTCTTACGGTTTCAAGCCGGACTTTATTGAATGGGCACTGGCCGAAGACGATAATTATATTGTCGTTCCGGGCAATGATGACGAGGATGACTTATTTTTTTCCAGACGCGGTTTATTCGATAAGGCTCAGTTCTGCATCCGTCTGACGGCAATGGAAATTGAGCAGGGCATATTAATTCCAGGACACCGGTTCGTCCCGTTCTTTGACCGGGGCGGTGAGATCAGGCTGGAGACCGGGAGTAGCTCTGGAAAAATCAGGAAGATAAAGAGCCGGTTCAACTTGTCCACGCTGGGTATTTATTATTCATTGTTCGGCCCCAAAGGCACGATGGAACTTATTGCCGATGAAACTGAAGATAATCTTTTTTCTTTCATTGAAGGTGTCAAGCATGGCGAAGAGAGCATGGACGCCTGCGTCAAGGTTTCGGTCTATGATTTCAAGAATTTCTATGCCGCCCATAAGCTGGTCGAAGGCGATCTGCTGTTATTATCGATTGTTGACTATAAAAAGCAGCGTTGCACCGTTGAGCCGCTGCCGGAAGACAGATTATGGCAATCCGCGAAATGGGACAGCGCTTTTGCGGAAGGCTTGCGGAAGAACATTGAGATGGTTGAGCAGTTGGGCGTGATGGAGCCGATTGAAATATTTTTGAGCAGGGCGTTTTTTCTGGCGGATCATAGTTTACTGCAATCGCCGTCAAGTTTAGCGGTGAATTCGCTCAACCGGCGGAATGACTTCTATCTGGCAGCTTCCGAATCAGGAGATGCCATGATCTGGGAAAAAGACCGCGAGTTCGATTTGATGGAAATGGATGATTTTGATGATGATGAAGACCTTGAAGCAGATGAAGATTATATGGACGAAGACGATTCCGGGCTTAATCAGTTATTTCGGATAATGGGATTTGCAATTAACGAGTATGAACTGGCGGCTTATATGCGGGATGAATTATTTGCCGGCGGCGATGACCTTGAGAATGTGAAAAAACGCTGTTTTGATGACCGGATCGAGCACTTGTTTGCTGATTTGCGGAAAGATTTTGATCAGGGAGTTCTCAAACTTTGGAAGTCGGTAAAAAAAGAATACAATATTTTCCGTGACAACCCGCAGGGCAGGATCAGGCGGAAAGTATTGGAGGTGCTTGACGCGCATACGGCATGGATACGGAAGCTTGATTCAAAAAACGTCAACGATGCTTGCGAACTGGAAGGCGCATTCAAGAAAATAATGCAGATTATCGGACCGGTTTCCGGCCTGGCCGCTTTTTTTAATACAGAGCAAAAGCTGTCAGCTAAAGAAGTTCAGAATTATTCAGATATGCTGGACATGGCGATGACAACCCATGATATGATGATTAAAGATATCAATAAAACGCTCGGCATAAAGTGAATAGACGGTAGAAAATTAACCGTACGCCAACGCGGAAAAATTTCAATGTAAGCAAGCCCGGAAGTGCCGGTCGTCTGACCGGCCTCTTCTTTAAATGTGCATATTCTGGGCAAATATCGCTCTTTCCGCATTGAAATTTTTAAGCTATTAATATCTCAATAATGTCTTACAAACTGCTTTTTTGTGAAAAAGAAATCAATCATGATAGAAATTTTGAAAAAAGGCTTTATTATATTATTTACGGATAATGTAAAAAAGATTGATTTATCTAAATATTTTATAAATAAGCAGGAGATTAAACTATGATGATTCAGACTGCTCCGAAAGTAAAGCCGGAACTCGATCCGGAATTTGTTCCGGCGGTGTTATGGAACAGAAGTTACCTTAAAGCCGTGGCGGAATCCGGCAGGGCCCAAAAGGTTGTGGTGGCGCTGAACCGCCCCAACGGCACGGTATCAACTTTCGCCACTGAAATTTTCCCGCATGAAGGCGAATACAGGACGTTAAATGTTAAATATGTTGAACGCCTGATCAAATTTATGCTCTGGATGAAGGGCGGCTACCGGGTTACGATTGCCGGTTGCGCCGCTCTGGCCGACGATATCAGAGCTATTTATGCCGCGCAAGGCGTGAGGGCTTTTGACAATGAAATTATGGGCGAACGCATTTACGGCAAGCCTTTTGAAGTCGTTGCCTGTCCGCTGGCGGATGCTCCGCAAAGTCATGAAATTCAAGTGCAGCTCGGCGGGCACACGGACGGCTGCCGCATCGGCTTTGACCTGGGCGGTTCTGACCGCAAGTGTGCGGCGGTACAGGACGGCGAAGTTGTGTTTACTGAAGAAATCACCTGGGACCCGTATTTTCAGAAAGACCCGGAATACCACCGTCAGGGCATTCTTGATTCCCTTAAACGTGCCGCCGCCAAACTGCCGCGCGTCGACGCGATCGGCGGCAGCGCCGCCGGCGTTTACGTTGACAACAAGCCCCGCATCGCATCTCTCTTCCGCGGCGTAAGCAAGGAAGATTTTCAGAAACATGTCCAGAATATTTTCATCGATATTCAGAAACAGTATAATGTGCCGCTGATCGTCGCCAACGACGGAGAGGTAACCGCGCTGGCCGGCGCAATGTCGATGAAGTCCAACGGGGTGCTTGGCATTTCCATGGGCACCAGTCTGGCGGCCGGATATGTCAATATGCAGGGCAATATCACCGACTGGCTCAATGAACTGGCGTTTACTCCGATTGATTACCGCGACAATGCTCCGGCCGACGAGTGGTCAGGCGACATCGGTTGCGGGGTGCAGTATTTCTCCCAGCAGGGAGTTGCCAGGCTCGCGCCGCTTGCCGGGATCGAATTCCCGAAAGATATGCCTTTCCCGGAAAGACTGGTCGGCGTTCAAAAGCTGATGAGCGCAGGTGATGAACGCGCCGCGAAGATTTACCGCACTATCGGAACATATTTTGCGTATGCCATTGCTCATTACGCTGATTTTTATGAGATCCGCAATCTGCTGATCCTGGGCCGCGTTACTTCCGGCGCTGGCGGCGAACTCATTCTTCAGGTTGCCGAAGACGTGCTGAAGAAGGAATTTCCGGCGCTGGCGAAGCAGATTACGTTCAGAACTCCTGACGAGCAGTTCAAACGTCACGGACAGGCGGTCATTGCCGCCAGTCTTCCCGCAATCAAGTAAAACAGTGAGGTAATTTTAATGAGAACTTTAATAAAAAACTGTCATTTGATTTCTCCTGATGCGGAACTTGAAAACGCCGCAGTATTGATTGACGGCAAATTTATCGCCGGAATATATGCTGATGGCGAGAAACTGCCTGCGGCGGATAATACCGTTGACGCCGGAGGCAAAATGGTTGTTCCCGGATTTATTGACGTGCATTGCCACGGACGTTCCGGCTTCGATTTTACCGACGCCAAACAGGAAGGCATGGATGCCATCGGTACCGATAAACTGAAGGAGGGGGTTACCACCCTGCTGCCAACCACCCTGACGCTGCCGGAAGAGCAGTTGAAGCCGGCAATGAAAACTGCCGCTGAATATGTCAGGCGAGGAGTCAATGGTGCTAAAATTGCCGGAGTCCATCTGGAAGGCCCCTATATCAACGGCAAATGCTGCGGCGCCCAGAATCCTGCTTTTGTCCGCAGTCCGGACATTGATGAAGTCAAGCGTCTGGATGCGATTTCGAAAGTCGCCAAAGTCTCCTTCGCGATTGAAGCTGAAGGCGGAAGCGCCTTTGTCCGTGAACTGCTCGCCGCCGGGATTACCCCGTCATGCGTTCACAGTTCCGCAACTTATGTCGATTTCAAAAAGGCCAATGCGCTGGGATTGAAGAATTTGAGTCATTTCTGCAATCAGATGACCCCGCTGCATCACCGCGATATCGGGCTGGTCGGCGCAGGGCTGCTGCATGATGAAGTATTTGTTGAACTGATCTGCGATAAAGTGCATATTTCACCTGATATGATCAGGCTGATATTCAAAATCAAGGGGCCGGAGAAAGTGCTTTTGATCACGGACGCGATGTGTGCATCAGGCCTGAAAGACGGCGATTACAATCTCGGCGGCCTGCCGGTGGTTGTCAAGGACGGCGCCGCCCGCCTGGCGTCCAACGGCGCATTGGCCGGCAGTACGCTGCTTTTCTATCAGGGCTTGAAAAACATCTATGAAGTTACCGGAATGCCGCTGAAAGAATTGATCAAGACTACTTCCTGGAATCAGGCCAGATCGCTGGGACTGGAAAAACTCGGCAGGATTGAACCCGGGTTCTACGCCGATATCCTGATTCTGAAAGATGATTTTTCGCCGGAGAAAGTTTTTGTTGACGGCGAAGTCAGAGCATAAACTGATATTTCCAAACACCCTGAAGGCTGTTAATATTCAGCGTTCAAGGTGTTTTTTTATTTTCTGCGTATCTTGAAATAATGCATTTTCAGGAATATATTCCCAACTGTTTGATTTTATTTTTATGAAGCATAGCCAACGATGGCACATGTCGGCGATAAGATTCTATCAAATTGTAAATATAAATAATTAATTAAAGGGGGAACAGAATATGAAAGAATTGCTCAAACATGCGTGCAGTTTACTCGGCGCCGGCGAAGATCATATCAAAGCAAACATCCACACCCATAACAGCAGCGTTGCTTTCTATAAGGATTCTGTTCAGAAGAAAGAAGGCACGATCATTGCGATGGCTTGTGATTCACAATCAAAATTTATCCTGGTTTTATCCAGCCGTGAAGACGGAGTCATCGCGGATTTCTCCGGCGAACAGATTGGCGACTGCGGCGTCATTGCCAGAAAATGTCCGCTGAATGAACATAATGCTCAACTGCTGAGGACGCTTTTCCCGTGGACTGCTCCGGTATCGCTTCGCAACCGCAAAACGACTATCGGCTGCGGCGACCGGCTTGGCCTGGCCAGCGTCGGCCATATTGCCGCGGTAAAGCATTTTGATGCGACTCCGGTGCTGGCCCAGCAGTCTATGCGTGAACTGGACCTTACCGGAAGGACCTACCGCCAGGTGGTTGATGACGCCACGTTCATGGTTTTTCAAGCCGGCTATAAGGACGGTTACGGCGCCGATGGCGACCACTTGAAGAATATTCCGGATATTGACGTTGCATTGTCCGCCGGCATGCCGATGATTACCCTGGATCTGTCGGAAGTGATGCTGGCCAAAGCCGGTGACTGGCCGGATTCTCAGGTGGAAAACGCTTTTAAAGCATTGCCGGCTGATGTTCAGCGCCGGATCGGACAGGACTATTTCGATAAGACCTTCAAAGTCGGCAGCCTGGAGATTGCCGTTGACGCCGCTACTGCCCGCCGCTGCGCGGTCATGTATTTGAAGGCGCTGGATTTTGCTTTGGAAGTTTACAATCATATTAAATCCCGCCGCGGCGATGAATTTGATCTGGAGATTTCGATTGATGAAACGACTTCGCCGACGCTTCCGTCTCATCATCTGTTCATTGTGAAAGAATTGCGGCTGCGCGGGGTGGAGTTTACTTCGCTGGCTCCCAGATTTATCGGGGAATTCCAGAAAGCGGTTGATTACATCGGCGATCCTGCCGAATTTGCCCGCCAGTTTGAAGTTCACGCGGCGATTGCCAGGACCCACGGCGATTACAAGGTTTCAATTCATTCCGGCAGCGACAAGTTCATGGTCTATCCGACTATCGGACAGATGACCGGAATGCGCCTGCATCTGAAGACTGCCGGCACCAGTTGGCTGGAAGCGGTCCGGGTTATTTCCGAGAATGATCCGGAACTATACCGCCTTATGCACAAATGCGCGCTGGCGAATTTCAATGACATGCTCCGTCTGTATCATATCACGGCCGATATAAGCAAGATCGCGAATGTGGATACCATGCCGGACGGCGATTTGCCGAAGTTAATGGAAATGAATGAAGCCCGGCAGCTTCTGCATATAACTTATGGCCCGATCCTGCGCGATAAAAATATCAGACCGCTGTTTTTCGCCGCCATGCACAAGTTTGAAAAGCAGTACTGCGAGAAGCTGAAAGCCCATTTTGAAAAGCATCTCAGCCTGCTCGGGGTTCCCGGGAAATAACAAAATCTGCTTCGGCTGATTTAAAATATTTTAATTTTAAGCCCTGAATATCAAAAAAAATCTTGCTATTCAGGGTTTTTGATGTATTTTGCAAAGTTAGTTTTTTCCCATGAATTTTTAAACGGAAGGATATAATTGCAAATGATTGAATCGATTTTTACTTTAGCTGAGGGCGCACCGGCCACTCAGGGCGGCGGAATGCTTCCCTTGCTCGGACCGATCCTTATTTTCGGCGTGATGATTTATTTCATGATCAGATCACAGCGCAAACAGGCCAAAAAACGCACGGAAATGGTCGAACAGATCAAGAAAGGCGACAGCGTGATTGTCGGCGGCGGAATTTATGCAAAAATCGTTGAAGTCAAAGAGAAAACGTTTATTGCCGAAATTTCCGACAATGTCAAGGTCGAAATCAGCAAGACCGCCATTAATGCCGTTTTCGAGAACGGGAATATGAATACTCTCGCTAACTGATTTATATTAAAGCTTTTAAGAAGGGATGTTGCCGCAAATATGAATAAGAAACCGATACTTCTGAGAACGATTATCGCTCTGGCTGTAACTGCTGTGTTTGCCATTTCAATCCATCCGCTGACTCAGCGGGATTTTTACAAGACTTTCAGTTCCATACTGAAAGACAGTAAAAGTCCTGAAATGGAAAAACTGGTAGCTGACGCCAGGAAAAAACAGGAAGCCAATCCCAGTCTTTTCCCTTCACAGGCGCTGCTTGAAGCTGCGGATGAAAAGGGAATTGAACTGAAGAGCTATGTCGACGGCAAGGATTTGAATGACAATCGCGACGTTCTCAGCGTGGTCAGGAAAAAGGCCAGCAGTTCCATCCGTCTGGGGCTGGACTTGAACGGCGGTGCGGAATTTCTCGTCGAACTTATTCCTGATAAAAAACAGGATGTCAATGACGGCACGATCAGCAGTGAAGCAAAGACTGCGGACGAGCCTGCCATTGTCAAAGATGCTAAAAGCGATAAAGACAGCCAGAAAATCAGCAGAACTTACGACAACTTCCGCGATATTGCGATTGAAACCCTCCGTAAACGTATGGAGTCGCAGAAGATTTTCGAAACTGAAATTTCACCTGCCGGCGGACGTTATATTTCGCTCCGCGTTCCAGTCGTATCAAAGGACGAAAAATTAAAGCTGCTGAATCTGATCAAAATGAGCGCCAAGCTCCGTTTCCGCCTGGTCCATGAAGACAATCAGACGCTGGTGAAAAAATATCTCGAAGATCCGCAAAACTTTATTGCTCCGGTCGGTTATGAAAAGCTGGAAACAGTTGATTTTGTGAAAGGCCAGAAGCCGGTCACCCAGGTTTACTTTGTTGAACGCCGCTGGGTTATGGAAGGAAAAGACATTGTTGACGCGTTCCCGAGCGCCGACCAGTACGGACAGCGCAAGATTATTCTCCGTTTTAACAGTAAAGGCGGCAGGGAGTTCGGTGAAGTCACCACCAGATATCTTAATCGCCAGTTGGCTATCGTGCTTGACGGCAAGCTTTATTGCGCACCGTCCATCCGCTCCGCCATCATGGACGGAAGCGCTGAAATTTCCGGCAAGTTCTCAACTGAGGAAGCCAAAGCCATTTCCGATGCTCTTGCCACCGGCAGTCTGCCGCAGATCAATGTGGAGGCTATTTTTGATACGGACCCGACTCTCGGCGCGGATAACGTCCGCAACGGCATCTGGGCCGGCGTACTGGCGCTGCTCGCTCTGGCCGTGGGGATGATCGTTTATTATCACCGGGCCGGCGTCGTGGCGATTATCGGTCTGCTCGTCAATATTATAATGATCCTGGGTGCCATGGCCGCTTTTGACGCCACGCTTACTCTGCCTGGTATCGCAGGTATCATTCTGACGATGGGGATGTCGGTTGACGCCAACGTTCTTATCTATGAGCGGGTGCGCGAAGAATTGAATAACGGCAAAACCGTGCTTAACGCAATTGATCTCGGTTACAGCAAGGCTTTCCTGACCATTATCGACTCCCATCTGACTACCCTGTTCACCGGGGTGATCCTGATGTTTGTCGGTACCGGCGCCATTAAAGGATTTGCGGTAACACTCAATATCGGTATCATCACCAGTCTGTTCTCCTCGCTGTATATCACCCGTCTGGTGTTTGATATTATGCAGCGTTATTCCCACTTCAAGACACTGCGCATGATGCATATCTTCACCCAGCCGCATTTCAATTTCCTTCGTGCCAGCCGCGTATTGCTGGTAATCTCATCAGTTATGATCGTGGTGAGTATCGCGACAATCTGCATCAAAGGCAAAAACTGTCTTGGCGTTGACTTCGTCGGCGGCACTCAGATAACGTTCAGTTATGCCGAAAGCATAGCTCCGCAGCAGATTGCCGATGCTCTTATTGCTGCCGGATACAATGATTCAAAAGTTACCTACAAAACCAATGCCGCACTTGGCGGGGACAATAAAAAGCTGGAAATCGTTATCCGCAGCAGTCATAAAGTTGATACCAGTGCGCAGAATTCCTCCAGCCCTAAAGATCAGATTGGTAAGATACTTAATGCAAAGTTTCCGAATGCCAAGCTTTCGGGCGGACTTGAATCTTCGCTCGGCGGACTGGTCGGCTGGGAATTCAGTAAATCCGCAATACTGTCGGTGATTCTGGCGTTTATCGGTATTATTATTTACGTGGCCTTGCGTTTTGAATTCGATTACGGGGTGTCTTCGGTAATCGCCCTTATTCACGACGTGACTATTTCCCTCGGAATCTATTTGCTGATGGGCAGAGAAATTTCATTGACGGTTGTCGCTGCGATTCTGACCATCATTGGTTATTCCATTATGGATACTATCGTGGTGTTTGACCGTATCCGTGAAAATCTGAAACTGGTCAAAGACAAGCCGTATAAAGAGATTGTAAATATGAGTATCAACCAGACGCTGAGCCGGACGGTGCTGACCGCATTCACGGTATTTCTGGTGGTATTTGTGCTGTTTCTGTTCGGCGGTACCGCCATCAACGACTTTGTATTCGTAATGATGCTTGGCGTGGTGATCGGTACTTATTCATCAGTAATTGTCGCCAGCCCGATTATCGCCGTCTGGCATAAGAAAACCGGCGGCGTTGCCGGCAAACCCCCGATCAAGTAAGTACTTGCGTCTGTTCAAGCCCGCCCAGTGCGGGCTTTTTTTTTGTTGAGCCTGACAGAGCGCACATGTTTCAGGGCAGGGGGACAGGCGGCACAATAATTCTTTAACGCTGAAATTGCATTAAAGATGCTTGATTTTTCGATGAATTTAAATTACATTATGGCGAGGGTTCTAATCAGCATTAACTTAAAGCAGCAGATATATTTGTTTGAATACTGTTAAAATAAAGATGGGCGAAGATGTCGGAAGAAAACGAAGTTTCTCACGAAATAGAAATAAAAAACACGCTTGGGCTTCATGCCAGGCCGGCATCTTTGTTTGTCAAGACAGTTTCAAACTTTGAATGCGAAGTAACCGTTGAGAAGGATAGCGAAGTAGTTAATGGAAAAAGCCTTATGGGATTATTAATGCTGTCGGCCGGTTACGGCACTGTAATTAAAATATCCGCTAAAGGCAAGGACTGCGAAGTTGCAATCAAAGCGATTATTGATCTGATTACGCGCAAGTTTGACGAGGAATAAAAGTTATCAATGGACCCCAAAAAAGAAATTATATTTCACGGGATTTCGGCTTCGCCCGGAATCGCAGTCGGTCCTGCCCTGGTCATTAAAGAATACAATACCGCTTATACCGAATCCACCGACAAACCTATTACCCCTTCTCAAATTGAGTCAGAAATTGCCAATTTCAACCTGGCATTGGACAAAACACGCGACGAGATTGAAATCCTGCAGAAGAAAGTGCAGGACAAATTTGATGTGCGCGAGGCCAGCATTTTCGATGCCCATCTGCTGATTGTAGACGACCAGATGCTGATGAGCGAAGTTCAGGATATGGTCAGGCGCAGACTCAAAACCGCGGATTATGCTTTCTTTAAAGTAGTGGAAAGATATGTTGCCGCGATTTCCGTCATGCCGGATAAGTATATCAAGGAAAGAGCCGATGACATCAAGGATGTCGCCTCCAGAGTGCTGGCCAATCTGCGCAATGCCAAGCGGCATTCACTGGACAGCATGACTTCGAAAAGAATCATAATCGCCCGCAATCTCACGCCGTCGGATACCGCGCTGCTGGACCGTGAAAAAGTCCTGGCGTTTGCAGTGGAAACCGGCAGCAATACCTCTCATACCGCAATTCTTGCCAGATCAATGCAGATTCCGGCAATTGTCGGCGTTTCTAAGGAAATCTTTGAAAATCTGGAAGACGATGATGAAATTATCATTGACGGCTTCATCGGAACAATCATTGTCAATCCGGAACCGAAAACGCTCGAACTCTATAAACTGAAGTCGAAAGAGGAAGACAAGTTTTATATAGATCTGGTCAGGGAAAGCCGGCTCCGGCCTGAAACTGTTGACGGTTTCACGGTGCAACTGGCATCAAACCTTGAAAGTCTCGACGAAATCACCACTGCCAAGAAATTCGGCACCAGCGGCGTCGGATTGTTCCGTACAGAGTACTTATTCATAAACTCGGATCATATGCCGACCGAAGAGGAGCAGTTCCAGACCTACCGCAAGCTGGTTCAGGAAATGGACGGCGAGCCGGTGGTAGTCAGGACCCTCGACATCGGCGGCGACAAACTGGAGCAGAGAATATCCAGCGATTCCGAATCCAACCCGTTTCTGGGACTTCGCGCGGTCAGGTTGTGCCTCCGGGAAAGGCCGGATATCCTGCGGACGCAGCTTCGTGCTCTGCTCAGGGCCAGCGCCTGCGGCAACCTGAAAGTCATGTTCCCGATGATCTCCTGCAGTGAAGAAGTTACTGAACTCAAGGCGTTCATGGACAATATCAAGGATGAGTTGACCTCGGAGCAATGCGATTTTAATAAAGCTATGGAAATCGGGATAATGATCGAAACTCCGGCGGCGGCAATGATTTCAGATACATTGGCCGGAATGGTGGATTTTTTCAGCATCGGCACCAATGACCTTGTTCAATATACTATGGCAATAGACCGCAGCAACGAGCGGGTCGCCTACTTGTATCATCCGTCGCATCCGGCAATCCTGGAGCTGATACACCGGGTTAGCCAGGCCGCGAAAAGGCATAACATCTGGGTGAGCGTTTGCGGGCAGATGGCGGGCGAACCGCAGTACACTCCGCTGCTGGTCGGAATGGGGGTGCATGAACTGAGCATGAGTCCGATTTCGCTGGGTTCGGTCCGCCGCATCGTGCGGAAACTGAGTATGTACGAGGCGGAAAAGGCCGCAATGGAAGCCATGAAATGCGCCACTTCCGCGGAGGCGCTGGAAGTATCGCTTGCCGTGCTGAAGAGAATTTCCCCGGAAATTGCCAATCTTGCCTTAAAAGGCCTCTGAGCTGCAAATCTTTTAAATTATTGCAGCAGTTAGAAAACACTCATGGTCTCTTTGCCTCGCTTCGCCGCATCAAGCCCTTCAAGAAAAAGGCAGTCGCCGCTGATATCCCGTCCGGTCACTATCGCTTCGTGATACAATCCGGCGTCAGTCACATTGCCCCACAGCAGCGCGGATTTGAGGATATTGCCGTCAGTATAAAGGACGCGGATGCTTTCTCTGCCGCGGCTGTCGGTATTGCTGAATATATGCCTGCTCCATTGCGGTTTTGAAACGCCGGTCTGCCCCAGTGAGATGAAATGAGTTCCCATTACGGACATTGCTGTTTTCATCCCGGTATTGATTCTGATGGACGCCGTGCCGCCGGCCATATTGATTCCGGCGACTTTCCCCTGGCGCACGGCAGTCGGCCAGATTGCCGTCAGTTGCCTGATGCCGTTGACGGTATCCACATGTTCGGCGACATCGCCCGCGGCAAACACATCCGGCACATTGGTACGGCACTGATCGTCGATGATTATTCCTTTTCCTGCATCAATTCCGGCCCTGCGGGCAAAATCGGCATTGGCAGTCACCCCCGCGGCGCAAATCAGGACATCGGTGGCAATTCTCTCCCCTGAAGCGAGTTCCAGCGCGACTGGTTTTGCGTCATCCCGGTTGCGATGCAGCGCCCTGGCGGGAGTGCCGAAATACAGTTTAACCCCGGCCTCGGCTAGCATTTTTGAACATTTATCGCCGCAAAACTGATCTAGTTGAAGCGGAAGCGGATATTTGGCCAGTTCGACCAGATTGACGCTGACGCCGGCTTTGACCAGTTCCGCCGCCAGTTCCACGCCGACCAGTCCGGCGCCGATGATGGTGAAATTCTTTGCCGCCTTTCCGGCCTCATTGATCGCGACGGCGTCAGCCAGATTGCGCAGTCCGAAAGTCAGCGGACCGCTGATGCCTTCCAGCGGCGGAAAGAATGTTTTTGTTCCGGTCGCAATCAGCAGCCGGTCATAAAGAACGGTTTGTCCGTCGTCCAGACTGATTGTTTTGGCCGCGGTATCCAGTCCGGACACGGTTTTTCCGCCCATGAATTTGATGTCTAAATCCTCGGCCCAGCCGGCCGGTTTCAAGCAGATCTGTTCGACGGAAGCGGCGCCGGAGGCAACCATGTGCAACTGACATCTGGAGTAATAAAGCATGTCTCTGCATATTATGGTCAATTCTCCCTTGCGGTCAAGTTTCCTGATTTCAGCGGCGGCGGCAATCCCCGCGGCGCTGCCGCCAATGATTGCATATTTCATGATCACCTCTCTGCAATATGATTTTTAATGTGCTGTTCAGACATAGATCACCTGCCCGTTCCGCTCATCTTCGGTATCCACCTGCGACAGGCAGCGCTGCGGACAGGCATCAACGCATGCCATGGTTTCGCGTCCGCGGCAGCCGTCGCATTTGACCATGCGGGCGCCGTTTCTGACACTCGGTCGCGCCATGCCGTAGGGACAACTCATTACGCACATAAAGCATCCGATGCAGATTTCCTGGTCGCAGACCACCAGGCCGTCTCCGCCTTTGGTCAGGGCGCCGCTGATGCAGGCTTCGACACATGAAGGTTCATCGCAATGGCGGCAGAATTCGGGAAAGAGCTTTCCGTCGGCGTCAAGCTCGATTTTATTTCTGGCTTGAGCAATTTCGCCTGTGCCGGAGGTTATGAACGGGAATGGATTTTTGCTGTGCGCCATTATGCAGGCAAGCTCGCAATTCTTGCACCCGACGCATTTGCTCTTATCGATGAGTTTCTTTCTCATAGTCACGCTCCAATGCCGAGAGCGGCAAGCTTTTCATTGATCACCTGCTGAAGTTTGTCCGCGG
This sequence comes from Victivallaceae bacterium, assembly GCA_041665605.1. Lineage (GTDB taxonomy): Bacteria > Verrucomicrobiota > Lentisphaeria > Victivallales > Victivallaceae > CAIPAT01. Next base: position 12,014 of record JBAYIO010000015.1, on the reverse strand, counting down.
CAATTACCGGGTTCATCTCTACAATCACTTTGCCGCCGGTAATGTTGACCATGTCTTCCGTCAGCACTTTAGTGACTATCGCCGATCCGAGAATCGGGGGCGGCTGGGAGAGATGCAGCGTGAGCCCGAGCGCCAGTCCGAAACAGCCGTCGGCCAGCGCCTGTTCCTCCAGCCACTGCGGGGCGGAGATCACCACCGGAAGCTGCGGGATATCCACGCCGAGGGCCTTGGCCAGTTCCGAGACCACGATCTCGATACGTCCGATTGCCAGACACGGCCCGAAGTTCAGCACCGGCGGAATGCCCAGTTTCCCGCATACAGCTTTCAGGCCGGGACCGGCCAGTTCTTTGGCTGAAAGCGAGCAATAGCCGCAGTTGGCAAGTCCGCCGGTGGTGCAGCCTGCCGAAAGCACCAGGATATCCCGGCTGATAAGCTCCCGCGTCAGCGCCACGGTGTTGACGTCATGCCCGCCCGCCGCCAGATTGGAGCAGCCGAGAATGCCGGCAATGCCTTTGATGGTTCCATTTTTAATCAGTTCTATCAGCGGGGCGAGATTGCCGCCGAGCAGTTTCAGCAGGGATTTCTCACTGACACCGGTGACGACATCATCATAACCATGCACCGGCACATCAATTGTTATCTGATCACGGCGCAGCCGGTACTGGTCAGCGGCGATGACGCAGATTTCCTCCGCCAGTTCAAGTTCCCGCCCTTTTACGTCATTGATCATTGCCGCGCTGCTCTGTTTGTCCACATCATCAAGGCAGATCAGCTTGATCTTGTACCTTTCCGCAATCGGTTCGATGCCGGACAAAGTACAGTTGAATTCGCTGATTACCATATCAATCGCGCCGGTCGCCAGCAGGGCTTCCTGCGTGAAATTGTTGCCGGCCTGCCCGGCGAAGACATCTTTCCTGCTTGCGTTTGCCCTGAGCTGCATATCCTGTCCGACACAGGTCAGGCCTACAATCCGGATGCCTTTGGCGCCGGCCTTTATCCCGATCTGCTGTCCCTTGTCGGATTCAAGCAGGGTAATCAGTCCGGCGAAAACCGAATGGCTGTGACCGGATACCGCAATGTTGATGTAATCCGGCGAAGCGACGGAAAAGCCGGTGGAGGCGATCCCGATTTCCGGCTCTCCCATGATAATGTCGTTCATCAGATTGGTCATGGCGAGGCCGTAAAGCCCGGTGCTGATGCCGAGATTAAGGCAATGCAGCAACTGGTCCACCGGGTCTGTATTTAGATTGGTGCTGGTCTTGACAATAGCGTCAAAGACCTCCGCTTTGGCGCCGCCCGGCATAATCCCGAGCTCCCGCCATTTTTTTACCCGGTCAGGTATTGCCAGCTTGCTGACCAGTTCCATTTTATCGCCGCGCGGCCGGTATATGTCAGCCAGCACGGCATCCGCGATTCCGCCGGCCTTCTCGTTCGTGCTGCTCCCTTCAATTCCCAGCAGCGCCGCAAGTTCGTGGACCGACTTTTCCGAACGTAACTGAAGCGGCGATATTCCGGCGGCGATTGATTTCAGCCTGGCGGCCGTGGACTCGGCGACATGCAGATAGCAGGCCGCCCCCGCGGCTACCGAACGCAGAAAATTCCGGGCAACCATGGTATCGGCAGTCGCGCCGCAAACTCCTTTGGGGGAATCGGGCGTAATCCGGCACGGGCCGTTGGAACACAGACGGCAGCATATTCCGTGCTGACCATAGCCGCATTTTACCGACTGATCCTCCAGCCGGTCGAACGCCGTATTTACATCTCCGCGCTTTTCGAGATAATTTCCAAAACAACTGTCCGCCGACGCACACCTTTTCATCAATGCCTCCATTTTTTTAATTGATTCTAATTTAGTATCATATTGAACAAAAAAAAGTTAAAACAACAAAAATACTGAAAATTATTTTTTGGACAAATCCGCAAAACTGATTGACTGAAGCTGCTCATTAAGCAGTTTCTGGACAGGGTCCAGCATGTGATGAACCCTGCAATCTTCCTTTCTGGGACAGCAGCAGTCATTCGTAAAACAACTATTAAACAGCAGCGATCTTGGATCAAAAACCGCCAGAATATCATGTACCGAGATATTGGCCGGCTTTTCCAGCAAATGAATACCGCCGGCTTTGCCCCTGACCGACCCCACCAGGCCGGAATCACACAATTTCCGGACAATTCTTCTTAAAAAACGATAAGGTATAAACATTTCCTCTGCCAATGCGGTTGTACTTAAAGATTGCCCTTCCTGCATCGCCGCCAGGCGCAGAACTACTCTCAATGCATAATCAGCCTCTCGCGTAATCATAAACTTACACCTTCCTTAATCTATAATTGACATATTAATAGTATCATATGGCAAAAAATATTGCAAGACCGGTTTCTAAAAAAAAACATTTTTTTAGAAAAATAATACTGGACACCTGTTCACCGCGATTTTTTCCATGATCCGGGAATAATTGGAATAATGGGATGCTATAAACATTCTGGACACCGCGCCAGCATATTTTGGACACCGTTTCGGTACATTCCGGACACCGCTCCCGCACATTTTGGACACCGGCCCCGCACAACGCGCTTTCGTAATCCGGGAGTTCTGGGAATCCTGGGAACTCTGGGATATTGTCGTCCGAGACGGACGACACTACACAAACCACATTTTGGACACCCGACTCCGAGTAATTAGATAGTGGTTGAGCATAACGTCTTTCAGTTTTCATAACCCACTCCGAGAATTTGGAGAGTCGTTGAGCATAACATCTATCAGTTTTCATAATCCACTCCGAGTAATTAGAGAGCCGTTGAGCACAATGCTTTTTGTTTTTCTGCATTCTAAAACTTTAGAACTCCCGCAATTTCGAACTTTAGAACTTCCCATTCTCCATTTTGGATACACCACTCCGATACTTTGGAGTGCCGTTGAGCATATCTGTTTTTAAATTTTCAAACAACTTTGGGTGTCCTGTTGAACATGACGTGCTTCATTTTTCATAAACACTCCGACATTGGAGAGTCTTTGATCATAATGCTTTAACAACTTTTCCCGCTTCCAGCACTCCGAGACAATAGAGTCTCGCTGAGCACAACCTTTTTCAATTTTACAACCATTTGGGACATTTTGGACACATGGTGTGCAGGGTGTAGCGCTCTCGCTCTGCGAGAGAGGGTCCGATTTCCGTCCGAGACGGACGGCACTACAATGAAAACATTTTGGACAGCCCGCTCCGAACTTGGAGAGTCGTTGAACACAATGTATTTGCTCCAATTTTCTGATTTACCGGTTTTCATTCTGTCTTCTGCTATTAATATGTCGCTCCGTTGGTGTTGAAAAACTATTTTATAATTTTGAAAGCTATTAATATTCCGCTCCTCTGGAGCTGTTCTGAATTTCTGATTCCCATTCAGAATTCTGGCTCTTGTTCTTTTATATATAGTGATTTTGTCAATCAAAAGATCTGCAAAGCATTAGTAAGAAGCACCTTATCTGTATGAATTGAAGTTTTTAAAGTAGTAATCAATCCTTGGAAAATGAAGGAAAATTGAATTTTCCGGATTCTGTTTCTTGAACTCAGAAGAAACCGATTTAACTTTTGATGTTATATGTAAAAGAATTTTGCGAGGACAAAAGCAGCAACCGTTATATAAAAATTAAAAAGTATAGTGACAGCATCGCGAAACAATTCTCGCAAAGCAGATCATCGCTGAAATCAAGGTCGGCAAACGGCGCATCATCACCTATCTGCTCCACCCGCTGGTCAAATCACTGGACGAAAATATCCGCGAACCGTAATATTTGCAAGATGCTATTTGTCCTTTACTCTTCAAAGACCAGCATTGCATATCCATTCACAACCGGAACAGCCGTCTCAATATAACCCTCATGTACATCAAAGGCCAGCGACAGCCGGGCCGGGGCGAGGTAAACCTGTTCCGGCGTGTTTCCATCCAAGCGCATGGCAATCTTGACGTTAATGGCTGTCACCGATTCTTCGATCATCTCGGTTTTTTCGCCGCGCAATTCCGGCACATAGGCAAGGATGTGGACTATCCTGCGTCCTGGCTGTTCTGTTACAAACGCCCTGGCGAATGACGGCAGGTTTTCGGTTTTCAGCAGCGGTTCCGGCAGGAATTTTTCCAGCACATTCGCGAACAGCCGTCTTAGTTCAACCGGCGCCTGCAAATTGTAGCCGGAAAAAATGCGGTGGCTGAAATGCGCCACTTTGCCGCAAACGGTCAGCGCCGGTATATCCGTGACCCTGTCCGGCGGATTGTAGAAGAAGGCATGTTCGCCATCCCAGTGCCGGTTGTAATACGGTTTTATCAGATATGCTTCAATACCTGCGCCGGGCAGCGTCTCGGACTCAATTCCCGATGAATACAGCGATAGCGGCATGTCAGGCAGACCTTTACTGAAATTCCTGCCGGTCTTGAAATACGCTGGGTCGAAATCGCAATCTTTCTTAAATCTTATCCCCCATTCCTTTTCCAGCGCAAACTGCGTTTTTCCGGAGTTCATCCCGGAACTGCCGCTGGAAATCACGAACTTGCCTGCGTCAAGATGCAATTTTACCCGCCGGGCAATTTCTTCGTTAAATAGAATATCATCAGGAAACACCAGTACCTGATATCTGCTCCAGTCGGAAAATTCGGTCACGATATCAAACTGAAGTTTCAGTTCGCTTAACATCCTTGCCGCACTGCGAATAAGCTTGTCAAGCCGGATGTTTATTATCGGCTTCGGATAGACAATGGCAATTTCCGTGAGATTTTTTGCCTTGTCAACCCACGGCTCCAGGGTTTGAAGCTCCTTGTATATTTTCTCAATCCGGTCCAGCACCGCAGTCTCAAGGTCGCCGCGCGGATGAAAATGCCCGCCCACGTTGGGGCGCATGCCGTTAGCCAGTCCGTACAATAATTCTGACTTAATCGCCGCTTCAGGACGCAGTCCGCCAAAATCTCCCCAGTCGTAGAAACGTCCGGTCATGTTCAGAATCGGCTTGTCGCCAAGGGTGCGCATATAGTGCGACAGCACCGGCAGAAAATCATATCCCCAGCCGGGGCCGGTCGGCAGACATTCGCATTCGATGTAAGTGCCGAATTCAGCCTGTTCCTCATAGGACGGCCCGTTGAAATACAGCAGCAATTCCGGATTGACCGCCTTTGCGGCCTGCGCAATGTCCCGGGACAGCCGGAGCACGGAAAACTCGGAAAATTTTACTACTTCCGATTCAACTTTCCAATCAATGCCGCGCTCTTTCATTTCCTTGACGCAAGTCGGGCAGACGCACGGATAGCCCGCCAGACAGTCGATAAAGAAACCGGCCACCGGATAATTGCGGGCGATTTCCTTGACCATCGCGATCAGGTGGTCACGGTAAGGCGAATTGTAGCACATCGTCCGGACATAGGGCGTCAGCCGTGGTTCGCGATATTCCCGCCCGTCGAACAGCAAAGTCGTCCATTCGCGATGGCGCAACCCTTCCTCATTGCTGATGCCGCCATTCAAGTAAGCGGTCAGTGCAATATCTTTACGCTGACACGCTTCCGCCAGTCTGCCGAACATGTCATATTTCAAAGACGGATGTCTGATGCCGATTTTGGTGTCGTAATAAGCCATGCCCATATTGCATCTGGCATGGAACGTCAGGTAATCCACGCCGCAGGCCTTGATCCGGTCGGTGAATAATTCCGCATCGAAATTTTCTCCGACATCGGGACATGCCGGCATCGTGTGGTTGTCATAAAACAGACAATATTTCGGGTTGTGCACTTTTTTTATTTTCCTCTGTTTATTCGGTAAATACATATACGATGTCATCATTCTTTTATTATTATTTAGATTTCTGCTGACCTTTTTTAATTAGCAACACCCGGTCGCATAAAACCTGACTGGGTTTATTCTTGCCGGCAGCGGAATATGCGGCCCCTTCAAATTTAAGGGAAACATAAGCTTCGTATTCGGCGTCCGGCTCGGATTTTGAATATAAATGACTTAATTTTACACAAATCAGCCAGCCCTCACCCCATATTATGCAATTTGGAGTAAGTTTAATATTGCCGAGCTTATAGAATTTGTATACATCGGGCGAGATTTCCGACTCATTAATCGATTTCGATATCCCTGTCTTTTTTGCTTGATAGTCATAAAACCCGAACCGGTATGGTTTTTTATCATTTATGTCAAAATTTGCTTCGCCCCATGCCGCATCATTATCTTTGACCAGCAATTTCTCCGGCAGCCTTACAGGAAAATTGGGGTTTATCTGCCGCAATTGCGCCGCCGGGATGTCTTTGAATTCCTGCGGTAACGGAGTAGACGGCTGTACATCCAGGACTCCGGCGGCCAAATCAACCGCGCTAAGTTTTTTTATCAGCACGACCCGGTCACACAGCATACGATTGGGCTTATCTTTACTGGCAGCGGAATATGCAGGCCCTTCAAATTTCAGAGAAACATAAGCGTCATATTCGGCGGATGGTTCATCTATGGAGTATAAATGTCCTAACTTTACAGAAATATGCCAGTCGCCGCCCCATATTATGCAATTGGAAGTAAGCTTAATATTTCCGAGCCTGTAAAATTTGTATATGTCCGGGGAAATTTCCGACTCATTAATAGATTTAGATATCCCGGTTTTTTTAGTTATATAGTCATAAAAACCGATAGTTAACGTTTTTTTATCAGTTTTTTCGAAATTTGCAGTTCCCCATGCGGCCTCCGGGTCTTTAACCCGCAATGTTTCATGAAGTTTATTCGGGAAATTCGGATTAACCTGGCGCAATAAATCCGGCGAAATTTTATCAAACGGAGCAGGCAGCGGCCTGGGGTGTAGTTTAACCTGGGCCAGCCACTCAGAAATGTCAAACTTAAGTTCCGGCATCCGCTGTTTAAGCATTTGTTGATAAGTGGCCTTGAGTCTCTGTTCAATATTATCAGACGAAAGCTTCATTTCCGGATATTTTTCTGTAATTTTCTTCTCATTGGCGATGGCAAATATATCCAGACTCATTCTCGCCAGTTTTACATGGAATTGCTGCTCATGCTCTTTTTCTGTAAGCGCTTCCATTTCATCAAACATTTTTTCCCATTTCATAATATTTTCAATAGTAAGATATGTGTATTGACTCATCTGTGTACTCCATCTCCAGAAATTCTGGCCGGCCAATAACTCTTTACGGCATGATTCAAGCCCTGAAATATATTGCCGCATCAGCGAAGCCGCGCTGCCATAATAAAAGTCCGTAAATTCTTTTATCAGCGGCGCCGTGTCCTGGTCCGGATTCTGAAAAAGTTTAAGCATCAGCCAGGTTTGCAGTTCACTGAAATTGGCGCTCAGGGACACCCCTGAATCATGCTCAAAATATGTACCTTCGGCGCCGGCTTTTTTAATCATTTTTATGTCTTCGGCGATTCTTTCCAGATTCGCAAGCGGGGGTGGAGGAACCGACGGATCAGAAATATATGGATTAACATAATACCATACCCAGACATGTTTAGATATGGCGCACCATTGTTTCAGATTATTGTAGGTTTCAGCATTTGACGGATCGGATATCGGGGCAAGAATATTATCGTCGATAGGCGCAAAAACTACTATCAGATTTTCCGGAAGCTGCGCTATCCCGGAAGGGGGAATTTCCGACTGGCCTTTACGGTACGCCATGGTTCTGATAAATGCCTCCGGGTATTTATTTTTTAAATAACCGCACAGTTCGGTCAGATAGTCAATTAACGGACCGCTGTTGGTTTTATACTTATTCTCTAGCTTCCTGCACTCAGCGCAATAGCAGGATTTATCTCCGATGTCATTGGCATCCAGCGTGACAATTCCCTTGCCATTAAATTCATTAAGCCGCCTTTCAAGATGTTCGGTCAGCTTTTTACGCAGACCGGGATTGGCGAAGCATAGCTGACGGCTGCTGACCCGTTTGCCGTTTTCATCCATTGAGAAAAACTCGGGGTTGGTTTCAAAAAACTTCGAGCCTTTCAGCCATTCAGGCGGCGTCCCTGCAATGTTAACTGCTCCGCCCGGAGGCATATAGGCAAAAGAGGTATGCACTCCCGGCAGAATCTCATTATAAACGGGTTTCAACCCGGGCAGTGAAGAGTGAAGAAAAAGTAATTGATTCTGAAAATTACGATAAAAGAACAGATCACAGACCGGGCGGATCTTGTAAAACCAGTTCATCACACTTCTAATCGGGAATGCGAATCCGCGGATGTAATCAAAACGGTCAAGTTTAAGGGTGGAATTAGACGGTATTTTCATGTCCCCGTATACGGTGTACCAGCGGCAGCCGACCTGGTTTTCGAGAAATGAGTATACTGCGTAAAGATTGCCATATTCACCTTTGCCGAAAAGAAAGATGTCGCTACCGATGCTTTTGACGACATGCTCCTGATCTTTTAGTCCGGACAAAGGATCAGGTCCCAGAATTTTAATAGCTGACGGGCTCAAGCCGACAAAAATACGATGCTTCAAATCAGCAGCGGATTCGGAAGAACCCTGAAAAACTTTAAAATCAGCGCCTGTCGCTTTCTTGAGGAATTCCCCGAGTTCATCTGCCGCCATTTTATCAACCGGACCCGGCCGGGCGGAAACAACGATTTGGTAATCTGTTTTGCCGTCCTGCGCTAAAGTCAACTGACCGGCGGCACTGACCGGCATTGTATAGCTGCCGGCTGAGACAAATATACAAAGCGACAATATCTTCCCGATTTTATTCATGAATTTCATCCCTTATTATTATTCAACCATGCGAGGATAAGTCCGGCTCCCGATATTTACTTGCTTAAAAAGTAGGATTCACTAAAAGCTTGGTTTTTGTCGCATAGCTTCTGGATTGAGTCCCGTTATTAGCATCGCCGATTAAAAACAGATTGTAACTCCAGCTTTCAATATGCCCGTCAACCACCAGAAAATTGCACATGGCTGAAGAATGTCTAAAAATCAGCTTGCTGGTGGCGTCAAGCATAGGTTTATTGCTTATATACAATCCGTTGCTGTCTGCAACCATAACAGTTCTCCCCGGCGATTTCACTCTTATTATTTTTACCGGACAGGGAACTGCGGGTGCGGTATTGTCAATTGCGCCGCCATAAGGACCGCTGCCCAATTGGATGTTATAGGCGTATGAGTAATTTACGCTCGGGCTGGTTTGAGAATTACATAATATCGTCTTTTTCGGATTACTGAATGCCGCGCTGACGCCTACATAGCGATCACCGAGATAGGGCGGCATAAAGTCAATAGCCCACGATTTTGCAGGACTGATATACTGGTACCACGGCATCCAGTCACCGTAATCGCCGGTGTACATGAAAAACGCGGTGCCGATCTGTTTCAATTTGCCGGAACAGTCACTTGCATGTGCCTTCTCCCTGGCTTTATTCAATGCCGGAAGCAGCATTGAGGCCAGAATTGCGATGATCGCGATCACCACAAGGAGTTCTATGAGCGTAAAAATTAACGTGTTACAACTTCTTTTAATCTTTTTCATTATCCCTTCCTCTCTGTTATAATTGCTGGTTACAGTTTAAAACAAAATAAATTATTATCACGATCTTTAATTCCCGTTTTTCCTTGTTGTTGTTTACTGATTAAAACTAAAATTAACAGTCACTCCGCTTCCTCGGCTGCAAGGCCTGGACGCTTATATTTCATCTTCTCCGACATCGCCGATCCAGCGTCGCGTGATGTCCACCGCCTCCAGCCCGATGTCAGCAATGCAGTTGGAGCACAGCACCACACCTTCGATATCGCCTTGCTTGATCCAGCGATAATAGCAGTCAAGCTGATCCTGCATTTGTTGATTTGTCAGGGGCCTGGACTCGCCGTAATTCCACATGTAACAACCGGCCAGACGCCGTTTCCCGGGGGTTTTCATTATGAACTTTTTAATATTCTCGTCAAGGTTCGCCAGATCCGACCCTTTCCACGTCCACAGGGTGATAACATCGCATAACGAGATGTAATCGGCGACTTTAAAATCCAACTGATAAGAGTACCATACCATCCACAAATCAAGCTTCCGCCCGGAAAAGTTATGCAGCTTGTTCCGCATGGAGGCGATACTTCCGGCCGTATGCCGGGCGACAGATTCGCCGATATTGAATCCTTCCACGGACTTGAAGAAGTCATCAAGAACGGCTCCGGTGATATTCGGGAATTTGCCGGCTTGCCTGATCACTTCGTCAATGTCACTCTTATCGTCGCTGTTGCGGGTCACGCCGCCGGCTCCGACCGCCGACCATACGACCTGCTTGAAGTCTTTGAGTTTTTCCGACTCCGCGTCAAACGGCGGTACCGGTCCCGCACTCATCACCACCCGGCAGCAATTAGGAATCCCGAAGAATTTACCGCCCTCCGCCGATTCCATCAGATTCCGGCCGGGTAAATCATATACATTGCCATTAGGCTTGTTTTTGTCCTGATGGAAGTGATGGCTGCCCGCGTTTTGTCCCCACAGCCAGAATTTGTCCCTTAATTTCATCTTGATTCTCTCTTTTTAGTTGATGCCGACTGCCTGTCTTAAATTAGACAGGCACGGGATTGCTTTGACTTTGCTCAATGCCGGCAGCCGCATTGAGGTTAAAATTGCTCTGATGGCGATTACTGTCAGGAACTCTATGAGTGTGAATTTTGCTGCTGTTCTGAAATCGCTGTCGCCACTTTGAAGATTGCTTGTTTTCATGCTGCGCCTTTTTGCTTATAAATTATAATATCTTTTGTGGCGGCGCGGTTGATTTTCTGACAACCAGCTTTACTTCCAGTTTCCGGTTCTCTGCTTTGTCCAGAATATCCGCCCGTTTATTTTCTATTGCATTTATCAGCATATTTGCTGTTTCTCTGCCCATCTGTTCAAAGGGCTGTGCGACGGTGGTCAAAGGCACAGTGGCATACCGGGCCATCTCTAAGTCAGCAAATCCGGCAATCGATAGCTCTTCAGGAACTTTTATGCCAATCTGGGATGCCGCCTGAAGCACTTGCATCGCAACTGAATCGCTAATACAAAAGATTGCGGTCGGCCGCTGTCCGGCAGATTCGTTAAGAATATTTTTAATAATAGTAACAGCTTCATCTTCTGCGGAAACTGGCGGCACGGATTCAATACGTATTGCCGCGGATTTGCCAAGATGCTCTTTCATTCCGGCAATATAGCCTTCTTGACGCTGTTCAAGATATTCAGGTTTTTTATCCGGATATTGATGAGAAAAGTGAACAATTCGCTGATGACCCAACCCGCTCAAATATTTGACCACATCTTTAGCTCCCTGAAAGTCGTCGGAGGTAATGCCAATGCCGGCAGATGCACTGCTCAAATTGACGGTTGCGCAGGGAATATGTTTTTTCCCCACTTCGCTCCGGATAAAATCAAAATCACTGCTTTTTTCGGAGTGAAAAATGACCCCGGCGACACGCTGCTCTATTAATTGTCTTATAATATTGTCCGGATTGCTATGCGCCAGATGGTAGACTTTCACCGCGAAACTCTGCCGGGTTGCCTCCTCGACAATGCCGGACATTATTTTGCCGGTGTACTCCCATGATCCAGTGTCACATGATACAAACGCGATCACATCATTTCTGCCGGTAACCATGGAACGGGCGATTTCGTTACGGGCATATCCCATTTCTCTGGCACACCGATGAATTTTCTCGCGAGTTTCCACCTTTAATTCCATCGCTCTTGGGTGGTTGTTTAGAACATGAGAGACAGAACAGGTATTTATCCCGGTTTTGGCTGAAATGTCTTTTAAAGTAACCGCCATGCGTGTATCTCCATTATCTCCAAGCTGAAAATATTCTCCTAATCGTTTAGGATTATCATTATTATAAATGATTCTTCTTTGCTTGTCAATACCCTTTTAAAAATAAACAGCAAAAAAGACTGAAAAAAGGTAATGGCTCAGTAGAGCGGTGACAGAGGAAAAGGCGTTTACATCAGCAATGGAATCAATTTTGTATTATTTCCCATCTGTATTGCATTGAGTATATTTTCAAATGCGGCAGCGGGGT
>JBAYIO010000014.1:0-71036 GCA_041665605.1 Victivallaceae bacterium | reverse complement strand
TTCTGGATGGCATTGCGGATTTGACAGATGTAGATCAGGGCCAGAAACTGCAGGAACATCCTGGCGTCCATCGCCGCTGATGTATGTATCCGCAATCTTTTCATGTCAAGTTGGTTTTTCAGGCCGTCAAAGCTATTTTCAACGACCGCAGGCTGGACGGCAAAGCGTTGAAATATGCGGTAAATCCGCAGGAATTTGCAACGCTGGCATGAACCTGGCAAATTTATTTTTTTCCAACAAGCCCTACTTCATCAAAGTGGATTTTGTTGCCGGCACGGCGCAGCGCCTCCTGAAGCGTTGCAACGGGAATATCATCCGGAGAAACACCGGAAGCGGCAGCCAGTGCGGCAGCGGTTCCGGCGGCTTCACCGGTCAGCGCCGCAGCGGGAATCACCCGGGTAACTTCCCAGGCATCCTCTTCCGCGGCGGTACAACGGCCGGCGGCCACCAGGTTCTTCAAACCAGCCGGCAGCATGCTGCGATAGGGAATTTCCCAGACAAATCCCGGTTTCCGCCAGTCCGCGGCCAGCCCGATCGAGTCGTCGAAATGGGTCCAGTCCTGACCATCCTTGAGTTTGTATAGAGCAGGAATATGGCGAGTGGTGCGGAATTGCGCCATTGACGGCAGAGTCAGCGGAAAGAGTGTTTTACGGTCTTTTTTGCCAGTGCCGTATTCTTTTACAAGCCGTTCGCGGTATTGCGTCCGCCCGTCGAGAATGAAGCTGCTTACTTCAGAGCCGTCAATGCCGGATGTACCGCGCTTCTTGTCCCAGGAACTGCCCTTGACATACGTGGCAATATTCTCTACCGAATTATTCAGACGCCACTGTGCTCCATTTGCATATTCAAGCGCCCAGAAGGCAAGGGCGTTCTGCGCCGCCGGGCAGCCCAGTCCCGCCTGATGCGCGATATCGGCATCCCCGGTGGCATCGACGAAGCATTTCGCCGAAATGCGGCCGCGACCGCTTTTGTTCTCCACTTCAACCGCGGCGAGGCGGCCGTCATGAACATTGGCGGCACAGACGAGTGTGTCAAACCAGATATCGACTCCGGCATTGGTGAGCAGCTCATCAAGCGCAATAACAAACGAAGCAGGCGAAAAGACCGCCCGGTACCTTTTTGCCTCTTCCGCCTTGCGTCCTTTTTGCCATTCCGGCACATCGCCCGGCCCGTATTTTATGCTTGAGAGCAGGAGTTCTTCGGGGATTCCGAAGGTGACTTGCGTGCCGTTGCCGTCGCAGAGCGGAAGATAGATGAAAATTATACCGGTAGTGGCGAGTCCGCCGGTGAAAATAGTTTTCTCAATGAGCGCAGTCTTCTGTCCGCGCCGCGCCGCCGCGATCGCCGCCGCCGCACCCGCAACCCCTCCCCCGCATACCGCAACATCATAAGATTTTTCAAACATGATCAGCTCCTGTTATTTCGTTGTATTAATTTTGCAAATTATTTTTTCAGCGCCTGCCATGACGGTGCGCATAATCCCGCTTTCGTCCGCAAAGTTGACATCATGCAGGTGAAATGTGATTGCGCCGGTCATGCCGCCATCCGGGGTCCGCACCGGAATGCCGGCTTTTAAGTCCGTCCGCGGGGTCAGCAGCGGCGTTTCGGCATATCCCTTTTTCCTGGCGGCAGCCAACTGCGCCAGAAATTTATCCATACTGCCCCAGGCGCTTAACCCATGATACTCAAACGGGTTTCGGGAGCGCAAACTCAACAGACTTTCCTCCGGGGCAAAAGCGAAAAACGCCAGCCCGGCTACGGTAAAATATGGATTCAAGGTCATGCCGTCCGGATATATCGCTTTGCCGGGATTCGCCGGGTCAAAGCGAAATCTGGCGATAATATCGGCATTGCCCAGTTCAGAATAATAAATCTCCGAGCCGGGATATTTCAGATGCAGTTCGCGAAGTTCCTCTTCCACAATCAGCAGATAGCTGTTTCGCTTTTGTCCGCCCGCCAGCTTTAATATCATGTCGCCGATGATGTATTTGCCGCTGTCTGTTTTTGCCAGCAATCGTTCATTAACCAAAGTATCTGCCAGATTGAAAATCGTATTCCGTTTCATTTCACAGGCACGGGCAAGATCACAGAGGCGTATCCCGTCCCCGCTGTCCGCCACCAGCCGCAAAATCTTTGCCGCCCGTTCCAATGACTGTATCATGAAATCTACTTATTGTTCTATATTATGGAACACATATTCTATATTATAGTTATATGATAATTCAAAAGTACCGACCTGTCAAGAGTGGATTAACAAAAAACATGAAAACGATAAAGAGAAATCGGCACGGCATTTAACAGGGATAGACAGGATGTACAGGATTTTTTACAAATGTTCCATTTTACCCGATAAAATCAAATCACGGTTTCGATTTTAACTCCGAGCTTAACTCCCGTTTCCATTCTGAGTTACGGGTCAGGGTAAAATTGTCATTCTTGGCGCTGTAGCCGAAAGCCTTGCCGTCCAGCGGGTCCACCGGAATTTCCGGCAGTATCGCCGGAACCAGTTCCTGTAATGACGCCGGATACTTTCCGTGCTCACACTTGTATATCTTCAGCGCCAGCCCGATTTTGAGCATAGCCTGCAACGACCTGGCATTAAATAATTTGCGCAAATCAAAACTTAACAGCAAATTATACCCCCGCGGGTAATAATTATCAACAAACCGGCGCAATTCCGGCGGCAGTACCGGCATTTCCCGGATTTTCAGCATTTCATGCCGGACTTTGACACTATTATTAATATGGTATGCGAAATACCTGACAACCAGCGGATAACCAGCCAGTAAATCATTCCATAGCAACATTTTGTATAAATAATTATCTTCGCAAGATCTCAATTTACCTTCATCAAATCGGCATTGCAATTTAAGGAGAGTGGAAAAATAATTGTATTCCGGCTCCATGTCCGCACTAATATAATTAATCGGATGCTGATTCAAATAATCGAGCATTCTGCGGTAACTGGCGGCAAAGGGGGGATTGTCCGGCCCGATTTTAACGGCCTCAGTAATCGTGTCTTCTACTATGAACCGGTTTCTGATAAAGGAGTAATGAAATTGCTCATTGTTGATTATTTGCGCAAGCTTCAGGCTTTTCTCTATTTCCGGCAGAATTTTATCATCCTGACCGTTTAATTTAAAAACGCAAGCACGGGCGAGGATAAATTCAGCTAGATGATTCATCTCAAACTCAAATAATTTTACCTGCCTTTGCTCGATTTTCGGCACGAAGCGGCACTCCGGATAGGATGCCGCCTGTTCAAGCATGGCATAAATCTGTTTACTTTCTGGAGACTGGACAAGGTCAATCAGATGTTGTCTGGATTCAGTCGATGCTTCTTTAGGTTGAAGAGATGCCAGTGCATGCCAATATAAATCTATGTTCTGCGCATTGAATCTGTTCAGCATTTTATAAGCGCTGCAATATAAATTGACGGCATTACGTTCTTCCTGAACAGGCGGCAATTTCGCCAGTAATTGCTCCGGTTCACATAATATCCCGGCGGCGGCGGCATCACGTTCAGCCTGACGCAATCCGGACTGTCCGGCGGTGACAGCAATAATCCACAACACAATTGAAATCAGAACCAGCAAGCCAGCGCCAGCTAATAAAGACTTCAGATACTTTTTCCCTCTAATAATTTTTCTCGTCCATAACAGATACCCCAGCGGCGGCAGAAGAATTATGCCAAGACTTAAAAATGCCATTCCTGCAAGACCAGCGAGATAACCTGGAGTTCCTTCATAATATCCTTTATAAGAAAATTTAGTTACTTTCTCAATAACATATTGAATCAACAAATCATTACCCAATAAGGCAATTCCGCTCATCATCCCCGGAGCCAACAGAAACAATAGCAGCAATGTTGCCAAGATCGCCACTCCCAATGCAATGGGCCTGCGAGTTTTCGGCATCATACTCGCGATGAAAAAGAACAAGACATAAATTCCAACGGCAACACTCAAAATAATGATGGTGTTTTCATAGTAAATTGAGTCTGACGGAACACCGGCATGAATCCACCCTATAGCGAATAATGCAAATATCGGGAAAATGAACAGTATCAATCCGGCGACAAATTTTATCCAGTAAAGCCTTCCCTGTCCGGAAGAAGCAAGATGTTTATCCGAATTATCCTGTCCGGCAGAATCCGTCAGCAGATTTGGCGCCATGACGACAGGAATGCCGCAGTATAAAATCATCATTGTCAATAAATAGAATTCATCGTAGTGTGTGGCATACTCATTCTGCACATATTTAGTAATAAATATCCATACAAGGACTAATAAAACTTCGGTCACAAATAAAAACAACAGCGACCATAAGTGCTGTTTCCATTCGTTCAGGATTGCGCGTAAAAAGTTCCTCATGCCGTTTTCCTTCTTTCGATCCAAAGTATCTACGGCATCAATATAGGCTTTTAGTTGTCAAATGCAATCCATAGCATCCGCGTCTTCATTCCTGTTAAAAGCAAAAATCCGCCAGGGCAGATTGCCCGGGCGGATCATAAAAAACAGGAACGCGGCGGAATTACTTCTTCAGGCCGTTCATCAGGACTGCGATCTGGGACTTCTTGTTCGCTACCTTGTTGGGATGGATCACCCCGATTTTGGCAGTTTTGTCCAGAGCGCTGAAGTAATCCTTCATGAGTTCACCGGCTTTTGCGGCATCAGCTTCCTGCACGGCGGTGCGGAATTTCTTTTCGACAGTCTTCAGAGTAGTCCTTCTGGACTTGTTTCTGATCTGATCTTCTTTGCTGGTGCGCAATCTCTTCAATGCTGACTTATTTTTTTTGTTATTCGGCATCCTTAAAACCTTCTGTTATGTTTATTGAAAAATTAAGTTTCCATAATTAATATTAATGACGGGTCCGAAACAATAAGACCTGACAAAGCCAATAAACATTACACGCAAACAAAAAAAATCAAGTAAAATCCGGAATAATATGCACTTTTTTTCGACATTTATGCAAGAAAGAGGTTTTGAGAGACTCTGAAACCGGCGGCGGCGGATGCGATGAAATTATTCAAAAATAATCTTGATAGTTGTAAATACGGGTTTATATTAAAAGCTGAAGCATATCATAGTTAGATGTAGATCGCATTTGTGAAGTGGGTGTTGTTCAACCCGCTTTTTTTATTGATTTTTTATTTTGGGTTTGAACTGGACACGGCAACATTGAACACGGAAGCAGAAAGGAACAGGACATGAGCAACGAATTACTAACGATTCTGGAATATATTGAGCAGGAGCGCGGAATCAGACGGGATGTTCTGGTGAAAGCTATTGAAACGGCTTTGCTTTCGGCATCGAAGAAGAGCATTCATCCGGCAAGTCAGTTGAGTGTCCGTCTGGACCCCGACACCGGCGATATCCAGGCTTTTGCGAAACTCGAAGTTGTCGCATCCAGCCCCAACCATGACCAGTTGCTGTTTGACCAGGCCAAAACCAGGCTTCCCGACGTCAAACTGGGAGATGTGGTTGAGTGGGAAGTGACCCCGAGCAATTTCGGGCGCATCGCGGCGCAGACCGCCAAACAGGCAATCATGCAGCAGTTGCGGAAAGCTGAAAAAGAGACTGTCAGAGATGAATTTGCCGATAAAGTCGGCCATATCGTCAACGGCATTGTCCGCCGTTTTGAAGGCGGCAATATTATCGTGGATTTTCAGAAAGCTGAAGGCGTGCTGAATGCCAAGGAAAAGATCTTCGGCGAACAATACATGCCCGGCGACAGGATTAATGTGCTGCTGCTGAAAGTGGATACCAACAGCGCGGGGCCGAGTCTGATCGTCTCCCGCACCCACCCGGACTTCGTGAAGCGCCTGTTTGAGCGTGAAGTATCGGAAATCCATGACGGCGTTGTGCAAATCATGGGCATTTCGCGTGAAGCCGGCAGCAGGACCAAGATTTCAGTCAAGAGCAATGATCCCAGAGTTGACCCGGTCGGCGCCTGCGTCGGACTGCGTGGAATCAGGGTGAAAAATATTACCAATGAACTCGGCGGCGAGCGGGTCGATATAATCCCGTTCGATGCTGACACCCGGCAGTATGCCATCAATTCGCTTCAGCCGGCAAAAGTGCAGACGGTTGAAGTATTTGCCGAGAAAAAAGAACTGCGGGTGCATGTAACGCCGGACCAGTCGCGGCTGGCATTCGGCAAAAAGGCGCAGAATGTGCGCCTGTCCTCAAAACTGCTCGGCTGGAACATGAATATTGTGATTGACGAGCCGAAGAAAGTGGAGTCGCTGGCGGAAAAGATTGAACGGGCCTCGGGCCTGCTTGCCGATACGCTCGGCATTTCCAGCGCCACCGCGCACACTCTGGTAAATAACGGTTTTGTCTCCATGGAAGGACTTAAAGCCGCCGGACGCGAACAACTGTTGAGCATTGGAATTGACGAAACTGAAGTGAATCAAATTTTCCTTATACTGGAAAACTGAGATTCCAAACAAATTTGCATTGGAAGGATAACGGCGTGAAAAAAATCAAAGTTAAAAGTCTGGCTGAAAAATATGGAGTATCTCCCAAAGTAATCCTGGAAGAGCTTCTGTCTGAAGGGATTGAACTCGAAGGAGCCGCCAGTATCATTCCCGCCGATATGGTAACTCTTATCGAAGAACATCTGGACAGTGTTTTCGGCGTGCCGCCCGTAACCGAGGAAGAAGCTCCGGCAGGCGTCAAAGTCGTTAAAGTCGTCAAAGATAAAAAGAAAGCGCTGCTCCATAGCGATGTACCCGAGAAGCCGGCGACTCCGGAACTGCATTTAAAAACGCCGGTGATTGTGAAACATCTGGCTGAAGCCGTGGGGAAGAAACCCAACGAAGTCATCAGCGACTTGATGAAACTCGGCGAATTCGCCAGCATCAATCAGTCCATTACCGAAGAAATTGCCGGTAAATTGTGCACTAAATACGGCTTCGAACTGGTCATTGACCATCGTGAAAAAGAACACCCCGGCCATCCCGAGGGCGAAGAAGAAGCTGAATCAAAATTTGAGCAGGAAGAGCAGGAAAATCCCGAAGACATGGAGGATAGACCGCCGGTCGTAACTTTCCTGGGCCATGTGGACCACGGCAAGACTTCGCTGCAGGACAAAATCCGGCACACCAGCGTGGTTGACGATGAAGCCGGTAAAATTACCCAGCACATCGGGGCGTCAGTAGTTGAATTCAAAGGCAGGAAAATCACTTTCATCGATACTCCCGGCCATGAGGCTTTCACCCAGATGCGGGCCCGCGGCGCCAACGTCACCGATATTGCAATCCTGGTCGTTTCCGCCGAAGACGGATTTATGCCGCAGACGGTGGAGGCCTTGAACCAGATCAGAGCGGCAGATGTGCCGATCATCGTGGCGATAAATAAAATTGACCTGCCGAGCGCTAATCCGGATAAAATCATTCTTCAAATGCAGCAGAACAGCCTCTCCAGCGAAGACTGGGGCGGCGACGTCGGCGTGGTAAGAGTGTCGGCCAAAACCGGCCAGGGCATTGACGATCTGCTGGAACGCATCCTGCTGGAAGCTGAACTGCTGGAACTGAAAGCCAGCTCGAAATGCAAAGCCAGAGGCACGGTTCTGGAATCGCAACTGGAACAGGGATTGGGACCGACCGCGAATGTCCTGATCCAGAAAGGCACGCTGAATGTCGGCGAGGTTGTGCTCTGCGGCGAACATTACGGCAAAGTGAAAACCATGCTTAATGTCTCCGGCGAACGCATCAGGTCCGCCGGCCCCAGCACCCCGGTGAAACTGGTCGGTCTTTCCGGCGTTCCGAACGCCGGCTCCAAGCTGGTGGTCTGCGCCAATGAAAAAGAAGCCAGACTGGAAGCGGAGAAAAGGACTCAGTCCAGCCGGAATATAAATCTGGTGCAAGTGCCGACTCAAAGCCTGGAAGACCTGTTCACTAAAATCAGCGACAGCACCCAGAACATGCTGAACCTGATTATCAAGTGCGACGTCAAGGGTTCCGGCGAAGCCATCATTGATTCCCTGAAAAAAATACCGTCTGACAAAATCAAAGTCAATATTATTCTTTCCGGCGTCGGCGCCATCACGGAAAACGACATTATGCTGGCGGCGGCATCGCACGCGATCGTCGTCGGATTCCACGTCAGAGTCAATCCCGGCGTCAATGAAATCGCGAAAAAGCAGAAAGTGGAAATCAGGCTGTACAGCATCATCTACGAACTGCTGGAAGACATCACCGACGCCCTGACCGGACGGCTGGCCCCTGAAAAACGCGAAAAAGAACTCGGCTCCGCGACCATATTGCAGATTTTTGATGTTTCCAAAGGCCCGAAAGTATGCGGCTGCATGGTTGAAAAGGGTACTATCCGCGTCGGCGCCAAAGCCAGAGTCTTCCGTAACAAGGAACTTATTTATAATGGCGAAGTGCTTTCGCTGCGCCGTTTCCAGGATAACGTCAAGGAAGTCAAGGTCGGGCTTGAATGCGGCATCCGCCTCGACAACTTTGTCGATTTTATGGAAAAAGACCTGATTGAAGTTTATGACATCGAGTTACAGAAAGCCTCGCTTTAAGCCAGGAAATATATCATGAGTAAAGTACCGAGAATGCTCCGGGTCAATGAGATACTGAAACGCGAAATTGCGGACACGCTGGAGCGCGAAAATATCGCATCCCACGGGTTGCTGGTATCCGTGACTGAAGTGAAAACCGCTCCGGACTTGCATAACGCCCAGGTCTTTATCAGCGTTTTCGGCGGAACCGAATATCAAAAGCTGGAAATCATCAAGTGCCTGGAGAAAGTCAGACATCACATTCAGAAAGCAATCGCCAAAGACATCGTTTTAAAATTCACTCCCGTTCTCGAGTTCAAACTTGACCGGCGGGTTGAATCCGGAGACAAAGTCATATCGCTGATTGAGGGATTGGGGCATGAAGAAAAAGAATGATGCTCTGATTGCCGGAATCGCCGAATTTATCGCGAAAACCGACAACTTCCTGATTATTACGCATGAAAAACCCGACGGCGATGCCCTGGGTTCCACTTTCGCCTTACTTAACATGCTGCATGAATGCGGCAAAACCGCCGAAGCGCTGATCCCTGAAGCGCTTCCGGAAAAGTACCTGGACTTCATTCCGTGCAATTACCGGACGGAAGTTTCGCTCTACGATTTATCCTCGTATAACTGCTGCATCATCGTTGACAATCCGAATACCGCCCGCGCCGGGCTCGGCGGTAAGATTTCCGTGTCCGATATCACGATCCCGATCATCAACATTGACCATCACCCGGACAACATGCTGTACGGAAAATACAATCTGGTCATGCCGGATGCGGCTGCCGCCGCGGAAATACTGTTCATGATCTTCAGGCAGATACCCCGCGCTAAAATCTCCCCGGCGACCGCAACGCTGCTGCTGCTGGGAATCATCATGGATACCGGCGGGTTCCGTTTTGACAATACTTCCGCCAGGGTGATGCGCAGCGCCGCCGATCTGATTGAACTCAAAGCGGCTCATCATGAAATTATGAAAAACATGTTTTTTTCAACCCCGCTGCCCCAGCAGAAGTTCGAGTCGGAACTGTTCACGCAGCATCTGCAGATTGAGTGCGGCGGCAAGTTCGCCTGGTTCTATATTCCGGAAGAGCTTATCAGCAAATACAACATTGACATGCGCAACTCCGAGGGATTGATCGAAATCCTCCGGGCGCTGAAAGATACGGAAATTGTCGCAGTCATGCAGCGGCGCGATGACGGATTCAAAGTCTCGCTCCGCTCGAAAGACCACAAATACTCTGTCGGCCAGATCGCCCGCAAACTGAACGGCGGCGGCCATGAGCTCGCGGCCGGCTGCATCATCAAGGCTTCAAGCCTGGAAAACGCAGGAAAAATCCTGCTTTCCCACGTAGAAAGGGTGCTCCATGAGGCACGATCCTGACAAACCGCGGCTGCCGGTATTCTCCCAGCACGGAGTGCTGCTGGTCGACAAGCCGAAAACCTGGACCAGTTTCGATGTGGTAAACTTCATCCGGGCGCGCTTCAATATTCCCAAAGTCGGACATTGCGGCACCCTCGACCCGGCGGCGACCGGACTGCTGATAATCGTCATCGGCAGATTCACCAAGTTGAGCGACAAATTCAGCGGACAGGATAAAACTTACGAAGCAACGCTGCTCCTCGGCACCGAAACCGACTCGCTGGATATGGACGGCACAATGACCGCCCAGAGCGATTACAGCAATGTGACCGCGGAACAGATAAAAACAGTCATCGCCGGTTTTGTCGGCGTTCAGCAGCAGATTCCGCCAATGGTTTCAGCCGTCAAAGTAGACGGAAAGAAACTTTACGAACTGGCGCGCAAAGGCATCGAGATCGAACGGGCGGCCAAGACCATCACGATTAAAAGCATCCGCATCAGCCGGATCGAACTGCCGTTTGTCGATATAACCGTGGAGTGCACCAAAGGCACCTATATCAGAACGCTGTGCGCGGACATCGGCAAAAAACTCGGCTGCGGCGCCACCCTTTTCTCGCTCAACCGGCTGAAAAGCGGAGAATTCGACCTGAAGGATGCGGTATCGCTGGATACGATAAAAACCTGGGAGCAGAATGAACTGGATGACAGCCTGCGCAGCTTTCTGCTGAAAAAAATCGCGAAAATGAACCTTTAGCAACCGGAGGCCTCTATGCTTATAGATTCCAGTAAACTCGATCATGATGTAAATCTCTTTTTGAATAAATCCGCCGGCGCGTTTACCGCGGATACTCTCATCGCAAGCCTGGCCTATAGATTTGATTCCGAGGAAGAAGCGGAAAGTTTCAAATCCAGGGTCGTGCGCGAACTCGACGGCAACGTTGAACTGTTCAAAGACATGACCAAAAACGAATATCAACTGAAGAAAAACTTTTTTAAGAACGCCGAGTTCTGCATAACGCCGGACAAACATGAAATTGAGCATGGAATACTTTTCCCCGGACACCGTTTTTCCGCATTTTGTTCAGAAGATATCTTCCCTTCGGACGTGAAATTCACCGGAACTGACAGCAAAAAGAAGGCTCCGCTGAAAGATGTGAGCGAGAAACTGGAAGACATCATTAAATATCATGTCCTGCTGGGCTCGGAGCAGATCTTCGATTTCCTGATCGCGGAAAACCAGTCGAACATGAAACTGCTGCAAAGCAAGACTGCCGGCGGCCAGGTGAAGCTGAAAGCTTTTGATTTAAAAGATTTCTACCGCGCCAATGATTTTGAAGAAGGCGACGCCATTGCGGTAAAAATACTGGATTGGACCAAAGGCATCTTCAATTTCAGCTACATCCCGGGCAACAACCGCAAAGCGAGCAAGGTCAAGCAATGGATCGAAAAATACTCCGCGGCCATTGATAAAACTATTGATGACTACGAAAGTTATCTGGAAATACCCGACCAGTTGAGCAATGCGTTCTTCATCGGCGGCCGGGAACTGCTGGCTGCCGACGGCGCTTCGCTGGATGAATTTTACCGCAATAACGATCATATTGAAATCAGCATTGACAACGGCCATACCATCCTTACCAGAAAATCCGATACCGATGCCGAAGAGCAACTGGAAGTCCCTGAAGATGTCATTATTTCCAAGGGCAAAACCGCTTCGATTGATGAAATCCTGGCGGAAATCGGCATCCCGATGAAAACCCCGGAAATTGACGCGTACATGCTGGACCAGTGCTACCGGAAAGAACTGGAATTCGTGGATTTCTTCAGCCGCTGCTTCGGCAACGAAAAACTGAATTTCATTGACGACGCCCAGGAAAATGTCTTCATGAATTACATCGAAGACCGCTGGGAAAGGTTTGCGGAAAGATACAACCGCCATGCCGACGAACTGAAAGCGCCGGTTCGGGAGAAGATACTGGAAACCGTCGAAGAGCGCCTGGAATGGCTGCAATTCCTGAACAGCATTGACATCGCCGCCGCGCAACTGCCGCAAAAAGAGATGAAGAAACTGGCGGAAATTTCACTGCGCCTGACCACCATGCTCAATATGCTGAACTCGGATGATTATTCCATTGACGAGGATGAAGTCGAAAGCGTCCTCGACGCCGTTGAAAAGCTGGCTGAAACCCAGACCGAAATCATCGCCCGGATGGGCAGTTTCATGAACGTCGAGAATAAACAGGAATAATCAATCCTGTTTTTAACCACAGAACAAACTTCTGTGCATTTATGGTTAAATCAGATTTGCCCGTGTGAGTCGTAGATCCAGCGGTCGAACGGCATGCTGATGATATCGTCGCCGAGGATTTCCGCCAGCCGGAAACCTTTCAACGGCAGTTGCGGGCCGACGAACTTCAGCGGCTCCGCCGGAACGCCGCCGGTAATCTGTTTCCAGCTATTGGTTTTCGACTGGACGTTTTCCCACCAAATCAAGGCTTTCTGCTTGGCGGTGCCGTGAAAACATTCCAGCGCTTTTTCGGCTCTTTTCATGCTGGCGTCATCGGCCAGCACCAGAAAATCCGGATAATAATTGTACGTCTGGGTGATTCCGACCTGAAACGCATAGATTTCTTTCACGTTCAGCGACCGTTTGGAGTCTTCCACCAGGTTCGGCGCGACATTCAGCACATGACGGCT
Organism: Victivallaceae bacterium; assembly: GCA_041665605.1. Taxonomy (GTDB): domain Bacteria; phylum Verrucomicrobiota; class Lentisphaeria; order Victivallales; family Victivallaceae; genus CAIPAT01. The sequence goes on along the minus strand of JBAYIO010000014.1, from coordinate 58,455 downwards.
GATTCTGGCGATAGTGCGGTGGTCGGCGTGTGAATCCTGCGGCCAGTGTGTCAGCACGATTGACGGATTCAAGTCCAGGATAAAATCCGCCATCCGCCGCATGAGCTCCAGCCTGTGTTCTTCGACTTCCGCCACCGGATAGTCCCAGATGACCTTTTCGCAGCCCAGTTCCTGCGCGGCGGCTTTGGCTTCGCGGATGGTACGCTGCACGCCGTCGGGACCGAGTTCGCGGATGAAACTCCAGTTCCAGCCGCCGACCGGGTTAAGGATAACGACCCGGCTGCATCTGTCCGCCAGCTTCGCCGCGATATTCGGAAATTCAGCTTCAACTTCTTCGTGATGCGCCCCGATAATCAGAACAATGTCATCCGCCTTGCCGCTTTTGCTCATTTTCTTCATCCTTATTATAAATAGAACGCGTGTCAGAAATTATTTAAAGAATATATCAGCGGAAGCGTTGTCTGCCAAATTAAATCCAGCATTTAGTTTACCCTGGAAGCGCCATTGGGAACAAAAGGTAAAGCTGCAATTATCGAGATTTAGAAATTACGGGATGATATTGAATCAAATTGAATATCTCATCTCCAAGTGTTATTTTAATATTAAGAAAACAATAAATGAGGCTTCATATCTTGAAACTGGAACGTTATCGTCAGATTGCATTTGAACTTATTGCTGAAATCAAGTCAGGAACTTATTCGGCAGGCGATCTGTTCCCGACAAGAATGGATCTGGCAAAACGCTTCGACGTTACCCGTTCAACCATCAACAGCGCGGTTGATATTCTTATCGAAAAAGGTTTGATCAGCTCCAGGCGCGGCGCCGGCAGTCTGGTGATTAACACCGCTCAATGTTATCGCATCGCCTATATTGCTCCGGACTGGCTCATGCGCCATATTCCGGCAGCGCCTAATTGTTCACTGAAATATATTTCCTACGGGGATGCGCTGGGTTCCAAAACCAAAGTTTCCAATCTGGCTAATTTTGACGGCATTCTATGGTCGCATCCGGACGAAGAGCACATGCAGCAGATTATCGACTGTCAGAAGAAGCTGCCGGGAATCATCATCAACCGCGCCATCCCTGAATGTAATTTTGTGGCAACCGATCATCAGAAATGCTTTGCAAAACTTGTAACTGAACGCCTTTCCGAGTTGCCGTCAGCCACTCCGTATCTGTTATGCACGCCGAATGTCAACCGTTTTATCGGAGACCAGAAAACAGCAGGCTTCATTTCCGCCTGCCGGAGTGTTAAAAGATTTTATGAAATTATTCATCTCCCGCCTGATTTCGGAGGAAAAATTGCGGCACTGGATGGTAATATCAAAGTTTCCGGCTCCCTGCCGCTGCTGATTTTTGCGGATCACTGGTTTGCCACCGGCGCGGTAGTCCAATGGGTATTGAGTCATAAATTATGCTGGAAGAAAGACATTTTTTATGCTGATTTCGGCAATGTTGAAAACATCAACATCTGGGGTTTCATGACCACCTCGATAATCCAGGACTTTGATGAGCTCTCGCGCCAGGCGCTGATTCAGCTTCAACTCATCATTAAAAATCCTTCGCAGCCGCGGCAGCAATATATTGATCCTGAAATTCGCTACGGCGATACTTGATCTGCTGCCGGCCTGGATCATTGTCACAATTGCAAAGATTAAATTTTAGCATGTGCTGTTCGGATTCGCGATGTCAGTTCACCTTAATCATTCGCGGTATATTCGCCTTTTCAGGTTTAAAATTTATTTTTATCATCTTTTTTTGCTGTTTTACGTGTTTACGTATTGACAAAATCAGCAACATCACATAATATAAATGTATAGTCTTTTAAATTTATTTACATAAAAAATAAACAAATGACAATAATGACGGATTTCATGAATCGTAAAAAGCTGAAAATTACCGATGTTCAGGTGAACGGGGCGTTGAAACTTGAGTTCAAGTCTTATGAAGTAACAATGGTTGTATTTTAAAGAATCTGTTTTAAACTAACCCAATCTAAGGATGGAAGAGAAATGAACAACACAACAGCGAAGAACGGAAATTCCAGGGACCATTTTTTCACACTCATTGAACTCCTCGTTGTGATCGCCATCATCGCGATCCTTGCTTCAATGCTGCTGCCGGCGCTGAATAAGGCCAGAGAAAAAGCTAAAGCGATCAAATGCTTAAGCAACCAGAAACAGATCGGGACTGCAACCATAATGTATATGGACAGCAATAATCAGTATTATTACTGCCCCAATGTTACAACGACATCCGAAGCGGGCGATCCGGCAAAAGGCAATAACGTGCTATGGACTATACGCTTGAAGCTGGACAAATATGTGTCAGCATATAATATCTTCTATTGTCCGTCAAGCACTATCGCCGATGCTGCTCAAAATGACTCAAAACCTGCCAACCTCTCGTATTCCTACGGCTCACCCTACATAAATTCGGCATCTGCCGGTTTCCCTGCAATTTCAATGAAAGATCAGAGGTATGCCAAAGTCGGATTCTCGAAGCTTGTATTAGTGGGATGTTCCTGGAGTGTCGGCGCCCAGATGCCTTCCTTCAGAATGATCTTCACCAGCAGCGCCAGCGAGACTTACGGACGGCCGTGGCTGGTTCACGGCAACCAGGTTGATCTGCTGTTTGCGGACGGCCATGCGGCGGCAAAGGGCATGAACGAACTCAGGCAATTCTATTGTCCTCAGAGTGGTAATGTTTTAGCAATCACCGGTGCGGCAGACAAGAGCGGCAGCTTCTACTACAGCCTGTAACTGCAATAATAATCAATGTAATTAAATGAATTAAAAGAAGGGTGGTCTGGTCATGTTGAAGAAAAGTACCATTTCGCTATTGCTGACGGGATTATGCTGTTACGGAATTACATCTTTAGCAGGAACTGATGTCGTCAAGTCATCCGCATCCGTAAAAGCCGACGCCAGGACTCTTTCATGTCCGGTGTCAGTGTCAAAGGGATTATCAAGATCCGTTTTCAGGCGTATGGAAAAAGATGCGCGGATGGAGTTTAATATTAAAAACATGACCGGTAAAAAAATAGCCAGTGTCAATGTAAAATTTTTTACTGCCAATGCCATTAACTTCAACCGGCAGCTAAAGGAGATAGACCCTGGCAAAGAAGAGAACATAATATTGAATATTCCGGCGGACAAAATCCGGGCTGACAAGTATGATTTGCTTTGCACTGTGGAAGTCCCGGGGTATGCGGCTTCAAATGAAAAATTTGAATTCCGTATCGTCAACAGACCTAATCCGGAACAATTTCCTGTCCTGATGTGGGGCGGTATTCCCCGGACCGGCGGCGCGGAGAAGCTGGCGGAGATCGGGTTTAACCGGGTGTTATATGTGCTGGACAGCGGAATTGATTTCAAATACATATATGAAAATCCGGCCGCAACTAAACCACTCCCTGATAACAGCAGGAAAGTTGCCGAGCTTATAGACCGCATCGACGATGCAATGACAAACGGCCTGGATGTCGGCATTAAGTTCAGCGCTGCTCCCGCTCCCGGAAGTGATCCGGAAAATATGCGGCATAACAGGGACGGCAGTCCGCAGAACGCAGGCAAGAAAAATAAAAATATATGTCCTCTTCTTCCGCAAGTCAGGGAATTCTGCAAAAGAGCGGCAAAATTGTTAATGCAGGCATACGGCTCCAACCCGGCGTTCTCATTTGCCGTTCTGAATACCGAAGTACGCGATCATTCTTTACCTTGTTTTCATGATATAGACAGGGAAATGTATAAAAAGGCGAGCGGTGAAAACATTCCCGATATAATAAAAGGTACACATGTTAATTACCGGGCAATTCCGGGCTTCCCTAAAAACCGTGTAGTTGATGATAATCATCCAGTTTTGAAATATTACACATGGTATTGGAAACACGGGGACGGCTGGGTTGATCTTAATGATCTTATCAATGAAGAGATAAAGGCAAATAAAAAGGATTTTCTTACCTGGTTTGACCCTGCCATACGGGTCCCGCCGCTATACGGTTCAGGCGGCAAGCTTGATATGATCGGCCAGTGGATCTACACCTGTCCGGATCCCATAAGGGCAGGAATGACGGCCGATGAGCTTATTAATATGGCCGGAGGGGCTTCCGGGAAACAGCAGATTTTCCAAATGATATCGACGATATGGTATAAGAACCAGACAATGCCGTCTGTCAGGAAAGAGGAAACCACAGATCCGTTTCTGCTGGATCACATTGGAGAGACGGTTTTCCTTACGCCGTCCCCGGCTCACATCAAAGAAGGGTTCTGGACGGCGGTTTCCAGGCCGGTTGACATGATTGGCTATCATGGACTGGGATCACTGGTGCCGGGCGAGGTGCACGCATATAAATATACCCACCCGGATACGGCGCCGGCTTTGGCAAAGCTGCATAATGAGATTATCAAACCTTATGGACCGATGTTAAAAAAACTGCCGGACCGTAAAAACGATGTTGCATTTCTCGAAAGCTTTACAACTCAGGTTTTTACCGGGAAAGGATCTTTCGGATGGGGCACCGGACCGATTGGAGCACGGTGGCATGCGTGTACCTATGCAGGATTGCAGATGGATATAGTATTTGAGGAAACAATCAAAGCAAAAGGTCTTGACCGGTACAAGGTCCTTGTGCTTCCCGAATGTGAGGTATTATCTAAAAGTGCTTTTGATAAAATCGCGGCTTTTCAAAAACGAGGCGGGATTATCATCGCGGATCAGAACCTTGTGCCGGCCATAATTCCCGACATCTTAATTCCGGCAGCGGATGCTCCCAGTGGCGACGGGAAGAAATATAAGGCGGAAAATCTTGCCGCCGCGGATGAAATCAGAAAGAAGCTCCGTTTAAAATACCAGCCTTATGCGGAAAGCGAAAACAAGGAAGTTGTTCTCCATGTCAGGCAATATGGTGACGACGAATATGTTTTTGCAGTCAATGACACCCGCGAATTCGGCGATTATGTAGGTCAATACGGGCTTATCATGGAAAACGGAGTCCCCGCGGATACTTCCATAAAAATAAAAAGAACAGGTGTGGCGGTCATCGACATACTTGCAGGCAAGGAAGTGGCGGCGACAACTGAAGGTGATTATACCATATTTCCAGCATCTTTCGGCCCCGGAGCAGGCAGAATTTATATGATTACAAAAAACAAGCCTGCATCCATACAACTGAATGCGCCGAAAACTGCTGAAAGGAATAAGAAGATTACAGTTGACGTAACCGTCAACGGTCAGGATGGCAAACCTCTGCCATCACTTGTGCCGATAGAAGTCAGCATTACCGACCCTGCTTTCAGGCCTGCCGAGCCTTCCGGCTATTACTGCGCCGTTAACGGCAGGGCAAACATAACTTTTGATATTGCGGAAAACGACAGGACAGGAATATGGGAGGTCGTGGTGAAGGAACTTGTGACCGGACTTACGCAAAAACTTTATTTCTCTGTGACGAAATAAGAACTGAATCTTATTCTGAGAGCAAGTAATAAACAGATATGCATTTGACTGAAATGACCACAGCGTGCAGTGTTGGAGACGCACATGCCCTGTAAATTTATAGAAGGAAATGAAGATGAACAGAACGTTAAAGACATATAATGAAACTGCGGATGTTATTGTAGTTGGCGGAGGAACCGCCGGGGTTATTGCCGCAATTCAGGCTGCCAGGGAAGGCGCAAAAACCGTTCTGGTGGAAATGACCGGAAAACTCGGCGGCACCATGACAACCGGCCTGGTAAGTGCGCCGGCTTATTTTTATTCCCGTACCAGACAGATAATTAAAGGCATAGGCTGGGAATTGATTTTAAAAAGCAAGAAACTGGACAATATTCCGCTGCCTGACTTTTTAACACCTAATCCAACGAGGCCGAGTTACCATGTGCCGGTCAGTCCGCACATCTACGCCCTGGTTGCTGAAGACACATGCCTGAAAAGCGGAGTCGCAATTCATTATCATGAAATTGCGGTCGATATTGAAGACAGGGAGCAGGAATGGATTCTGACGACTGCGGGAAAAAATGTTAAACGGATAATCAGAGCCAGAGAAATTATTGACTGCACCGGAGATGCGGACATCGTCGGGATGCTCGGACTGGAGCGGCTTAAAGGAGAAAAACGTCAACCCGGAACACTGATATTCAAGATTGGCGGATATGACGTTGAGGCGCTGGACAAAGAACTGATTGAAAAAGAATATCAGAAAGCGCTGACGGAAGGGAAAATTCAGAAAGGCGATTATTGTTTCAAGGATGAGCCGTTCATTGGCTTTCTAAACAGCGGCGGCTTTAATCAGCAACATTTAATTAATGCGGATTCATCTTCAGCAACAGATCAGTCAGATGCTGACATCAAGGCCCACCAATCCCTGCTGAGATTGTTCAATTTTATAAAGCAGCTTCCCGGCTGTGAACAGGCAACGCTTGATTTAATGGCCGACTCCGCCGCCATGCGGGAAACATGGCGGATCGTTGGAGAAGAAACAGTGACGTATGGAGACTACATGAGCGGAAGAAAATTTGATGATGCGATAGCTTATACTCTATACTTCATTGATGTGCATCATGAGGATGGAATACTTCATGAATTTCTTTCATCTGATCGCATTCCGACGATTCCTCTCGGCGCTTTAATTCCTAAAGGCGGCAGCAGGATACTGGCGGCCGGGCGATGCATATCAAGCGATCAGGCGGCTTTTTCCGCCTTGCGGGTTGAATCCTCCTGCATGGCCATGGGCCAGGCGGCCGGAGCCGCAGCCGCACTGGCGGTAAAAATGAAAGTGCCTTCGCGTGATGTCCCGCTGGCAAAAATCAGGGCTGTGCTGAAAAAACATGATGCCATTGTTCCATGGATTGATGATTTAACCGTTCAATGTTCAATTCCACGCGCCGGCAGGGATTTCAAAAAACATCATGCCATATCTGATGAAATTCTTGCAGTAAAATAACTGTCATATCAGAAATTAAGTCATTTTGAAGTAACAAAATCGGTTTTCATCAGAAAATAAATTTTACCGAAGGGATATTCGAAGTAATAGGCATGCCCGTCTTCAAGCGAAACCTCTCTTTTGAATTCCTCTACTTTGGCGGTCATAACTTCTTTTCCCACCCGGTAGGAGTAGATTTTGGGGGCTCTGCTTTTTTTCATAAATTCTGTATTTACTTTTTGCCTGGCTTCCTCAAACGTCGTCCTGCCGAAGTCATAAAAGTAATTCACGCCGAAACGGAATTCCGGAACAATATGATTTTTTTCGTTAGTCTCCAGATATAATTCGTGATTCCGCCAGAACTTGACATTATTCGAATGAATTTCCATGCGGCTGGCCACCGGGATCGTAGTCTCTCCGTTGCATAGCCGTTCAAATGTCCTAATCTCCGGTTCGAATACGGGCGGAACACTATTGTCTTCGGATGCCTGAGCATATATGATATCCGTGACTTTGCTCACCTGCAGCGAAAACCGGACTATCGGAGCGGCGGACAGCGTTACAGCCGGCAGGACAACAACTTTCAAGGGCTTTCTCCGCAATTTCGGTTTCGCGCCGAAATCATCGTCATTATCCTCGAAAGCGTTGTCATTATCCCCGGCGGCGGTGAATTCCTTGACCCTTCCGGTATTATTGAAAAATATTCTCTTGACAAACGATTTGCCGGTTCTTATTTCGAGCTGGTATTTTACCGGAGAAAGGCCGTCGAACCGGAATATATCGCCGTTGCTGATTGTTTTCGCCGCCACCTGGCGGTAGGTGCGGGCACCGCATTCATTGCCGTCATCCCAGAATACCTGAGGCGGCATTGCCAAGCCCAGCGTCACCGAAATCTTCTCCTGCCGCAATGACTCGTCCAGCACTACCCTGCCCTCCACCGAAAAAGTCTTCTCCGCCGGTAATTTGGTAAAAGCAATATTGCCGGCGTCCAAAAAACGCGGGCCATTTTCCGCAACCTGGATTCTCACCGGTTCATAGCCGTGCCGGTAAAAACAGAGCGTCCGCCCCCAGTACACGTTGCAGGCGAAATACCCGTCTTGATTGACCAATACACGGGAAACCGCTTCGACTGCCGCATCCGGCGCGGCAATGAGCCTGCCATATACAACAGTACCTTTGCCGTGGTATATCTTATCAATGACGCTTTCGGCACATTCCATTTTCTTCTGAAGCCCGGACTGTCTGCCGAATTCCTCCGGAGTCATCGCCTTAACGCTGAAACATGAAACTGCGATCACCGCCGCCAGAAATATGAAAACCATTATTACGTTTGGTAATCTCAACATGAAAACACTCCTTTTTGCGCTTCTATCCAAAAATCCAGACTCATTAGATAACTGTGAATGATGCCTAATTTACTTCATAAAGGCAAGGAATCAACAACGGTGCGGGAAACTGCCGTTTTACGGTGCGGACTCGTATATTTTTACCGGTAAAATTTATCATTTTTCAAGCGATAAGACACTGTATACAAATGTCTTACATATCTAGTGCACAGTTTTTGTTGACAAATTTACTATATGTAGATACTTGATGCACTGGCAAAATATAAAAAGTGGAAAGCGAGAAAAGCGGGAAAAGTGTTGAAGACGGCATACACAGGGGGTGTGCAGAATGTGCGGTGGCGATGTCCAAAATGTTGTCGGAGCAGCCGGAAAGCGGGAGAAGTGGAAAGCGAGAAAAGCAAGAAAAGCGAGAAAAGTGGGAAAAGCGAGAAAAGTGGGAAAAGCGAGAAAAGCGAGAAAAGTGAGAAAAACGGCATACACGGTGGGTGTCCAGAATATGCGGGGCGGTATCCAAAATGGTTGATAAAATGAAAACCGTTGTGCTCAACGACACTCCAAAGTGTCGGAGTGGGGGCTGGCGCAGGGAGAAACAATGGGGCCTATGGGTCTTATGGGGCCTATGGGTCTTATGGGGCCTATGGGTCTTATGGGGCCTATGGGTCTTATGGGGCCTATGGGGCCTATGGGTCTTATGGGAGAAGGCTGTCCAAAATGTGCAGGATGGGTGTCCAGAATGTTTGTAAAACTGAAAACCGTTGTGCTCAACGACACTCCAAAGTGTCGGAGTGGGGGCTGTCCAAGATGGATTTGGTGTAGTGCCGTCCGTCCCGGACGGGGATCGGAATTCCTCTCGCAGAGCGAGAGCGCTACACCGAAAGCATTGTGCTCAACGACACTCCAAAGTGTCGGAGTGGGGGCTGTCCAAAATGGGCAGGATGGGTGTCCGGAATGTTTGTAAAACTGAAAACCGTTGTGCTCAACGACACTCCAAAGTGTCGGAGTGGGGTGCTGGCGCAGGGAGAAACAATGGGGCCTATGGGTCTTATGGGAGAAGGCTGTCCAAAATGTGCATGTGGTTGTCCAGAATGGCCCATAGTACCCGTTGCGGAAAAACGCGTTGTGCGGAACATGTGTCCAAAATGTCCGGAATGACTGATTTCCTGGCATTAAAAAACGATTTGAGATTGGATAAAATCCGAAAGGATATTATTTTATCATTTTGAACAAACGATCTTTACCGAGGGTTACATGAATTTACTTTTTATCGGCGACATTGTCGGCAAGGGCGGGCGTAAAGCCGTATTGGAACTGGCTCCGGAACTGCGGCGCGAGTTCAATTGCAGTTTCTGCATCGCGAATGCGGAGAATATCGCCGCCGGCGCCGGGCTGGCGGCAAAATGCCTTAAAGAGATAGCCGACGTCGTTGACGTCTTCACTACCGGCGACCATGTCTGGGACCAGAAGCCTTTCGAACAGGAGATCGTCCAGTTGGACAATGTGCTCCGCCCGGCGAACTTCAGCAGTCTGCAACCCGGCCGTGGCTGGCGGGTTTACCGCAATCCCGGCGGCGGCGAGATCGCGGTCATCAATCTGCTGGGCAAAATTTTTGTGCGCGAAAGCGCTTACTGCCCGTTTGAGACAGCGGAAAAAGTGCTGAAGGAAATACCGCCGTCAGTCAAGTGCATCATCGTTGATTTTCACGCCGAAGCCACCAGCGAGAAAGCCGCGATGGCGTATTTTCTCAACGGCAAGGTCACGGCGGTGCTCGGAACCCATACCCATGTGCAGACCGCCGACGCCAAAGTGCTTCCAGGCGGCACGGCATTCATCTCCGATGTCGGAATGACCGGGGCGGAATGCTCCATTCTGGGCAGGGATGTTCAGGCGGTGGTTGACAAGTTCCGTTCCGGCATGCCGAAAGCGCTGCCGGTGGTGGAAACCGGTATCCGGCTGGATGCGGCGGTCGTGACGTACGATCACATGACCGGACGGGCGACCTCAATTAAGAACATTTCCAGGATGTCCAGTATTTAGAAGGATTGCTTATGAATAAAATATTGCCGCAGATCGATTTCAACCGAGTCGATATTCTGATCAAGCTGGCGCTGGAGGAAGACCTTAACGGCCGCGGCGACACGACCAGCAGCGCCGTGATTCCGGAAAATACCATGGCCGCCGCGCTGCTGAACTGCAAGGAAGACTGCGTTTGCGCCGGATTGGCGGTGGCTGAACGGGTGTTCAAGGCGGTCGACCGGTCGCTGGTCTGGGAGCCGCTGGCCAGGGATGGTGATTTCTGCCAGTCCGGCACCCCGCTGGCAAAGATTTCCGGACGGGCGCGGGCGCTGTTGACCGCAGAGCGCACCGCCCTCAATTTTCTGCAGCGGCTGTGCGGGATTGCCACCACGTCCCGCCGTTATGCGGAGCTGCTGAAAGACACCAGCACCGTGGTGCTGGACACCAGGAAGACCACGCCCGGCTGGCGCAATCTGGAAAAATACGCCGTCGCCGCCGGCGGCGCATCCAACCACCGCATCGGGCTTTATGACCGGATCATGATCAAGGACAACCACCGCGAACTGGCCGGACTGGAAGGCGAAAAGGGCATTACCCGTTCCGTCCTGCGGGCCAGGGAGAAATATCCGGAACTGGAAATCGAAGTCGAAGCCGATAATCTGGACGAAGTGCGCGAAGCCGCCGAGTCCGGCGCGGAATATATCCTGCTGGACAACATGACTGACGCGCAGATGGCCGAGGCCGTGAAAATCAATGCCGGACGCGCCAGACTCGAAGCCAGCGGCGGAATCACGCTCCAGCGCATTCCGGGCATCGGCAGAATCGGGGTTGATTTCGTCTCGGCCGGCGCGCTGACCCACTCGGTCAAAGCCGCCGACATCTCAATGGAAATAACGCTGAAGTAATACTATAAACGGAGCAAAGGAGACATTATGATTGCCAGGCTTAAAGGCATACTGCAGGAGATCAATCTGACCCAGGTGGTGATGGATGTTCACGGCGTAGGGTATCTGGTGTCTATTCCCATGAGCACTTACGACCGGCTGCCGAAGGCGAATTCGGAAGTCATTCTGCTGATCAACACCCAGGTGCGCGAGGATGCCATCAGTCTGTACGGCTTCTCCACTCCCGAGGAAAAACAGCTTTTCGAGATACTGCTCGGCGCTACCGGCGTCGGCCCGAAGCTGGCGCTGAGCATTCTCAGCAGCCTGCCGGTGTCGTCGTTCTGCTCCGCCGTGGTCAACCGCGATTTAAACGTAATCAAACGCATCAGCGGCATCGGCCCCAAAACCGCCGAACGCCTGCTGGTCGAACTGCGTGACAAAATAGGCAAGCTGGCCCCGGCATTAAGCGTCTCCACCGGCAGGACCGTCCCGGATACCGTGGCGGCGGCGGCGGAAGATGCATTGCTGGCGCTGGAACAGCTCGGCTTCAAGTCGGAAAAAATCCGCAAGGTACTGCAAAAAATCGTCGAGGAAATACCGGAAAAAGAGTGTTCCAGCGAGAACCTTATCCGCAAAGCCCTGCAGGCGCTTAACAGTTGACGGCAGATCACACTTTCATATCGTCGGGAATGGCTGCCTCAAATTCCATGTTTTCACCGGAACGGGGATGCGGGAAACTCAGATAATATGCATGAAGCGCCTGGCGCGTCAACACCAGAGTGTTCCACTCTTCCGGGGTGATGAGGTCACCGGCAAGCTTCAGATAAAGGTTATCGTCCGGCCCGTAGAGTTTGTCGCCCAGCAGCGGAAACCCGAGCGAACACAGCGTGGCGCGGATCTGATGCAGCCGTCCGGTTTCCGGAATCGCGCGCACTGTCGAGTACCGCCCGTCAAATGCTGCCGGTTCAAGGAGCGTAAACGCGGTCTCCGCCGCTGCCGGATCGCCCTTGAAATCGGACTCCATGACAAATTTCCGCTTTTTCATGACCCGGCTGGCAGTATCTTTGACCAGCCGGCCGCCGGCTTCAATCCGCCGGGTGAAGTTACCGAAAACCAGCGCGTAATACTTCTTTTTCAACCGGTCGTCCATCAGCATCGCGGAGAGATTTGAAGCTGTAACGCTGTCTCTGGCCGCCAGCATCAGGCCGGAAGTTTCGCGGTCCAGGCGGTTGACGATAAACACCCTGCCGTATTTCTGCGACATATCATACCAGAGCGTGTTGCGGTAGAACGGCCCGGCGGGATGGCAGGGCAGATGTCCGCCTTTGTTCACGACAAACAAGTATTCATCCTCATAAATTATCGAATAATCCATGACCACGTCAGGTTCTTCAATGTCCGGGATAAAGGCGACGACGTCACCGGTATGGAGTACGCGCGAACTGCGGACGGAAGCGCCGTTGACCAGGATTTTCCCCTCGCGGATTATCGTCTGCCACTGATTCCGGGAACGATAGGTGAATCTGGCGGTAAGCCATAGATCCAGGCGGCGGCCGTCGGCATCGCCTTCAACCACTGCGGAAATGTTTCGCTCTTCGAAGGACATAACGACTCCCGGGCCTTCAGAGGATGTAATTTAGCGGCGGTGCGCTATTGCTTGCGGTCAAGCAGAACGGCTTCTTCGTCGCAGTGCTCTTTCTTGGGACACTTGACGCAGTCGCTCCAGATCTTTTCGGGGAACATGTCCATGCTGACCCGCTGAAATCCGAGCTTGACAAAGAAGTCGGTTTTGTAAGTCAGCGCGAAAAGCCGGAAGGAATGTCTTTCGGCTTCAAGTATCCGGATCAACTCCTCAATCAGAGCACGTCCGATACCCCGGCCGAAACAATCCGGCTGAACCGCCAGAGAGCGGACTTCAAGCAGATCATTGCCGAAATCGCGGATAGCGACACAGCCCTTGATTTCGCCGTCGGCATCCGCGACAATAAAACGGTTGAGGTTCTCCAGAATGTCCTCCCGCGTCCTGGCCAGAATGATCTGGTCGCGGGCGTACATATCCAGCAACTGCTGAATCTGCTCAACATCCTTATCTTCCGCCAGACGGACTATCGGCTTTTTCGAGGTCACGCCTTTTCCCCTTCTGTAAATACGGAAATGGCGCGGAACTTCTTATAGCGGTTTTCCATGAGTTCTTCCGGAGTCATTTTCCTGAGTTCATTCAGGTGTTTTTTGAGCGAGGCTTTGAGCAGATCCGCCGCCTTGACCGGGTCTTTATGAGCGCCGCCAAGCGGCTCGGAAACAATTTCATCGGCGACATTCAGGCGCTTGAGGTCGTTGGCTGTCAGGTTAAGCGCTTCAGCCGCTTTTTCCGCATAAGAACGGTCATTCCACAGAATAGCCGCGCAGCCTTCCGGCGTAATTACAGAATAATAGGAGTTTTCCAGGATCAGGATGCGGTTACCGACGCCGATGCCGATTGCGCCGCCGCTGCCGCCCTCGCCGATGATAACTGAAATAACCGGAACCTTCAGCCCGAACATTTCGCGCATGTTAACGGCGATGGCTTCCCCGATATGGCGTTCTTCCGAGGCTATTCCGGGGAATGCTCCGGGAGTATCAATAAAAGTTATAATCGGAGCTTTTGCCAGGTCGGCAAGCTGCATCAGGCGCAAAGCCTTTCTGTAGCCTTCCGGATGCGGCCAGCCGAAATTGCGGAAAACATTCTCTTTAGTATTGCGCCCTTTCTGGGTGCCGATTAACATTACCGGCTTCCCGTCGAATTTGGCAAATCCGCCGACGATTGCGGCATCATCGCGCATCCGGCGGTCGCCGTGAAATTCCATGAAATCGGTAAAAATGCAACTGATATAATCAAGTGTGTAGGGTCTTTCCGGATGCCTGGCAAGCTGGACACGCTGCCAGGGGGTCATTGAATCATAGACGTTCTTCATGGTGTCCGCTAATTTTTTCTTTAATGCGCTCACTTCGTCACCTAATTCTATTTTGTTTGTCTTGCTTAATTCAATCCATTCCTTCAGCTTCTTTTCCAGTTCAATAATGGGCTTTTCAAATTCCAGACTGATTTCCGCCATAATGTTTTACTTCCCCCTGTTTAGATTTAATGCTGTCATTATATTTGATTTTATTGATTCTTTACTCGATCGTCACCGGCGTCAGCCGCGGAATTATCATGAATAACTCCTCGACTTCAGCATTTCTCATCCGGACACATCCGTTGCTGACGGTCTTGCCGATACTGTCCGGATCGGCCGTTCCGTGAATGCCATACCCCAGCAACCCTTTGTCCGTGCCGCCCTCCGGCGCCAGACTGAGCCAGCGGGAGCCGATGACATTCTGCGCCCCGCTGTATGGAACTACCTTGCCGCTGGGAGCATACCATGTCGGCTCCTTTACCTTTGATTTTACAACAAACACCCCTTCAGGAGTGCGGTTTTCACGGCCAATCCCGACATGATAGATTTTAAACAGCTTATCTCCGTCATATAAATATAGCATCAGTGTTTTCTTGGAAATCCGGACGCGCCAGTCGCCTTTATAGATTCTGAACACGCGGCCTTCCCAGATGCTGCTGTCAGCGCTTTTCATATGGTTGCTGATCTGAATGAGGTCGATCGAAGTGTTGTGCGCCGAAGCGATATTCTGCAGATAATCCGTGCTTTTGCAGACATAGTTGATCTTCTTCCCGGGAAACGGAATATCTGTCAGCAGCAGTTTGGTGTTGGCGGAACTGAGTACTTCCGCGGCGCGCAGCCAGAGCGGATTGCTTTCCGGCAAATTTTTCATATCCAGCGCGGACTCCGCCAGTTGCCTGGCCTTGACCGGCTCCCCTGCTTTCATCGCGGCTTCCGCTTTGACACAGATTTCCGTAACCGCGTTTTCATCCAGCGGCGGCAGATTTACCGGAACAGCCGGCTTAATAGCAACCGGCGCAACAATCCTGACATCAGACTTGACGACGGTTTTTTCTTCGGCGGCGACAAGCGGAGCGGGCGCGGATACCGGTTTAATCTCAGAGACGGGTTCGACGGCGGCAGCCGGCGGAACCGGTTTAACCCTTGCCGGAGCTTTCACCGGCGCGACAGGAACCGGCTTGGCGATCGGAGCCGGTTTTTCCAGATATACCGGAGCCGGCTTATTCTGCGTTTGCGCGGCGCGCCTGCTTTTAAAAGCCTGGTAGGCATAAAACGCGCCGACGATCAGTCCGATCAGCAAACAGATCGTAACGGCAGCTTTCACCCCGCCATTTTTCGACTTTCTGCCGCCGCCGGATGCGCCCGGCGTATTATAATTATCATAGCTGTATGATATCTTCGTCATCAATCCCCCTGCGGGAAAATCCATTTTTCCCTTTAAAGTCAAACAGATAATCGGGCTTAATATACATTCCTATAAATATTTTTACCAGTCGCTTGTCAAAAAACTTGCAAGCCGCCTAAAGAACGCTTTATTAATATCTGAAGCAACAAGTACGGCAATAATTAGTGGATCAGGTATTTAATTAATTAAAGATACGGAGCGATCACCAGTGAAAATGGCAAGCAACCCGCAAAAAAAGGAAGTTCATCCGTGCCGGAAGGAATTCGCCAAAGTCGATGACTTCACCAAAGATGAAACGTGGCGCATATTCAGAATCATGGCGGAATTCGTCGAGTCTTTCGAAACGATGTCCTCTCAGGGCCCGCTGATAACGGTATTCGGATCCGCCAGAACTAAACCAGATAACTTTTTCTATCAGGAAGCTGAAAAAATGGGCCGGCTGCTGGCGGAAAACGGCTATGGCGTCATCACCGGCGGCGGCCCCGGCATTATGGAGGCCGTCAATAAGGGGGCGTTTGAAGCGGAAGGCAATTCCGTCGGGCTGAATATCGCCCTGCCCGCCGAGCAACTGCCGAACAACTACCAGACCGAAAGCTTGTTCTTCCGGTATTTCTTCATCCGCAAAGTCTGTTTTCTGAAATACACGCTGGGAGTCATCATTTTCCCCGGCGGATTCGGAACTCTGGATGAATTTTTTGAAGCTGTCACTCTGGTTCAGACCGAAAAAATCAACCGCATTCCGACCGTCATGATCGGCAAAAAATATTGGTCTCCTCTGCTGGAATGGCAAAAAGAGACGATGCTGGCCGAAGGCATGATTGATGAAGACGACCTGCAATTATTCAAGCTGGTGGATAACGCGCAGGAAGCAATGAACTATCTGCTGGAATGTCACAAGTTCGGAGTCCAAAATACCGTAAAATAAGTCATTTCTGCATTCTGGAACATCTAAAATATCAGTTTTTATGCGATTTTTGCAGATTCAGCTTTGAATTTTAGTGCTTTGCCCTATAAAATAAAAGGCAATTATGAATAAGCCTGTTAAAAAAAATCGAACTGAAATGTGCTTTCTGGCACTGTTTTTAGTATTTGTGCTTATTTTCAGTTCTTTACGTGGCAAGATTGCGGACTATGCCGCCTGGCTGCTCGCAATGACGCACGAAATATCGCTTTCCACCGCCAAAGAAAGCCCTGCGAAGACAGTTCCAGGACAGCCGCCGGCACAACCGGTGGAACAGCAGGCTCCAATAAAGATCTCCGTCCTGGCGCAAGTCCCCCCGCCCAAAAACAAAGTGGCGGAACGCATAAACCCGACAGTCAGCAAAAAAATTGATACTCCGGACAAGCCGGTCACAGTCAATTTACCGAAGACCGGGACTCCGGAGATTTCTTTCACTAACGGCATTCCTGATTGGAGCAGTCCCGGAGTTGCACTTTTCCCGCCGCTGAGAAAATTTGACGGAACAGCATGGAATGAGGAAAAAACAGAGGTAAAGATGACTACCGACGGGAAGAAGCTTTATGTTCTCATACATGTTTATGATAAGAATCCGGCAGATGCAATTACCGGCGATCCCAAAAAGCGCAAGGGAAAAGGCTTATGGGATACCGACAGCATTGAACTTTTTATCATGAAAAACAGCAAAAGTGACTACTACTGCCAGTATATCATCTCCGTAAGCGGCCATGGGCAGACATTATACAACAAAATCACCAGTAAACCGAATTCAGGTCAAATCGTGACTCCGCCCAAATCATTTGAGTTTCCGCGATTCAGCGCTGAAGATTTTGACGGAGGATTTGAGCTTTTAACTAAAATATCTCTGAGCAATATTGACATGGATATGCTGAAGCCAGGCGATACACTGCTCATGCAAATAGTAAGAAATTACCGGGGGCAGACAGATAAAACATCCGTCACATTACAGCTTTTTCCTGTGTATATATATGCGGACAGCCGGTCTGGCATAGACAATCACGACAGAAGGGCCTTTCAGCCGATACTGGTCAAGAACAATAAATAATCGGGGTCCTGAATAACGATTTGTATATAATCAACCGCACAAATGATGATTTTCTTGATTTTTTTTCAAATAAATGCTATTGTTAATTGTTTATTAAATTATATTAATAATTAAAGGTCATACATAAAAGCGTATCGTTAGGGGAACATGGAAAATATAATTGAAATAAGAAATCTTACTAAATACTACGGCAGTTTATTCTGGAAAAAGAAGAAGCCGTCACTGTATGATCTGAATCTTACGATTCCTGAAGGCGCTATCTTCGGCTTTCTGGGGCCGAACGGAGCGGGTAAAACCACTACGATAAAGATTCTGATGAACCTGATCAAGCAATCATCCGGCGAAGCGTTGATTTTTGGTTGTCCTCCTGACAATGTTGAGATGAAAAGATTAATCGGCTTCCTGCCTGATGCTCCTGCCTTCAGCCCGTACCTTTCCGCCAATGAATTCCTCAATATCTGCGCCAAACTGTTTGGCATACCATCGGATATTCGTAAAAAGCGGATAGCGGAAGTACTGGAAACGGTCAGAATGACCAGGCACGCGAAATCCAAACTCGGGGGGTTTTCCCGCGGAATGACTCAACGGATCGGGATTGCCCAGGCAATCCTCAACAATCCGAAATTATTGATTCTTGATGAACCGCTGGTGGGGCTTGATCCTCATGGCCGCCAGGAATTGAAAGATATCATTCTGGACCAGAAGGCCAGAGGAACCAGTGTTTTTTTCTGCAGCCATATTCTGTCTGACGCTGAGAAAATTTGTGACCGGATAGGTATTCTTTGCGAAAGCAGACTGTTATGTTCCGGACGGCTGGATGAATTACTCACCGAGACCGGTTCAAAACTTCATATTAATCCCGGACATGACGATATCGCAAAAGAAATGCTTTCAGCGGCCACCGAAACCATCAAACGGCCAGATGGAGGGTGGGAACTGTCTTTCCCAAACAACGACAATACAACACAAGCACTCCTGGCTGTTAAAGGAAAGCAGGGAGATGCGGTTACAATAACAAGTTCCAGGGAAAGCCTGGAAGATTTTTTCTTTAGAAAAATTGAAAATGCCACAAAATCAAGTTAAATGCATGGTTGCATTTAAACCCAAATTAAAAGGAGGAAGATGATGAAAACGATCAATGAGATCATGGCAATCGCCGGCGGAGCATGGCAGTTACTAAGGATGCGCGTAGTTTACGTCCTTATTCTGTGTGTGCTGGTGTTGATTGGAAGTGCGTACCGGTATGATGTCCTTTCACTGGGACAGCATAAAGCGCTGATGGTGGATGTGTCGCTGATGCTGAATACTCTGGCGGCGATCCTGGTGGCCATCTCTGTTACTTTCGAAATATCCCGCGAACTGCGGGAGGGGGTCGCTTCCACGTTGTTGTCCAAACCGCTGGGCCGTACCCACTACCTCATAGGCAAACTGGTTGGCATTTCCATTGCCGGCATAGTTATTACCGGCCTGATCACTATCGGGTTCTGTGTCATTTTCAGTTCGGCCTTTGACGATGCGGGAATTGGACAGACCATGCTTCTGGGGCATCTTTTAATCATGGCAAGCGTTATCCCGATGTCTGCGCTGGCAGTCATGTTTTCCGTCCTTGTGCCGGAATCCATTTCCGCTATTGTTACAGTTATCGTGATCTGGTTCGCGCATTCAACGCCGGCCATTGATAAAATAAAAGTCCTTTACGGCGGAATTCTTCCCGACCTGAACCTCTTCAACTTAAAAGCCGAAGCGGCATATAACATCGCCGGAAGCATCAGTTGGACATATCTGATTCTCGCGCTGCTGTGGGGAATCATATATAGCGTATTCGCCACCTCGCTGGCCAGTCTGGTATTTGGCTATAGAGATTTGAAATAACAACTAAGGGAAGAATAAAAAATGAAAAAATCACTTGTAACTCATATTACGGTAATGATAATAGCTGTGGCGCTTGGATCGTTTCTGGCGTCTTATCTTATTGCACAACAGAAAGAAATCTCTGTAAACCACGATAAACTTTCCCAGGCGCCGCTCGGCGGATTCAATAAGTTTGCTTCAGATGTTCAATGGATGCTGTTCATAAACTATGCAGGCGGACTTGATTGCGTCGAAAAGGCTGAAGCTCAGGAAATTTATAAACGTCTAAATGATATTCTGGCCAATGACCCTGATCTGGAAATCGCCTACAATATCGGCGGAATGATGATCTCCAACAGCGATCCTGTAAAGTCCGCTGAAATCTTCATGCGCGGCGCAAATAATCCCAACTTGAAGAACAGTTGGCAGATTCCTTTTGCAGCAGGCTTCGTGCTTGACCGCTATGTAACAGACCAGGACGATCCGCTGCGGCTTAAAAAGGCTGAGGAAATGTTCCGCCTGGCCGCCTCCCGCGCCGGCGACAACGCTCCGTACATCACTTCAGCGCTGCTCAAAACTCGGGCGAAAAGAATTGCGCAGAAAGGTAAATGGAGCAACATCCCGGTTGTCAATGACGAACATGCTCTGCTTTGTACACTGTTTGACGAATGGCGCAAAGGCGGCAGTCCGGAAGACGGCAATCCGCAGGCCTCTGACTCGCTGAATATACTTGATATCAAAGCCAGACTGCTCAAGGCTGCACAGGATGCGAAAGCCTCCGATCCGACCAACAAAAGCATTCTTGATACAATCGCCAAAGTAATGAAAGTTGTATCTGAAGACCAGCATCTTTGCGGCAACTGCCTTACTCCTTATGCGGCAGGCGACAAGTTCTGCTCACAATGCGGAACAGTAGTTGTTGTCTATTCTGTCTGCCCCAAGTGTGCTGCGGTAATGAAAGGCAAATTCTGCGCAAGCTGCGGCAATACCGACAAGACCAAGTAATTGCCGGAGTGCGATAATTTGAATTTGCATATGCAAACCGGTCGTATGAAAGCCGCACCCTTGATTGTTCTGGGTGCGGTTTTTTTAGCTTATTTCACTTCTGATGCTGTCCTGCGTCAGTTTGTGCTTTACCGTGCGGGTACGCAATCAATAAGCCTGAATGCCATCCTGGACAAGCTTCCCGCTGAAATAAGAGATGAAGTCAGGCAGCGAATATTGGTTGCGGAGCTCAAGGATAAACTACTTGCTGCAACTACCGATGGAGAGAAAATTTTGGCGTCCATCGCGCTTGCCGAAGCAATATCGGATAAGAACCTGCAGGAGAAATATGCTGAAATAATTGACAAATACCCGACCGCCACGGAATCGGCGCCGGCATTCATCAATTATTTAATGGCGCCGAATACCGCGCTGAAGTCTGTTTCCATCCCGCGGTATCATGAATATATCAAACAGCTTCATGATCCTGAGCTTTTTTATGCGATTGACGGAGGGTACAGCACATTAAAAAGCAGAAAAGCGTCACAAAAAGAATTGCTTGCCTTCCTGCTTCCGCTGCTGGAACTCAAGCCGACTTACCGCGAATACCAGCGTCTCTATGTCGAAATGGCGGAACTCGCATTCCAGGAGGAGAATCAGGATGTGGAATTAAAGGCGAGGAAGCTTGAAGAATCCTGCGGCAAGCTTTCATTCTACGATAAAACTCTCGCAGCTAAAGTAAAGAGTACGAAGAAATAATGTTAAAAATATCAGGCATATTTGAAATTACCGTAAAAAAGGTGAAAGAACCGGCGTTTGCGATACTGCTGGTTATTGCCGCCCTGATCGGAGCCTGTGTTTCAGAAATGGAAGCGCTCTCATTCAAGCAGGACAGCGGCCTGCTTTTCGGACTGATTTCCCTGGAGCAGGGGCCGCCGCTGCTGGCGGGGTTCGTCGTGATCCTTCTGATGACCATGATCGTCGCTATATTTTCCGGGGCAACTGATATCCCGAAAGATATTGAATCCAGAATTATCATGGTCGTTTTGACCAAGCCGGTAAAGAGAATCGAATACCTGATTGGAAAATACCTCGGCATAACTGCGATTTGCGTATGCTTTTTCCTGACCGCGGCAATCACCGCTTCTGTTGTGCATTGGGCGAAAACCGGAGAAGTATATGCGGTTTCGCTATTACTCAGGCAGCTTTTTCTGCTGCTGGCGCTTTTCCCTCTGGTCGCGCTGACGATTATGATTTCCACTTTTCTGCCTGATATCAGCGCCATGATTGTCACCGCAACTTATGTATTTTTCTCCCTGATGATAAGTGCAATATCCGTATTTGTCGATATGCTCCCCAAAAGCCTGGAAATTGTATCCCTGATCCATGTCGTAGCTTATTTTTTCCCTAACTTTTTCTACTTTTTCAATTCCTGCAAGTTTTCCGGGATTGTTCTGATCGCATTGATTGCCTACTCTTTTTCCATGACCGCAATTTTTCTTCTGATCGCATCATTTCAAATGAACCGCAGAGATATGATTTAGAGCTCCTTTTTTTTGTCACTGCCCTCTCTTCGCGAAGTTAAACCGCTAATCAGCAAAACAGTCCAATATACAATATGTTGTATATGCAGCGCAATTAATGTACTGCATTTTGTTTAAAATTGATTTGCACATGAAATTTTACTGGCTATATTTTAACTCCTGTCACCGTTACTGAACGGCGATTTACAGCAGCACATAATTTTATTCATTTTTCATTGGATTGAGTTAATCCGGATGAGATTTGCATAACCAATGAATTGAAAGAGAGATAGCAAGATGACCAAGGGTAAAACTGACAAATTGCAGAGCATAAAAAACAATAAAGACATAGGACTGGATATTTGGAATCGCAAATACCGCTATCAAGGCGAAGGGCAGACCCCGCCTGACAACAGCTATGAGGATATGTGGCATCGCGTTGCCCGCGCCGCTGCGGCAAATGAAACGAAAAAGACGCTGTGGGAAAATAACTTTTACGCGATGCTGGAGGATTTTCGCTTTCTGCCGGGTGGACGGATTACCGCAAATGCCGGAACCGCCCGCAAGGAAGTCACGATGTTCAATTGCTATGTAATGAGCAAAATAGAGGATTCCATCGAAGGGATTTTCGATACGGTAAAAGACGCGGCGGTAACGCAGAAATACGGCGGCGGCGTGGGCTATGACTTTTCCACGCTGCGTCCGCGCGGCTCTCAAATCATGGGTTGTGACGCGGAGTCATCGGGGCCGGTAAGTTTTATGCAGGTGCTGGATTCAACCTGCCGGACAATCATGAGCGCCGGCCAGCGGCGCGGCGCCCAGATGGGGGTAATGCGCTGCGATCATCCCGATATTGAAGAATTCATTGCTGCCAAGCGCAACAACGCGGCCATGCAGATGTTCAACCTCTCGGTCGCAATCACCGACAAATTTATAAATGCAGTAAAAAATCACGAGGACTGGGAACTTGTATTCAAATGTAAAGTGCATAAGACAGTACATGCGGTGGAACTGTGGGATAAGATCATGCATTCAACCTACGATTTCGCGGAGCCTGGTTTCATCCTCATAGATCGTATCAACGAAATGAACAATCTGTATTACTGCGAAGAGATTTGCGCCACCAACCCGTGCGGCGAACAGCCTCTGCCGCCGTATGGTGCCTGCCTGCTCGGCTCTGTTAACCTGACCCGTTTTGTGGTCAATCCGTTTACTAAGCAGGCAACCGTTGATTTTGAAGGTATCGCCGGGGTAGCGAAGACAGCGGTGCGCTTTTTGGATAATATCATTGACATCAGCAAATACCCGCTGGAACAGCAGCGCCGTGAAGCCGTCTCCAAGCGGCGCATGGGCATCGGCGTCACCGGACTGGCTGATCTGCTTATTTTTATGGGAATCCGCTACGGCTCAGATGAATCAATGGCGCTGTCTGAGAAAATTATGCAGACCATCACTTGCGCCGCCTATGAATCCAGCGTCGAACTGGGACAGGAAAAAGGCGTATTCCCGTTGTTCGACGGCAGTAAATATCCGGAGAGCAAGTTTATTAAGAATCTGCCGGAGGATTTACAGCAGTCAATACGCAAGCACGGTTTACGCAACTCGCATTTGACCTCGGTTGCACCGACAGGGACAATCAGCCTGCTGGCCGGAAATGTCTCCAGCGGCCTGGAACCAGTATTTGCTTTCTGGTACACCCGCAAAATCCGCAACGGCCATGAAAGCGATGTTTCGGAAGTGGAAGTCACCGACTACGCCTATCGCATGTACCGCGAGTTCCTTGGCGTCGACAGCCTCGACGACAGTCAACTGCCGGACTATTTCGTCACTACTGACATGGTTACTCCGATTGAGCATATAAAGATTCAAAGCGCACTCCAGCGCTGGGTGGACAGCTCCATCTCGAAAACCATCAATGTGCGGGCAGACTATCCGTTTGAAGATTTCAAGAATATCTATTTGCACGCGTATGAATCCGGTCTCAAGGGCTGCACCACGTTCCGTCCGTCTGAGCACATCGCCGGAATTCTGGTCAGGAAAGAGGACAAGAAGCCTAAAGCCGAAGCGCAGATAGCGAAAAATGCGATTACTCCCCGTCCGCCGGAACTTGAGGGGACAACTTATAAAATTAAAACGCCGATGTCGCCTGACGCCATTTATGTCACGATCAATGACATTATCCAGGAAGACAAAACCAGGCGTCCCTATGAGTTGTTCATCAATACCAAAAACCTTCAGCATTTCAGTTGGATTGTCGCGATGACCCGTTTGATTTCAGCGGTGCTGCGCCATGATCCCAAGCCGTGTTTCCTCGTTGACGAATTGAAGAGCGTTTATGATCCGAACGGCGGCTATTTCGCCGATGGCGGCTATGTGCCGTCCATTGCGGCGGATATCGGGCGCATTATTGAAAAGCATCTGAGCAAAATCGGCATCATGGGTGAAAAAAAGAAAATTGCTCCGGTGGAAACATACAAAGTGGACCCCAATACTGCCGCCAGCGGAATGATGATCTGCTCGCAATGCAAGGAACGCAGTATGATTTCCCAGGAGAACTGCCTGAAATGCCTGAGCTGCGGTTACAGCAAATGCAGTTAATGGAATAAATGCAGAATTTGCGCCTCCGCATCTGGATGCGGCAAATTCCGCGGCGGCGCAAATTACGCTTCCTCTCTTTCATTTTTGCAGGGATGTGGCATATTAATGAAAAAGAGGAATTTAAAATTATGCATACTATAAGAATTGCACAAATGGGGCTTGGGCCGCTGGGCATCAAGATAGTCAACCTGATCAATGAACGCAAAGGCGTCAAAGTGACGCGCGCGGTTGATTGCGATCCGCGCCTGACCGGACAAGACCTCGGCGTGGTCTGCGGCGGAAAACCTAACGGCATCAAAATAGCCGCATCCATCAAGGAACTGAACCGCAAAGACTTTGACGTAGTAATACTGAGTACAGTTTCGGATATGCGCCGGATTGCGCCGCAGATTGAAGATATTGTCGCCCTGGGTGTGCCGGTGATTTCCACCTGCGAAGAGCTGTCCTGCCCCTGGCGTATTTCTCCGAGAATCGCCGGACGCATCGACTGCGCCGCTAAAAATGCGAATGTCGCGGTACTGGGAACCGGTGTCAATCCCGGTTTCCTGATGGATCTGCTGCCGGTGGCGCTGACCGCGGTATCACAGCGGGTGGATAGAATTAAAGTGTCCCGGATTCAGAACGCGGAATTCCGCCGCGTTCCTTTCCAGCAGAAGATCGGCGCCGGACTGTCGCTGGAGGAATTCGAGAAGAAACGCCAGGCCGGAACGCTGCGCCATGTCGGTCTTACGGAGTCCATGTATATGGTTGCCGCCAGAATGGGCTGGAAACTCGAAAGCACCGAAGACGAACTATCACCGATTGTCGCGGAAAAAGAGATTAAAACTGCCGATATCACCATTAAACCGGGTTTTGCCGCCGGGGTTCAGCAGATCGGCCGCGGCATGGTGGGCGGCGAGGAAAAAATCACCATGCTCTTCCGGGCCGCGATCGGCGAACCCGATCCCTGCGACCGTGTGGAAATTTCCGGCATTCCCAACATTGATTCAAAGATCGAGGGCGGGGTCAACGGCGATATCGCCACCTGCGCCATCGTCATCAACGCGGTGCGCCAGATCATGAACTGTCCGCCGGGCCTGCAAACCATGACCGACATCCCGCCAGTCTCGTATTTCAGCGAATGAACAGACGTGAAGTTGCCGTTTAGCTGACTATTAACAGGGATTTTTCGTTTCAGACCTTTAAATTCAAGCACTTCTGATGTATTTTTGTATCCCGCCAAAGTGGATAATCATTTGCTGCAACATGGCGGGACATAACATTATAGACAGAAACATCCTTCAGGAGATACGATAATGACTGAAAATGAAACAACTGAAAAGCAGGAAAAACGGATACCGGTCGTGGCCATCGTCGGACGCCCCAACGTCGGCAAATCATCGCTGTTCAACGCGATTGTCGGACGCCGGGTGTCCATTGTTCACGAACAGCCCGGAGTAACCCGCGACCGCGTCGTGGCCCCCGCATCATGGCACGGCAAGCATTTTCAGTTGATTGATACCGGCGGCCTGGGCAATATCACCGGGGCCAAGAAGATGGCCGATATCTGGGATGCCGGAATCCGGGAACAGGTCGAAGCCGCGATTGAAGGCGCTGATGTACTGATTTTCGTATGCAACGTACAGGACGGAATCGTGCCGCTGGACCGCGAAGTCACCGACCGCTTGCGCGGCATCGGCAAAAAAGTGCTGCTGGCGGCCAATAAATGTGACAATCCGACACTTGACGCTGAATCAATGCTTTTCTCGGAACTGGGCTTTGATAAAATTTATCCGGTCTCCTGTCTGCATCGCAAAGGCGTTGCCAGGCTGCTGGACATCGCGCTGGAAGATTTTGAAGACGTGGAGGAAGACGTTACCACCAAAGCCGAACCGTTCCGCATAGCGGTTGTCGGGCGTCCGAATGTCGGTAAATCCTCAATGGTCAACTGGATGCTGGGCGAAGAGCGCGTCATGGTCAGCGATATCGCCGGCACGACCCGCGATTCAATCGATATTGATTTCGAGATCAAATACAAAGGCGAGATGCTGCCCGCCGCCCTGATTGATACCGCAGGCCTGCGCAAAAGATCCAAAATTGACAATGTAGTCGAACTGTTCAGCATGATGCGCACGGAGGAGGCGCTCAAACGCGCTCAACTGGTGCTGTTTCTGGTGGAAACCAGCAAAGACGGCGTCACTTCGCAAGACCGGAAAATCGCAGCATCTATCGTTGAATCCGGCAAAGGCTGCATCATCGTCGCCAACAAATTCGACCTGTGCAAGGATGAGGATGAAGATGTCAAGCAGAAACAGTTGATCGAGGAGATCCGCTATACGCTGCCGCACCTGAATTATGCGCCGGTGGTATTCACCAGCGTGCTGCGCAAATACAATATGAATGCGCTGCTGGACCAGATCGCCGAAGTCATGGCTCAGATGGAAGTAAAAATCCCGACCTCGCTGGTCAATAAAGTGCTGCTGGATGCATTTGCCCGTAATTCGCCGCCCGTGGTGGGAGTGGCGCCGCTTAAACTTTATTACTGTTCAATGATCGGCAGCGAGCCGCCGAAGTTTCTGTTGTTTGTCAATCAGCCGGTCTATTGTGCCGACAATTATCTGATATTCCTGAAAAACTGCCTGCGCCAGGCATTCGACTTTACCGGACTGCCGATTGTGGTGGAACTGCGCGCCAGACCCAAAAAAGTCGAAAGCATCCGCACAGAGCGGACAACCGACAAATTCCGGAAACCAGCCGGCAAAATCGACAAAAGAAATGAAAAGAAAACTCTCGGGAAGCCGGAGAAGAAAACTGACAAAAAACCGGGCAAGAAACCAGGCAAACAACCAGGCAGAGCTCCGCGTTCGACTGACAAACTCCGGAAGTCGGCAGCAAAACCAGGGAAAAAAGCCGGAAGCAAATCAGGCGGCGGCCCGGAAAAAAAACGAAAAAAAACCTAAAAGCATTGAACCATAACGGTATTCCGCTTGTCTTTTCCTGATGAAATCACATCGATTGCCGGCAGCCTGAAACTGCCGGCGGCAAATTGAGAATTGCAGATTCAACTCAGGAACAGCCTGATTACAGCGGGCATGGAAGGTGGTTATGAACTTTTTGAATAGTCTGATATTATGGTTCATCCCGGCAGTTGTGCTGGCCGTTTTACTTTTAATCTGGCGCGCCCGGGTAAGACGTTCGCAAATCCTCAAATCATTGCTCGGCGTCAGGTGGAATGACCCGGAGCATGTTTTAATCTCCCCTGCCCGCAGATCACTGCGTCTATGGCTGTTCATGGCCGGTATTTTACTGCTGATGCTTGCGGCAGCCAGGCCGTATTGGGGTTCACAACTGGTACCTTACGATGCACGAGGCCGGGACGTAATGGTGCTTTTTGACGTTTCTAAAAGCATGCTGTCCGAAGATATTCAGCCGTCCAGGCTTGAACATGCCAAGTGGCTGCTGCGGCAACTGGTCAACGATTCCAACGGCGACCGTTTCGGCCTGGTGGCATTTGCCGGAAACGCTTTTCTGGAATGCCCGATGACTACCGACAAAACCAGCTTCATTCAATATGTTGACGAATTGAGCACCTCGACCATCCCGCTGGGCGGCACCAACCTGCAACTGGCTCTGGAAACAGCGGGCAAGGCGTTCGACGCCGCGGAAAGCACCAACCGGGCGATCGTCCTGATTACTGACGGCGACGAACTTTCGGGTGACAGTTCCCGTGTCCTGGATTCGCTTAAGAACCAGAAAATACCATTGTTTATTGTAGGGCTGGGTGACCCGGCCAATCCGGCGGTTATTCCGTTGAAACGCGGTCCGGGAGAAACTCCGGCATTCATGCGTGACGCGTCCGGCAATCTGGTCAAAACTAAACTTAATGAACAGCAGTTGGTCAAGCTGGCCAAAGAAACCGGCGGCATTTATGTCCGCAGTACCGTTACCGACCCCGGGCTTGATCAGATACGCCAGCGGATCAAGGATTTGGTGCCGAAAGAACTGGATAAAGGCATCCGGACCAAACCGATTGAAAGATTCTACTATCCGCTGGCCGTCGCTCTGGCGCTGCTGCTGACCTGGTTCATTCTTTCCGAACGCGAAAATACCGCAGTTCGTTCCCGCAAGGCCTTGCTGCTGTTTTTGCTGCCTGGATTATTAGTTGCGGCCTCCGGCGCAAAAGCCGCGGATGAAGATAATACTACCCCGGCACCGCAACCGGCGGTGACACTGCCGTCCGATACCGCTACAGACGGAACGGCAACGGATCAGGAGAAGAAGGCGGCAAAAGACAAGCCTGCCGCATTGCCCGATCCGGTAAAAACTTACAATGAAGGTCACGACTTACAGTTGAAGAAAGATGAAAGTGCCGCCAAACTGTACGAACAGGCGATTAATCTGGCGGAAAAAAATCCGGCAGTACGGGCGCGGGCCTACCAGAATCTCGGAGTAATCGAACATAATAAAGCCCGCCAGGAAATGACGCAGAGTGTCGAGCAGGTAAAAGGACAAAATCTGGACGGCGCGCTGGAAAAACTTTCCGGAGCAGAAAAGATTCTTGATAAGGCGGAAGAGATGTATGTAAAATCCATGAGCATCAAAACTGCTCAACCGGATGCCGCAAAAGCCGCCGGTGATCCCAAAACGCCGGAAGTTAAAAAAATCGCGGAAGAGCAGAAAGCACCCGAAGCCGGCAATATTCAACTGGAACAGAATCGCGCTGAAGTCGCCATTGACCAGCAGAAACTTTTATTTGACCGCGATATGATTGCTGAATTGCGCAAAAAGATTGAAGAGCTTAAAAAGAAGCAGGAAGAAGCGCGTAAAAAGACTGAAGAAGCCAGAAAGCAACAGCAGCAGCAGAAACAGGACAAACAGCAGAAAGATCAGAAGCAGAATAAAGACCAGCAGGATCAGAACAAGCAGGATCAGAACAAGCAGGATCAGAATAAACAGGATCAGAATAAACAGAATCAGAATAAACAGGATCAGAATAAACAGGATCAGAATAAACAGGATCAGAACAAACAGGATCAGAACAAACAGGATCAGAACAAACAGGATAATCAGCAGAAGCAAGATCAGCAGAATAAGCAATCGGGAAAAGATCAAAAGCAGAATGCTGACCAGGCAATGAAAGACGCCCAGAAATCGGTGGATGAATTAAAAGACCAGGCCCAAAAGCTCGAACAGAAGAAGATTGAGCAGAACGCCGAAGCCGCCCGCAAAGAGTTGGATAAAGCTGAGGAGGCCAAGAAGGAATCCAAGCCGGAAAAAGCTGATAAACACATGAAAGAGGCCTTGAAATATCTCGGAGCCGATGACAATAATAAGAACGATAAAAATGATAAGAATAAAAATGGCGGCAGCGACAAGGACAAGAAGGACCAGAAAGATCAAAAAGACAAGAAAGATCAGCAGGACAAAAAAGATCAGGACAAGCAGAATCAGCAGGACCGTAAACTGAATGATCAGTCCGCTCAGGCTAAAGCCGCACAGCAGGAAAAGGAAATTGACCCGCAGCAGGCCAAAGCCCTGCTCGAAGTAATGGCCGGAAAAGAAAAAAATCTGCGTGATGCGTTAAAAGAACAGCAGCAGAAAATGTACGGTCAGATCAAAGTGGAAAAAGACTGGTAATGGGCTCGCCATTCCGGGAAATGTTTTGAAAAGAGAGTTTGGAATCATGAAAAAATTTTTATATCTCCTCCTGATATGTTTATCCGCATGTAATCTGCATGGCGCGGAAGTTCAGGCGATCGCGGTGCCGGACAATGTGATTGTCGGCCAGCGGGTGCAGCTTGTGATCGCTGCCAGGGCCAATGATTTCCCCAAAGCAGTGTCTTTACCCCGCGTTGAAAATGTTGAGTGGATTAAAAATGGCTCATCCATGCAGCGCAGCATTGTTAACGGAGTTGCGGAGAGCCGCAATATCTACTGGTTCAAAGTCACGAAAGAAGGCACGGTGGAGATTCCGCCGTTAAAAGTCATAGTCAGCGGAAAAGAGATGATGACAAACGGCGTCACCGTAAAAGCTTTTTCAGGGGCGAATCAGGTTGTTTCCAAAGCTGACGGCGGCGGCGATAGCAAGCTTAAAGATTTGATTTACGGCAAGGGCATCATCATGGCGGAAGGCCGTGAATTTTATGTCGGAGAAGAAATTCCGATTGAACTGGACATTTACGCGTCGGAAGATATCAAATATCAGTTTACCAGTTGGCCGAATTTCAATATGGATAAAGTGATTTTCCGTGATTACAGCAACGTAAACAAGGAAAACAACCGGTTTGAGCTGCCGACCAGGGAGCGTGACGGTATTGGCGGACGGAGATTTCAAATTTATAAATTCCGTACGGCATTCAGAGCAATTGCCGCCGGAACAATCACGCCGTCCGCCACCCAGAATTGCGAAATTATCGTACCTGACCGGCAGTCGCGCACCCCCGACGATGATGATTTCTTTAACCTTATGCGCGGCCAGTCGTATCGTCAAGTTCCTTATTCCGTTACCATTGATTTTCCGGAGCTGAAAATCAAAGCGCTGCCGCCGGTGCCGGAAGAGGTTGAGAGTCTTGGCCTGATTGGCAGTTGGCTGGTAAGTTATTCGGTCAGCGCCAAGGAGTTAAAGTCAGGCGAACCGTTTACTTTCAAGCTGGAAATTTCCGGAAGCGGCTCTCTGGAAAATTTACAGACGCCCAAGCTGAATATCCCGGGATTCCGCATTTATCCGCCGGAGGTCAATAAATCGGCAGCATCCGCCGGCGAAAGGCAGCAGGCTGAAATCAGGTATGTGATGATCCCGCTGAAACCGGGTCCGGTTGAGATTGATTTAAAGACGGCGATATTCTCGACTTCGCATGAAGCATACAAAACTTTCAAATATGAACAGAAATTCACGGTAGTCCCATCGGAAACTCAGGCTTTAACTGCCGCCCCGATGGTAGTGAACTCATCCCCTGATTTCAAATTTTCCGCCGAACCTGAAGCGAAAGTGAATAAACCGGCCGCAAAATCCGGCATTCTTTACCTCAAGAAGTCCGACGCCGGCGGGATTGCAGTTCCGCTTTACCTCAACTATCTGTGGGCATACATTCTGCTGCTGGGCGCCGGGCCGCTGTTGTGGCTGTTCAGCGAATGGCGTCATGCTTCCAGAATGAAACTGGACGGCGACCCGATGCTGCGCCGCCGCCTGGCGGCCCAGTCTGACCGCTCCAGAGTGCTGCACGAGCTGAAAAAGTGTGCTCCGGATAATATTGACGAGGTGATTAACAATGAAGTAGTGCCGTTCCTGAATGACATGCTGGCGCTGCCGCCGGGAACCACCGCGACCGAACTGGCGGAAAAAGTCGATGACAGGGAAATTGCCGAATGCCTGCACAGTTCCGGCGCCGCAAGCTATATGCCCGGAGGTTCCAACATGGATAAGAATGAATTGAAGAAACGCATCTGCAGGGCGGTGAAAGGCTTTACTGTAATTCTGCTGCTGGCATTGCTGCCGGGCGGCGCGATGGCTGATTCGAAAAAAGCGGCGGAACCGAAACCGGGGCCGGTTCTAAACAATGTCGAGGCGCTAACCGCTTATGACCGCGGCGAGTTCAGCAGAGCGGCAGACTATTACCGTTCAAGGCTTGTTCCGGAAAAACCGGACCCGGCATTGTTATACAACCTCGCCAATTGTTACTGCCAGATGCAGAACTATCCCGCCGCACTGGTATGTTATGAACGTGCCAGACTGCTTGCGCCGTGCGATTCGGATATTGTGGAAAATCTGAACTATGTTCGCAGAAAACTTTTCCAGCCGCAGACCGGCGAAATCAAAGACCCGGCCTCGCTGATAAAGGCGATGCGCGACAATCTGCGTCCCGACCAATGGCTGCTGATCGCGGCGATTGCCTGCGCCGCCGGCGGCGGTATTCTGGCGTTCAGGCGTTCACTGTCATTTAATAAATTATCCATCCTGCTGGGTATCGTCTCACTGGCGGCGCTGCTCTCAATTATTGCCGCGGCGACCCAGTACCAGAATGACTACAACCCGGACATTGCGGTAATTATGACCGATAACGCGAAGCTGCGTTCTCTGCCGTCGGAGTCTTCCGGCCAGGTGGAGGCGAAGCTGCAAAGCGGCACCAAAGTAAAGATTGTTGAATCCCGTCAGGATTGGTCCAGGGTGCGCTGCGGCGAAGCCGACGGCTGGCTCAAATCCGACCAGATACTCTGCATCGCCCCCGGCTGCCATCTCCCGGAACAGAAATAGATAATCAATAATTATGCAGGGTGTCAGATTTTTCTTTCCGGCATCCTGCGACAAATGCTTTCATTTAAGATTTCTTTGGCGATAATGCCCAGTTTCCGGAAACTTTTTGATTTGCTTCATCTCCGGATAATAACTCTTTATAATTATCTATGACCAGTTTAAATTTCTCTACATACTTATCGATTTCATTCGGCCTGAATTTTTTAAACCACGGGATATAAAAAGTATGTTCCTGAATATTATCCGCTACCGGAAAGTTTTCACTTTTACCTGAAAAGTTAGTCGGGGTTCCGCGGCCGTATACATCCGTGGCATAAAATAAACGATGATTTGCCAGCGCGGCATTACATCCCGGGCTGCATCCGGCAACTCCTTCGGCCTGCAATGCTTCGCAAAACCGTTTAACCGATAATCCTTCAAGCTCTTCCGGATGATAAATCCCGTGCGGACAATACCATGCGCCCATCGTGCAATTAGAATTCTTCGCCGGCCGGTGAGCTCTGGCGCCCTTTAATCCTTCAAGGCTATCCCAGAAATAATTCATCGCCTTATCCACTTCTTCCATTTGCGCAGGAAAACACTTCAACATCTCAATGCCAACGACACTTGACATCTGGTGCATCCGGTATTTATAACCGCCGATTGGAATTCCGGCTTCAGCTTTCAACTCCGGAATGGTCAACTCGCTTTGGCGTTCATAATGAGCGTAGAGGATTGCCTTTTCATAATATTCACGGTTATTTGTGATAAATATTCCGGCTTCTCCGATGGCAAACGATTTGGCGCTCATCAGCGAAAATCCGGCAGCGTCACCGAAAGTCCCGACCAGCTTCCCTTTGTACAGAGAACCGTGCGCATGCGAGACATCTTCAATGACTTTCAAATTATGTTTTTTTGCAATTTCCATGATCCTGTCCATATCCGCCGGATGCCCCAGATAATGGACTACCATAATTACTTTAGTTTTAGGTGTTATGCGATGCTCTATATCGTCCGGATTGATACATAATGAGACTGGATCGATATCCGCAAAAACCACCGAGGCTCCCAATGTCAATGCCTGGGCGCAGCTTGCCCAATAAGTAATATTCGGACAAATCATCTCATCACCAGCGCCAAGTCCTACCGCGTACATCGCGGTTTGTAAAGACGCGGTTCCGGAAGAGTGGCCTATTGCGTATTTTACGCCATGCCATCCAGCAAAACCTTTTTCAAAGTCCTTAGTCAAATCAATTCCGGACATTTTTACTTCACGTAATACTTTGATTACGCCGTCCTCCATCGCCTGGTTAATAACCGGCCAGAAAAACATATCACTGCCGGTATTGAACATATTTCCGCTGTCCAGGCCTGGCAGTTTTTTGCCTCTGCTGAATGCTAATTTATTCATATACTTAATCCTTAAAAGTTATAAATTATCTATGGTCTCAAGTAATCTTTCTGCGTTTCCATGATAAATATTTTCCAGAACCGGCAACGGCAGATCAAGCGTATTAATCAGTTCCTGATGCGCATTGTCAAACTTGTCGCGGGCGTATAAAACGCGATCACGGAATTCCAGCAGGAATTTTCTTGCATGATCCAAATCGCGGCTCAGTGCCTCATGTCCGGAACCTGCCGAGATGTCACAGTAAAGGTTCGGATATTTCCGCAAAAGTTGAGGAACTCTACCGCCTTCGATTACTTTTCGTTTTCCGGAACTGTCACCTGTCTTATAACATTCATCGTCTGAAATATGCAGCCAGAACCCTGGAGCGTGTCCGAGAAAGATGGTATCAGGACAGGCTTGCAGGACGCGTTCCAGGGTATCAATAGTACCGCCGTACCATTCACCCCATGGGTTATCACAGGTTCGCCGGCGGTCATACTGCATATGGAGTACCACCGGCATTTTCAGTTCGCCGGCCAGGCGGAACATGCGCAGCGCGTCCGGGTTGTCATACATCATGCGGCATTTCACTTCTCCGCAGATTTTCGCGCCATAGATACTGTTGGCGGCTTTCAGTCTGGCACATGCATTCGGAAGTCTCGGGTCCGGCGCGTAACCAAGAATAAAGCGGTCCGGAGCACGTTCCACATAGGAGACACAGCGCTCAAACGGGATCGGCCCGCCGGACTGATTGGCAAACAGTTTTGCCGGAGTCACCTCGTTATAATAAGTCAGATATTCGTGTTCCTGAGTTTCCCAGTTCAGCAGCCATGTCCGGCCGATGCCGCACTGGTCCATGTTTGCTAAAAATCTATCCAGATTATGTCCAAGCCAGTCCGGATGATTATGCGCATCAATTATATTCATTAGTTTAACCTTTGTACTTTAAAAGGGATTATTAATTCGCTTAATTTCAACGGTTTTAGATTCGATCAATTGCTTTTGTTCATTAAAAAGTTCCGCTGATATTAAATACAAGCCCGGGGGCAATTCAACTATTTTTAAAGGAATATCTGTTATACGGGCAGGAGAAATAATACTCTCTTTAAAAATCTCTCTGTCAAGTGCCGGCGAAAGAAGTTTCACCGTGAGAGTAGCTTTATTTCTATCAGAATCGCCTAGATTAATCATCGTGCCAAGTATTAGCTGATTATCTGACATATAACAGACCGGATCAATTTTTAATTTTATAATTGAATCATCAACCGCAAAATATTTTACTTTTTGCAAGCACAGAAAATTGTTTTTCAAGTTAATGACATTAAAAATTATCTTGCCGTTTTTCCCTTTATGTTCAATCCTATAAGGCAAAGAAATATTTTTTGTTTCTTCAGGGTTAATAGAGAAATGTGTGTTTTCTGATTTCAGCAGTCCATTAAACGCCCATATTACTTCCGCGATTAAATCCAGTTTTTCAGAACTATTGTTTTTGATTCCCGCAGTTAGTATATTGTTGCCGAGAGCCATGGCCCCAAAGCTGAAATTAACAATTTGGCAACAATAGCCTGCGGGATCAAGTTTAAATTGCACCTTCTTGAATTGTTCCGGCTGATGAAAGTTGCGATTGCTCAATGATGCCCATGTCTGAACTATATTTTTCTTTGGTTCCCATCTCCCCAGATTTACTCCCCATAAAGCAGGAAGAACAGTATCGGCAGCAATATTCGCCCAGGGTATTTTAACCTCTGTTATCCAGCCTTTTTTCTCCACGCGTGATTTTACTTCAGCATTGCTGTCCCACTCAGTATTTCTATTTTGCACGGAGGAGTAGTAATTGTCAGATAGAAGTCCTTTTGCATTAACCAGAAAATGGTAATACGATTTTCCCGTTAATCCCGGATCAAGAAAGATTTCTATCCCGTCATCACCCCATTCTCCATCTCGTCTCTTCATAGCGCCGGAAACCAATTTATCCGGCTCGGAATCTTCACAATCAAAAACTAAATACAGGCTGACATCATCATAAAACATATAAACTGCCGTTTTGTTCTCAAGTGTTTTTCCTGTTTCCGAAAGCGGCAATCTTAATTTTTGAGGTTCAATCTCTTTTATCCAACTGCCAAGTGTGAGCGATCTATCTATTTTCCGGACTTCTAATATTTTTTTTTTACTTTCTGAAAGTTCCATAATAGCCTGGGCTATTTGCATGCGAAACACACACAAATCATTTTCCGAAATATCAAACAACGCCTCACTAATGTTAAGGGTTATCCGGTTTAATATTTTATCAATCACATCCTGGGCCTTTTGAGCTTTTTGAGGATTTTTTTCCTGTTTAATCAATTCGGCAAGGGTTGTCAAGTATCTGACATCGTTAATCCCCTCTCTGAGCGCTTCCCATTGGAGCGTAGGGATCGGCCCCTGCAATGACGGGTAGACGCAGTACATATTTTTCTCCGCCAGTTTACCGCTGAATTCGTCATAAGGATCATTGCCGGATCCTGATGCAAACCATGCGCAGTACGGCATTATTCCCGTAAAACCGGATTTCCAAAGCATGAATCCGGACAATAACCGGTTTTGCCTGGGATTTTCCTCCCAGCACTGCCAGTAGGAGTAAGCGCCTTTTTTACTTTCCGCCTCTTTTCTAATCTCTTCAGGAGAAACGCCAGGATAAACAGAGCCATAGTTATAGACAGGAAGATCATTTAGAGGGCCCAGGACGTCAAAACCGCCATATGCAATCGAACGATATGCCGCCGCGGTAGTAAGCCCACCTCCACGGCGAATGGCTTCAAATATTTTTTTACATACGCCGACGGCATAATCCGGCGCCAAATTCTTGTATGGACTTTTTTGCGGATCGCGACTGGCCTCATCAATGCCATAATAAAATAGCCTGATAACCCCATCAAACCTTTTCTTGATAAGCGCTTCAGTTTCCACTACCACTTTTTCCATAGTATAATAGAATAATTTTCTTTCTTCTTCAGTTTTGCAATAATCCTGGTAGCGCAGAGTTTTTCCGTCAATCATAGAATACATCTGTAGATAAGTAGTGAACCCGGTAAGACCGGCTTCTTTATGAAATTGCAGGGATTTTTCAAGATTGGCAAGGTCGAGAACTAATTTCCCGCTCTTGCCGGAACCGGATATTGGAGCGAAGGTTGTAACACTTTGAAAACCATGCGCCCTGATATCCGCCAAATCCTTGCGGCATTGCTCCTCCCAGGTCTTTATATCCGGATATATTTTAGGAACATACCAGGGCAGTCCGAAAGATGACCCCGTATAATAAATCGCATATGACTTATTAGGCGGAAGAAGTTTTATCGGCATCACTTCGAGACTCAATTCCAATTGCGTCTCCGGGCCGTTTGCAGGTTTGATTATGATATAACCGGTATAATTCCCGGGCAGTGTGGAATCTGAGGTTTTGACCGTAATCCATATCTGTTTGGAAGTATTTACAGGAATATCGGCAACGGCATAGGAGGTCAGAGGCATGGAAGATAAATATCCTTTCAGCTCTATCCGGTCATCCTTTACAAGAAGTTCCGGTATCACCACCGCCTTCTTTGCATCTATAATATCCCGCTGCTTCCAGCACTTGACAATCCGCAAATCAATTTCGCTGCCGGGAATTATCTTCTCTCCCGACTTTAAATCTGTAACAGAAATCTTCGCATCTTTAAGTTCTTTAAGCGCATAAATATGAAAAGTGGCCGGCGCATATTCGTTTAATGAAGCGCAAAGAGATAGCTTATTTTTAATAATCTCCTGCGGACATGGAAAATATGAAGGACTAATCAGTTCAAATTTCGGTTTGGCATAAATGAAATATCCTCGTTCATCATCTGTCTTTTCCGGTTCATATTTCCTTGTCAGTCCATAGCAGATGCTCGTAGATGACAACAAACATATAAGCGTTAAATAAAGAAAAAATATTTTAAATCCATCTGCCACAATCTTCAATCTGATGCTGTTATCCATATCATTTCCTTTTTTATTTTTCAAAATTTTAATATCATCCCTTTAGCGATAAGCAAATGGAAGCTGGAACACGTGTACCTTCAATACGCTGCTGACACCGCCGAATACAAGTTCCAGGCGGCCATTATCATCCAAATCGGCAATTGAAGGACTGTAATATTGCATGCCGATATCCCGAATTGGGAAATTTTTTACGCGGATACCGTCAAAATGCCATGCATGAATAGAATAACAGGTATGGGCAACAATGACTTCAAGCGTACCGTCGCCATCCAAATCATAAAGTACCGGAATATCTGCAATCACATATCCTGCCGCCCCCCCCGGTTCAACCGGCCAGCCTTTGACTAAAGCGCCATCCATGTGCCATGCATATACAGAACTCCGCTGCTTTTTCGGATTTGAACTTGCAATTATTTCCAAACTTCCGTCGTTATCTATATCTCCAAGCGCCGGAGGTCCGGGATGCGGAATTTCTTTAGGCCAGCCAGCCAGGGAAGTCCCGTCACAATGCAAAATATTTATCTGTTTTTCTCCTGTAAAAACCATTTCCAAACCTTTACTCCGGGGATCAATTTTCCCGATAGCAGGAGACATGTAACTTAAGTTTTCCCGGGGCCAGCCGGTCAGAAGCTGCCCCTGTTTATTCCATATATGAACTCTATTATTTTTGCTGCAGGCGATTATCTCCGGACTGCCGTCTCCATCAATATCTGCCGCGGCTATTCCTGTAACAGGACTTCCGGTATCACGCGGCCAGCCGACCAGAGGATGTCCGGAGTCCTTTATAATGTAAACTTTGCCATCAAGACAACCGGCAATAATTTCAGACTGGCCGTCACTATCCAGATCTTTAAGTATGGGAGTGGATGCAATTCCTCCGGGTAATGAAACAGGCCAGCCCTTGACAGGCGTTCCATCCTGATGCCATGCATATATTAAACCTTTTTCAGTGCATACTATGATTTGATATTTCGCGCCGGTTTTCCCGCCGGCGGGGGAACTGCCCATAATCCGGCCTTCCACTTTCCGGGGCCACCCCGGCATGGGCCTGCCGTCACAATCCCACACATGCACAGAACCATTTTTATCGGCGGCTCTGGAACCGGAGCCGCAGACAATTATTTCCAATTTTCCGTCTCCGTTAATGTCAGCTAATAACGGAGATGAAAAAATATCATCTTTCATATCAATCGGCCAGCCTGGCCTTTCCGCATAAGCGCCAATTGAAGTTATTATTAAAAGAAGTACTATCAGATATTTTGTTTTTTTCAGCAGCATATTCCCTCTTATCTTTTACCAGTTAATCGACTGGCGGTTGATGTTTGCGTACGCGCAGCGGCAAAGTTGCTCATTTTTTGAATCATTACCACCAGTAAGAATAGTTCTCATAATATGCACGAACTCTTCTGCTCATGTTAGAGAATGGAATCCATGTTGCATGACCGTCATAGTATAGCACATTACCGCCGACAGGGTAAATGCTGTTTGTGATGTGTGAATTATTAGCAAAATCCCAATATTCTCCAGATACCAGGTATTTTGCGTCTGCTGCATTTGCATTTGCAACAAAGCTCCTTGTAAAATCAGCCATCAGCACGTCTGCCGATGTCTGTTTTTTTATGTATGGCAAAAAAGGATACAAAGTACCATCGGCTTTTTTCAAATGCGGATCCTGATTACGCCCGCAATATGCATAACCTGTCCATAACGTATCCGTGCCGGCACCCCTGATATGCCCCGCATAATTGAAATAGCTCTTGTATATATCATACCCTCTGCTTGGATTTGAAGGACAAAAAAGCGGCCGGCCATTTTTCCCCAAATATTGCCAAAGTACTTCTCCCGGACCAACTACGGCGGCATTCGATGAATTTTCCGGCAACGCATTCACAAAGTCAAGCTGCGAACATGCCGAATCAGTGGTGACAGGAAGATAAGAGTTGTAATCATTCGCATAAGAGAACAATGCCAATCCATCCTGTTTCAGGTTGCTTCTGCATATCGCCTGTTTGGCTTTTTCTCTTGCTTTATTCAAAGCCGGCAGCAGCATAGCAACCAATATTGTTATGATAGCTATGACAATGAGCAATTCAATGAGTGTAAAATTATTTTCCCGGCTTCTCATGATTTTTATTCTCCTATTGCTGCTTGGGGTTTATATTGAAACAAATTCCGTTTTTTTCGAAAATACTGAAGTAGAGCCGCGCTCAATAAGCCGGGCGCTAACCAACTGCTCTCCTGGCGCAAATTCCGGGGACAGCAGATGCCGCGCCGCAATCCGTCCAATGTCCTCGTATGGGAATACCATACTTGTCAGCGGCGGCACTACCCATTGGTTATTGGCAACATCATTAGAAACTATTATTTTGATATCTTCCGTCAAACCGAGCTCCTGGTATAAATTGCGCAGATGTAAATCAATAGCCATTTTGGGGCTTATGAGCAGGCTGTCAAAACCACCGGATTTTTTATAAAAATCCTTCAACCGGTTTTTAACGTCTTGCAGTTTCAGATGCTCTTCCGGAAGCTCATGCCAGGCGGCAAACTTCAGTCCGCATTTTCTTAGCCCGGAAAGGTAACCGCCCATAACCGGATGTTCCGGCTCTGATATGTTATAATGAAACAGCGCTATTCTCCGGCAACCTTGCCGAAACAAATACTCAACCGCCGCTTCCGCCGCGCCGGAAGCGTTAATGGCAATACGAAAACTGTTATTTAAAAAATCCTCGTCATCTTTCCGGTGAGCAAGATGTGAATAGACAAACACCTTTCGGCAACCGCGTTCCAGCAGCAGCGGAAACAGGTCACGATACCAATCGCCGACTAATACTACCAGGCTATCCGCATTGACAAAATCCAGCTTTCGCCAGTCGATATCGTGTTGATTATTGGTCGGCGACACCGGCACGGTTTCCACGCGGTAATCATACTCAAACGCAATATGGGAAACACCTTTGAATATCTGACGGGTATCCTGCACTGCCACATCTGGAAATGCCTCGCTTAAAAAATCAGGGCACGGCAATAAAAAAGTCAGCGGAACTTTTGCCTTTTCGACATTGGCCGGACATATCTGGCGTCCTTTGTTTTTCTTCAACTCGATGATTTTTTCGTCTTCGAGCAGCGCCAGCGCCAGACGCACCGTATCGCGGGCGTGTCCATATTTCTTCACAAGTTCCAGTTCATTCGGCAGAAATGAGCCGGGCAAATAAATCCCTTGTGCGATATCCTGTTTCATCGCCTCGTACAATTTCATTCTTTTGACCGGTTGCCGCATTATATGCCCCTTAATTTAATCCACTAACAATGACTATACTGTATTGTCTAGTTAAATGTCAATAGGTCCGCAAAAAAAAATGCATTTTTTTATAAATGACGTAATAAGCCGTCGAGGAATGAGACTCAAAATCAGGTTAAATTTCTAAGCTTAAAGACCAGTATGTCTGGCATGAATAACAGGAAATTTTGCTCCAGGGCGCCGGAATTGGCTAAAATATGCGGCTTGGCATCCGGCAGCGGCGAAGGGCGCTTCAGATGGCTGTTCATTCCGCACAGCACCTCATGGATGCCGTCGATAGTATTGTAAACATTGAAGGCGTCACGCTCAATCAATTTGCCGCCAAAACACCGGCAAAATTCAGGATACAGCTTCAACGATCAAATCCAAAGGCATCCTGTACGCGAAAATGTAAAGGTTATTCTTGAAAGACTCCATAGCCGTAAATAGTCAGTTAATTGTATCCGGGTCTTTCGCGAATGGACTCCAGAAATAAGATTGAGTCAGCGCGGCTGTCCAGCCCGGAGAATAGGCATCTGGAATTGCACCGAATTTCCTGCGTTCAAGGTGTCCGTCCGCAAAGACGGCATTGGCGCTGCTATTAAATATGCTGCTGCCGCTGCCGTGACGGTAACCAACGGGATAATTGCCCGCCTGCCCGTCCGGACTGGTGTAGGAACCAACAGTGCTTATGCCGTCAGCAATCAGACATGTCTCCGTCGGCTGCTTGAAAGCGCTTAACTTCCGGATAATTTGTTTGGTGACAGGATAAGGAGCAACGCTGCTGACCCCGGAATCTGCAATTATATAATTATAGCCGTAGGTATATATGCTGAGTCCGGGAACCGGCATCTGGGAAGGACAGCTTAACGGGTCGCGATATGTCTCAGTCACAATACCGTAATATGTCTCTGTCCCTGGAATCGTCTTGAGATACGGCTGGAGACGTCCCTTGCCATGTATTGCGGAATTCTCCGAAGCGTGTTCCTGCGCAGTCGCCGACGCATTCTCCGCAGCCTTGGAATTATACCAGTTCCAATATTCCACCACCGAGCCGAAAGTCTTTCCCAAAGGCAGATTGTCATTATAATCATTGACGTAAAAATGGAATGCATGGCCGATCTGTTTCAGGTTATTGCCGCATTCCGCAGCTCTGGCTTTTTCCCGCGCTTTGTTTAGCAGCGGCAGCAAAATTGACGCAAGAACTGCAATGATAGTAATCACAACCAGGAGTTCAATAAGTGAAAAAAATATCTTTTTCATTCTTGACCTCCATCACTAGAAAACTTGTGGAAACTCAACAACCTTATAAACTAGCATAAGTGCATATTTGAAATAAGTCAATAACATTTTTATTCATAATAAAAAAATAAAAAAATAGTTATAGCGCAAAAAAGTCTATCCTCCGTTTTCTATGAATGATCCTGTTTAAAAGCCAGTATGTCTGGCATGAATAACAGGAAATTATGTTCCAGCGCGGAGTAATTGGCAATAATATGCGGTTTGGCGTCCGGCAGCGGCGAAGGGCGTTTCAGATGGCGGTTCATTCCGCACAGCACCTCATGAATGCCTTCGATAGTGCTGTAAACATTGAATGCATCCCGCTCAATCAGTTTGCCGGTAAAATGCCGGCAGCGTTCCGGATACTGTTCCCCTTCAACTATCTTATGCAATGATGCATAGCATTTGGCAACAAACTTTTGAAAATCTTCGGAAGTGTATTTATTCCAGTGTTTAATCAGATAGTAGTCCATCAGAATATCAACCACAATCGCCGCGAACTTGCCGGAAAACGGTTTCATCAGCGCAATCGAGTTGATGACCGCGGGATGCGCATCGGTGAACTGATCGACCCGGCGGTGATTGATAATACCTTCAGCAATTTTGCCGGGATAAAGTTCATGTATACTGGCTTCATTGCCTTTGACAAAATCGCCGAGGTAGTTGCCGATCCGCGAATCATCATTATCTTCAGCCAGAAAAAGATGCATCAGAAAATTCATAAACCAGTAATCATCCATTCAAATTATCAAACCAGACGGCACAATATTTAATATACCGGCAATGCCCGGATTTACAAAAATCACAGATAATCCTGAAGCCTTGAACAGCGGCGGGTGCGGCGGCGGATTGATGCGGCAAGGACTTCGCGCGAACTCCAGATGCCGGCGTGTTTTTCGGCGCGGGTAATGGCGGTGTAAACCAGTTCGCGGGTGAGGATCGGGGAATTCTGGTCAGGAGTCAGGATCAGCAGGACGTTCTGGAAACCTGAACCCTGCGATTTATGCACCGTCATGGCGAACGCGGTTTCGAACATCGGCAATGTGGAAATCTCAACACTGAAAAAGCCGTTCTCTCGCTGGCCGTCGCGACTTGGAAAATATGCTTTCAGGCGGCCATTTTCATCCGGCCAGACCAAACCGATGTCGCCGTTGAACAGGTTGAGCATCGGGCAGTTTTCGGTAATCATGACCGGCTTGCCTTTATAAAATTCAGCAAGGTTGTTTTGAACACGGATATTTTTTTCAACCAGCAGGTTGACCGCCTCCGCGCCGTACATGCCGCGCCGGTGGGAGCAGAGAATCCGGAAGCGCCGGAAAATCTCATAGGCCGCTTCGACATTTTCCGCATTTAAATAATCCGGAAGCATTTTTTCCTGCGCCCCGCCGATAGTCACCCGCTGTCCGCGCCATACTTCTGCCAATACTCTTTCCAGGCCGCCTTTCCTGAAATCAGGCAGGGGCGAGACCTTGATTTGAGCAGTGGAATCGGAGCAGGCGGCGTTGATAATCGCGTCCGCCGCCGGATTCTCCGGATACGCCGGCAGCGCCTTGATTGCCGCCGCCACCAGTCCGATGCCTTTATCCGGATCGAAGCGGCGGCTGATTTGCAGTTCAACCGTACAATCGGCCAACGACGAAGTTCCGGTTGCTGACGGCAGCTCCGGCATACTGCCGTTCACCGCCAGCTTGAAATCCCCTCTGAACCGCGGCGAAAAATGATTGATTTCGGATGCCAGGCACAAATCGCGCAGCACCATGCCGGATTCTACCGAAGCAAGCTGGTCCATGTCGCCCAGCAGCACTACTTTCGTGTGCGGCGGCAGCGCCTCCAGCAGGCCGCTCATCAGCGATTGTGAAATCATTGACGCCTCATCGACGATCAGCACATCCAGGGCCAGTTGATTTTTCCGGTTATACTTGAATTCCTCCGAATCCGGGCGGGCCCCGAGCAGCCGGTGAATCGTGCAGGCCGGAACTGCCGCAGTCTTTTGAATTACCTCGGGACGGCAGTGTAAAATCTCCGTTTCAAT
This sequence comes from Victivallaceae bacterium, assembly GCA_041665605.1. Taxonomy (GTDB): domain Bacteria; phylum Verrucomicrobiota; class Lentisphaeria; order Victivallales; family Victivallaceae; genus CAIPAT01. Next base: position 13,790 of record JBAYIO010000014.1, on the reverse strand, counting down.
CAGCAGCGACTCCTGCAAACGCGCCTGAGCTTTCCCGGTCGGTGCGCACAAGGCTATCCGCAGCGACAGATCGCGTTCGAACAGCAGCGCGACAATCGCCGCCGCCACCGTCGTTTTGCCGGTGCCGGGGCCGCCGGTGATGATTGCGAAACGGTTGCGCAAAGCGGCAAACACGGCAGCCTGCTGCCAGTCAATATTATTTTCAAATAATGAGCCGGAAAAGAATCTGGCTGAAACCGCCGTTATCCGTCCGGCGACGGCCGCGGCATTGAAACCGGGGTCAACGCCTTCACCGCGGGATTTGATCATTACCGCAAGCTGTTTTTCGCACAGCCAGGTGCGGTGGAGATAGATCAGTTCATTTTTAATAATCAGCGGCTTAAACTCGCCGGGAGCGCCTGCCGCGAGTGTATGGGCGGCCAGTTTTTCCAGCCAGTTTTCCGGAACCGGCAGCCGGCGCAGTTCATGGCGCAGCGCCTCCGCCCCCTGCCCCGCATCGGTCAGGTCGGCAAACCAACTGTTCAGATCAACTGCGAGCATTGTCGTATCCAGACAGATATGCTTGCGGACGAGAACAGCATTGCTGACCAGCGCCGCCGCCAGATAGAGCTCATATCCGGCATCCGGACCGGCCTCGCGGCAAATGAAACGGGCAAAATTAATGTCCGCATCGCAGAATAATCCTTTTCCGCGCAGAGCCTCAATTACTGCAATCCGGCCTGAGTTCATCGCACGCCTCCCGGAAATATTTTTGCCAGTTCCCGGATAAAATCAAGTTCCGGGCGCATTTTAAAAACTCCCTGATCCGGCCTCAGTCCGTCCATGCCTCTGACATACAGGTAAAAAACTCCGCCGAAATGGCGGTTGTAGTCATAATCCGGCATCCGGAATTTAAGGAACTTATCAATCGCCAGCGCATAAATGGCGGCCTGCATCAAATAAGATTTGGCGATCATATCGCCGGACAACGCGGCATGGTTATAAGCGCGGTACGGACGCCCCAGCCAGTTAGTCTTCCAGTCAGCGATCCAGTATTTGCCGCCATGCTCAAAAAACAGGTCTATTTTGCCGTTCATAAAGCCGCGCCGCGGCGCTTTGCCGCCGGCATGGTCAAGTTCGACCGCCATTCCGGGATGAAACTTATGCTCCAGTAATTTCGACAGTTCCGCCAGCCGTATCGGATCGGCCACCTCAAAGAAGAATTCCATTTCGGAAACACGCTTCTGTTTTGCAATTTCCGACAGGTGGAAAGTTTTGTCGCCGGCGGACAGCGGAGTGTTCAACACGTTTCTCAGCATGGCGTCCGTCATCGCGCCGCGCTCGGCCAGACTGTCGTAAAACCGGGAGTTTTCGACCCGCCCGAATTTCAACAGTTTTTCCTCGATCAACTTATCCACTTCCGGCAAATTCCGCGAACCGGCGGGAAGCAGGGTGAAGTCCAGTTCCTCGAAAATTTCATGGACGCAGTCGCCGGAAACCGGACCGGCCGGAAAATCAGCAAACGGCGATTCCGGTTCATCGTCCGCAATGATCGCTTCCTCCTGCGGCCCCGGTGAAACACTGCCTTCATCCCAGCCCGGCGCCTGGTCTTTACCGGTATGGGTTCCGGCTGAAAGGCTGGAGAAACTCATTATGCCCCAGTCGGCGGGAATCGGCTGCGACTGATATTGAGCTTCAAGCGGCAACTGTTTCCGCACGGCTTCATATTGAACGGAATCCGCAAACGGAATTTCCTGACTGATCGCTCCGCAGTCTGCCCATTTAAGAGAATTTTCACCCTGCCCCGGAATCAGATTTTCACCGTGATGTTCAAGATAATTCTGCATATCCGGTCCGGCCCAGTTCCGCGCCAGATACATCAGCGCGCTGTCTTCAGTTTCTTTAATGCTCCCCCATCCGACACAACAGAACTGCTTAGCCCGGGTCAGCGCCACATATAACAGCCGCAGCGATTCCGCCAGTTTCTCCCGCCGGTACCGGATGCGGTTGGCCGGCAGATCGCCGTACCCGGCCTCAAAAAGCAGTTTATACGCGCCGTCGCCATCCTGAAGATGAAAGAAGAAATCAATTTCCTCTTTCCGGTCGTTGGAGTAATATTCCTTGTAATAGAATCCCCTGTTCCAGGAAAACGGACAGAATACAATCGGGAATTGAAGCCCCTTGCTCTTATGCACGGTCATGATCTTCACGGCCTCATCGTCGCTTTCCAGCCGCTGCTCGTGCTCTTCGTTTTCCTCCGGACGCAGAATGCGCTCATGCATCCAGGCGATCAGGCCGTTCAAGCCGAGAGCGCCGCCGCGCGACGCCTGATGCAGCAGCTCCCCCAGATGCAGCAGATCGGTCAGATGGCGTTCGCCATGCGGCAATGCCAGCAGATTCTCGCGGACGCTCAACCGCTTTGCGGAATGTACCGCATCCTCGCTGAGCATCCGGAAAAACATCTGGACAAAACCTTTTTCCCGCCACAGGGTGTTCCATTTCAGAAAAAGCTGCCGCCAGATTTCGATTTCCGGTTCTCCGGTATTTCCGGCAGGATTGTCAATCCCGGCGATGTCTTCGCCGTTGAGTCCGAACATGGCAGTCGCCAGCGCGGTGCGCAACAGCGGGTCGCGCCCCGGCTCCGCCGCCGCGCGCAGCACATGATATAATTCCCCGGCCTCGTCAGTACCAAAGATATTGCCGGAATTCTGAAGCACGGCGGGAACTCCGGCGTCCGCCAGCGCCTCGCGCATCAGCCGGGCCTCCCGGTTGGAATCGGTCAGCACGGCGATATCGGACGCTTTCACCGCTTTGCACTCACATTTCCCGGCGGAATTTATCTTTTCAAATCTGGCACGGGGCTGCCCTACGTCATTAATTTTTCCGGCCTCGCGCAGCATCCAGGCGATTTTCGAAGCCGTCGCTTTGCGCAGGCGGTCAACCGCATTTTTTCTGGAAAGCGGTTCCTGGTCGCCGCCCGGCTCCAGCATCCACAGTTTCAGCGGCGACGACTCAATATCCTCGCCCTCGATTACCAGCCGGTCCGGCTCCCTGCCGGATTCGGCCGGCAGATAGATGATATCCTTTTCGACAAACGGATTTTCAGCACCGAAAACAGTGTTGAACGCCTCCAGCAGGCGGCTGGATGAACGGAAATTCTTGTTTAGCGTAGTGCGGCTGGAACTGTCCAGTCGGCCGGCGACATGCAGATAGGAATATATGTCTGCCCCGCGGAACGCGTAAATCGACTGCTTGGGATCGCCGACCATCAGCATCAGCGTTGATTTATCCTGAAATATCAGCCGGAAAATATCATATTGCACCGGATCGGTATCCTGAAATTCATCAATCAGCGCCACTTTGAAACGCCGGCGGATGCGGTCGGCGAAAGACGGCTGTGCTTTGAGCGCGGAATGCATGTCGGACAGCAGGTCATCGAACGACTGCACCTGCAACATCCGCTTTTTCGATTTCAGCGCCCCCGAATCGCGCAGATGCCGGACAAAACCAGTCTTTACCGCCACGCAAAAATCATTGGCCGACTGCTTAAATTTCCCGCACAGTTTCAGCAGTTCCCCGATCACCGGCGGCATCAGGCCGTCCTCGGCATTCCAGACTTTCCTCTTCTGCTGATTTCCGGCAAAATAATCCGGATCGAAAACCCCGAGTCCGTTCATCACGGAAGTGAAGTCTGTCTTCTCCAGCCCGCTTGTCAGCGCACTGAGCGCATCAGAAAAATTTCTCCTGAAATCCACTTTGAAAATATTCAGATTCTCCCGCAGCAACCGGCTTATCTCTGCCTGGCGGGGAATGAAAAAATCCGACAGTTGCCTGAACGCTGCCTCCAAACTTGTATAGACGGAAGCAACTTCAGGAATGTTTTCCTCACCCGACATTTTAATTTCCGGAGCTTTAAGGATATTCCTGGCCAGGCGGGACAGTTCATCCGGACTCAATCCCCCGGCTCCGGCGGCCGCACACTTCAGTTTGGAATCAGGCGCATAAAAATGCTGTCTCCAATAATCGGCGGCAACCTCGTCAACCAGCAGGCGGTCGTCAGTTATAAGTTCAGCCCCGAACGACACGCCGCTTTCAAAGGCGAATTCGTTAAGCATTCTCGAACAGAAACCGTGAATGGTGGAGATGGACGCCTCATCAAAATCAGACAGCGCGGCATGCAGCAGATGGTTCGCATAATGGACATTTCTTCTGTCCGGCCCGCCGTCATGGCTGTTTTTTGTCAGGAAATTTACCAGCAGCCGGATCAGAATATCGGAAATATCCTCCGGTTTTTTCTTCAGATAATTAACCTCGTCCACCACCAGCCTGGCATTCAGCAATTCTATCGCCCGGAAAATATTCCGGCGCACCCGGTCCACCAGTTCCGCGGTGGCGGCTTCGGTGAAAGTCACGACCAGTATCTGTTTAACTTCCAGCGTAATATTTTCGCCGTCGCGCTCAATCCCCTCAAGCAGCAGGCGGATGAACAGATTTTCAATGGCGGTCGTCTTGCCGGTGCCGGCGCTGGCTTCAATCAGGCTGACGGTCCCCGCCCGCAAAGGCTGGCTCAAAAGATCAAATTCATTCATCAGAGCCCCCCTTTTCCAGTTTGCTGTTGTCAACTTTCACTTTGTCCAGTTGCAGCAGGCGGCCAAGCAGCATTGCAGTGTCTTCAAACTCTCTACCGGCAGGCAGCACATCCCTGTGGAAAAACCTGAAGTAATCATCGTTCGATTCAGCGTCGCCGGCAAAGTCGGATTCCCATTTTTTAACTGCCGCCTCCAGCGCCTTTTCCCGGTCGCCGCTTTTAATCATGGCGCGATAATAGGCAGTGGAGGTTGCCGGGAAAAACGGCAGCGGTTTACGCAGGCCGCCGATGAACATATCCAGCAGCAGACAGAGTTTTCCAGCAGCCGTTTCGGGTGATTCAGCCGCATACTGGCAATGTTTATCTTTGCCGATCAGCAGAGTGTTCAGCGGCGCTTCCGCAATTTTAGACAGCGGTTCAAGATTCGCCGCCAGATTGAAGATTGCGGCGCGAATCATATCGGACTCCTTCAAACCGGCATACCTGAAAAGTATCTGGCATGGAGCATCATTTTCATCAGCATAAATATCCTCCAGCCGCGCAAACATTGAAATCCCGTTTTCAAAACTGACGCCCGCAGTCAGCGGATCGATTTTCCGGCGCACATGCGGGGCGATTCTTTCAGCAAAAGCGGCGGTCTCCAGAAACAGCGATGCAAACTGCTGTTCGCCCCATGATCCCGGCGAAAGTTCGCCGGACGCCTGGTAATGGCGCTTCAGTTGCCCGCGCAGCGTTTCACGTCCGCCGTCCTGCCATACCGCAATATTATCCCGGATCATTTTTTCCGCGATTTTATATTTATCCAGTCCGTTCAGCCCGAACTTTTCGCATTCCGAAATTTCCGGAATATCTTCAATCGAAGGCCGGATCATCAGTCTTTTCGTCAGAAAATATTTAGCCGGATTGCGGAAGAAGACAACCAGGTCGGCAAGGTTTATCCGCAGCAGTTCATCCGGCGGCGGCGCCAGTTCATTTTTCAGGAATTCCTGCCTGAAGCGCGGCAGGAACAGCATTTCCGCCGCATGCAGATTTTCACTGGAATACGAGACCGGCGGCGCCACCGGCTGAACGGCGTCCGCCGTCTCCGGATCTGCGGCAAAATACCGCCAGCTGAATGCCTGCAGGGGATGCTTTATCTTCAGTCTTTTTTCAATATCCCCGCGATTATCCCCCTGGCTCACGCTCTGCGTAAAGCGGTAGCCGGATGCGATGTAATCCAGCAGTTCACTGACCAGCACGCTGGACGGATATTCAGTATTGTCTTTGTTCCCCTGCCCGGTGTAACTGAGATAAAAAATATCGCGCGCTGAAATCAGGCTCTCCAGAAACAAAAAACGGTCGTCATTGCGGGCGGAACGGTCACCGAAACGCGGACGTGACGCCATCAGGTCAAAACTGGCGCTTCCGGTCTGCCGGGGAAAACTGTTCTCGTCCATGCCGAGCATGCAGATGACGCGCGAAGGAATGCTGCGCAGCGGCCGGGCCTCGCAGAAAGTCACGCCGCCGCGCAGGAAACCCCCGCTGACGCTGGTGGAATCCAGCGCGGATTTCAGCGCGTAAATCATCACTTCCAGACCGGCTTTCTCCCGCAGTCCGCCTTTTTCCATATTGCCGGTGACGGTATTGACCGCTTCGCGCAGTTCCTGCACGGCCTCGGCAAAACAGGTTCCGCCGGAAAAGAAATTATTGATTATGCCGAGCAGAAAACGCTTCCACCACGGCGCGGTAAAAACCTGATTGCCATGACCGTCGGGTTTGGGATATCTGACCGCCTGAAACATCCCGAACAGCAGCTCCATGAATTCGGCGAATCGGCCGAGAAGCCCGGCATTCTGTTCGGAAAAGCCGCCGCACGGCAGAATGTCTCCGGAATATCCGCTGAAAATGGCCTCCTCCCCGGCCTGGCCGCCGCCCATCGCAAACCCGGCCTGCATCCGGGCAAGCCCGAAGCGCCAGGAATTTTCGCGAAACGCGACATCCACGCCTTCAGTATGTTCCCTGAACTCGGCGTCAATCCCCCAGTTGATGTTCGCATCGCAAATCCACTGCCTGATAAGCGGCAGCCTGTCCTCCCCGATCCCGAAACAGTCGGCCACCGCCGTATTTTCCAGGATATCAAGCACATCCGGAGCCTTGAACCGGCTGGAGCAAAGATTGAGAATGCCGATGAAAGCGGTGGCTTCCGCGTCGGAGCAACTCCGGCGGCGGTCGGCAATAGTCGCAAAAAACCATTGCGGATCGTCATGCGGACGGGAATTGAATACCGCTTCGATATAAGGGGCGTATTTCTCAATTTCCGGAATCAGCACCATGACGTCTTTCGGCAGCAGCGTCGCGTCGCGGCTGAACATGTCAATCAGGTTTTCGAACAGCGCCTCGACCTCGCGCATCGGGCTGTGGCACGAATGGATCTGGATGCTGCGGTCGCCGGCGGCAATCAGCGCCTCGCGCGGATCTTTTTCGTCCGCCGGATTGCGCAGTTCCTGAATATCCCGCTGAATTTTGCGCAGCAGCGTATCCGCCGCCGGATTTTCGTCGAAAAGCATTGCGCAGTCTTCACTGTTCAGGGAATTGATCAATCCGAAAAATTCGCGCCCCTGCGTACCGAGCGAACCCAGGAGACTATTGCCGCTGACAATATAAAGCGCGCTCAGGCGGTCGCTGAGCTCCTGCTTGATGAAACCGTCTTTCAGGTCGGATTTCTCCACCAGATTCTTGAGTTCACGGCCGATCAGGTTCATTTCCTGTTTCCCGGTCAGCACATATTCCCATGCCTGCTCCCGGCACGGATTCAGATAGTAAAAATATACCTCGGTGATTTTCGATACCGCGAAAATCATATCCATAAACGCTGGCGAGAGCGAAGTAAATCCAAAGAAAAATATCCGTGGCGGCAGCTCAAACGCGACGCTGTCAGCCTGATAATCCGCCCCGCCGCAATCCGGATATAGATCAGGATAAATCAGTTTCAGGAACGCCGCGTACATGGAAGCGAAATGCACCGGACGGCTGCCGGCGGACAATCTGTTCCAAAGCTTCATCTGCCATCTGCTTTCAGGAAACGCGGACAGGGGGTTCCGCCGGTTGTCCCACTCGCTGATCACATCGGGCCGGAACACCAGATAGTTGTCAAAAAGAGTCGCCAGTTGCTCCGCCAGTTGAAACAGTTTAAGTCCGGAATGGTCGCCCCCGATATAGTTCCGCAGTTGCGCGAAATCCGCGTCCGACTCAATCAGGTCCGGCAGCAATTCGCAGATCTTCCAGACCGATATTTCCGGAGAAGGAAATACATCGCGTTCGCAGATATCCGGGGAGATCGCGCTGAAAACATGATTGCTGATAAACGCTTTCGGAAAAGGGAATTGCAGGTTTGCGGCAATGCCGTTAAATTCGGCCAGGCGCAGCGAAAGCCAGCGTTCCATGCCGCGGCTCTGCACCACAATTATTTCCGGCGTGAAAATATCGCCGCCGGCAAAACGTTTGGATAAATCCTGCGCAAGAAGTTCAAGACGATTGCCGGAAATCAATTTAAAACGATTGTCTCCGGTTAAATTATCTGCAGAAATCATATCTTCCCTCTAAAAAACAATCCGGGTATCAAACTATGGTAAATATTATCTCAAAACAATAGCGTCCGGACGGAAAAAATCAATGACTGACGGAGATAAACCGCATGATTTAAAAAAAATTATACCGATTCGCAATCTTTAGGAATCGCGAAACTTGTAAAGTTTATTTTTGAACAACGCCTTAGTATTCTGCACAGACGCAACTTTTATCAACCCGCCCTTTACGCACCGAACTTTTTATATTCCATTCAAAAACTTCTGAATGCGTCTTCATTTGAACGGGCTGGCCCGGCAGTTCCACTTGCGCTACAGTTCCGCCTGGCAGCGAAAGCCGGATTTCTTTCCGGTTCATTTCTATTTCAATCGGGCCATGCGGCGTAGGATGGCGCAGTTGAGCCGATTGCAGGGAACCCATCTGAGGTTTGAATTGAAAAACTTCAAAGCCCGGCTTTAACGGTTTAATCCCGAAAAGTTCACGGGGGATGATATTGGCCGGAGCCGCTCCCCAGGCGTGATTCCAATCTTGATTCGGCTTGAAACTGTCATCCCAGGCTTCCATCGTGATGGTTGAGCCGCATTTAAGCATATTCATCCAGCTTCTCAATCCTCCGGAAGTCATCAACTCCAGTGCATAGTCAACTGCTCCGCCTTGATAACACGCCTCCAGGAGAAACTGGGCGCCGTATACGCTGCATGACATGCCTTTTGAACGAATAAATTTAAGAATGAGCGGATACTCCGCCGGCTCGGCTATTCCGAACCGCACAGCGAACATATTGCCGTGCAAGGAATTATGCCTGGAATCCGTGCTGTCAATAAAAAGGCCGTTTCTGAAAAACTTTTGGCGAATGTTGTTTTTCAGTAGGGCAGCCTTCTCATTTTCACCCAATAATGTCAGGGCATGGTATAGATAACAGTTCGGCACAAGATTGATTTTGCCTAATTCGTAACCATCACGTTCGCCGGCCGGCCAATCCACAATGTCTTTGCCGTTATTAAGCAACAGCCCGTCATCTCCAATCCGGTCAAGACAGAGTTTTTCGCAGAGGCGGGGTTTCCAGCCTTCAAAACTTTCAATGTCGTCTGAATAAAGATAATATTCAAAGACCACCGGAATCATGATCAGGCTCCACTCTGTGGGCCATGTAGGGTACTTAAATAAATAATCAATTGTCCGCCGCGCCATTGAGTAATCACAGTCGCAACAGAAATGTCCGAGTTGATTAATGTAGGCGTCGCCTTCGTAAGGCAATCGCTCCCGCTCTCCGTCAATGTACATTCCGAATGCGGAAGTGGCCTTGATAGAATATTTGCAGAACTCCCAGATGCGATTCAATCGTTCATCAGAACACTTGAAACTGGCCGCCTGATCATTGAATGGCGCGAAAACAGCCATTTGACGCGCAATTATTTCACCCTCATAACCGGTAATTTCAACATAGCGGAATGGGGCAATTTCACCGCCGGCTTCTTTGGGCGGATAAAGTTTGGGCAACGCTGGATTCGGCGCCTGGTGAGGCGGAATTTCGATCTGGTAAATATGCCGTCCCGGCCGCAATTGCAGTTGAAACGACTTGAAACAGCGATAATCACCCGGAGCGCGGTTCAGCCTGCCATTCGTAAATACCTCGCCGATACACACCTCGATATTTCTAACGCAGTCACAAGTCAGTTCAAGCTCCAGCCGGGCGAAAGCGTCTTTGCCGAAGTCAATCAGCGCAACCCCGGACGCGGGGGTTGAAACAGATGACGGATAGATAATCATTTTTCTACTTTTAAATTTAATTCAAACGTTTTTATTGCGACTTATTTCTTTTTAAAGAGGTAAGTAGTGTTGGGGTTAGCATCCCATCTCAGTTTCCCATTTTCGATGAGGTAATGTTTGTCATGGTAGATATCTACCGCCTCTTTCCATTCAGAAGGCAGATTAGCGGTTTTCCTTCCGCCGTCCCTGGTATGAGACGCGAACCATGGCGACCTGAAATAAACCACATCATCAGTGTCCATTATTGGACTGAGTCCTGCCTCCCGGAATATCGTTCGCCATCCGGACGGCGGCAGATAAAGAGCTCCGATAAAAATACTTTTCCAGCCGTCAAGTTCTTTGGATAAAATGGCGATTTTCCCATTTTCATATTTTCCAAGCGCCTTTGCTGTTTTATCTTCCGAATAAAATGTCGGAAGCGCCGGTATTCCTTCAGTCCATGCGATGGATTCTTTTGAGCCGTCAAACTTGATGGACGGCTTGCCTGAAGCATTTTCCTTGATATTGTCCAATCCTGTTAATCCGCTCATATATTCAAGAGTGTTTTCAAGGTGCGCGCCGCCCGGAGCATAACACCAGATAATGGTTTTTCCCTTTTTTTTCAATTCCGAGTCTATGATTTTCCTGAGTGGCTTGCTTAGATAAAAGAGATTGGCAAAAACAAACACGTCATACTGTCCGGCAATTTTTTCAAGGTCGCTGGACAGATAACAGTCCCAAGGAACGCCCACGCTGTTCATATTAGCACAGAATTGCTCCTGAAGCAGCGGCTTCAAAATATTATAGGCCGGATGCACGCATTTAGGACTTTCCTCATCTATTATGACAGCAACCCGTGCGTCGCTTTTAAACTGGCGGGTCAAATCTTCATCGGCAATTTTCTGAAATTCCTTTGCGCGGTCTATGAATAATTTACCTGCAAACCATGGCCGGGTCGGCTGCGCTATACTGAACCAGTAGGAACCGAAGCCCCTGATGAGAGAAAGCGCGAAATCCCGTCTTAAAACCTGCAGCGTATCATCTTCCGTAAGACAGCGCGCATTGAGGGCCTCCTGCGCGTCCACTGCCAGATGCGTCCTGACATCGTTTTCAGATATCCATAATTTGCCGTGAAGCCGGACGCTTTCAAGTCCGCCGGTCATCGGCATGCCGTCACCTCCCGGACCGCGTTTGTAATATGTGTACGGGGAATCCAGGAGCTGTATATCAGGGTTTCGCAGGAGCTTTCCCATCGCGAGATGTCCGGTCATTGCCAGATAGGTATGCCGCGGCAGATAAAGATGGTATCCGTAATATGCCCCTGTTATCCATTTATTACTGCTTTCCCCGCGAATTACGCGAGCAAAAGCAGCTATTATGTCCGCCATGACTTCCGAGTGGGCTGTCGCGTAATCCAGAATCTGCCGGTTAACGTGGAATGGAGCTTTTGCCTGGCTCGTTTCGTCAAGCCAGAGCTGCTTCGCCGGCGGCTCGGCAGTGGTGAAATTAACGTCCGGTTGATTCCATGCGGTTTGAAGCGCTTTGACGTCGCTCTGATATTTGCTTTGCAGATAGGATTGGAAATATTTCCGCATGGGAACGGAATAATCACTGAAAGCAGGCATCGGCGTTATCGAACCCAACCATATCCATTCGCCAGTCGTGGCGCCGGAGAACATAAAACCGAATATCCGGCTGCGATAAGGTTTTGAAAGAATGTGCCTGGCAAGAGCAGTCAAAGCGTTGCTTGCTTCCTGGCGGAATAATGTTGAGGCCATTGACGCGTCGTATAATGTCCGTCCTTGACCGGTTCTGTCGTCAATTGTCGAATCGGCGAACTTGATAAGCTCTTCCGGATGCTGCTGCTTCCACCAATCCGGCGCGTAAATTCCGAGCCATATCATGACGTTCGCTTCGGGGTCCGCGTTAAGAACTGCATAAATCTGCTCATCAAAAACGTTATAATCGCACTCTTTGTTCCAGTCCAGGTAAGATATGGCAAACTGGAGATGCCTTCCGGCCTCCCCCATGTCTTTATGCTCAACAGACAAGTACCTCGGGTTCCTTGTAAGCATTCCGAGAAAAGGCAACGGGGTTCCGTTAATGTGAAGCCGCGGACGTCCGTTATATTCTTTCACTTCAGCACAACAGGATGGCGGTATTTCTCCGCTTATTTCCATGGATGCAAAGACGCGCGGTTCTTCCGATGTTCCGGCTCGTCTCCAATTGAGGGTGTATTTTCCGGACGGCATCCAGCTTGGGACTGCCGGAATGCGATACACAAAACTGTTTCCGCCGGTGGTACATGGCTTAAGTGTTCTGACAACTTTACCCTCTGTTTTAAAAAGAAGCTCAACCCATTCCGCGCCGTATTCGACAGGGTTACCCGAAAAAGATATTGAAACTTCCAGTGCCTCGCCGTATGATTTTCTTTCAGGCGACTTATGCTCAATGACCTTGACATCAGGCAGAGGGCCTCCGTAGATATAGCCGAGCGGCCCCCAAACGGGGCCTGCCTGCGGAGTTACAAACGGCGCCGGGCGGCTTTTGCTTTTTTTATCATCGGAAACCGCGCTCCAGCTTGAATCGCTTATGATTTTGCGGCATTTTCCCGCATTGTTCCACAACACGACCTCGCACATCAGGGCCGGCTGTTTTTTGGCCGAAGTAACGTCGGCTTCAATCATGTTTCTTCCTATCCGCAGAAGAGAACTTATATTGAAGGCCTTCGGATCTATCCATGAACTTGTCCGACCGACTTGTTTCCCGTTGATTAAAATGGATGAATACGACTCCGCTGCTATTGAGACGTTTGCCCAGCGGGGAATTTCTTTCAGCTCAAACTCTTTGCTGAATCTGGCCTTGTCCCTGATATTCTTATCCGCCGGCAATATCCATTCGGCATCCCATTTTCCTGGATTGAAGACTGCCGCAGCCATTTTAAATCCGCTCTTTTGCGCCACCTCTTCCGGCGTCAATACCCGGTTATAAATTTTCACCTCATCAATGAGGCCGTTAAAGCCGGTGCCTATCTTTAAACTTGCAGTGTTCGTCGTCAATGCGCCGGTACCAGTTGGCAAACCCTGGGATACGCCATTGACATACAAGCTCCCCCCACTTGTGCTATTGTACGTCCATACGATATGATACCATGCATCAAGAGCGGGTATCAGGCAGGTCGGTGAAGCATTCTTCCACGTCCCGTCGGCATTTGCATAAAAACCAACCCTTTTATACATACTTCCGGATGTATCCCCAAAGAAATACATTACATAATTTGCGTCTCCCGTGCCTGACCGCTTATTAACGGGATAGGCCGCATAGCCGGTGGACCACTGTTTCGGATAAAACCAGAGTTCAAGCGAAATATTGTCGGCAATACTTAGACCGGGATTGGCTCCACAGTCAATATACGTGTTGCCATTAAAATCAAATGACTGGCCGGCTTTGCCGTCATTATATGCGGCAGTTCCTGAAACCGTTCCGGGATTGTTATTTCCGGAAAGATCAAGAAGGTTGCCGTCAAAATTCCAGCAGCCGGCCAAATCCGGATTGTCCGCCATAAGCGGTCCTGCAAAAAGAAAGCATAATAAAAACGTCAGACATAGGCAAAATAATTTTACATTCCGATTAAACATAACTTTTCCTTATTCATTTTAACAACGCTTCCCGATTAAATTTTAATACGGAATAAATTGCAATAGTTTAGTTTCATAGAGTTAATTCTTTTGAAAAAAAATAGTTTCTTTCAAAACCCATCAATTTTCGTCAACTTATCTTTTATAGACCGGGTTCTACTTAATATCCCAATGATTATTAATATCTCCTTGTACCTTGCACTGGGTAAATGGCTTTGAGTTGAAAGGGTCTGCCGTATATATTTTATTCCCATTAACACTGCCGTCGGTCC